>JBGAIN010000253.1:0-9199 GCA_044225505.1 Limisphaerales bacterium
TAAAGGGCGTCCTGATATTTACTTCGGGAACTTGCACCATATCCGAAGGTAATCCCAGTAGGCGATCCAGGACCGATATTTGACCCGGCGCCGAAGCTGTCGATGTAGTAGTCGGGCCATTTGCCGTCACCATTTCGGAAGCCGAATTCGGCGCCACTAATCAGATGATTGACGCGCGTGGGTCGATACCAGGGATCGCCGATATCCCATTCCATATCGGCGTCATAGGTGAACAGTTCGCCGACCTTATTGATCGCGATATCAAAAGGATTACGCAGTCCTGCCGCAAGCAATTCCCACTTCGATCCGTCTGGACTCATGCGCGAAATGTAACCCTGAGGCGCAAGCGAATCGTCCATGAATCCCGTAGGCAATCGCGGAAGCAACTGGTCTTCGCTCCAGTTATACGGGACGCGCGACACCTCCATCTTCGTGAGTGAACTCTGATTCCCAATCACGACATAGATCGATTGGCCGTCTGGTGCCAGCACGAGGGAGTGCAGGCCATGTTCACCGCCCGCTTACCTGTCGGAGCAACTCCACTTTGTCGAGTTGGTCGTCGCCATCGGTATCTCGAACCCGGTAAACGCCATGGGCTAACTTCCCTTCATTCACCGCAACGTAAAGACTATCAAAGGCCCACAGAAGTCCATGGGCAAACCCAACATTGACATTCACCTTTTCTACCTTCGCCGCCTCTGCATTCGCCCTGGGTAATGTGACTCGGTAGAGAGCCCCGTTTTGGTCACTGACAATCAACCGGCCTTTTCCGTCAACGCACATCGACACCCAAGACCCCTGGGTCTCGCGCGGAACCGTATAGAGCAACTCAATCTTAAAATCTTTTGCGACTTTGATCGCCGCCCGCCATTGCGCGCTGACTTCGGTGCGGGTCGTTGACTTCGACTGAGAATTGGGTTGTTCCGCTGTTTTATCGACGTACGCCTCGGCACGTCCTCCGGAATCGGCGGGTGCGGCAAACGCACCAACGTCAGCGAACAGAAGGGCGCTGACGCAAAAAAGCTGATGTCGCATAGGGCGTGAAAAGTGAAAATAGGTAGAGCTTGGTGACACTTGGATCTGGCGCTTTATCTTCAATACTTGTGAACTGGAGAGCTCAGCTTGCCTGACTCGAATCCATCTGCCAAGAAATCCTTCGCTGGTGGCCCAGTCGAGCATTGGCCAAAGGCCAGCAGTTTGTTACACCTAGCGACGTGAAACTTCCTCTCGCTGCAGTCTTATTAGCCGCTCTGCCTGCAACCGTGGCTTTTGGCGCAGCGCCCGCCTTGCCCGCCTCTGCTTCATCCAGCACCGCCAGGGAACGAGAGATGCGGAGCCACTGGTGCCAAGAACACTTCTTGGCCCCCAACGTCCCACCGCCATTCACGTTTGTCTACGGGGGTAAGACGTCGGACACGCTGCTCCCGAATTGGCAATACGATTCTCAGAGCCGATCACTCGACCCGGCGCGAATCGAACACCAGATCGCGTGGGTTGATCCCTCCACCGGTCTGCAGGTTCGCTGTACTGCCCTCGAATACATCGAGTTCCCCGTCGTAGAATGGACCGTTTACCTGGAAAGAACACCGGGACTCAGAACACGCCAGTATTGGAGCACGTGCAGGGACTGGATTTCGCACCATTAACGCCGCCGCGTCCCGGAGAGTTATATGCTCCCATGGGATCAAGGGGGATTCATGCACCGCCGACAGTTATGAGCCTTTCGTCCTTCCCTTGCGTCCGAACCCGGCTGCGGAATTCGGTCCACCTGACCATTCGGAAAGTCTTGCGATGGCCCGGATGGTTGGCCTTACTTCAACCTGCAAGGTCCGGAAGACGGCTTCATCGCGGCCGTCGGTTGGCCCGGGCAGTGGTCCGCCTCTTTCAGCCGTGATTCAGGGTCAACGCTCCATATTCAAGCAGGCCAACAACGGACCCACATGGTTGTTCGCCCTAACGAGGAGATCCGGACGCCACTGCTGGCTCTCTTGTTTTGGGAAGGGCACGATTGGGTTCGGGCTCAGAATCTTTGGCGTCGGTGGTTCCTCGCCCACAACCTGCCACGGATCCAGGGTCAACCACAACCGCCCGTCACTCAGATTCAGGTCGAGGGCTCGGAAAGAAACATCGGAGAAATACGGGACGTCCTCGCAGCCGGGATTAAGCCTGACATTTGTTGGCGAGATGCCGGTGGCCCGAACACCTGGTATCCAAGTTCGGGCGGCCCTTACAAAGGCAACGATGCGTGGCTCAATACCGGCACTTGGGAGGTTGATCCCGGAAAATATCCCCAGGGATTCAAACCGTTCAGCGATTGGGTCCGGTCCCAAGGCATGCAATTCCTTTTGTGGTTCGAACCGGAACGGGTCGGTGATCCCAGTTCGTGGCTAGGCCGTCAACATCCCGAATGGCTATTACCCGGTTCCTCTCATGGCTCAATCCTAAATCTCGGGAATTCGGCGGCCCTCCAATGGCTGGTCGATCACGTCGACCAAATGATCAAGACGCAGGGACTCGACTGGTATCGAGAAGACATGAACGGAGGTGGCCCGCTCCCAGCTTGGCGCAAGAACGACGCTCCTGATCGCCAGGGCATCACGGAAAACTTCTATGTCCAAGGCCACCTAGCGTTTTGGGACGAACTACGACGTCGAAATCCCGGCCTTCACATCGATTCCTGCGCGTCCGGCGGGCGCCGCAATGACCTTGAAACGATGCGCCGCGCCGTGCCGTTGTTGCGCAGCGACTTTCAGTTTCCTGACATGCCCGGGGTGATTGAAGGAAACCAAGGACATACCTACGGACTTTCATTCTGGCTGCCTTTTCAGGGAACCGGCTGTTACATCTACAGCCCATATGCCCTGCGCAGCTTTTATCTCACGGCCTTTGGATCGGGCGGATTGGACCCCGCAACGCTTGCGGCCCAGAAGAAAGCCTACGCCGAATGCGCTGAGGTTGCCCCGTTGATGCTGGCGGATTACTACCCCTTGACTCCTTACAGCCGGCGAGTCCAGGACTGGATTGCGTGGCAATTCCACCGGCCGGAACGGAATGACGGGATGATCCAAGCCTTCCGCCGTAACGACTGCGAAACGGCTATTCGATCGTTGCCTCTTTCTGCGCTAAACCCTGCAGCACGTTACGAACTCCGCAACCACGATTTGCCGGACCGAATTGTCCGCCTTGGCGCCACACTCATGAGCGAAGGGCTGAGTGTCGAAATCAAAGAAAAGCCTGGGGCCGCTTTAATTACCTATCGGCTTATCGAATGACCCGGTCTACCCTTGAAAGTTCATGAACGCGATCCTCAACCTGTTACTGTCGCTCGCTTCTGTTTTTTCATTGGAGTGCGCGACGGTCCTCCTTCGAACGGAAGCGCAAAACACCGCCAGCCTCACGACACCGCCCGCGCTGGGCGACGCCAATTTTCCCACTCCATCGGCCAGCACACGTCATGAGGAGAAGGTCACCGCCGCCAAGAACCGCCATTACGATCTGGTTCTGATCGGCGATTCCATCATCCACTCGGTCGGCGAAATTGGCGGCAAATATGAACCTCTCCGCGCTGTCTGGAACCGGCATTTCGCTCCCCGGCAGGCTCTCAACCTCGGACATAATGGGTATCGCACAGAGCAAATCCTTTGGTGCCTGCAAAATGGGGAACTGGACTTTGCCGACTCTCCCAAGGTGGCCATCCTCCTCATTGGGACGAACAACAGCGATGACCGTCACTTTGCCAAGGTCCATACCCCGGAGCAAATCTTTGCGGGTACAAAGGCGATTGTTGACCTGATCCAAGCGCGCCATCCTAAGACGAAGATTCTGATTTTGCGGATCTTTCCCCGAGGCGGTGACAGTGAGGTTGGGGTGAGCCCGCCGGCTTTCAACTCGTCCGCCCAATGCATCGAAACCTGCCGGCGTGCGGGAGAGCTTACCGCCCGATTAGCCGATGGCCAGCGGGTGTTTTGGCAAGACGTGAACTACGTCTTCCTGCACCCGGAAGGGAGCATCAACACCGATTTGCTTTGGGATCTGCTTCACCCCAGCCCGGCCGGGGCCGAAGCATGGGCTCAAGCGATTGAGCCAACGTTGGCTCAGTTAATGGGTGACCAACCCTTGGCTTGTGATATTCCCACGAACTCCGCCCTGATTCCCGTGCCGAAGCTGGAACAGGACAGTTACGATTGGGACGCACGCCACGCCGAGATCTTACGCATCAAAGAAACGATCGCTCCGGAAGTGGTCCTGATCGGCGACTCCATCACTCACTTTTGGGGTGGTGAACCCAAATCCGGGATCTCCAACGGCCCGATGAGCTGGAGGACAAGCTTCGCTCCATACCGGACGTTAAATCTCGGTTTCGGCTGGGACCGTATCCAGAATGTCCTCTGGCGCCTTGACCACGGAGAAATCGACGGAATTCACCCGGGAGTGGTGGTGCTTCACATCGGCACGAATAATACCAGTGAAACCGCGAACGCCCGCAAGAACACTCCCGCCGAGATTGCCGATGGCATTGCGTCAATTCTCCGACGCCTCAGGGCAAAAGTGCCACGCGCCCGGATTATCTTGATGGCGGTTTTTCCACGAGAAGAGAAACCAGACCATCCCAGACGCCAACAGATCGTCGATATCAACAAGCAACTCGAAAAGTTCGGCCAACTTCCCGGCGTGCATTTTCTCGATATCGGCCAGGCTTTGCTCCATCCTAACGGTGATCTTTCCGCTGCCATTATGTCAGACTACTGTCATCCTACAGAGAAGGGCTACCAGATTTGGGGTCAAGCCCTCGCCCCGCTGCTGATCACACGAAACGATGAGGACACCCACACGGCGCCGCCTCCCAGGCCGTGATCCGCAATGGCCATCTCCAAGTGCCGCAGACCGCCTCGAGAGCTCACGCTGGGATCGGCCGTAGCCGGGAGCGAGATGCTGAGCAAGGAGTGTGGGGGAAACCTGCTCCCTCCCAGACCCGTCGAAGCGGGTGCCAGACTGGAAGTCCATCGGGAACCAGACCTCCGAGTGTTTCGCGGAACGACACTTTTCTTTACGCGCATGACGACATTTAAGAATCGCCCCTGCTGTCATTGCTTCTCTTCGCTCTGGCCGCGTCAGTCCGCAGTCTTCTTATTACTGCTTACCCAAGTTATCTGGCCAGGCATCAGTAATCGCGGCGAGGTCTTTCACGTCGCCACGACGGGCAGTGATACGAATCCGGGAACGATCCACCTTCCGTTTGCCACTTTGGAACGTGCTCAGGATGCGGTCCGCCAGAGGGGAAGTGACGTCGATCGCCAAGTAATCGTGCACAGTGGTGATTATGAAATCAGATCGCCGTTGACCTTCAACCCAGGGGACTCCGGGACACCGTCCCATCCGGTCCTTTGGAGAGCCGCCATGGGGGAGAATGTTCGTCTTGTGGGGGGGCGAGCACTCCCAGCCGGCAGTGGTAAGACCATCTCGGACATGGCGATCCTGAATCGACTCGATCCGAGCGCACGCGCCCACATACGCGTGGTCAACCTGCAGGCTTTGGGAATGACGAAGCTACCGCCGTTTCCGATCGCCTATCACGGAGCGCCGCCAGGGCCGGAATTGTTCGTTAACGATCAACGCCTGCTGCTGGCCCGCTGGCCGAACACCGGTTGGACGACCATACAGCGAATCATCGAACCGGGCTCTCGTCCGCGAGATGGCGATCAACGCGGGCTACGCGGGGTGTTCGAGTACACTGGGACACGTCCGGAACGTTGGCGGAGCGAGTTGGGTGTCTGGTTGCAAGGCTACTGGTGTTACGACTGGTACGATGAGGTAATCCGCATCAGCGCCATCGATGCCACCCAGCACCAGATCAGACTCGCCGCACCGCACGTTTACAGCTTGATGCAAGGCAACCCGTCCCCGCGGAGATTTCGAGCCCTGAACCTTCTCGAAGAGTTGGATCAACCGGGCGAGTTCGTCATCGATTTAGAGACAAGCCAGCTCTTGTATTGGCCACCGGACAGTTCGCCCGGTGCCCGCATCACGTTGTCCTTGCTGGATGCGCCTATAGTCAAACTTGAAGCCGCGTCACACGTTCGCCTTCAGGGGTTCATTGTCGAATGCGGCCTGGATAACGGCATCGACATCAACGGCGGATCGGGGTGTGAGCTTGTCCAATGCGAGGTCCGGAACACGCGACGGCTCGGGATCCGGGTCACGGGCGGTACAAAACACCGAGTTATCGATTGCGACATTCATCATACCGGTCAAGGCGGGCTGATTCTCGGTGGTGGGGACCGCAAAACCTTGACACCCGGAGCGCACGAAGCGGCGAACAATCATATCTGGCGCTTTTCGGAACATCAACTTACGTCGGCCTATGGCCTTTCGCTTGAAGGCGTCGGAAACCGAGCGGCTCATAATCTGATTCACGATGCGCCCCATCAGGCCGTGTTCATCGGCGGCAACGACCATCTCTTTGAGCTCAACGAAGTGCACCATGTCTGCACCGAAACGGACGATTGCGGCGCGCTTTACAAAGGCCGCAATCCATCCTGTCGCGGGAATCAAATCCGCCACAATTACTGGCACGACATCGGCAGTCCCATGGGTCACGGCAATGCCGCGGTCTATTTTGACGATGGCGACGGCGGCGATACGGTTTTTGGCAACGTCTTTGTCCGGTGCGGGGACCCAGGCCGGGGTTCCTTCGGAACCGTTTTTTCTCATGGTGGACATGACATTCGCGCGGACAACAACATCTTTGTCGACTGCAAGCGCGCCTTGGGTTCAGCGCCGTGGGATGAGGCGCGCTGGCGCAACGCCCTTCGAGGAGGAGAAGATTGCTTCTTCGTCGAGAAACTGCAGCGTGAGGTGGACATTACCAAACCACCCTACACCACCCACTACCCGGAGCTTGTTGGCTATTTGGATCCACCGCCCGGTGCAGAGCGTCTCAATCGGGCTCGGAACAACGTCCTGATCCATTGTGGGGAAGCGTCCGGCGGAAACTGGCGCGTTGAGCCTAACACTCTATGGGCGACGGACGAGGATCCCGGTTTCGTCGATCGGACCCATGGCAATTATCAACTTCGCTCGGACGCCGAAGTCTTCCAGCGATTGCCGGGGTTCAATCCAATCCCATTCGAACAGATTGGACTGAAGCGGCGTTAACCGCAGAGCTCGTTCGCGCTCCAATGCCGCCTGGCGAATGCCGAGCTATGCCCGGTCTCGGTTGCCATCACGCGCCGCAAAACATTTGACAGACGAATAGCGCCTTCCCGGTCACAACGACGACCGCGCCGGATGAATGCCACGGACGCCGTTGTAGAAAATCCTGTTCGTCGCGTGGACGCACGCGCAATCAATCAACCTTACGGCGCCCCGCCCGCCATCGTCGGCCGATTCAGGTCCACCGGCCCGTTTTTGGCCTCTAGACTTCTCTCCGTTAGAACCGTAACGAGTCGTCGAATCACCTCGCTGAAATAGTCCGGGATGTTCGGTCCGAAGAAGGACATCACGCGTGGTTCGTAGCCGTTAAGATGATAGTACCGGCTGCAAACCACGTACCCGATGTAATCCCCATTAAAACTGGTGATCACAGTCCGCCAGCCTGAGCTTCGAAACGCGTCTTTAATTCCCAAAGCCAGTTCACCGCTAAAATCGCAAGGCGTCGAAACCCATATGGTATTTTGCAGACGAAGCGCTTGAAGAAAAGTCGATCTCCGCACTGGCAAAAAGCGCCGAGCTACCCAAGGACGCAAACGCCAGCCATCTGTCAGCCTGACGTTTTCAGGCGGCAGTTCCACGTCGACACCGATCATTCCCAAGGCGACACGATTCGTGAAAGTCAGACCGCTCATCTGGCTCAACAGTTCATTGCCTAAGGCTTGCCCCATTCGCTCTACTCCCGCCATACCGTTCGTCCCTGGAACAGGCCCATGACTAGCGACACCGCCAGCTAGGAACAATGCGGTCCCGCCCGTTTTCGCTTCAACCCAACGCTGCCACGCCCCTGGATAGTCCGCGCTGATCTCCATCAAGCTGCTTGGCAGCACCGTCGCGTGCGCCCCGTAACAACCGATCAACCCCATGTCACCGTCCGCCTGTTTAACAACCATGTAAGCGAATTCGCTGTCGACCTCTCCGTGCTTTCCCACGAGACGATTGCGGATGAACTCCGGCGCAAGAAAGCTTCCCTGCGCCAGCGACGCGGCACTCAGATCCGCGACGGCAGCACGAACGGCCTCGACAATCCGGTCCGCCATCCAAACTCGTACCCCGGGCTGAAAGCCACCGGCGAACGCCTCCGCGACCATGCCATCCCCCCACCCTCCCAAACTTGCGTGCGTGTGCGTCGCACTGAAATAAAGCTGCGGCCGGCGCAGGCCAACTTCCTTCTCCAGACGGGAAACGGCCAGATCAGTCACTTCCGGCGGAATGATCAACGCATCTGCACTGATCACAAGAGTGAGCTTTTGTTCGACCCGCAAGGCGATGGCTTTGACGTAAACATCGTCATGAACTCCAGTCGCCGGACGACCTTTGCGCGCTCCATATCCAGCCAACGGTAAGGAGCGGAATTGGCCATGCCCAGGATCGTCCGAAGCCGCGTTTAAGACTGGCGTCAATCGAGCTCGACCGAATCCAGCGGACAGCAGCCCTGTGACCTGCAATGACGCGGTCGCGTTCTGCTGCAGAGCCTGGAGCGTCCGCGCATAGTAGGAAGTTTGGAAGTACGGTTCGTAATCGACCGTGGCGACGGTCAAGCTCAGCCCCAGCGAAGTCGCCAGAACGAGCAGCCCAGCACTCCATGTCAACACTCGGCGGACCTTCGTCATGCACCAAACGTACGGGAGCGCAGCAAGGCTGTGAAGCCTGCACTATCGCTCTCTGCAGAACGCTGTCCGGATCATGGGTGTGATTAAAATTGGGTGAGATTAAGGACCGCGGCCGTGTCGTCAGACCAGCCGCAGAATTTCCGCCTTTTCAAGAGCTCCTCGAACCACACGAGGTGTTTTCACGGATGCGGCGCTGCTGCGGCTAGGCTTCGTCGGACTCGCCATCGCCGCGCCCAGTGGAAGATATTGTAATGCCATTCGGTAATTCTATTCAGTCCCGGAAGGGACAGAATGAGAGAAGCCCGGTCGCTTTAGCGCCGGGTGCTCAAGTGAGAGGGCCCAAGCCCCGGAGGGGCGGCTGAGTGCGGCGAGAAAGG
>JBGAIN010000254.1:0-8679 GCA_044225505.1 Limisphaerales bacterium
GGATTCAAGGAACGGGTGTGCCGCCGACGGAACAGACGGCGCATCGGAAGTCGGTTTAGACGCTTGGTGTCGCCCCTGGAGGGCGGCGCGTGCCGACTGCGCGGTATTTGCGGTTTCGGCACCGACGACCGACTCCACACCATCGCAGCGTCTGCAGTTACGGGGCCACGGGTGAGCGAATCCGAAACCAGGCGAACGCCGGCTTCACGCCTTCCACTGGGCTTTTACCTTGACTTCAACGGGTGCCTAGATCATTAACCGCGTCCGTAGTAGCGGTTCTCACGGCACAGTGCCAAGCAAAGGTTATGAATTTGTTCCGTCGCAAAAGTGTAACTGCGCTCCAAGCGGAAGCCCTCACCGACCAAAGCCTCAAGCGTGTTTTGGGCCCGCTGAATCTCACCATGCTCGGGGTGGGCGCGATCATTGGCACAGGCATCTTCGTCTTGACCGGCACCGTCGCGGCCCAAAACGCGGGACCGGCAGTGATTCTTTCCTTCATTATCGCTGGTATCGTTTCGGTGTTTGCGGCGCTTTGTTACAGTGAATTTGCCTCGCTGGTCCCGATGGCCGGCAGCGCTTACACGTATGGTTATGCGACCTTAGGCGAGTTTTTCGCATGGATCATCGGTTGGGATCTCATCCTCGAATATGCGGTCGGTGCAATTACAGTGGCGATCGGCTGGTCGGGCTACATGGTCTCGTTCTTAAATGGTTTGGGAATTCACATCCCACCTGAGCTGTCCGCCGCGGCGGGGACCCACCTGGTTCAGCTGCAGGGTGGTGAATGGAGGGCGGTCTCAACCCAGTTGTTCGACCATTTGCGCTCGACCGGAGTGGATCCGACCGCACTGCCGCAAGTGACCGCGCTGTTTAATTTACCTGCCGTGATCATCATTGCCCTGGTCACCACGTTGCTGGTCGTCGGCATCAAGGAATCAGCGGGGTTCAACAACCTGATCGTGTTTGTCAAAATCGGGGTCGTCTTGCTGTTTATCTTCGGGGCGTTCAGCGCTATTCAGTCTGCGAACTGGCATCCGTTCATTCCGGCGAATACGGGCGCGCGTGAGCATTTCGGATGGAGCGGCGTCATGGCAGGGGCTGGCGTGGTATTTTTCGCTTACATCGGGTTTGACGCTGTCAGCACGGCCGCGCAGGAAGCGAAAAATCCGAAACGCGACATGCCAATCGGCATTATTGGGTCGCTGCTGATCTGCACAGTTCTCTATATCTTGGTCTCAGCGATTGCGACCGGCGTGGTGCCATATCGTGAACTCGATGTGCCGGATCCGATTGCCGTCGCGGCCGATCGCGCGGGTATGCGCTGGATGGCAGAATTGATCAAGCTTGGCGCAATCGCGGGTTTGTCGTCGGTCATCTTGGTGATGATGCTCGGCCAAACGCGGGTGCTTTGGACGATGTCCAAAGACGGACTGCTTCCGCCTTTCATCAGCCAGGTTCACCCGCGCTTCAAGACCCCGTGGGTCGTGACCATCGCCACGGGGATTTGCGTGGCGATTTTCTCCGCAATTTTTACCGTGCGCGAAGCGGGCAACCTCTGCTCAATCGGGACGCTGCTGGCGTTCGTGATTGTCTCCGTCGCGGTTCTCGTTCTAAGAGTCCGCGAGCCAAACTTGCCCAGGGCTTTTACCACGCCGATGGTGTGGGTAGTTGCTCCGCTCGGAGCGCTCTCCGCACTCTACCTGATGATCTCGCTGCCTTGGACGACGTGGGTTCGATTGCTCGTCTGGTTTGCCATTGGGATGGTCGTCTACTTCACTTACAGCGTTCGTCACAGCCGTTTGGCAGCAGGACCTGGGCAAAAGCCTGCGATCAAGTCGTAAGACCGAGGATGGTCCGCTTTATTGGGTGGGTTGCGGCTTCGCTTCCGGACGTCCCAACGACTATTCCGCCGCTTGGACGATGTATCCGCCAGATTTTGGATCCGGCTCGAGCTTCAGCATCTTGCGCTTCTGCGCTTCCAGGAGGAGGTCGTTGAAAGACCGGAATCCATAGGCGCGCTCGTTGAAGCCAGGGTTCCGCCGCTTGATCGCCTGTTTGATCATCGATCCCCAGATCCGCTCGTCTTCCTCACGCTCTCCCGTAATTGCTTCGAAGGTTTCCGCGATGAGATCCAGCGCTTTGTCCAACGAGGGGCCTTTGGCGTCGCCGTCCGCCGGTTTGGCGGCACTCTGCGCGCTCGAGCTGCCCCGCCGCGGTTTGGCGGGCTCGGGACGAACGAGATCGTCGTAGTAAATGAATTGGTCGCAGTTGTTGATGAACAGATCGGAGCTCGATTTCTTAACGCCGACCCCGATGACGGTTTTCGCATTTTCCCGCAGTTTGCTGACGAGTGGGGAAAAATCGGAGTCTCCGCTGATGATAACGAACGTATCGACGTGGCCTTTGGTATAGCAAAGGTCCAACGCGTCAACCACCATGCGAATATCAGCGGAGTTTTTGCCAGATTGGCGCAGATGCGGAATCTCGATCAGCTCGAAGGCGGTTTCGTGGAGATCACGTTTGAACTCTTTGTAGCGGTCAAAGTCGCAATACGCCTTTTTGACGACGATGTGCCCTTTGAGGAGCAGCCGCTCAATGACCTTTTGGATATCGAAACGCGGATAATGCGCTTCCCGGGCGCCAAGCGCGATGTTTTCGAGGTCGAGAAACACCGCCATGGTGGCATCGGTATCGTGGCTGCTCATTCCTGGGCGGAGCCTAGCATTTGGGGTTATTCAATGACAGCTTAAACATTCGTGAGCGCACCCATGGCTCTGGGAAGCCTCCGTCCGCTTGGAAACCCGACCAAAGATTCAGATGACGGCCGAGAGGACTTACGGTAGTATGCCGCGACCAGAATCCTTTCCAGGCCATGAATTTGCTGCCACAAACTTGGGTGCGATGGGGATGCGGTTGGACCGCAGCCTTGTTGTTGCTCGTTCGCCCCTCCGCAAGCGCTGCCGCGGTTGATTTTCAACGGGATATCGAACCGATTCTCGTTAAACGCTGTTCCGAATGTCACGGACCCGATTCCCAAAAGGGCAAGCTGCGTCTCGATAAGAAGGAGGCGGCGTTGCGCGGCGGCAAGTCTGGCAAGCCGTTGTTGGTTCCGGGAAAAAGTGGTGAGAGTGAGTTGATCGCCCGGGTTACCACGACCGACTCCGATGATGTCATGCCGGCAAAAGGGGCGCGACTGACCGATGACCAAATCGACCTTCTGAAGCGTTGGATTGACCAAGGCGCAATTTGGCCTGAACAAGATGCCACCAAACATTGGTCGTTTGTCAAACCGGCGCGACCGGAACTTCCTTCCGTCCGAGACTTTCCGGCCGTCCGAAATGATATCGACCGTTTCATTCTCGCCCGCTTGGAACGGGAGGGTTTAAAGCCGACGCCCGAGGCGGACCGCGCCACCCTCATCCGACGTTTGAGCTTGGACCTCACGGGATTGCCCCCGAGCGTTGCGGAAGTCGACGCGTTTGTTCGGGACACAAGTTCGGATGCTTACGAGCAGTTGGTAGATCGGCTATTGCGCTCTCCCCACTACGGAGAGCACATCGCGCGTTGGTGGTTCGACCTGGCGCGTTATGCGGATTCGAACGGCTATCAAGTCGATTTGGCGCGCTCGATCTGGCCGTACCGGGACTGGGTCATCCAAGCTTGCAACGAGAACAAACCGTTTGATGAGTTTACGGTCGAGCAGCTCGCGGGTGACCTTCTGCCCAATCCAACGCTGCAACAGAAGATCGCGACTGGATTTAACCGGAACACTAAGATCAACGATGAAGGAGGCGGCGACGCCGAGGAATACCGCACCAAAGCGGTCAAGGACCGTGTCGCGACGACCGCGACAACCTGGTTGGGGCTGACCATGATGTGTGCGGAATGTCACACTCACAAATACGATCCGATCACGCAGGAGGAATACTACCGGTTTTACGCCGTCTTCAACAACACGGCGGACGGGGGCAACTATAGCGTTGAACCGACCGTCTCGGTGCCGGCACCGCCTCTTCAAGGGCGCGTGGCCTATCTGCATCAACAAATCGCCCTAACGCGCAAGGAATTGGCACGGGTCGAAACAACCTTGGACGAGGAACAAGACCGTTGGGAAAAGCGTATGGGATCGGTCGGGCAAGTTTGGCATCCCCTGACACTCTCAAATCTCATTTCCACAGGCGGCGCCGCACTGACGAATCTCCCGGATAGATCTGTTCTCTCCGCGGGGCTAAACCCAATCTACGACACCGTGACCATGGAGGCAGAGACGGATCTCGCTGGTGTGACGGCCATCCTGCTGGAAGCGCTCCCCGACCCCAGTTTGCCGAAAAATGGCCCGGGACGCTGGCGCGAGGGCAACTTTATCCTCGACGAATTCGCCGTTACCGCCGGCGCCAATGGCGGTGGACGAGCCGAATTAGTGACCTTAACGAACGCCGTGGCCGACTGGGAACAAGACTATTATCGGGCCGAGCACGCCCTTGATCGTAATCCCAAAACCGGATGGGCCATCGGGCCTCAAATCGGTCAGCGGCATTTTCTGATCGCTCGAACCAAAGACCCGATTGGAACCTCAGCCGGGACGAAGCTCGGCTTTCGCTTCGATTCCTACCACGGCAATAGCCACACGATCGGCCGAATGCGCATTTCCGTGACAACGGAAAAAGACCCCGATGCTCTATGGCCCGTCACGGAGGAGATCACAGCGGTGCTACGAACCCCGAAAGCGGATCGCACCGACGCGCAGCGCCGCGACTTGCGTGCGTATTTCCGAACGGTCTCGCCGTCCGTTCGCCGCTTGGAACGTGAGCTCGTTCGACTCAATCAACGCGAAAGTGAACTGGCGGCGATCAAATACTCGACGCTCGTCATGCAGGAACGCACCGAAGCGTCTCGCCCGAACTACATCCATGTGCGCGGCAATTTCCTGGAGAAAGGGAAAGAAGTGGTGCCTGGTGTGCCGTCCTTCTTGAATCCGTTTCCGCCGAATACTCCGACCAACCGCTTGGGTTTAGCCCGTTGGTTGGTCAGTCCGGATAATCCGCTCACGGCCCGGGTGACGGTAAACCGACTTTGGGAGCGCTTTTTTGGCATTGGCCTCGTGAAGACGAGCGACGATTTCGGCCGGCAAGGCGAGGTGCCCGTCAACCCGGAATTGTTAGATTGGCTCGCCACGGAGTTCGTCCGCACAGGATGGGATCTTAAAGCGATGCAGAAATTGCTCGTCCTATCCGCGACCTACCGGCAGGCCTCAACCTGTTCTGATCAACTGCTGGAGAAAGATCCTTACAATCGGTTGTTGGCCCGGGGACCACGCTTCCGACTCGATGCTGAGGCGATCCGGGACCAAGCGCTCGCGGTGAGCGGCTTGTTGAATCCGGAAATGGGCGGCCCGAGCGTCTATCCTGTGCAACCGCCGAATCTCTGGAAAGAAATCGGCTTCTTGCGCCCGGAGATTGGCATGGACGAATGGCCTACCAGCCAGGGCCCGGAGCTTTACCGGCGGGCGGTTTATACATTTTGGCGGCGCGTCTGCACTTACCCCACGTTTGCGACCTTTGACGCTCCCAGCCGGGATGTGTGCGTCGCCCGTCGCCCGAGGACTAATACCCCGCTTCAAGCTTTGGCAGGGTTAAACGAACCCACCTTCCTGGAAGCCGCGCGTGTCTTTGGTCAGCGAATTATGAATGAAGGCGGCAACAGCGTTACCGAGCAACTCGAGTTCGCGTTCCGCCTTTGTGTTTCGCGATTGCCCACCGAGGCTGAAATGCAACGGCTTCGTTCCCTTTACAAACAACAGCTCGATGGATATCGCGCGGACCCGCAAGCAGCAGAGGCGTTGTTGCAGGTCGGGTCTGCCAAACGAGCGCCTCAGCTCGCGGGCCCTGAACTTGCAGCCTGGACGATGGTCGCCAACGTCCTCTTGAACCTCGATGAAACGCTTACCAAAGGTTAACCTGCGCTGCAACCAACGCACCGCTTGAAGCTCTCACTCGCCCTATGAAATCTGAAATTGCAGCGGCCACACTCACGGACCGGCTTCGAACGGTAACGCGCCGTCGGTTCATTCAGCAATGCGGGACAGGAATGGGGGCGTTGGCGCTGGCCTCCTTGTTGAATGGCCGTCTGCACGGGGAAGGACCGAAACCGACTCCGGGACTCTTAGGGCCTCACTTCGCGCCCAAGGCCAAGAATATTATCTATCTCTTCATGTCGGGCGGGCCGTCGCATCTGGACCTGTTCGATTACAAACCTGAGTTGGTCAAGCGCTCCGGTCAGAAGACTCCGGAGGAGTTGGTGAAGAACATCCGCCTCGCTCAGATTGGCAAGGACGCGAAACTTTTGGGGACCAACTACAAGTTTGCCCAGTACGGGAAGTCGGGCGTCTGGCTTTCCGAACTGTTGCCCAATCTCCAGCGCGCGGTGGACGACGTTTGTTTTGTGCAGAGCTTCTATTCCGAAGCGTTCAATCACGATCCAGCCACGCTTTTCATGAACACGGGCGCCCAGTTGGCTGGGCGGCCGAGCATGGGTTCCTGGTTCAGTTACGGACTGGGCAGCGAGAACAAAGATTTGCCCGCATTTGTGGTTTTGATGACCGGAGTGGGGCAACCATTGACCGTGAATGCTTGGGGGAGCGGGTTTCTCCCGACGATGCATCAAGGCGTTCAGTTACGGTCGCAGGGCGAACCCGTCCTGTTCGTGGCGAACCCGCCCGGGGTCAACCCGGAGCGGCGCCGGCAGTCGCTGGACGCGATCCGAGATCTCAATCAAATGCGCTATGACGCGCTCCGAGATCCCGAGATTCAGACGCGCATTGCCGCGTATGAAATGGCTTATCGCATGCAAACGAGCGTGCCGGACGTCATGGATATTTCGAAGGAACCCGAAGCAATGCAGGAACGCTACGGGACGACCCCTGGCCGAGCTTCGTTCGCCAACAACTGCTTGCTCGCCCGCAGGCTGGTCGAACGTGGGGTCCGCTTCGTGCAGCTGTACCACCGCGGCTGGGATCATCACGGTGGGCCCGACGGTAACCTGGTCTATGATTTGAAAAAGCGCTGTTTGGAGACGGATCAAGCTTCCATTGCGCTGGTTCAAGATCTCAAGGAGCGTGGCTTGCTCGATTCCACACTGGTCGTTTGGGGGGGCGAATTCGGCCGCACGCCCATGATGCAAGGCGACTTGAAGCCCGATCAACTGGGCCGAGATCATCATCCCCATGGGTATACCATCTGGATGGCCGGCGGCGGGATTAAACCGGGCATCGTTTATGGCAAGACCGATGAGTTCGGCTTTTACGCGGCGGAGAACAAGGTGCATGTGCATGACCTGCACGCGACGATTCTCCATTTGTTCGGGCTCGAGCATACGCAACTGACGTATCGATTCCAGGGCCGTGATTTCCGTCTGACCGATGTGCACGGCGAAGTGGTGAAGGGGTTGCTCGCTTGACCCGATGTTTTCATTGCGGTTGTTGCGAGCGGCGTTAAGGTCTGGGCCGTGAAACTTTCCGTGAAGAGCGATTACGCGGCACGGGCCGTCCTCGGCCTGTCGCGGCAGTTCGCTTCTGGAGTGGCCGTGCGTGCCGACGATCTCGCGGAGGAGCAGGGGATCCCGGTCAATTACCTGGTGCAGATTCTCATCGAGCTTAAATCCGCACAGATCGTTCGTAGTCAGCGTGGCAAGGAAGGCGGATACCTGCTGGCACGTCCCCCAGCGGCGATCACATTTGGCGACGTGCTCCGGGCGATCCACGGTCAACTGTTCGACACCCCGGCATTGGGCGATCCACGGTGCCCGACCGAATTGCGCGAGGCATGGCGCCGGCTGCAATGCACATTGGACAAGGCGGCGGACGACGTCACTTTTCAACAGCTGGCCGAAGCGAGCGAAGACAAAGGAAAGATGTACTACATCTGACTCCGCCTTCCGCATCGAGGTCGGAGTCGGAATCGGAATCGGGATCGTTCCGGGAAATTCCATATTCCTCCGATTCAATGCCGTGCAGCACGGGACACATTCAACCGCATGGCCAGATCCAATGCCTGACGTTTTCGAACCCGATGCCGATACCGACCCCGACCCCGAGGAACATGCCGCCGTAGCCAGTGCTTTCCGGCAACGGTGCGTTCTTGCCGCGAAGGGCGCAAAGAACTGATTCAACCGCAGGGAGCGCAGAGAGCGCAAAAGAGAGTATCTCTGGTGCGGAAGCTGCGGTCACGTTCGACGCGCTTGGTACGTTGGCCAGGCTGCCATGGTCCCATCACCGTCGGTTCGGCATCATCGACCTGCCCTGATTTCCCGGTTTTCGGTCGGGGTCGGAATCGGAATCGGAATCGTTCGGGAAAATTCCATATTCCTCCGATTCAATGCCGTGCAGCACGGGACACATTCAACCGCATGGCCAGATCCAATGCCTGTGGTTTTCGATCCCGATGCCGATACCGACCCCGACCCCGAGGAACATGCCGCCGTAGCCAGTGCCTTCCGGCAACGGTGCGTTCTTGGCGCGAAGGGCGCAAAGAACTGATTCAACCGTAGGGAGCGCAGAGAGCGCAAAAGAGAGTATCTCTGGTGCGGAAGCTGCGGTCACGTTCGACGCGCTTGGCGCGTTGGCCAGGCTGCCATGGTCCCATCACCGTCGATTCGGCATCATCGACCTGCCCTGATTTCCCG
>JBGAIN010000255.1:0-9074 GCA_044225505.1 Limisphaerales bacterium
CGACGCCCGTCCACTGGACGCGTGACCCGCTTTTGGCTTCGTCGGACCACAGCAAGATCATGAATCGGGAGAGCCAGTGGTGACAAATTGTCTCCGAATGTGCGACATCTGAACCGGCGGCCGACGATCGGTTTCCGTCGTCGGCGCATACCGGAGCGAGATTAGCCGGGGGACCGGAGTTTTGGCTCGCGATCCCAGACGCGACCCAACTTGGCTTGCTTGAGATAATTTGGAATCGACCGATTTTCGCGGATCTCGATCACGCCTTCGTCCGCTTGCACACCGGCGCGGTCCAGGAGCGCTTGCGCCGGGGCCGTAAATCCAATGACCTTGAGATGACCGAAGGCGTCGCGCACCCAATCGATTGCGGCGGCCTCACTTAACAGCGGTTGAATTCCGGCTTCCGACGCCAGAATGACCACGGCGTCGAAGAAAACCGAGGGGGCGCCAGATAAGGAATGCGCCGCGGGCTGCAATACCCCAGCAGAATCTTTGGCTCCGCCGACCTTGGGAGCAATAATGGCTAAACTGCATTTCTCGGTCTTCAACGCTCTGCGCAAGGCTTCGAGCAACGATGGATCAAAGCCGTCGGTGAGGAGCACGCCGATCTTTCGGCCGCGCAACGTTGGTTGGGCCTTCTTGACCAGACTTAGGGCGTCCGAGGGTTTCAAATCCCGCGGTGGGACGGCCGGAGTGATTTTATCCGCCTGGCCGCGCATCCCTAAGGCCTCCTCCACCTGCCGCTGCAAATCGGGATCGATTAGCCCCAAGTGGCCGAGCACGCGCGTGCGGATTGGGTTAAGGTCCACCTTGGCGAGTTCAAACCCCAGCGCGCTGACCATGTGACGCTTCTCGATGTCGCTCATGGATCGATAGAACAGTCGGGCTTGCGAGTAGTGATCCGCGAATGTTTCCGTTCGCAGCACGGACTTCTGTCCGGAGACCGCCTCGGGAAACGTTTTATAGCCAAACGAAGGGTTTTCCCGTGGACCTGAGGGGTCGATTGAATTCGGCTCGTAGTTGGCCCGGCCTTTGGGCACTTGCATTTGATGCATCCCATCGCGCTGCTGATTATGAAACGGACAGCGTGGCGCATTCACTGGCAGTTGGTGGAAGTTAGGCCCGCCCAGGCGGCTGAGTTGTGTATCCAAGTAGGAAAAGAGCCGGCCCTGCAGCAAAGGATCATTGGTGAACCCGATTCCAGGCACGATGTTCGCCGGGCAAAAGGCGACCTGTTCCGTCTCGGCAAAGAAGTTGTCCACGTTCCGGTTCAACACCATCCGTCCAACCGGGCGTAAAGGAATGATCTCTTCGGGGATCAGTTTCGTGGCGTCGAGCACATCAAAGTCCAGGCTGTCGGCGGTCTTCTGGTCAAAGACCTGAAAGCTGAGTTCCCATTCGGGAAAGTTTCCTGATTCGATCGCTTCCCAGAGGTCGCGGCGATGAAAGTCTGGGTCAGCTCCGTTAATCTTCACGGCTTCATCCCAGACGACAGACGCGGAACCGAGGGTGGGACGCCAATGGAATTTGACGAAGTGCGATTCGCCTTCCGCATTGATCAGACGAAACGTGTGGACGCCGAAACCCTCCATCATCCGCAGCGAGCGTGGAATGGTGCGATCGGACATGATCCAGGCCACCATGTGCATGCTCTCCGGGGTTAGGGAGATGAAGTCCCAGAAAGTGTCATGGGCGGTGGCGGCTTGAGGAAACCCGCGGTCGGCCTCCATTTTGACGGCATGCACCAGATCCGGGAACTTGATCGCATCCTGGATAAAAAAGACGGGAATATTATTGCCTACCATGTCGAAGTTACCTTCCGACGTGTAAAACTTGACGGCAAACCCGCGCACATCGCGCGGCATATCGCCGGAGCCTGCGCCACCCGCGACGGTCGAGAAGCGCGCAAAAACCTCCGTCTTCAGTTTGGCATCCTGAAGAAACGCGGCGGTGGTGATGTCCGCGCACGACTGATAACACTCAAAATAGCCGTGCGCACCCGAGCCGCGCGCGTGCACGATGCGCTCGGGAATTCGTTCATGGTCAAAGTGCGTGATCTTTTCGCGCAACACGAAGTCTTCCAGCAGCACGGGACCACGCGAACTGGCTTTGAGCGAATTTTGGTTATCGGCGATGGGAATGCCTTGATTCGTGCGCAGCGCTTGTTTGGGCGAGTCCGTGGTTTGATGAGTTTCAGCGGGACCTGAGGTGGGTCGGTGGGATGGTTTTGGCATTGGCACTTCCTAAATTGATGAATCGATTCTCTGATCTACCGCTCCTGTCGTTTTCTCAAGAGTCGCCAACGGCCGATCCGAGACCGGCGCGACTTTGCGGAGCGGGCTCCAACTCCATCAAATCCTGGAGAGCTCCTGAATGTAATCGAGGATCACCTGAATTATTCCTCAAGTTCAGCCTGAGGGGCAGGAAATGAAGGGCCGCTTCGGCCTTCGCCGTCGGACCCTCCCGATGGATAAAGAGCCGCCGAAAAAACGAAGGAGGCGTGTCCATGTTGAGGCGGCATCGGCTGGCAGAACCCGGGCCAACGAGTTTTGGCCAAGATTTTCGCTCATCGGTTGGCCATCCTCTGGGAGGAATCTGATAAGAACAAGGCGCCTGTGAAGCGTTCATATTAATCTCGCTTGCGTGTGCACGGGCCCACTTCTCAGTGGGTCTCGTTCCAATGGGAGTGCTTGATCAGGCGCTCGACGAGTGTGCGGTGGTGCGGGCGTGGGAACCGGCGATGGCCAGCAGCGAAAGCGGCTAAAGCCCTGGAAGCGAGGGGGGTAAACTACGTATTGGTTCGTTAAACCGTCAGAGCCGTAGCCGTTGAAGCCGAGCTATCGAGGTTTACGCGGAGCCGCGCTTGTTCTCTTCGCTCATGAAATCTGACCGTTTCGGGCTGCCAGACAGGAGGGACTAGCGAGGTGCCGTCCGCAAAACGTGGGTGCGGGCCGCCAAAGGTTACCAACGGTAGTGAGAAAAGGGTTTAACCTCTGTGTTCGATAATGTCCTGTTTCGGTACATCGCCTGCAGCAGTGCCAAAAGACTCCCGGCCACAGGAATCGGAAGTCCTCGCTGTGAGGAGAACTCGCAGCCGCGTTAAGCAGTTTCAGCAACGTTAAGCAGTTTCAACGGCAATACGCCACCACTGTCGGTAGTCAATCCATTCGCAGTAGCAGCCCTTTGGCGGACGAGACGTTGTGTCCGCGATCAAGCATGAAAGCATCAAAACTGTTTCAGAACTCGTCCCTCGTTGCGGCCATCGCTCTGGTTGTGACGTTAGGTTTGTCAGGCCAAGGGGTCCCATCCGTAACGGCTGCGCCGAATCCGATTGTGGTCGAGAATAGTTTGGCTGGCAGTCCAGCGAGCGAATGGGGATTGGAAGGGAGTGGAGATCCTAGCATTCAAGGATTCGCCACCGAGATCAGCGTGAACCGAGGTCAAACGGTTGCGTTTAAGATCGACACGACGGCAACGGCGTATCGTATCGATATTTATCGGCTGGGATACTACGGCGGTTCCGGGGCGCGAAAAGTAGCCACGCTGAATCCGTCCGCGAGCCTGCCGCAGATCCAGCCAGCTTGCATGGTCGATTTGGCTACCGGCCTGGTCGATTGCGGCAACTGGGGAGTCTCCGCCAGTTGGACTGTGCCCGCGACGGCGACTTCCGGGGTATACCTGGCGAGACCCGTCCGAACGGATACCGGTGGGGCCAGCTTGATTGTGTTTATCGTGCGAGACGATGCCGGGTCCTCGGACATTTTGTTTCAGACCTCGGACACGACCTGGCAGGCTTACAACCTTTACGGGGGCGCCAATCTCTACTTGGGAAACGGGCCTGGCTACCAGGGGCGAGCTTCCAAAGTGAGCTATAACAGGCCGTTTGCCAATCGCCGAGATGCCCAAGCAGCGATCGATCGAGCAGCCATGGAAGGATTTTTGTTTGGTGCGGAGTATCCGATGATCCGCTGGCTTGAGTCGAATGGATACAACGTGAGTTACGCGTCGGGCGTGGATACCGATCGGCGCGGGGTCGCGGCACTCGTCTCCCACAGAGTCTTCATTTCTGTCGGGCATGACGAGTATTGGTCGGGGCAACAGCGCGCGAATGTCGAATCGGCGCGGGCGGCCGGAGTTCATCTGGGGTTTTTCAGCGGCAATGAGATGTTTTGGAAAACGCGTTGGGAGAATAGCATTGCCAATCCGAGCGCAACGTATCGGACCCTCGTTTGCTACAAAGAGACGCAGGTGAATGCCAAGATCGACCCGACGTCGACCTGGACGGGCACCTGGCGTGATCCGCGCTTTAGCCCTCCGGGGGATGGCGGACGTCCAGAGAACGCGGTGTCAGGCCAGCTTTATAATGTCGACGCTTTTCGCCACGACCCAATCTTCATTTCTTCCAGCCAAGGCAAACTGAGGTTCTGGCGGAACACGGGGATTGATACCTTGGCCGACGGTCAGTTCGCGCAACTCCCTGCTGGGGTGTTGGGATTTGAGTGGGACGAAATTGTGGATAACGGGTGGTTGCCGGCGGGATTGTTCCGGATGTCCGAGACGACCATCGCCGTGGATAAGTACCTCCAGGACCATGGCGGAACGTATGCGCCTGGAGTAGCGACTCATAGTTTAAGCCTCTACCGTCACAGCAGCGGGGCCCTGGTCTTTGGTGCCGGGACAATCAATTGGCCGCGCGGCTTGGATTCGACCCATGACGGCGCTGGGCCTGGACCGGATACGCGGATGCAACAGGCGACCGTGAACCTGTTTGCGGATATGGGAGTTCAGCCGGTCACGCTGCAGGCCGGGTTGGTCTCGGCTACGCCATCGACCGACACGGTGCCCCCGACGTCGGTGATTCAGATGCCGCCAGGCCAGACCGTCATTGCGGGAAGCGCGGTGACGATCGTAGGGACGGCAACCGACGCGGGGGGCGGGCGGCCTGCGGGCGTTGAGTTTTCGTTGGATGGAGGGGCGACGTGGCATCCGGCGACCGGTGCGGCGGATTGGACTGCGACCTGGATCCCGGAAGGCGCTGGGGTGGTCAATATCAAGAGTCGGGCGGTGGATGACAGTGGACGGATTGAGGTTCCCCAAGCTGGGATCAACGTCACGGTGGCGCCGCGGCTGCCCAAACCGATCGTGGGTCTGGACTTCAACGACGGGAACGGGAGCAGTGCGATCGATGCTTCCGGACAGGGCAACCTTGGAGTGCTGCTGAACGGAGCGAGTTGGACGGAAGGCAAGGCCGGTAGCGCGGTGCATTTCGACGGCGTCGACGACATTGTACGGATTGGGAACTCGGCAAGCTTAAACACGGCGACGGCAGGAATTACGGTGGCGGCGTGGGTCTACCGCGAGAGCAACCAGGGCCACTGGGCGACAATAGCGTCCAGGCAGGTGGGCACATCGGCATTAGAACCGTGGGGGTTGATGATCAGTGACGATGGAAAGTACCGCTGGTTCGTGAACACGGCGGGCGGCGGCTATTCGGACATCACGGTCGGCGGGGCAGCGCCCGTGGGGCAGTGGGTGCATCTGGCCGGGACGTATGATGGAATCACCGTGCGGCTGTTCGTGAACGGAGTACAGCACTTTGCCGTACCCCACACCGGACCCTTGGCGGACGCGGCTGGCGGGGCGGTGACATTGGGTGCGGCCTACAATGATGGCACGGGTCTTCCCGGGGAAGCTCTCTTTGGAAAGATTGATGATTTCCAAATGTTCAACCGGGCACTCAACGTCAGCCAGGTCCAGTCGCTCTTCGCGGGGTTACCGCCGTCGGACCCGGACGGCACTTCCCCGACCGTGGTTGCGGCAACGCCGATCAGTGGCGCGTCGACCGTCAGCACCGCCACCTCGGTGAGTGCCCAGTTCAACGAGTCGATCGCGCCGTGGACGCTCACCTCATCGCTCTACGCTTACCCTTATCCGAATCCATTGTTTGCGTTCAATCCCGCGACGGACCTGTCGCATACGGAGATGTTACGAGACTTCCGGCTTGGCAAAGAGATGCAGTTTACGTTGACGCAGGTACCCGCTGGGACCTACGACGTTTATGTTTGGACGTTTGAGGACGATGTCTCCCAAACCGCGACTCTAACGGTGGAAGGCAGGGTTGTGGGTTCCTTCACGAGCGGTGGGGCAGGGCGGTGGGAGCGGTTGGGACCCTTCCGCGTGGTGGTGAACGATGGTGATATCGAAGTGGGCGTGCAGAGTGGAAACGGGCTCGTCTATGTCAGTGGATTAGAAATCTGGCAAGGGGGAGGAGCGGCCCCCGCGACCCCTCCAGCGACAAGCACATTCTATCGCGCCATCAATCTGGGTGGGCCGGTGATGGCAATGGACGGGAACACGTGGGAAGCAAACGACACGTCCACCCCGAACTTCATGGTCAACGGTTCCGCGAGTCAACTCCCGAGCGTCACCTTTAGTCCGGCGCTACCGACGGCAAACTACGAGACGATGCTTCGAACCTTCCGTTACAGCGCTAAATTGGAGCTGGATATTACCGGCGTCCCCAATGACACCTACAACGTCTTTGCCTGGACTTTCGAAGATAATGCATCCCTCAACGCGAGCTTGTCTCTCGATGGCATCGAAGTGTTGTCGGGTTACAATACCGGTCAGCCTGGGCATTGGGAGCGGCTGGGACCATTCCCGGTGACGGTGAAAGATCAGGCGATTCAATTGGATTACGTCTGTAACACCCCCGGGGATCAGGGCGTGCTGAGCGGCGTTGAGTTGTGGCGCACGTACGTTCCGTTGACCCCGCCGACAGGGACATTCTTCCGGGCGATTAACGTTGGCGGTCCAGCGATGGTCATCGATGGCAATCGCTGGGAAGGCGAGGATGCGGCCAACTACCGATTCAACGGCGGTGTGAATCCATTCACGCTGAGGGACGCGCAAAATAACGAGGTTTCAGCATCCGTGACTTACGACGTGGTCACGCGTGTGGCTCGGTTGCAACCGACCAGCGCCCTGAAGTACAACAGCGCCTACACCGCGACGATCAAGGGAGGTACGACCGGGGTGAGTGATCTGGCTGGCAACAAGCTCGCAGCAGATATCCAATGGTCATTCAACACCGAGCCGGCAGCTCAAGCCGCGTCGCCGACGTTTAGTTTGGGGAGTGGGACGTATCAAGGCGCGCAAACGGTTAGCCTGTCGGATGCAAGCTCTGGAGCTGTGATCTACTACACGACAGATGGTAGCGTTCCGACCATCGCTTCCACGCGCTACACGGCTTCTTTGCTGATCGCGAAGACGACGACAATCAAAGCGATCGCGGTCGTGAGCGGGTGGCTCGATAGCAATGTATCGAGTGCTTCCTACAAAATTGTCTACCCGCCTGGCAGCACACTTACGGCCCCTGCGGACGGAGCGACTTTTGCCGCACCAGCCAACGTTGCGATGGCAGCCAGTGCCACCGATACGGATGGGACGATTACAAAAGTGGAGTTTTTCCAGGGCGCGACCAAGGTTGGCGAGGCAACGACCAGTCCTTTCAATTGCGTTTGGACGGGCGTGGCGCCTGGCAACTACGTGCTCACGGTCAAAGCCTATGACAACGACGGCGAGTCGACGGTGTCGCGGGGGGTCCGGATCACCGTCAATGCGTCGAATAATTCACCCACGGTCAGCATCACGAGCCCAGCGAGTGGCGCTAGTTTTACTGCCCCCGCGAGTCTCACGATCGCAGCGAATGCCAGCGACGTCGGTGGAAGCGTCAGCAAAGTGGAGTTTTACCAGGGAACGACCTTGCTGGGCCAAGACACGACCAGTCCGTATAGTTTCACCTGGACGAGCGTGGGGGCCGGGAACTACACGCTCACGGCCAAGGCCTACGATAACTTGGGGGCCAGTACCACTTCCCAAGCGGTCAACATCTCTGTGATCAACAATGCACCGACGGTCAGCATCACGAGCCCGTCGAGCGGAGCAAGTTTCACCGCCCCCGCGAGTCTCACGATCACGGCGAATGCCAGCGACGTCGGTGGAAGCATCAGCAAAGTGGAGTTTTATCAAGGAACGACCTTGCTGGGCCAAGACACGACCAGTCCGTATAGTTTCACCTGGACGGGCGTGGGGGCCGGGAACTACACGCTCACGGCCAAGGCCTACGATAAATTGGGAGCGAGTACCACTTCTCAAGCGGTCAACATCTCCGTGATCAATAAGCTGCCGACGGTCAGCATCACGAGTCCCGCGGTCGGGGCGACTTTTGTTGCCCCGGCGAGCCTGACGATCACGGCGAATGCCAGCGACGTCGGTGGAAGCATCAGCAAAGTGGAGTTCTATCAAGGGAAGACTCTGTTAGGGCAGGACACAACCAGCCCTTATAGTTTCACTTGGACAGGCGTTGCTGCCGGAGCGTATTCGATCACGGCGAGGGCGTACGATAACCTGGGTGCGAGCACGACGTCGGCCTCGGTGAGTATTTCCGTGCGGCCAGTGGATACGACGGCGCCCTCGGCCCCGGCGGTGGTTCGCGATGGGACTGGGCAAGATCTTACCCAAACCACGGCGTGGACGCGGTTGTCAGCGAATTGGAATGCCAGTGCTGATGCGCAGAGTGGGATCAAACGGTATTGGTATGCAATTGGAACAAGCCCTGGGGCGAGCAATACGGTCGACTGGACGGACAACGGGACGGCGACTTCGGTGACCAAGCAAGGGTTGTTCCTCAACCGCCGAACCTATTACTTCACAATCCGGGCGGAAAATGGAGATGGTCTGCTGAGCGCTCCGGTGAGCTCGGACGGCCAGATGGCAGGGGCTTTCTTTACGTTCTAAGTTGTTGTGGACACGGTCAGGGCTCAACCTCAATCGATCAGTTAAAACGATGGTCGTCAGACGCGAATTGGGCACTCAGACTCGCTCGTTCCTCCTTGCCGTCGAGAGTGGCTCGAATCGTGCGCAGGAGCAACTTCGGATCGTAGGGCTTGGGCAGAAAATGGATCTGCCCGGCCGGAAAAAGCCGGGGTGTGGAAAGTTCCAGACTGTATCCGCTCGTGAGCAGGACTTTCAGCCCCTTTCGTTGATGCAGCATCTCTCGGCTCAATTCGAGC
>JBGAIN010000016.1:0-32895 GCA_044225505.1 Limisphaerales bacterium
CGCAGCCAGTTGATACTGGCTTTGTCGGACGACGAAGGGGCAACCTGGCGTTGGAAGAGGGCGGTCGAGAGCCGGCCGGGAGGGCGCTTTCATTACCCGTCGATGCTCCAGACTCGAGATGGGCGTCTCCAGTTGACCTACACGTTTCAGCCTGAGGATGAACGGCACCGGTCGATTAAGCACGTGGCCTTGGACGTCGACTGGGTCAAGGTGACACCGCCATGACCTACGCCGGTGCGCCGCGCATCGAGAATCGGATCTTTTGAAAAAATCTAAGATCATTGGAATTATTCCGGCCCGCTACGCGTCGACGCGCCTGCCCGGAAAAGCTCTCGCACCCATTCTTGGCAAGCCGATGGTGTTGCATGTGCTGGAACGGGGGCGAGGCGCTTCGGTCCTGGACGAGGTATGGGTGGCAACGGACGACCAGCGCATCCGCGCTGCAGTCGAGGAGGGTGGGGGACGCGCCATCATGACGTCCGCGCAGCATCCGAGCGGAACGGACCGGCTTGCCGAGGTCGCGCATACTCTCTCCGCCGATATCATCGTCAATATCCAGGGTGACCAACCATTTCTCGATCCCCGGATGATCGATGAGGCCGTGCGACCACTCTTGGACGAACCGGCGCTGCCGATGGCCACTTTGATGCACCCCCTGTCGCGGGACGAGGATCTAGCCAATCCGAATGTGGTCAAAGTGGTGGTCGATCGCCAAGGCAATGCGCTCTATTTTTCGCGGTCGCTCATCCCGTATCCTCGACAGCAAGTGGCGCATGTTGTTTACGAACACGTCGGACTCTACGTGTATCGGCGAGATTTCTTACTGACCCTCGCTAAGCTGCCGCCGACCACGCTTGAACAAGTCGAGTCGCTCGAACAGTTGCGCGTTTTGGAGCATGGATATCGGCTCCGGGTTGTCGAAACCAAGACCGCGGACCATGCGTTCAGTGGTTTCAGCGTCGATACGCCCGAGGATCTGCAGCGAGCGGAACAGATGCTGCGCGATCGCCAGCTTGGCTCCGCCAATTCTCTTCCAAATGCATGACTCTGGACACTCAATTGCTGGCTGCGCTTGAAGCGGACCTGCCGAAGGGCACTCGAGGACGGTTGGAGACGGCGGTCGAGCGGGTGGTTGCGGCCAAACAACGCGGGCAGAGAGTGGTGGTAGTTACCGGGAGTGGACCGAACGTCCATGAAGGCGTCACCACATTGTTGGCCGAGTTGATGCGCGTGGGATTGATTGACGGGGTGACCACCAGTTCCGCCGTTGTCTCTCACGAGATGGGAGGGACTCTCGATCAAGTGAAGCGCTGTCCTGGGGCTCCACTAGGGATTCCAGCTTACTTGCTCCCGCGCGGCGGCGAGTTTGAACTCACGTTGATGAGCGATGCCGCCTTGCGCGAGATGACCCGCGAGATGCCTCTGGACTTAGGCTTGATCGAACGTCTCCAACAGGCGCCGGGCAAGACTATCATCAAGGCCGCGGGTAATCTCGGTTATCCCATGGGGCTTTGGCTAGAGCGGCTTTCATTGGAGATTCTGGCGTTGGCGCGAGCGCACGGTCGAACCTTCGAGGAAGTTGCCGGGTTGGGCGCCGATCCGCGCACGATGATCGGTGCCGGGGTGCGCCGAGGGGTTCCTGTGCTAGTCTCAATTCCACAACTGATTGGCGGTGGAATGGTGGGGCTCTGCATTGGGGATAGCATCAGTCTCATGGAACGAGCGAACCGTCTGGCGCGGCTTCTGGCTGACGCCTCGGTCATCATCGAGTCCGCTGTGGCGTTGACCCAAGAGATTCACGACGGGCCGTTTGAAACCTACACCGGTCATGGCTTGTGGGCTGGGTGGCAGGATCATTTCACCTACACCCTTGAGGGGAAGAGCCTGATCCGAATGGATCTTGATCCGGCCTTGGAGCAGGTCTGGGAAATGGAGCGGGGAGGCGGTGCGGTGCAGAAGGCCATTGCTGACGGGTTGCCAAAGACGAAGCTGTTCAAAGTCCCATTTCGAATGGAGATGTCCGGCTTTGCGCGGCACGAGGGCAGCCTGCCGCTCATTGGTGATGTGGGTGTGCTCTGGCCTTTGCTCGCCTGGAAATGCGCCAAAGCGCTCGATCTCAAGCTCGAGTTTCTTTCTTATCCTCAACAATCGGCCTCAGGACAGGCCATGCGAGAGCTGATTGTCCGGGAAGTGCGACACATAAACCGCGCGATGATGTTGGAGAGTTTGCGCACTCCCGCTGACAGCCCGCGGCCGAATGGTTAACGATTTGTGATCACGCGTCGCTGATAATGTCTCTTCATTTGACCGACCTGCTGATCATCGCCATCTATTTCGTGGCGATGGCTTGGATCGGCGCCCGGGCTGCCCGTCGTGCCCAAACGAGCGAAGGATATTTTGTTGGCAATCGTTCTTATCCCGGATGGGTGGTGGGAATCTCGTTATTTGGAGCCCAGATCAGCTCCATCACATTCGTCGCCTATCCTGCCGACGCATTTAAGACCGCTTGGTTGCGATACTTGATCTGTCTGACCTTGCCTATCGGCGTTTGGCTGGCCGCGCGGTTCCTATTGCCGGTTTTTCGTCAGCATCAGGTAACTTCGCTTTTCGAGTATTTGGAATGGCGCTTTGGACCGAGTACGCGTGTTTATGGAGCGAGCGTTTTTATTGTATCCCAATGCATTCGGATCAGTCTCATCCAATACCTGGTGGCGCTGCTGATGCATACGCTCACGGGCTGGAATGTTTCCGTGTGTATCCTGTTAGGCGGTGCGTTCACGGCGTACTACACGATCATGGGGGGGTTAGAAGCTGTGATTTGGACGGACGTGGTTCAGTCCTTTCTGTTGACTGCGGGGGGGTTGCTGATCCTCGGCACGATCGTCTGGAAATTGCCCGGCGGTATGGGACAGCTCCTGTCGGTGGGATGGACGGAGGGCAAGTTCGCATTTAGCGAAACGGGCGCGAACGGGCAAGCACACTCTATCCCTTGGGGCATATCGTTGAGTCACAAGACGGTGCTGATGTTGCTCCTCGTCGGTATTGTCCAATGGCTGACCGATTACACGACCAACCAGGAAGTCGTGCAGCGCTATTGTGCGGCCCAGTCCCAACGCGACGCGGACCGCGCGATGTGGGTCTGCTGTTGGTCCTGTTTGCCAACCTGGGCCTATTTCATGTTGGTCGGAACCGGTCTCTATGTTTTCTACCAAGTCTTTCCGGACCCCCAGGCCAAGGAAATGCTGACTGGCACTCGTAAAGCCGAAGAGATTCTTCCATTCTTTGTCACCCGTCAACTCGGCCCAGGATTTACGGGGTTGGTCATTGCGGCGGTGCTTGCCGCGGCGATGTCCAGCATGTCGTCGGCGATGAATTCCATCGCGGCCGTGTTGATCACGGATATTTACCGGCGGCATTGGAAGAAGTCAGCGATAGAAGCGCACTACGTGAGGGCGGCAAAGCGGGTCACCCTAGGCAGCTCGGTCATCATGATCGGCGGCGCCTACCTTTTATTCCGATCGGAGACCAAAACACTGCAGCATCTTTGGACGGAGTTTCAATCCATTCTCGCCGGCGGGCTTTTAGGCTTGTTTGTGCTCGGGTTTATTGGCCCTCGCGGTCACGAAAGGGCGGTCGGTGTCGGCATCGGCTGCGCCATCTTATTTTCAGCCTGGGTTTCCGGCCGGGAGCTCGGCTGGATTCCAATGGCGTGGCCCTGGAAGTGGGCGGCTGGGTTTGACAGCTACTATGCCGGAATTGTTGGTAACGCTCTGACTTTCGCGATTGGCTACACGCTGACCCAACTCTGGCCTGGCCCCGCCAAGCGTCCGTCCCTAGGCTGATTTTGTCTTGCCTGAGGGATCGAGCCCGTCGAAGCTTGGCTCGCGCTGGCTCTGGGCCTCACCGTCCATTGGTCTGTCGGAGGAACTTGGTCATGACTCAGAAAGAGCGGCAATCTCATGCGTTTGCAGTTCGGAGACAAACCATCATCGGATTCATACTATGCGTCGTATTCTCAGATCGATCGGAGCTGCTGTCTTGTTCAGCCATTGGGTCGCGGGAGTTTCACCCCTGGCAGTCGCTGGGACTTTCAAACACATTACCATCGACGGAAACTTCTCGGATTGGGCAGGTGTTCCCGTTGCTTATTCTGACCCGTCCGAAGAAGGTGCTAATGCGGGAACGGATTTCAAGACGGTTTGGATCGCGCACGACTCGGACTATGTCTTTGTCCGGGTGGGGTTCTACAATACCGGGTCTCTGCTGCGCTCGCAGAACAACGTGTTCATCAATGCCGATGGCGACTCCGCAACGGGCTATGGTGCGCATGGCACAGGATCGGAGTTGCTGATTCAGGGGGGAGTGGGTTACCAGGAAAAGAACGGCACGTTCAATGACGGTAACTTAATCGCGGACCTAGGTTGGTCTGCGGCGCCGACGGGGTCCGCAGGAGAATTTGAGTTTCGCATTTCTCGCCACGCCAAGTATGACGACGGCACCCCGGTGTTCACGAGCGAGACGATTGCGATCCTGCTGGAAACGGAGAACCCGAATTTCGGCGAGGTCGATATCGCGAAGGATGATGGCCCGATTGAGTACACGTTGACGGCCGCCCCGCCACACGCCAGCGGAACGGTGCAGCTCGTTGCCCTGACGGCGGCGAATTGGCAATTCAACCGGTCTGGAACCGAGCCAGCGTCCGAATGGCGGGAGCCTGGCTTCGATGACTCGCAAGGAGGGTGGGAGTCCGGGCGGGCCTTATTTGGGAAAACCGCGGATCCTTCAGTTTACCCGGCACCTGTCGTGACGCCTCTGACCGAGAAAGTCACCACGTTCTACTTGCGAGCGAAATTCAATTGGGACAAGGACTCGGACGGGCTCAGTTTGGTGGCCTCGAATATCCTGAGCGATGGAGCCTTGGTGTGGCTGAACGGTGCAGAAGTGGCTCGAGTTCGCCTTGCTGCGGGTGCGATCTCGGCCGCAACACTGGCCTCAGGAGTCAACCCGCGTCCGGGGTCGGTTGAGATTATCGATGTTCCAGCGAGCGCCTTGGTCGTCGGTGAAAACATTCTCGCCGTGGAGCTGCACCGCCAGGCTGCGGACGCGAGCGAGCTGGTCTTTGGACTCTCTTTGCTAGCCAGTGATGCTTTGCCAGTCGCGATTCTAGAGCCGAGTGCTCCGCGCACGTTGACCGTGGATGAAGGCGCGCCCGCGACCCTTGCCGTCACGGTCCGCGGAACTGAACCGATTACCTATCAGTGGTTCAAAGGGAACGCTACGATCATCGGTGCGACCAATGCCACGTTTAAGATCGACCAGGTGACCGTGCAAGATGCGGGCGATTACACCGTGAAAGTGGGCAATGCCGTGATTCAGAACGTCGTGAGCCCTGCCATCACGTTGACGACACGCGCCATTCCAGTGACTCTTACCGACCCCAAGCTGCCTGCTGACCTAACCGTTACGGCGGGTGAAACGGCTCGATTTACCGTCAGCCTGGCTGGTTCCGAACCGATCGCGGTTCAATGGTTCAAAGATGGAGTAGCGCTTGGCGCCGCTACCAACCAGGTCTATGAAATCCCGGTTGCGCTGGCGTCGGATGCGGGCCAGTACACGGTCGTCGTGAGCAACCGCGTCACGGCCCCGTTGACCAGCCGCACGGCCCTCCTGACCGTCAATACGGACCGTGTTCCTCCAACGTTGCTGGCGGTGTCGGGTGGCGGACGACGCATCTCGCTCAAGTTCTCGGAGGCGGTGGACGCGGCATCGGTAACTCCCGCCAATTTCGTCATTACTCCTTCCCTCGCGGTCAGCACTGCCCAGCTGAGCGCCGATGACGGCGCGCTCGTTATTCTCGAGACAGCTCGGGCGCAGCTTGGGACCGTTTACACGGTGGCCGTTTCCAACGTCAAAGATCGATTTGCCAATGTGATTGGCTCCGGCTCGGCGAAGTCCTTCCGGGCTACGATCCAGATCGACGGTGATTTTTCGGACTGGGAAGGCGTGGAAGTGGTCACCTCGGATCCCGACGATGCCGGGCCTGAAACCGGCGCCCATGCGGACTTCAAAGACGTGTCGATTGCCAGCGACAATGATTTTGTCTATCTCCATTTCACCCTCTGGCGTGCGGGCGATCCGTTCATTTTCTACAACAACATTTTTGTTGATGCCGACAATGATGTGACAACGGGGTACGCATTCAACGGGCTTGGCTCGGAACTGTTGATTCAGGGTGGCGGCGGCTACGAGCAGAAGGCGGGCGTCTTTAATGACGGCGCGGTGAACGACCTCGATTGGCTGGCGTTTCCCGAGGCGCCCGGCACGGAGTTTGAGGTGCGCTTCTCGCGCAAGGCCCAGTATGCAGATGCGGACGCCGGCGGTTCGGTGTTCAAGTCGGATACTATCGCCCTCGTGCTCGAAAGCGAGAACAATGGTTTCCAGGCGAAAGATACCGCTCCCGACAACGGAAGTGGCGTGATCGTGCACACGCTCAAGAATTACGAAGTGACCGAATTGGGCCCCTTAAGCGCCGTTCGGACGGCGACTGGCATCCGGATCACCTGGACAGGAGCAGCGAAACTGCAGGCCACCGGCTCGTTCAGTCCGGTGCAATGGCAAGACGTCCCCAATGCCAGCAGCCCATTTGACGCCACGCCGACCCCTACCCAGACTTTTTACCGGTTGGTGCCGCGGTGACGCGACGGGGCATGCACCGTATCGTCTGCTTGGCCCTCACGGGTCTCATGTTGCGGGGAGCACCGCTGGCTCTTGGGGAAGGTCTCGCGTTACTTGTCCCGGCCTATTTTGAGCCGAAGTCCGGTGAGTGGGAGCGCCTGGCAGAGGCTGCCCGGCGCGTTCCGCTCGTCGCTATCGCGAATATTTTCAATGGTCCGGGTGGGCCTGAGGCGCCTCGCCCGGAGTATGTGCAAGCGATGCGAGGCGTTCGCGACGCGGGAGGCCAAGTGATCGCCTACGTCTACACGCAGTACGGCAAGCGGGCTAGTGAGGTCGTTAAGTCGGACATGGGACGCTGGCATGAAGGGTATCCCATCGATGGCTTTTTTGTCGACGAAATGGCCAACGACCTGACAACCGCTTCTCTGGAGTATTATGCCCAACTCCAGCGGTATGCCCGCGAACTTCACCCACGTTACCAAGTCGTGGGCAACCCCGGAACGAACACAGAAGAAGCGTACCTCAAACGTCCCGCGGCAGATGTTGTCGTCATTTTTGAACATCATACGGGTTATCCGGAGTTTGTCCCCGCGGCTTGGACGAAGCGATATCCGCGGACGCAGTTCGGCCATTTGACTTACGCGGTCCCTTCCACCGAAGTGATGACCAACTTTGTCCACCTGGCTGCGACGCGCAGAGCTGGATTTATCTACGTGACCGACGACAGCGGGAACAATCCGTGGGATACGCTACCATCCTATTGGGAGGCTGAGCTTGCGACGTTAGAGCAGCTGAACCAGGCGGCGGCCCAGAGTGTTCGCGCCCAGTTGAGCTTGAGCAAGGCGACGGGTCCGATTCTTAGTCTCGTAGGGCAAGGTGCCGTGGGACGCCACGTATTGGAGTCGAGCTCCCCTCTGGGAGATTGGCGTGCCGTTCAGACGAATCTAACCAATACAGGGACGTCCACCTGGCAGATCTTAAATCTGCCACCCAACCGGTTTTTCCGGATGCGCCAGGATTGAATCGAAAAAGCACCGCTCTTCGGCTGGACTTTTCGGTTCAATGATTGCACTGCAAGTCTGCCCGGGTCTGAAACCCGTCGTCGCGAGGAACGAATTTGCCCTTGGCCTGAAGAAAATCGATCAACCCTTCTGGGGTGAGGTTCTGCGCTGAACAGGTATAGAAACGAGCGTTGGGACCAAAATTCGCTATAATATCCGAGAGCAAGGTCGGACGGGTGTAGACTTTGCCCGACTGCATCATCATGTCCATGACCGCGTGACCGTGGATTTGTTCCATCGCCCTAGTCTACCGGCTTCCGGCGGCGGGTAAACAACCGGTCGCGCCGGGGCTTGATATGGATCAAGGTTGCGCGCTTTCGGTTGGGATGAATTCCGGTGCTGATGCATCCGAAACCTCGGCCTCGGCGTCGGCGATAAGAACGTTCGCAACTGGTTTTGCAGTTACCCTCCCAGCGGCTTCCGTTAGAATTGATCGGAGTTGCGGGGGGCAAGGGCCAGCTTCAACCGGCGAGCTTCTTCGAGCAATTGTCGCGCGCTCGTCAGAGTGTCCGGGTCGGCGCTTTGGACTGCCGGAAATGGCCGTTGCCGGATCTCGTCCGGGTCGCCCAGCCCAGTTTCTCGAAACTGACGGAGGCGCTCGAGGATCAAGTCCCGGATTTCCGGAGCGTTATCGACCCCGCGGAAGATCCCGGTATGCATGTTGGGGCCTTGTTGCCCGTGGGGATCGCCGCCGCCACCACCTCCCGCCGATTGCACCCGCAGATCGGCAATGCCGAAAAACCGCTGCAACGGTCCTTGGGAGACGGTGACTTGCTGGAGATTGGCAAAGCTCATCGTCATTTCCTCGACTTTCCATAGCCCGCTACGGATGCGCAGACTTCGGTCGGTGACCATGTACCAGCGCATTTCGTAGTCCAGGCGGATCGCGGTGTAGGTGACGGCAATCTGGCCAAGATAAACAACCAAGCTCAGTCCTTTCACAATCCAGATCGGCAAGAATATCCACATCGGGACGCGTCCCGCCACGTCTTCAAACGCTTGGGCAAACGACCGGTGCTTTCCCGGCTTCAAAGGTCGTTGGGCCCGTCTTTGCTGCCTCGCTTCCTGGTGCGCCTTTTGCGCTTCGTGCTCGGTCGCTAGCACCACGGTCATCCAGAAGATGATTGCGGCCAAGGCCAGGAATTGGGTGACGCTCCAGCCCACCAGTCGCAGCTGGAAAAGTTTACGGCTGGCGCGGAAGACGCGAACTGAGGTGGGCGCTCCAAACGGCGGGTCCGGCTCGGCAGGAACGCGCAGCAGCCGCAAGACGCGGTGGCGAATCCAGTCAAACACCGGGAGCGCCTCCTTTCTTTATAGACTGTTTAGCCTCAAGAATCTCTCGAATCCCGCGCAACTCGGATGTGACTTCCCGCAGGATGGACGCCAACTCCGAGCTCGGCTCACCCGTTCGAGAGGGTCCTTCCAACGCTGGCCGATGGGCGGCATCTTTGACTCCTCGCATCTTGGAGTAGAGAAAATCCCGGACGGCTTCAAACTCTTTTATCCCTTCGATCGTCATCTCGGCCGAGCTGCTGCCACTAGCGGTTTGCACCAAGATCCGCGACAAACCGAGCCAGCGCTCGATGAGATTCGACTGGAGATGAATGTCTTGGATCCGGGCGTAATTCAGGATGATCTCCCGGCGGAAGAGAATGCCCCATTTCATGGAAATGCCTTCATCCGTGAACCGATACCGCATGGTGTGGTATCTGAAATAGGCAGGGATCACCAAAATCGGAAACAAAGGCGGAATCACGAGAGACCGGAGCAGGTAATAGGTCCAAAGCGCTTTGTCCGGACGCTCAATCTTCAAGATGGCCAGATCAGATACGGAAGCGTTCACGCGTGTCAGCCCTCCCCATCCAGCTGCCGAGCAGCGGTGGATTTGTCGCACTAGCGACGTCATCGTTCAGAGTTCGTGAGGCCGAAGGTAGCAGTGGAACCTTGAACAATCCATATAAAACCTGTCCCCAAGTCGCTGCGACGGTCGTGCTCTGCGCAGTCCACTCCCAAACTGCTTGATCCTGCCTGGAGCGTGAACGTTGAGAGCAAATTGCGCTCGTTCCGCGTTTCTAGCAGGGTAAAGGTCTCTGGGTGGACCGCGCGAATAGTCGGACGCGGATGACCGGGGGAGCTACGAGCGATGGCGTGCCCTAGTCGACCTGAACACTGGCCATGGTTTGGCACATCGCTGACAATCTCTGCGTTCACCTCTCGATGAGGTCTCGATGAGGTCTCGATGAGGTGCTGGTCAGATTTTGAGCTGGGTCAGGTCGGGATCGCATGGAGATCGAAGCTTCATTGCACCGCACCGAGACCTCAGCACATCACGATCTAAGGCCGCGCGATCGACGTGGAGCTCAGCCGCTCAGGTCGACGCTTTGCAACTCTCGTGCGCATTCCACCGGCCGTGGCCGTGGCCGTTTTCCTCGACCTGCCAAAACCGTTAACCGTGTTTGGGAAAAGACTTGCGCGGGTCTGTTAACGCTGGGATTGGGGTGACGTCAGCGGCCACAGGATTGCTGACGCCCGAAGTGCTGGCGAAAGGTCGCGCGGAAGAGGTGAAAGTCATCGGACCGGGCGAAATCCCCTTTAAGCTTCAGATCAATGGAGAGCAGAGGCAATTGAACGTGGAGCCTTGAGTCACATGGTTCGATGCGTTGCGCAACCGCCCGGACTGGCCGGGCGGTTCGGCGGCGGCCCTCTATTGGATAGAGCCTGTCGGATCGTGCGAATCCGTTTTGCCGGGGCGGCTGGATCAACCTCGATCAAACAGTGAAGCCTTGGCCTTGCCCGGATTCCAGGTTCACTTCATACTCTGTCCATGACCATTTCAAAACCACCCATCCAAATGAACTCTGCGCCGTTCATGATCAATCGCCGAAAGTTTCTGCAGACGGCGGCGGCTTCGGTCGCGCTCTCCACTCTCGGCGCCTACGGTGCAGACGTCATCAATCAAAAGCCAAAACGAGTCGGTCTGATCGGAACAGGGTGGTACGGGAAGAGCGATTTGTTCCGCCTGATCCAGGTTTCTCCCGTCGAGGTCGTTTCGCTATGTGATGTCGACACGAAGTTGCTAAACGAAGCGGCGGATCTCGTTAGCCAGAGGCAAAAGTCCAAGCAAAAGCCGCGCACCTATCGCGATTACCGGAAGATGCTCGCCGAAAAAGACCTGGACATCGTCCTCATCGGAACACCGGATCATTGGCACGCCTTGCAGATGATCGCAGCGGTCGAGTCGGGAGCTGACGTTTACGTGCAAAAGCCAATTAGCGTCGATGTTCTCGAGGGGGAAGCCATGATGGCGGCTGCGCGAAAACACAATCGCGTTGTGCAAGTCGGCACGCAAAGGAAGAGCACGCCGCATCTCATTGAGGCGAAAAAGAACATCGTGGATGCTGGCTTGCTCGGCAAGATCTCCCATGTCGAGCTGTGTTGTTACTATCATATGCGAGCCAACGGAAATCCGCCGTTGAGCGCCGTGCCGGAGAATCTGGATTATGAGATGTGGACCGGACCAGCGCCCTTACGCCCATATGACGGAACGCCTCACGTTCGCTGGTGGCGCACTTTCAAAGAATATGGCAACGGGATCGTGGGGGATATGTGCGTGCACATGCTCGACACCGCGCGCTGGATGCTCGGGCTCGGCTGGCCGAAACGAATCTTTTCTACCGGCGGGATTTACGTGCAGAAGGAGGGCAAATCGAATATCTCGGATACACAAACCGCGACGTTTGACTACGACGATCTAAGCGTCGTTTGGCAACACCGCACCTGGGGCACGCCGCCAGATCCTAAATATCCTTGGGCTCTGACTCTCTTTGGAGAGAAGGGAACGCTGAAAGCCAGCGTCACAAGTTACGATTTCACCCCGGAAGGCAAGGGCGAATCGATCCACAAGGATTGCATTTTTGAACGGGAACAGTTCCCGGAGGATGTGACGGAAAAGGATATAGAATTGCACGCAGCTCCAGCAACGCGTCGACATATGCTCGATTTCCTGGCGGCGATTGAAAAGCGAAGCCGACCGGTGGCTGACATCGAACAAGGGCACATTTCAACGGCGAGTTGTATCCTGGCGAACCTTTCCATGGAACTCGGGAGACCGCTGGCCTATGATCCGGCCAAACGTATCGTCAGCAACGACTCGGAAGCGACTCAACGGCTGCGCCGTCCGTATCGCCAGCCCTGGGAACGGCCTCGGTTGGACGCTTAACGAACCTGAGCAAAGGGCGGAGATGAACCTTTCCCGTCGTGGCTTCATCCAGACCGGGAGTTGCGCGGTGATTTCAGTCACTGCGCAATTCCCTGCCGTTGTCGGCAACGTTACGGTCGAGGCGGGACACTTGCCGAACTCCACGCTGGGGCCGAGTTGGTGCCGTCGAGCCATGCGCTGGGCAGTTGACATTGGCAGAGGATGACCCTGGGAAGTAAGATCCGCAGTTTTAGCTCGATGACTTTCGCGAGATCCCACCTTTGTTGCGCCCCTGACTCTCATTCCGTCGTATCCGGACTTGCCTTGGAGAAGGTTAATCCGCGCCAGCCCAGGCCGGTTGCTTCGGAACGCTGTGACTTGGGCGCTCCACGAGGAACCTCGGGACTGGGGGCAAGGTTCAGGGGTGCTCGATATTTCGGTGTGGCAGCAAGAAGACGCGGTGACAGTTCACCGGGTCAATTTAACCAACCCCATGATGATGAAAGGCCGAATCTGCGAGTTCGTGCCGCTGCCGGAATAGGTGCTGCGTGTTCGACTTCCGATGGGGTGCAGGCGGGCAGAGTACGGCGCTTGGTTTCCGGGCATAAACCCGAGGTGACAATCGCTCCGCCTTATGTCGAGATGAAGATCCCATCGATTTTGGACCATGAACTGGTCGTCCTCGACGTTTAGGGAGACTTCCAGCTCAAGCCGGGCAGGGAACACCCTGGCTTTCATCGTGCCAGCGCCCACCTGAGTGAGGTGTCCGCAATTTGCGGACAGCGCCAGCGATTCACGGTAACCTCCGACGCAGAACCTTTAATTGTTCTAAACGAAAGGCTTAGCTGACCGCCAGCAATTCCACTTCAAAAATGAGGGTTGCGTTCGGTGGGATCGCTCCGGGATAACCTTGCGAACCGTAGGCCAGTTCTGGCGGGATGGTAAGACGGGCTTTGTCTCCGACGCGCAAGGTTGCCACGCCTTGATCCCAGCCTTGAATGACTTCGCCAGCTCCAAGCACAAAGGAGAATGGCTCGTTCCGGTCGACGGAACTATCGAATTTAGTGCCGTTGGGGAGCCATCCGGTGTAGTGGACGGTGACGGTGTTTCCAGACTGTGGCGCGGGTCCGTTGCCTGAGGCTAGCTTTTCAATTTTCATAATGGCGGCGTTGTGCAGTTGGGGTTATTCGACAGTCAGAATCTTGTATTTCACCGTGGCACCCCCCAACTTAGCGGTCCAACGTTGGCCGGCTTTCTTCCCCATCAATTGTTCGCCCAGGGGAGATTGGGGAGTAATTACGGTCACTTCCCTGCCATCGCAAAGGATGTCCATGCCTCCATTCCTCGGGCCGAGAAAGTAGAATATTGACGTTGCGTCGGCCTGGAGTTCCACGACGGCGGCGAGATCGATCGGTTCGCCCGGGGCGAAGTCCCGGATCGCGAGGTTCTCGTAAACCTTAATGGACTCGAGCAGTTCTTTCGCCTGGCGCGCTTGGCCGCCAGCGAGGTAAGCCGCCTCAAGGCCGCGTGTGTCGTATTTGTTCTCGGCTTTGCTGCTCTCGTGAGTGGCCTCGGCATGCGAGGCCCGAGCCGCCTTCTCGAGCACCGCGAAGTTGTCGCTCAGTTGGGTGACAATCTGTTGGAGAAGCTCCGCCTTATTCATGAGAGAGGTCAAGCGGTGCGGTCGCGAGCTTGGCATGCTTCACCAGGGCACAGAACTGCTTCTTCGTCGCGCGATGGTGTGTGCCTTCTTTGGATTCGATATCGACCATCTGTTTGTATTCTACCGCGAGTCGCTCTAGAACAACGATGCGGATGAACTTACCGCCCACATCCCAGAGTTGGCCTTGGCGTAATTTCATCAGACGTTAAATTTGAAGAGCAGCACGTCGCCATCTTGCACGACATATTCTTTGCCTTCCATCCGATAAAGGCCTTTTTCACGCGCAGCGGCGACCGAGCCGCACTTGACCAGGTCGTCGTAAGCGACCGTTTCCGCTTTGATAAAGCCGCGTTCAAAGTCACTGTGGATGACGCCAGCAGCGGCCGGAGCGGTATCTCCCGCGTGGATCGTCCACGCACGGGCTTCTTTTTCACCGGCCGTGAAGTACGTCCGAAGCCCCAACAGCCGATAGGTGCTGCGAATCAGTGCGCCAATCCCAGACTCCTGAACCCCTAGCGATTGCAGAAACTCCTGTGCTTCACTGGGCGAAAGGTCGACCAGATCACTTTCGATCTGCGCGCTGATAACGACCGTATCGCAAGCGATATGAGTGCGGGCATACTCGCGTACTTTGTTCACGTGCGGGTTGGAATCGGCGGTGGCCAAGTCCGCCTCTTTCACATTGGCCGCAAAGATCGTCGGCTTGTCCGTGAGGAGGAAAAAGCCGCGCGCAATCCCTTGCTCTTCGGGAGTGAGAGTCAGAGTGATCGCCGGTTTACCGCCATTCAGATGGGGGATCAACTTGTTGAGCACCTCGGCTTCCGCGACCGCGACTTTGTCCCCGCGCTTGGCGTCTTTAGCTCCCTTGTCCAGGCGTTTCTGCACCGCTTCCAGATCAGCGAGGACTAATTCAGTGAGAATGGTTTCAATGTCGCGAACGGGGTCGATAGCGCCAGCCACGTGATGAATGTCCGGATCTTCAAAGCAGCGAACGACCTGCACAATGGCATCCACCTCGCGGATATGGGTCAGAAATTTGTTTCCTAATCCTTCACCCTGTGCGGCTCCCTTGACCAGGCCGGCAATATCTACGAACTCAATCGCTGCCGGGATGATTACGGACGTGCGAGCGATTTTCGCCAGCACTGCCAGCCGATCATCCGGGACGGTGACGATGCCGACGTTCGGATCGATCGTACAAAAAGGATAGTTCGCCGCCTGCGCTTTGCGGGTGCGCGTGACGGCATTAAAAAGGGTGGACTTGCCAACGTTTGGCAAGCCGACAATACCGGCTCTCAGCATAGACTCTTTTCGGTTGCGATGGGCGTGCGGTGGGACTCAAATGCCGGGGGCACTCCCTGATCTGCTCTTCACAGGTCATCCGATCCATCGCTCGGACCTACAGGACCCGCACACTCATGCTCTCTTTTGGCCTGATCCGCAACTCGTTTTTCGCGTTGGAACGTCCGGGTGGTGATGGATTAAGCTTCAACCTCGCCTTGTGGGGTCCGCTCCGCGGGGGCCTCGGCGGTGAGTTCGAGGCAGATTCGGTCAGCTTCGTGCGCTTAGATCTATCGACGGATCGTTGATGGCAGTCCTCGCTCTTCAATCTCGTGAATCGGAGACCGGGGACATCACGCCGGGTTGGTGATGCCTCGTCGAAACCGCGCCGACTATGGCTTTCCTGCGGGCCTTTACGCAACCGGATGAGGAGCCGGTCCGACCCGGGGGGTCATGTTTGAAGGAGGAGCGCCAGATCGGTGTGCCCACCGAATTCAGCCCATTGAGCTGGCGTCGCGTCAAAATAGCGGTCTCGAATGTGTCGATCGGCATTATGCTTTAGCAAGAGACTAACGGTTGCCTTGTGACCTTCGCCTGCGGCGAGGTGCAGTGGGGAAGGGGTGGAGTCGTCAGTAACAGCATTCGCGTCGGCTCCGGCAGCCAGCAGGAGGCTCGCGCATCCGGTTGCACCGCGGGCGGCGGCGAGGTGCAACGGCGCTGTTTGTGACGGAACCTCTCGGAGCAACTGTGGAAATCGAGTATTGGGGTCAGCGCCGCTTCGGAGCAGAAGCTCGAGAATCTCTTCTGCCCCAGCCCGAATCGCGACAAAGAGCAGCCCCGCCAGTTGCTGCGCGTCGGCGGTGCTCTCTCGGAGCACCTCAGTAATCGTGGGAATGTCGCCGCTGAGAACTACCGCGGAAAGGTCAAAAGGCGCGCCATGCTCTCGCAGGATTCGCACGGTCCGTTCGTCGTGTTTGCTCATTGCGAGTCCGAGCGGCGTTACTCCAAGAGTCGTGCGCGCATTGAGGTCTGCACCGAGCTGAAGGAGGAACTCGACGATTTGGCTCAAGCCGCGGCTGCTGGCCAGATGCAACGGTTGCATTCCGCCGGCAGCGACTCCGAGCTTGCGCCGCAAAGCGCTTAAATCACGGATGACAACGCGACGGATGTCATCAGGTCGGTCCTGGACTACCGCGCTGAAGATATCCATTGGAGCGCCTGCCTCCACTAAGAATGCTGCTGTGGCAGGCTTGTCTTTGTGATACGCAGGCTCCCATTGCACAACCGCGGCCCATCCAAGCGGGCTCAAATGGTACCAGCTGTCTTCGGGATGCAGGAGTGCTCCGTGTCGCACGAGGGTTCTGGCGACATCTAAGTGTCCTCCCTCAGCCGCCCAGTGCAGCGGAGTCGTGTCACTGGCCGCCTCTCGGGCGTGCACGTCGGCGCCGTTTGATAGAAGCAACTCGACCATGTCCCGCAGGCCACGATGCGCGGCGGCGTGCAACGCTGTCGTACCGATTGCCCAGGCGTGGGCGTGGGCCAAACTGGCATCTAAGGCAAGTGCAGCCCTGACCGCCGTCAATTGATTCGACGTTACCAGATCGAGGAACTCGTTCGCGTTCACAGACAGCTTCGTTTCGTTAGTCCCACGGAGATCAGCTCCGTTGTGTACTAGTCCGGAGAGTAGCACCCGAGTCATTCGAACCGTCAAGGGTTAACATCGCGAGAGAAAGCATTAGCGCACCGCCGTCTCGAGCGTGCCGACGCGAGGTGATGACGTCGAGCTCAGGTGGCTCGCCGCGAACTCCAACCGAGCACCTACGGTTTGATCAACTGAAAGAAACCGGCCGCTCCTGACGGAAGGGCGCTTTGGTGGATCAGGGTCACGCGACGAGCTCCAACCAGGAGCGGGTCGGCAGCTTTGGTCCAAGGTCCGGTAACGCTGGATGCCATTCGCAATGAGAACCCAGTGTCTGGCAGGTTCCAGCTCACGAGATAGGCTAAGTCCGGGGTGGTCGTAATGACTCCCCCCGCATCCTGTGCTCGAATCGCCCACTTTGAGGAATCTAACTGAGCTGATTGAAAAGTGTCATCAACGACGACGCTAGTGCCTTTAGTGATCTGAATGCGTGAAATCACGGCAGATAGGCCAACGCGCGTGCCCGCGTTGGGTTGAATCCCAAATAAGGCGCTGACACCTTTTGTCGTGGGCTCGTAAAGCGCAGCATCGGCGTCGGGAATGAGAAGGTCTGTCGTCGAGTTGTCTGGCGCTGTGAGGGTCACATGGGTGCCGTCTTTGAAGCTAATACTCCAAGTGCCAAGCATCGACGGTGCTCTGACCTGCCCAAGCACGCCGACAGGTCCCGCCGCGGCGTTTGCCGCGGTCCGATAGAGCATGCCGTTCGCCGGTCCGTCCGTGCTCACATATTGGAACTCCAAGAGGATGACGTTGGCATCTGTCCAGTCTGGGGAAGTATCACCGGCGGAGTCTGTCGATAGGATGATGTGACCTTGAAACCCTGCGTAGGCTGTTTTGTCTGGGAAGTCGGCCCAGGTCACAGAATAAGTTACGGGACCGGGTTGATTTGCCCACCAAAGCTGGTTGGCCAGGTCTTCTGAAGGGAGGTAAACGACGTTCTGCCGCTGATATGCTTGGCCGGGTGCACTGGCGTAGAGCTTGAGGCCGGCGGCAGGATTCTTGGCTAGTATGACCGTTGGCGTAGGAGGAGCTGAGGGAGCGTTGGTAAACACCAGATTGTCCAGGTAATAGGTGATCGGGCCTCCGAACGAACCGCTTCCGTTTTGGATGATAATGCCGGAAAGCGATCCTTCAGTGGGAGCCAACGGAAAAGTGACCGTGGTCCAATTCGTCGTCGTTAGATTGACCCCGCCCATGGCGCTGGAATCCGGCCGCTTGAATTCGAAGTAGCCATACTGTCCTGTCGCCGTAGCGGCGGATGTCGGATCCACTTTAATATCCACCGAGACAGACACGTAGTCGGATCCGACCACCGGTGGATCGAAGTTGCGCGTGATAACCATCTGCTCCCAACCGTTGTCCGCAGGGGTGAAGTAATCCGCGGTGACTTTCAATGAACCAGAGCTTCCAGATCCTTTCGAATCTTCATTGGACCATTCCAGGACGGGAGAACTCCCCCACGTGGCGCTCCAAGCACTGATGCTGGTCTCGTCATCAAACGTATCGATGACCGTGTTAGCATCGACCTTGGACTGCCGCAGTTGAATGGTGCACACGGATAAGACAACGAACGCCAGTTTGAGAAAAAGTGGTTTTGCTTTCATAAGGTTCTATGGGATGTCGTGGCGACACATCGGCCTTGATTCTTGCGTGGCTTTGATGAGCTGAGATTACCTGGTTTGGCGGAGGATGCATGTCATCAAAACTGGTGACAAAGCCGGGGGGGTACCGTGAGCCGAGTCGATGGGTCGACCGCAAGTCAATCGCTATCGGTGAGGGCCTACGGCAAGGGCTCAAAAGGACCTAACCAGTCTTGGGCTTTGTCGCGTGTGGACAGCGATGTCTCAATGACGAACACTTTAGAGACTCCGTTTTCTTGGTCTAGGTGCTACGTAATATGTTGTCCACGAATCATTTGGTTCCGTTGCGAGGTGGTTAACTCTAACGATTCTCGGCGGCATGGAACTGGCTGGCAGAGTCTCTGATCGTTTGGCCGCGTGGACCCATCATGCAGTGGTGGACTCGACAACAACTCACTTCGCGAGACCCAAAACGCCGCATTACGGCACTTGGGAAACTCGCGGAGCATCCGAGCTCGTCGAGCGAAGCGCTCGCCCTCCAGCTCGTCGAGGACGCTGATCCGGGTGTGCGCTTGGCCGCCATCGAGGTTTTAACGCAGCTACCGCATGACCGAGCGGCGGTCTGCTTGACCAAATGCAGTCGCCATGCCGATCCTGCGATCCGAGAACGGTGTTTGCGGGGTCTCGCGAGTCTCAAGGATCCTGAACTTGCAGCTCCGCTGAGTGGTTTTTTACGAGATAGCCAATTGTCTGTCCGAACCGCGGCCGCTCGAACGCTCGAGCAACTTGGTTGGAAGCCAAGCAACGAAGTCGAGACTGCGTTGTTAGCTGTTGCAAATCAGGATTTTAGCTCCGCTGCTCAATGCGGTGCCGTCGCGATTGAACCCCTATTGGCCGTGCTCGCCGACCCGGGCTATTCGAATCGGCGGGCGGTTGTTCTGGCCTTGGCTGAGATTGGCGACGTTCGCACGACGAAAGCTCTGATGTCGGCGACACGCGATGTCGACCCCAGTGTTCGCGTTGTCGCTTTTGAGGCGTTGGGAGACCTTAACGAACCGGGTGTCGCTGATACGGTTCGGCTGGGACTGCGAGATACCAACGCGAATGTCCGGGCCGCGTGTGCGGAGAGTGTTGGCCGCTTGGGAGATTTGGGAGCCGTGGAGTTGCTGCTCACGACCGTGCGAGACAATCATTGGTCGGTGCGAAAGGCTTCTGTAGAGGCTTTGGGGAGGCTTAAAGACCATCGTGCCATGACGGCTCTGGTCTCGAGGTTAAGCGATTCGGATCACGACGTGCGGTTGGCGGCTGCGGACGCGCTGGGCAACCTACGTTCCCCGGGCGCTATCGAGGCGTTGATTGGAGCTTTGATTGACGCACACGCTCCGGTCCGACGCGCAGCGGGCAACTCGTTGCGTCGCATCGATTCCCATTGGGAACAGTCTGTTGGAGCCCAAGCAGCAGCACCGAGACTGAAAGGCGCACTCAATACGAACGACTACCTGGTCCGGCAGGCCGCAGCGGATATCTTGACTCGCATTGGCGCAGCAGCGGCTGTCGATCGAGAGCCCGCCGCGCTGTCTCACGCTTCACTTTATAGAAAGCAGGCTTCGCTGGAGGTCTTTCTATCGTGCTTGGATAATCCTGACCGCGATCTGCGTTTGGCAGCGGTAGAGGCGCTAGGTCGTATTTCAGATCCGGCCAGCTTAACGGCGTTGCGCAAGATTGCGGTGGACAACGAGGAAGATCGATGGGTTCGGGCTGCGGCCGAGGGGGTTTTGCCTCGTCTGAACCGAGGATCTGGGCCCCCGACATTTACCAGCCTGTCTGAACCCGATGCGGGGAAGATCGTTCGTCTCGCTTTGTGGGAAGAAGAAGAAAAGCAGCGCTCAAGGTGAAACTGGAATTGCCGATAAGGAAATCAAAGATGCAGAAACGGATACTGGTGGTCGGGGAAGACGCGGACTTTATTCGCGAGCTGCGGAGCGAAGGACGCAGCGAGGTCAGCGATTGGCATTTCCACTGCGTTCGCACTGGGATGGAAGGCTTGGCTGCACTTCACCAATCCGCTCATACCGCCGTGGTCGCGAACTGGCGTCTTCCAGGGGGAATGTCCGGCAGCGCCCTTCTCGATGAAGTCTTTCGGCATCAACCCGCTTGTTTGCGGTTTGTGCGCACAGAAGTTGAGGACCAGAAGGCGACGATGAAGTCCACGGGAACGAGCCATCGTTTGCTCTTTCGCCCGACTCAGGTGAGTACGCTCAAAGAAGCTGTTCTAAGTGCCCTAGCGCTGGAGGGTTGGCTTCCCGCAGAGCGTGTTCGGGCGTTGATGGGCAATATGCCGCGGGTCCCTAGTCCGCCGCAACTCTACTTTGAAGTGGTCAGTCAACTAGACTCGCCGACCTCCTCGCTCGACGATATTGCTCAAACCATCAGCCGCGACCCGGCGCTTACCGCCAAACTCCTCCAGTTAGTCAACTCCGCCGTGTTCGCCCTCCAATTGCGAGTGAACGAACCCAACGAGGCGATTGGGTATTTGGGGCTGGAAACCACCAAGTCATTAGTGCTGCTGGCTCACACTTTCTCCCACTTTGATGACCTGGTCACACCGGGATTCTCCGTCGATCAACTCTGGCAACATTCCTACGCCACTGGCAAATGCGCTCGCGGCATTGCCGAAGAAGAGGTGAATGATCCAGGGCTCGGGGCGCAAGCGTTTACAGGCGGGCTGTTGCACGATATTGGAAAACTTGTCTTGGGGGCAAATCACGCGGCGCTCTTTCAGCAGGCCGTGCACTTGGCAAGAGAGACTAGGATCGAGTTGTGGGAGGCAGAATTGCAGGTCTTTGGGACGCACCACGCCGAGATTGGCGGGTGCCTGTTGGCAACTTGGGGACTGCCCGGCCCGATCGTCGAGGCCGTGGCTTTGCATCATCGTCCGATCCGCCTGTCCGATGCGGGATTCACCCCCTTGGTGGCCGTTCATGCCGCCAACGTGCTGACGCAGTCTCAGCAATCAGAGGGAAAAAAACTCGTCGCGCCGTCGTTCGATATGGAGTTTCTCCTACACTCTGGGTGTGCAGAACGGGTGAACGATTGGATGCTGCTCGGCTCCGGTCCACGGGCGCAAGTCCGCGAGGCGGTGGGCCTTTAATCGCTATGCAGACCCCGCCGCGGCGTCGCATTTTGCTGGTCGACGATGACCCACGCCTGTTGGCTGTCCTTCAGGCATTGATGGCGGAATACTCGAGCGGACGTTGGCAGGTCCAGAGCGCTCAGGATACCGCGAAGGCACTCGCCATTCTGCAGGAAGGAGCGATCGACCTAGTGCTTTTGGATGTCCACATGCCAGTGGTCGATGGCGTGCAATTCCTGCGCCTCATTCATCGACGTTATCCGAGTTTGGCCAAGGTGATCCTGACAGGAGACGCGACTGGGGCTCATCGTCAGGCCTGCCTCGACAGTGGGGCCGATCTGTATCTTGAAAAACCGCGCGTTGCCAACGGTTGGCAAAGTGTTTTTGCCACCATCGAGCAGTTGACCGGGTTGCAGTCGCCCGAATCGGGCTTTCGCGGTGTATTGCGGCGCGTCGAACTGCAAGATGTCTTGCAGATGGAATGCCTCGCGCGCAGTTCGTCAATCTTCGAAGTCACTGACGGGAAAGTCGCCGGGCGCATTTACATTCAGGACGGAAACTTTATCCACGCGGAAATCGCTGACAAGACCGGTGAGCAGGCATTGAATTCAGTCCTGGCACTCAACCGGGGAGAGTTTAGCCTGCATCCGTTTTCCGACCCGGAAAGGCGGACCATCGAGGGGCAATGGGAATTCCTGCTAATGGAGGCGGCGCGACAGCGCGACGAGAGCTCTGAGTTAGCTGCCGAACCGGCCCCGCCCCTGACAAACGAAGCACTGTTGGACAATGCGATTGACTCGGGATCAGCTTCTTGGCCGCTCGAACCTACCAAGCCCCTCGAGAACCTTGATCGCCCGGTCCCAACCAAGCCCTTAATCGAGGAAGTTCTTCTCTGCTCGAACCAAGGAGATGTGTGGCATGAATGGCAATCCACCCGTCCAGAGGCTCGGATCCAGCTGCTGACCTTGCTACGTCACAAGGCAATTCAGCTCAGCGAAGGGTTGTCGCTCGGACAGCCCACTTTGTTGGAAATTGCCCAGCCGAATGCACGTGTGCTGGTCGAACTCAAATCCAATTGCTCGCTATTCGTCCGTTCCTCCCGCGTCGAATCTCCCGACGAAGCAATTGTCGTCTCATGAAAGAACAGTTGAATCTCTGGCTCAGTCGACAAGCAGGTTTCCCCGGTTTGCTCGCTTGTGGACTTCGGTATCCGGACCGTTCGGTATTTAGCCAGCAGCGCTCCGAGCGCATCGACAGCGGCCCTTTTGAGAAGTCCCTGAGCTGTCTGTCTGATATTTGGCGACTCCTGCGCTTAAATGGGCTCGGAGGCGAATGGTTACGCTGGGGCTATTCGGATTGTTGGTTCTATGCTGTCCAGCGTGCCGATGGGACTCTCTTAGGCTTGGTCACAACGCGTTCGAGCGACCCGGCAGATTCCGAGCAGGTGCTGGCAATTGTCCAAGGATTCCTGGACTCGTCGCCAGGTTGAACCGGTCACGGCTCGGTGGCCCTTCGACACTCGAGTCCATCCAAATTCCTGCCGTAACAGGATGGCCTTAGGCACCACTGGCAGCTAGCCGATCTGCAGTCGGGATCTTCCCTTCGGTAAATCAACGCAAACGCTCACATTGGACCCTTCACGAAAACAAGTGCCAGATTTCAGCGCCAGCGCATCACGGACCGGCGCTAACGGCCGTCGCGTCTCTCCAATCTCCAAAGACACTCCAGCCTCTCCGGCAGATTCAATGCGGAAGGTGAAGTCAGGGCAGGCGAATGGAGCGTCGAATGTCAGATGGGTTCCGTCCAGCTGGCATGAGGTCAACTCCCGGGCCGCCCAGTATCGCGCGACTTCACTCAGTTTCATCCAGACCAAATGTTGAAAACGCTGGTGTAGCCGGCGCGCCACTTCTTGTAGGATTTTGAAGCCCAATTCTTCGCCATTCCAGTAGATGCCAGTCCAGTGCCCCACCATGAGGGCTGGTTCGCCTCGCTCGATAACCTCGACCATACGACCTTTTTGCAGATCTTCGGTGATAAATCTGTCCGCGCCCTCGGGTGGCGTACAATCCCATCCACCGGTCCAATCGCCCGTGCAGCCGAGGATACTAACGACACAGCGCGGATCGGGACCTCCCAATCCGCTCGCATATTCGACGCGGGGAGCGACACTCGTCTCTCCACTGTCGTACAGGTCGCGAAAGTAATGTGGGATCTCCGCTCCAAAAACGTCCCGGACAGCGCGCAGTGTTCCTTGGGCTAGCTGCGGTCGGGCACGGTTACCGAACCCGCCCGGGGTCGTGATGCCTTCGCAGGGCAAGCCAACGTTCTTGAGGATTTGCAGCGCGTACCGCAGATAATCAGTCATCTCCTCGACAGAGCGGCCTGTCGTCCAGTCCCAATTCTCCATGAATGAACTTGTGCTTTCTGGGTAGGGGTGGCCCGTGCGAAGATCGATAACGCGCGTGTGGGTTACCATTTCCGGATGGATATCCCAATGAGGCGTCAGCAGCGATCGAACCAGTTCGATGCTCGAATTGAGCTCGCGCTGGGTCCAGCCAGGCAAGAAGCGATCGAGCCGACCGACACACGCCGGGTAGGGAACCACGCTGTATTTGCCTTTAATTCCGTGCTCGCCACACCATTCTCCGAACTTCCGGACGAAGGCATCGGGAATTTCCACTGGCCAGTCCTTCCAATTCCGCCGATACACCGCATTGGCACCTTGAAAAGTTTGGTCGAATTGCGGCATGGCAAAACGATTCAGGTTCACCAAACAGGTCGAGTCGTCGAGAATCCATCCCACCGGCACCCGTCCACGCGGGTTGAGCACACGGACGCGGCCTGCGCGCTGGGGGCGTTCGCCAGCAGGCTGGCCCAGAAGGGCAAGTGCCTCTAAGGAAATGCTGCCTGCCGCGATGTTGCGGGTCGTCTGCTGAAAAAACTGCCGCCGGGTTAGATTTTGCATAGGCTTGGACGATTGACGGGCCCAGTATGGCCAAAATCGAAAGTTTCTCACGCAGTTTTTGGGTGCGATTCTTTGGAGGACACCTGAACGGCGCCGCGTCGCTGGTTCACTGATTGCGGGGAAGTTAGAGGTGACCGAAAATAGGGTTGATCTAGCCGGCCGTTCCAGGCATCCGTAGCCTCGGTTGCGGTCGCCATGGATACATCTGGTGATTGCTAGTTTATCTTATGAAAACTCGTCTTCCGAATCCGAATTGCGTAATTGCGGCTTTTGTGTCGCGGCGGGCGTGTCAGGCAGCGCGGCTCTTTGCCATCGTTGCTGCGTTGCTCGTGAGCGGCTGCCTCCCTTCATTAAACCCTCTGTTCACGGAGAAAGACTTGATTGAAGATCCGGATGTGCTTGGGATCTGGGCCGAGCGCGAATCATCGAGTGATCATTGGGCGTTTACGCAGCTCGACGAGAAACGCTATCGTCTCGTTATCACAGAAAAAGGTGAATCCGCTCCTTTTGAAGTGCATCTCTTAAAGTTGGGCGGTCAGCGGTTCATGGATTTGCAGCCAGAAAAAGCGTGGCTTGAAGCCGCCAAAGTCGGGGAGCTTTACAAATCGCTGCTCGTTCGAGGCCATTTGATATTGAGGATGGACGAAACCTCGCCGTCGCTGCGGCTCACCAGCCTGAATGGCGATTGGTTAGCGAAGCTGTTGAAGAGTGACCCGGCAACTTTGAGCCACAGCTGGATTGAACAAGATCGGTTTGTCATCACCGCCTCGACGAAGGATTTGCAGAGTTTCATTCTGAAACATCTAAAGAATGCGGCAGCCTGGGGTGATCCGACCCAGTTCGAGCGTCTTTCTTCGAGCGGTCCATCGACGAAGCCGTGACTTGCCCACGAATCTGGAAACCGGCTTTGGTGCCGGCCTTTGGACAATGACGCAAGGATTCAGCGCTGGAACGACGCCGTCCGGTCTTGGGAAGCGCGCTTCCCGGAATTGGCACATCATTGACCGGAAGTGAACCATACATGGTGGGCCTGGGGCGATTTGGGGGCTTGGCACACCAGCTGCCTCGATGCTCCTGGAACTAGCGGTCTCGCATGGAAACTATGATCAAAATCGTCAATTTGGAAAAGAGCATCCAAGGCAAAGCGAGCCCCCTCTTCCTGCTCCGCCAAATCACTTTCGACCTTGATGAGGGCGAGTTTGTCACCATCATGGGACCCTCTGGAGCGGGTAAATCAACCTTGCTGAATATTATCGGGTTCTACGACAGCGCCTGGGATGGCGAATACTATTTCTGTGGGCAAGCTGTGCACGATCTCGGTGGTAAACAGCGCGCCGCTCTCAATAAACAACATGTTGGCTTTGTGTTTCAGCAGTTTCATCTTCTCGACGATCTTACGGTGGCGGAGAACTTGGATGTTCCTCTGTCCTACCGCGATGTGAAGAAGTCTCAGCGTGAAGCAATTGTGGCAGATACACTGGACCGGTTTGGAATTGTCGGTAAAAAGGACTTGTTTCCGAGTCAACTGTCAGGTGGGCAACAACAGCTCGTTGCGGTGGCCCGTGCGATTGTGGCCAGTCCCAAACTCATTCTAGCGGACGAACCAACAGGCAATCTCCATTCGGACCAGGGCAAGGAGATTATGGAGCTGTTTCGCAAGCTGAACCAGTCAGGGACCACGATCATTCAAGTAACCCATTCAGAGGCCAATGCCAGCTATGGCAATCGAGTGCTGCGTTTGCGCGACGGCTGGTTAGAGAGATGACGGCGTTTTCGCTGGGGCGGAAGGGCGCTTTCCAGTTGCGCCAGGGATAGAACCGGTCAAGTTAAGGCATCATGACTCGTTTTCTGCGCCTTTTGGCGACCGTTAGCCTCCTCACTTCTGCATTGGTTTCGAGGGCGGACGGGCAGACGGAAGCCAACCGCCCGTTTCTCTGGGAGGTTAAAGGATCAAAGTCCACGGTATACCTGGCTGGGTCGGTTCACTTGCTACGCGAACAAGACCTGCCTTATCCAAGTCTGCTCCAAACGGCATTTGAGCGGGCAGACCAAGTGACCTTTGAAATCAACCTCGACGAAGCGACATCATTGAGTGTGCTGCTATTGACTGTGACGAAAGGGACCTATTCACCGCCCGATTCCGTAAAGGCGCATCTGACACCCGAGACCTATGCGTTGTTGGATGCTTACCGCAAGGCGAATAACGTCACGGCTCCCGATCTCTACCGTCCGTGGCTGATAAGTCAGGCGCTGACCGAGACCGAGTTGACGAGGGCCGGGTTCGCCGCAAAATACGGCGTCGATCAGCACTTCTTTGACGCCGCTAAGAAAGCAGGTAAGCCAATTCTGGCTCTCGAATCGACCGCTTTTCAGATCAATGTTCTCGCGGACCTGCCTGAGGAGGGTCAAATCGCTGGGATTCAGCAGTTTCTTGAAAATCCTGCCAAGGTCGTGTCAGACACGGTGAGTTTGGTTGAGAGTTGGAAGCGAGGGGATGCGGAGTCGGTCCGTGCCCGAGCGGAAGCTGAGTTTATAAACGATCCCGTGGCCTTCGATAGGTTGCTGACGCAGAGGAACAAGAATTGGATGCCGACCATCGAGGGTTATCTCCAGTCCGCGAAGACCACGTTAGTCATTGTTGGGGCAGCGCACTTGTTAGGCGATCAGGGACTGGTCACATTACTGCGGCAGCGCGGCTACGACCTGGCACACCTCCCGCCGACGCCCACGATCCTGTCGCCGCCCACCTTTCTCAAGATTCTAAAGCAGGCTGATTTTTTGCAGTTGAACCTTCAGTTAGAGATGGGGCAAAGCTACATCCTGGAAAAGACCTCGGACTGGAGAGCGTGGACCAACGTCGTTGCTTTTGCCGCGACGAACCTCGTGCAAACTCTGGAAACCCCGCTCCCTGCTTCGGGTGAGTCCACCTTCTGGCGACTCCGGACACCCTGAGGCTTCGGTCGGAGAGGGTCAGACTACCGCTCAATGCCTTTGTTGAGTGCCGTTATTGAGCCAAACATCCACGCGTGGAGTTTCCCAATTGTAGGGTTTGTTCAGCAAATCTAAATCTCCATCCCCGTCCAGATCGGCCAGGCGTGCTTCGTGCCAGCCTTGTCCGGTGGTCAGGACCGTTCGGCGAAAATTGCCCTGTCCATCACCGTAAAAAATCCACGCCGTTGCGTTCGGGTTGTCAGGATCCTTCCGACTCTCCGTCCATTTCGCCATTTCCGCCGCGAAGATATCCAAATGGCCGTCGCCATCAATGTCACCCAGTTGGAGGCTATGGCCGTGTATCAAGTCACGGCCAACCAGATCGTGACCAACCCAATCCCCGCTCCGCGTTGGTTCGCCGAGACACTCATACCACCGGAGCGGGCCGATGCCGTCGCCGGGCGAGATGACAATTTGGAGACATTTCCCCGGCTTGAGCTTTCCGGCGAAGATTAAACCTCCGACCGGTCCGACCTTCACGGCGAGAAAGTTTGTTCCGCCTTGGTGCTTGAACCAGTAGTTCCCTGCAAGCAGGTCGACCTTGCCATCGCCATCAACATCGGCGGCGGAGGCTCCTTCCGCATAGAGAAATGCTCCCTTATCACCGGTTTCCCCTGCCGTCCCGGTGAAAATAGCTAAAGCTGGCCAAGGTTCCACGCGTGCGTCCGTCGGAATATCCGCCAGAAACAAGGTCTTGGCTTGCTGATTCCAGAATGCCAATTGGGGCTTGCCCGTGCCTTTGAAATCCCCAAAGACCTGATCGTGATGCTGGTTCTTGCCGCTGTTCTTAATGAGATGGCGTTTCCACGGAAGTCCAGGATTGAAGTGCGGTGCGGGATTTTCCCACCACCAAACTTGGTTGCTTTGCCAGTCGCCGCCAAAGACGATGTCGACATCGCCATCTCCGTCGATATCGTACGCGGCACCACCTGCCTCGACCGTCAGGAAGTCGTGGTCGATCACCGATCGTTCCCACCTGTCAGCCACTCGGTGATACAAGACCAATGCGGGAGCAGTTTTGCGAAAGCTCAGGACAAAATCATTGACGCCGTCCTTGTCGAAATCGGCAACCAGCGCGCCGGTCTGTTGAGTCGATGTCCCTGGGATAGCCAAGCCGCCACCCTGGCTTGAGACTTGTCGCCATTGAATATCCGCAGCACGGGTCTCCTTTCCAGGGCCCGTCAGGAGGAGTATCGCGACGAGCACGGGCGTTGCCGTTAACGGAATGGTCACGAAGGACGAATGAAGATTCATGGTCGCGTTGGTATGTCGCTGGCGGAGATAGGACGGTGACGTAGGAGATCCGCTTTGAAGTCTCCCAGACTGGGCCAGTGCAAACGTTGGTCTAAATCGACCTCTGCGACGATGACTGTTCCCCACGTTTCACCCTTGGCCAACGTGTTGCCTTCGTGATCCCAAATGGCCGAAAGCATCCATTTGCGGCTCACATCTTCGTAAGTGCTGCTTACTAAGTAAACGTGGTTTTCACACGCTCGTGCACTCGCCAAAACGGGGTTGCAGCCCCACACGGGCCAAGCAATCACTTCCGCACCGTGGTTGCTTAACTCGCGTGCGACTTCCGGGAAAAAACCATCGTAGCAGACCATCATTCCCACTTTGCCAAACCTGGTCTGGAACACCGGGAATTCAGTGCCAGGCGAAACGCCACCCGCGACTTCATCTCGCGGTAGACAGACTTTGCGATATTTGCCGGCTACCTGGCCGTCTGGAGCGAGGAGCACAGCGACGTTATAGATTAGATGGCGGTCCCTCTCGATCAACCCAGACACAATGTAAAGATTATACTTCTGTGCGAGTTTACCAAAATACTCGGTCGACGGTCCTGGAATCGGCTCGGCGCACTCGCTGTAGGAGAGGCCTGTGCCGAAGTAGGTCAGCGTCTCTGGCAGAACGACGAGATCGGCCTTCTGTCGGGCGGCATCTTCGATCAACGGCCCGAATAATCGGCATTTGTCCGCTGGTGTCTTGCCGGCAGAAGGCCGAAAATGCGCGGTTGCCAACCGGACTTTTCGCCCTGGCGGTCGCGCGGTCTCGGCTAGTTCCACGCCGCTCCACACCCCTTGACCTCGGGGAGCCCACTGCAAATGCAGTTCGACCACCGCTTGACGGGCTTGCGATGGGGCTCGGTAAACTTGGGAGACCTCAGTCCAACCCTGCGCATCGACCCCTTGGTCCATCGGGTACTCGGCCTCAGCGGTGGGGGTGTAGCCCGGCAACACGTCGGTGACAAATCGCGCTAAAGGATCCATGGTCGGTCCGGATGCTTCGTCTCGTAAAACACTCTTGCCGGAACCGTCACGCCAAAGCAGCTTGATCACCGCGCTCCGACGCGGAATCGCCACTCCGTCAGTTTTCCGAAAGCTCGCAAACCGGTAATAATGACCTCCTTCAACGGGAAACGTTCTCGTCCAGTAGCCGTCCAACCCAGCCCTTTCATCGTGGGTAATGATCAGTTGCGGCCTGTTATTGTGTCCTCCCTCTGCCTTGACTGCGAATTGAGGGCGAATCTCCTCCCGCACCGCGGCCGCCTTCCATCCCGCGACCTCCCCGCCCGATTCCAAATCGGCGGCCGTCAATGAGAGAGGGGCGGCTCCGACGACACACAGCAAGAGAGAAAGTGAGGTTTTCACTTTCAAACGGTAATCCGATCGCAGCCTCGACAGCAAGAATTCCGTGCAGGCGCGCTTTCACGCCGACTGAGCGGTTCGTGTCGATCATTCAGCGGCGGATTGCCAAAAAGTTGCTGACCTGCTCAGTTTAGTGCATGACACCGATTCCCAAACTGAGGGTAGGGTTCTGGCTGATCGGATTGGCGGTGGCGTTGTTTGGCTTCGGTTGCAGCACCGCGCCGAAACCGATCCGTTCTTCAGAGATTTATGATCCAAGCGCGGATGGGGAAGTTCAGATGAAAACCGCATTGGCGCGAGCCCGAAAGGAACAGAAGCTTCTGCTTTTGGATCTGGGAGCGAACTGGTGCAGCGACAGTCAAGCGATGTATCGACTCCTAACCTCAGACCCCGCTCTGAAGCGCGAGATTCGCGAGCATTATCTTCTTACGTTAATTGATGTTAACGATCGGGACGGGGCAAATAGGAACCAGACGCTCCTCCATCGATTGAATAGTCCGCTGACTCGCGGGATTCCTATGCTGTTGATTCTGAAGCCGGATGGGACCGTGCTCAATACCGATGCCACAGAACGTTTGAGCGATGATTCTCATATTGACCCCGCCAGAGTGTTGGCTTACTTGCAGAAGTGGGCGCGTCGTCCGTGACGGTGTGGCGAGATGTTCCGAAGCCAAAGCAATGGACACGCCATCTCGGATTGCGAGAGATGTTTCGCCGATTGTTAGTCGCCTAAAGTGTCAGGTCTTTGTCGGTAACGGCGCCCAAGGACGCTGACGTCACCAAGTGGGAGTACTTAGCTAGAACTCCCCGGGTATAGCGGGGTTTCGGCGGTGCCCAAGCCGAGCGGCGCTTGCGCAGTTCGCGCTCGGGAACCTCGAGATTCAACTCCCGTTTCTCGGCATCGATTGTGATCGTATCCCCGTTTTTGACTAGCGCTAGCAAGCCGCCCACGTAGGCCTCCGGAGTGATATGTCCCACCACGAAGCCGTGGCTGCCGCCTGAAAAGCGACCGTCCGTGACTAAGGCCACATCTTTTCCCAAACCTCGACCCATAATGGCTGAAGTCGGCGAGAGCATCTCGCGCATTCCGGGCCCACCCTTGGGGCCCTCATAGCGGATCACCACGACGTCACCTCTGACGATTGTCCCATCCAAGATTGACCTGAGGGCTTGCTCCTCCGAATTGTAAACCCGGGCGACTCCTGTGAAGCGTAGTCCTTCTTTGCCCGTAATTTTCGCAACGGCGCCTTCGGCGGCGAGGTTCCCGTAAAGAATGACGAGATGGCTGTCCTTTTTAATCGGATCGGTCAAGGGACGGATGATGGTTTGTCCTTTCGAATAGGGGCGAACGTCCGTCAGGGTTTCAGCCATGGTCTGGCCGGTCACAGTCAGGCAATCCCCGTGCAATAGACCTGCCTCGAGCAAGGTCTTCATCAGGGGACGAATTCCACCGATACGGACGAGTTCGGACATCAAATGCTTGCCACTTGGTTTCAGGTCTGCCAGGACCGGTACGCGTTTGCCGATTCGGGTGAAGTCGTCGAGGGCCAGTTTAACGTTGGCCGCATGGGCTATCGCCAGCAGATGAAGCACGGCATTGGTCGAGCCCCCCAACGCGATAACCACCGCAATCGCATTCTCAAAGGCCTTGCGGGTCATAATGTCGCGCGGACGCAAGTCGCGTTTGAGCATTTCAACCACGGCAGCGCCGGCGCGGCGGCAGTCTTCGACCTTGGCCTTGGAGATCGCGTTTTGAGCCGAACTGTTCGGCAGACTCATTCCCAGTGCTTCGATGGCTGAAGCCATCGTGTTAGCAGTATACATTCCGCCGCAGGAGCCCGGCCCTGGGATCGCGCACGATTCAATCGCTTGAAACTCTTTAGCATCGATCTTTTTGTTCGCATGTGCCCCGACGGCCTCAAACACCGAGATGATGTCGAGCAGTCGGTTCGTTCCGGTGAGACAACCGGGCAGGATCGTTCCTCCGTAAACAAACACCGCCGGACGATTCATATTGGCAATGGCAATCATGCAGCCTGGCATATTCTTGTCACAGCCTCCGATCGCCACGAATCCATCCATACCTTCGCATCCAACAACCGTTTCCACGGAATCAGCGATGACTTCGCGTGAAACCAGGGAATATTTCATCCCTTCGCTTCCCATCGAAATGCCGTCGGAGATCGTGATGGTGTTGAAGATAATCGCCTTGCCACCTGCGTCATTAGCGCCGGCCTCTGCTTCTTTGGCCAATTTGTCGATGTGCATGTTGCACGGAGTAACCATGCTCCACGTCGAAGCAATCCCAACGATTGGTTTCTGGAAATCTTCCGCCTTGAAGCCGACGGCATATAGCATCGCACGGCTCGGTGCTCTGTCCGGGCCGTCCAGAACCTTGCTCGAATGCAGACGAAGCGCGCTGGTTGTCTTTTGAGAGCGACGGGAACTAGACTTTACGGGTTTCATGAGACGGACAGTATCATCACGGAATGCGCGGATTGACAAGGAGTCGCCCCACTGCCGAGGGCGCCAGGTTGAAGAAATGACCTCACTGTTACACTCGCGCGTTGTAAGGTTGGAATGAGCCGTTGCGACTGATCGGGCAGATGCAAAGGGTCTTTTGGTTTCTGTCCTCACCGACGCACCGGCGTGTGCTGTCTTTTCTCGGGCTCGCAGGGCTGATTTTTCTGAACGGCCTGTTAGCAGGCTGTGCGATCGTGCCAGTCCGCCGAGCCCAAGAGACGTCCTTGCACGCTAGGCCTGGCCGAGTCCTGGTCTTCGGGAAAGTAAATTATGTGATCGACGGTGAGGAGAAACTGCCCTATGGCCTATTTCGTCCGAGATGGCCAGCACCTATATTGAATGCGACGGAGGTGCATTCCGGTGCAGCTCTGCATAGTCCCGCGGTCGGGAGGGAGGACGGTAGTTTTCTTTGGGAGCTGCCACCTGGGCAGTATGTAATTTCGCGAATTGGGGTCGGCCAGTTCACGGACGAGACCTA
>JBGAIN010000016.1:32918-82168 GCA_044225505.1 Limisphaerales bacterium
GTTCACGGACGAGACCTACATCGCTTGGCCCAGGATCGCGTTTCAAGTTCCGTCGGACGTGAACTTGGTTTACCTCGGGCATCTCCGATTAGTTGGGACAACAACCACCAACGAAATGACGCTCACGACAGGACGTGTCTCTCGCGTGGTTGCCGTCCGTTACACCTTCGACGTAAAGGATGAACTCGATCGTCATGTTCAACGATTCCCTGCGGCGTTGGTTCAGAGGACGCGTCCGGTGCGATCGCTAATGTTCCAGGATCCCAAGATGCCTATTGGAGATCGATTCGTGGAGATGTGGCGGCTCTCGCCGACGCAGTTAGGGAGACGCATTTTTGGCCGAGCGCAGTGAATCCGTGCGACTCCAGAGGATTGAGTAGCGCCTTACTTAAAGTTGATCGATATAGGCTGGCTGATTGTCGCAGTGCCGACATTGAAACAGAAACGCTGTCGGACTCTCATCGCGACGTCTGTCACCGGTCGAATGCGCCAATAATTGTCCGTTTGGCAATCCAGCGATTCTTCGAGAGGCAACATGGCTTTTCCCGGACATCCGCTGTTGTCCAAGGGCCGAAAAAAGGTGGCAATTTATCCGGTTTGAGACAAGCTGTTGCCACTGCACCGAGCCATGGTTAACTCACGAGTCTTACGCTGGTGGACACTCTGGACTATTCTTTTGCCCGTTCTCACAACGGCGGTGGAAATGGTTCAAGGGCCTGACGTGCAGATCCTCGAAGAGGACAAGGCCGTCGTGCAATGGACGACTGACGTGGCCACGCGAGGGATTGTTCGCTATGGCCTGGTGGTTTCAAATCTAAATCAATCGGCCCAGGGCGAAATTGCCTTGCGGCATGCCGTTCCTTTGACCGGGCTGCGCCCAGACCGCACCTACTTCTTTAGCGTCGAAACGGCTCGGATTGCCCTAACGACAAACTCGTTCCGAACGACCGGCACGGCGTCGCTGAGAGAACGGCCTGTGTCCAAAGCCTCAAATAACGCCGATCGCAGCCAGGCGCCAAGACGAGAGGTTCCTTCGGCCCGTGAGACTTGGGGCAATCCAGGCAGCTTGCGTGATCATTTCGAGCGGCATGGAGCAGATTTCAAAGCCAAGGACGCCGAAGACTACGCTGGGAAGGCTTGGGAATTTTTGCGACGCGCCCGAAGTGAAGGGTTGCCCGCGAAGGTCGACGACGAGGGGACGATTCGCATTTACGATCCCAAGAGTGGCGCATTTGCGGCCTACAACCGGAATGGCACAACCAAGACCTTCTTTAAGCCGCGAAGCCAAGATTATTTCGAACGGCAACCGGGACGGAAGGTGAACGCTAAAACGCTGAAGTTTTGATCCTATGGCGCATTCCTGCCCGGTTTGTGGTTATCCAAAGTTAAAGGAAGCTCCGCGGACAAAGTCCGGGGGGGGGTCTTTCGAAATCTGCCCGTCGTGCGGCTTTCAGTTTGGAGTGTCTGACGACGACGCCGGATTTACCTATGAGTCGTGGCGACGAGCTTGGATAGATAAAGGCGCCCGCTGGGCCAGCACATCTCATTCGGTTCCGTCGCGGTGGAATCCGCACGCTCAGCTGGATCGATTGAATAAGCGACGGTCTTAACTGCGAGTTGCGGACGAGTTCTTATTCTTTGCGAAACTCCCACGCTCCAATGTCCGGCCTTGGGGAGCGTCCTTGTCCGCGAATATCAAGCGGTACGGCCTCTAAGAATTCCCCTTGATCAATGGCTCGGACGGCGTTGGCCCTCAACGAAAGGTCACCCGCGGGCGGCTTTTCGAAGTAGTGGTCCCAGCGCCCGCTGAGATTATGTTCGAGGCGGGCCGTTCCGCCTTCGAAGCTGATTTCGCCGTGAACCAGGTTGTTTCGGATCTCTGCGTCAATCGTGCCGGCGCCCACCCGAATGCCTCGGGACCAGTTTTGTTCTGGGCGCCAAATAGAATTGTGGAGGACCCGTGTATGTTCGACGGACCAGAGCTCGATTCCGCAGTCGGAGCCCCCCGCAATCATATTATTGCAGATCACGCCTTGGTCGACATGTCGAACCCGCTCGTCGGGAGTGGCCGCGGTCGTCTTGCCTGGATTTCCAAACGCGATTCCGCGATCGCAGTCCACGAACATATTTCTTTCCACAATGATATCGCGTGACCGCACCCAGATAAACACCGCAGCTCGAGCCCCTCCGGTCTGACCGCGGATGTTGCGAAAGAAATTGTCACTGAAGGTCCAGCTTTGTAGAGCCATCATATCGATGGCCGAGATGTAGTCCCCCCCGAAGCTCCACTCGGGAGGGGGAATCCGGGTGTTTTCAAACCTACAGTAGCGCACGGAACCTCTCGTCGCCCGGTTATTCAGGTCTTGTCCTGCCGAGCCTTTGATCGCCCGCACCCCAATGTCTCGAAACCGGCAATGATAAATGTGGATGTCCTGAGGCGAACTTTCCGATTCCACTTTGATTCCGTAGGAATGGCAATCAGCGAGCGTGAGGTCCGCAAGGGTGACGCCGGAGCAAGCGGTGATATGAACAATGTCGTCGTGCTCCATCCCGCTGTCCCAGCCTCGTCCCTTGAGAATCACCTTGTCCGGATTCCCGCTGGCACCACGGATCGTGATCTGTTGCCGACCTCTTAGGACGAGTACGCGCGGCATAGAATATCGCCCTTCTTCAACGAGAATCGTCTCGCCCGAAGCGGCCGACTCTGCCGCATGAAGGAGCTCGTCGACTGTCGTTACACGCCGCACTTGTCCTGCCGGGGGTGGTAGAGGCGGGGCTGAGGGCCACCATTCTGGCATGTTCGCGCGGTCCTCGTCAGCTTGACGCTGAAGGAACCCAAGTTCCCTTTCAGCGGCAAACGTCATTGCGAAGGGTTCGCTCCCGCTACCTTCGTCCGTGCCCAGGCTCTGGGCGCGCCGCAGCGCGCGGTCAAACTCAAGTTCGGACAGTTCCTCCACGGCAACGCTGCCGGAAAAGCCGGGCAGGGGAATCTTCAGTGTCATGGAGCCGTTGAGCGACGGCGGAATCGCACCGGCGAACTCCAAGGCCGAACCTTGCGCGAGCTTGATACCGGACGAGGGAACCTCCAGGACGCCGAGCCATCGTTCGGTATTTTCCATCCGGGACCATATCGATCCGTCCCGGAGTGACAGAGCTTGGGGGCGTTTACCAGATTCCAAAACCAGCCGCGCCGACGCTTCGGCGTAGTCGCCCGAAATGTTCTCACCTTCGAGATTGATCAGAAGAATCGGCTGCGTTGGCGAATTCTGATCGGGACGAAGCTTTCCCTTGTGGAGCAGGATGGTTTGACGATACCGAATCCCATTCGTGACCCAGACGTTATGCAAGACTCGACCGCTGGTTCGCTCCTGCCGGGAAGGCGTCACGGGTAAGCCGAAGCGAAGTTGGATCGGTCCCGCCGTTTCCCCGATTGTCACCGCTGGAATCGTGATTGACCCGTCTCTGCCGACGACGATCGTTTCGGCGTGCAGGCGTAAAGCCCCTCCCAAATTCGCGAAAAGAGCCAATAAGAGAACCGATTGCGACATAACGCCGACGCGAGATCCGCAGGATGCCGCCGTCGCGGGACGAACAAACCGGCATCCTCTCTGGCGTTCCGTTTTTTCAACACGGTCGACTGAAGGAATCCGATCCGCATTCGTTGCGATCCAGTGAAAATGCACGCTTGACGGATATGTATCAGTTTACGGTGGCTCAGGGCTACTGGAATTCTGACCCAGACGAGCGATCATCGCCTTTCCTTCCGTAGGCCACGACCGGGGCTATTCCATACTGGCGCAAGACCCACCCGCGCAGAATCGGGCGCTGCTTGGGTCGCGGGGACTTCAGGTCGCGGTCTTGCGGGAATCCCTCGCGCCTTCCCCGCTTTTAAACAAGATCATCGCCAGGGCCGCACCGCTCCAGCTTAAGAGTGCGGTGAGTGCGCAGATCAATCGGAACGTGTCCACAAACGCGAGTTGAATGGCATGTTGGACTTGCCTCAATGACTCGGGCGACAGACCGGAGGGAGGCTGAGTCTCAGCTAAACGTACGGATTCGCGCGTCAGGTGAAGACGATGATCAGGCGCTAGATTCAGAGGCGCGGTTCGCGCAGGCAATGCACGGTCGAACGCAATCACGGCCGCCGTTCCGAAGACTGCGACGGCCAAGACACCAGCCAGCCTTGATAATGTGCTATTAATGCCCGAAGCCAGTCCTAGCCGCTCGGATGGCATCGACCCCATCACCGCAGTGCTCAGGGGAGCGGCCGTAAGCCCCAGCCCGGCCCCAATCAAAAGTAAGCCGGGCAAATACGTCCAGGCGAATTCCTTCGGCCCGGCGGTTAGTCCAGGAACGCTTAACCAAGCAAAACCGGCCCCTGCGATCGCGGGGCCGAGCGTTAGGGGCAGCTTCGGGCCATAGCGATCGACCATGCTGCCGGCCACACGGGAAAGTGCGATGAGCAAGGCCATCAAAGGAAGCTGAGTCAGTCCCGCGATGGCAGGATCGTATCCTTGCACTTGAATCAAGTTCAACGGCAGAAAAAAGAGCATTCCGTGGAACGCCATATAGAACGCCAGACTTACCAGGCTTGCGGTTTTCAGGGTGTGGGACCGAAATATGTCCAACGGCAACAAGGGCTGGGAAACCCGCTTCTGGACCCAGACGAAAGCGACGAGGCCCAGCATTCCTACGACGATCGCAGCAATGGCCTGATGTCGCACAGCGTCACCCTTGGCATATTGCAGCAAACCGTAGTTTAGAAATACCAGCCCGATGGTGACGGCGAATGCCCCTGTCCAATCAACGGGCTTAGTCCGGTTGGATCGGGAATCGCTAGGGACGTTCCGCCAAAGCATCGTCAGCGCGGCGACGGCTAGCGGGATGTTGATGAAGAATACCCAGCGCCAAAGTCCCCCGCGTGCCAGGACACCGCCTAAGACCGGGCCGATCGCCGTGGCTAGGACACTGCAAGCCGACCACGTCCCAATGGCACGGCCGCGCTCCGAAGGAGCAAAGTAAGTCGATACCATGGCGAGCGCGCCAGGAATCATGAGCGCGCCTCCTATCCCCTGGAGTCCTCGCCAAACCAGTAGAGCAGAGACACTGGAGGCAAGGCCGCACGCCAATGATGCCGAAGCGAATAGAGTAATGCCCAATGTGAATACCTGCTTGCGTCCAAAACTGTCCCCCAAGCTGCCACCCAGCAAAAGAAGTGACGCCAAGGGCAGGGAAAAGGCGTTCGTCACCCACAGTAGGTCTGTTCCGGTTGCTCGAAGTCCGTTTTGGAGCGACGGTAGCGCCACGCTCAAGGCCGTGCCATCGATAAAAACCATGGCCGAACCGAGAATAGACGTCGCTAGGACCCAGCGCGCTACAGCGATACGCGACGCGGGCGGCATTGGTGATTGCATCGCGTTGGAGTCGAGGCGCCTCATCTCCTACGCCTCGGCTTGCGCCTGCACCAGTGCGGTGTAATCGATTTTGCTCCGGTGCCGCTGGTCAACGGGTAGTTTCCTAACCCTCGTGATGCGATCGATGTGCCAGCGGTTGAGAACTCCCTCAAGAGCATGTAAACCTTCTGATCCGCGCCGTTCTACGAAAAGGACACGCTGTCCGGCTGCCGCGACAAGCGTCGCCCGACAGCCATGTGCTCGTTCGCGTATCATACCCTCAATAGCAAGCGGATAAACCGTGCCGTACGCATCATGCACTCGAGCGCAACACCGGCCGAGCAACCAAAGTCGGGACTCTGAATCCAGGTATCCTGCATCACCGGTACGATGCCAGATTGTGTCGCCCACGCGAATCTTGGTCTCGGCGTCCTCGCTTGGGTTCAGGTAACCCCGAAGGACGTGATCGCCGCTAACGACAATTTCTCCCGGATTGCCTTCACGCAGACATCTCTTGTCAAATTCGGCTACAGACATAGGGCCAGCCTTGGCGCTGAAACAGTCTGGAAGGATTCGGAGCCGCGTTCCCGAATCGATTCGACCCGCCAAGAGGCCAGCGCCGTTAGCGGTGGCATCCAGGTCTCGGGCGCGAATATCTTGCCTTTGCAGAGTCGCAATCGGCTCGGCTTCAGTGCAACCGTAAAGGGCGGTAATTTTCGCTTGAGGCGCCGCAGCGTGCAATGCATCCAATAGGTGCGGAAAGACCGGGCCCCCGCCCGTATAAATCTTTCGAATCCGCGACCAGGCCGCGACATCCGAGGCACGATTCAACAGCAAGCCTTCCAGAACGGCTGGCGCGGCCCCAATCCTGTCAACGCGTTGGGCCTCGATTTGACGAAGCACAGCATGCGGTTCACGCCAGCGCCCGGAACGCAGATTGCCGCCTGGAAGAACGCTGGTGACTCCGCTGGCCAGATTAGTGAGCGCGAAGGTGGGAATCGTGGTGAGGTCGATCTCGCCTGGGACAAGTTCGAGGGTTCGTTCGAGAAGTTGCTGCTGATGCCAGAGAAATCCATGAGTCCGCATGGCGGCTTTCGGCCGTCCCGTGCTCCCGCTGGTGAAGGTGACCAGCGCCGGGGTTTCGGGTGAGCATGGCCAAGGCTGGAATGCCGGCGAATTCCGCCAGCGCGCGAACGGTATTGTCCAAGGCAATCGCCCTCCTGTGGAGAACTGCATGGGAATGGCTCGCAGCGCTGGAGAAATGAGCCGGAGCAGGTGGGCTTTCGGGCACGCGATAAGCCCGCGCGGTGCCCAGAGAGCGCAGCATCGTTCGATGTGTTCACGACCCGTGGTAGGATCGAGGAACATCGCGACCAATCCCAAGCGCAACACCGCAGCCAGGGCGATGTAAAGCTCCGTCGACATGGGTTGAAAAACGAGGACCGCATCCCCAGGACGCAACCCTGTGGCATGCAACAGGCCGGCGGCTTGGGCTGAAGCACGTTCCAGTTCGGCGAACGTAATTGTTCGGTTTCGATGGACGCTCCGTCCCGCGGGGCCAAGCATACTTATTCTGGCCCCAAGATCGATGATGGCTGGCTGGGCAGGCCGGACAGTCGCTTGGGTCGAGAGGAGATGCGCTAGATTCACAAGGCTTTTGCAAATAGGGCATAGCGCCGGAACACCGACCCGTAGCGGGCACTGATGCTTTGGGATTTATTGGAAGAATGCATGAGCGCGTGGATCGCCTGACAGTACCCGAGTTTTCCGGCTTCACGTTGGTTTTCTGCGGCTAGGAGAGCCCCCAGTCCAGCGTAGGCCCTTTCCGGAGCGATGACGAGAGTCTTGATGATCACCGTATCGATGGGCTCGCCGCGGGCGGCCTGTAAAAAGTCGGGAATGGTGAAAACAAGTCCAACCGGCCGATCCTCGTGCTCTGCGATCATGATCAATTCCGGCCTCAGCACGGGCCGAATGGCACGATACTGTTCGATAAAATCGGCGATGTTTACCGGCGAGTAGAGGAGGTTTTGTTGAAAACTGGAAGTGATGAGTGGATAAAGACGCTCGAGCTCCTGATCAAAGCGAGCAAGATCCAAACAGCGAAATTGAACGCCTAGCTCCCTAAGACGATCCGCGGCCCGTCGACCGCGAGGCTCGTCGTAGTTCAGATTCGTATTCAGCCGGGAAACGTAGGTTGCTTCCACCGTGAATCCAGCGGCCCACCAGGCTTGCGGCCAATCCAGAGGGTTGTCTGGCTCGAGAAAAAAAGGCGGGCGTGATCCGCTTTCGACCACGAGCCGATAACGGCGCCAGGTGTTTCCGTCAATTGGGCCAACGGCCCAATTAACGTCCCGCCGCTGGAGTTCTTTGCAAGCATGTTGGAGAAGTCGAGCGCCATCGCTGGAGTTCTGCGCGGCGTAGTGGCCGATGATGCCAACCCGATGAGAGTCGTACGCGGGAGTCCGTTGCCACCATGCTGAACACCGAGCACTGGGACTGCCAGCGGCGTTCAACCAAACCCAATGAGCGTCGGGCCCATGCTGCGAGAAATCTGAGCAATGCCTGAACCATCCCGCAGAAATTCCGGCCAACTGCTGGACTTGGGCTTCGCTCTCAATCAAGACAGGATGATCCATCGTCACGGTGCTCCAAGGAATTTCCGATCGTTAGAGGGGCTTGGACACTTCCTCGATAACCAAGGCACAGTAAAAGAAGGCTTTGTCCCGAGCGTGCAAATCCCGACTCTCCTCGGTCTTTGCGACCAGTTGACTTGTCAAGGCCGCCGGCCGGCGGCGGTCCACTAACGTATTCCAGTAGACAAGTCGTGCGCCGTCACGTCCGGCGCGGATCAATCGCTCGAGGACCGCTTGATAGTGTGCGGGCGACATGTACTCAAAGATGTCGCTCAAGTTAAACGCATCAAAGGCGCTGGCTTCAGTCGCATCCAGGTATTCCTCGACGGATTGGCAGTGCCATTCCAATCGATCAAGATTGTCGCGAATAGTCTCAAAATGCTCTTGGCGCAAGGCCAGCGGTAAGGATGTGTCGTGCTGGCCTTTTAGAATCCAGGTTAGGTACGGATTCTCGGCCGGGCTCAGCACGGTGAGCGCGTGTTCGGCGCGCTGTAGGATCCGGTCGGCAACGGAGCCTTCGACAAATCTGAAAAAGCTCGGATCGCGGCCACAACGGCCCATCACGAACCGGGAGAAGAAGAGTCGGAACATCAACTGCCAACGCCAGGTGTTCCAAGTGCGGTCATAGAAGTCAGCGCGCGCTTTCGAGGATTGGACGGCGAGCAGTTGTTCCACGCGTGCTTTGGAGTGTACCCATGGGAGCACCTGGGTGCGGAAAGTTTCAAAATAACGTTCGAACTTTCCGGCATTCCCAAATCCGCGAGCAATTTCGGCAGGTCGATCCGCCCAAAATTGTTGAACGCGTGCGGAAAGGTATTTTCGACAGCGCGCGTAAAGCTCCGGGCGGCGCTGGCTCGGGCGGGATCCCAGAAGTTCAAGCAGGCCGCCATGGTCAAGTGCGCGATAGGCGGCGACGCGTAGCTCGAGGCATGCGAGTTGGGCCGGGTTGAGATCCAGGGCTACGACGCGCCTGGGATGTCGCGTCAGCAAAGCCAGGGTGTTATCGCCGGCCGAGGCGATCGAAAGACACGTCGCCCCCGGTTGCAGACGCAGCGCGTCCAGGAGAACGTCCGCGTCTTCCCAACATTGAGCATATCGAATGATGGAGAAGTCGGCGTGCTTCGCCGCTTCGCTGTGACGGGCAGCGGGAATCGGTTCAGATCGGGAATCCAGAGCGGCGAGACTCATAGTGTGGGACCGTCACCGGCGGTGCGAATTCTTAGAGAGGCGTCCTGCCATGAAGCCTACGACCAGCCCAATGGCCAGCGTCGCGCCTGATCCCCAGTAGAGCGCTCCTTTCGCTGCATTGAGCAGCGGATTGTCGAGGATGTTGTTGGAGACGTGATATGCGCCCAACTGCCAGCGGCCGTTATCCTTTACGAGAGTCGCAGTCCAACGATTGGTAAAGTCGAAGTCTTTTCCGAACAACGCGTAATGAGCGACGGTATGGCCGAATGAGATTCCGGTATTTCCATGGAGAATAGTTAGTTCCTCGGGCGTTGGCGGAACGCGATAGCCTTTAAACGCATCTTTTCCCATGCGGTTAAAAAAAGTCCGCAGGCCGTCATGGCCGCGGCAGACTTCCGCGTTTTGCCAGGTCACGACGACGTTGGTATGCACATTGGCCAGAGTGCGATCGAAGTCGCCGTGCGTAATGGCATCCACCACGTTCGTCCGCAGTGCGCGGAGTTCCTGGTGCGCGGGATCTTCGGGAACTACTGGTTGTGCGGACGGTGTCAGTTGACAGGCGCTGATCGTGAGAAGGAACACGAAGAGCTGAGGCTGACAGAAGCGGGAGCAATATTTGGTGTTAATGACAGGGACAAGGGGAGTCATAGGTTTGATTGGGAGGATTGTGAGTTCGGGAGAATTATTGAAAAGCGGTGTGTCATCGGCAACGTTTCGTGCTCTAAAACTCTGGTGCGCCGAGTTCGACTCGGCCTTCGTCCGCCATCAGTGAAATCTTGCTTCGATCGGCAATGCGTGTGGTGGCGTCCGAGACGCCTAGCACCGCGGGGATTCCATACTCGCGACAAATAATAGCGGCATGGGAAAGCAAGCCGCCGGTTTCGGTGACGACGCCAGCGACTCGGCTAAGAATCGGCGTCCATCCCGGATCTGTGAACGGACAGACTAGGATTGAGCCTGATTCCACGGTGGCGGCATCTTCGACCGAACGAGCGACTCGGGCGACGCCGTGGACCGCGCCGCGACTCACGGCAATGCCCCGCAGGCTGCGGCCACCAACAGATGGCGCAGCGCTCACGGTCGATCCAATTTCGTTGGGCGCTTTGAAGTGTCGGTAGCTCTCGTAGTTGTGCCGGGCTAGGGCAAGGTGCGATCGGTCATTGTCGAGAATCTCACGAACGGTCATGAAGAAAATGTCGTCGCCCAGGCCGCGTCGCCGAGCGATGGCAAGGACATGCCGACGGAGCAGGTAATACATTTGGCTGGATAAATCGCGCATTTCCTCGCGCAACCATAAGAAGTGTCGAAGTCGGTCGAGTTTACGCGCGAACCGGCGCCGCTGATGCCAGGGCAGGCGAGCGATCGCATCCCGTCGTGCTTGCTCATAAACCAAACTTGGATCCGTTCCAGCGAATTTTGAATCTCGCTCGAATAAGCTCCGGACCCATTCCCGGTCCTCATCCCAGCGCGGTGCCCGAATATCAAGCTCCCGGCGGCTATGGTGCCGGAACCGGTGGAGGAATTGCTCGAATCCCAAATCGCCTCGGAGACGCATCTCAGCTGCAGATTCGGTCGGTTCGAAATGCCGCAACGGTGGCAGCCCTGCCACCAAACTGGGATAATCGGCTTCCGGAAACGCGTCGGAGAAATCGAGCTTCGCCAAGGACGCGCAAAAGATCGTGCGAAAGTAATTGGACTCTGTGATTTGGTAGGCGTGCTCTACCAGACGACGGAACCCGAGCTCAGGGGGATCCGAAACCTCTTCAGCCCCACCAATCAATTCCGTAAAACCGCCGTTCAGGAAAGCCCGATCGAACTCTGCCTGTTTTTTCCACACGGAAGTCACAGCCCAAGCCGTCGGCAATGCGCGGAGAAGGCCGCCGACCGTCACGGGAGTGCAGATACCGTCGCCGGAATACTGCCTGGGAATACTTAAGTCTTCGTCGAACTTTCGTTCATTGTAGCCGGGAAGTCTCTCTAAGCATCTTTTGACCGCACCGACGTTCCAATAAGGACGGCCGAAAAACATGCGTCCAGCTTGAAAGTCGCCTTCCAAGAGATGAATTTCACGGAGAAAACCTTTGAGCGTCTTTTCCCAGATGAAGTCGTAGAGCGACCACATAAGCGGCGTGCAAACGCTGCTTGAAACTCCTCCGTCTCTGAAATCGGCGTTGGTCCATAATCCGGTTTCAGGAGCAAAACAGATCCGAGTGATTGGCCGGGCTTGCAGGATGTAAAGTGCACCGTCTTGGATAGCAAACTCAATGTCCTGCGGAGCTCCGAAATGGTGTTGGATCTGACGGGCGACAGCCGTGATCTGCGGTGAATACTTCCGGACGAGTTCATGGTTGGGCGATAGGGGCGCCCGAGTGCCGAGTAACAGTTTATCGGCCAATCCTTCACAAGCTTCGATGACGACTTCCTCCACCCCAGTGGCAGGGTTGATTGTAAATGCCACGCCTGCCAACTCCGGTTGGATCATTCGTTGAATGATGACTCCCATCTCAAGCGTGCGACTGTCGACGCCGTTTTGGCGGCAATACTCAAGGACTCCCGGGCTTCGGAGCGAGGACTGACACTGGTGGACAGCGGACCGCAACTCCTCCGCCGATACCAGATTCAAGAAACTCTTGAATTGGCCGGCGAACGAGACGGATTTGCCGTCCTCGACCGAGGCAGACGAACGCACCACCAGGGGCGTTCCCAACTGCTGGATGGCTTCGTCCAGGTCGCAGGGAAGGCAGACGAATTCTGGCACGGGAAACCCAGCTTGGGCTAGCTCCGCCAAGGTCCTGGCTTTGCCACCTACAACCGCGGGCGGAATCACCTCAAACGGCCGCATAACGCTCCTTTCGCAACTCGGGGGCCAGGATGCAATCTTGGTTCACGGCGGCTAATCCGAACCCATGTTTCTGGGCCATGAGTGCGACCCGTCGCAGGCCTTGTCCTGTGATTGCGCCTGTAAAGCTCATGTCTCGAACGTTTTCAAAACCAAGGAGGGCAGCCTCGGCCATGCACCCGTACGTTTGGCCTGGCGGCAATGGAAACCCGACGATCCCCAGGTCTTCGCCGCCCGGCAAGGAGGCGATGCCTCCGCGGAGCACGCGCAAATCCTGGCAGGGCTGATCGAGGCCCGAGGCCATAGCATTTGGGACGGACAAGTCGCAGACCACTGCTCCAGGTTTGAACTGTCCCGGGTGCAAAGTGACGTCGGCGGCATTGATGGCGATCAGCACCGTGTCTCCTAGTTGAACATCACCCAGTTGGTCGGTCACCTTGGATCGGGGTATGCCCCTCGCCAACTCCGATAGACGTCGCTGCGATCCAGGGCGATTGCTTCCAATCAGCACGGTTTCCCGATAGTTAGGCGCCAGAATCTCAGCGGCGGCGCGGCCGATATTGCCAGCGGCCCCCACAATGACAAGGGTGGCATCCTGCGGGAGCCGGTCTTGCGAGCGTTCGGCCCGAGCAATCGCCTGCAGCGCCAGCCAGAGCGCGTAGGTATTTCCGGTTGTCACTCCCATGCCATTGCCGTTCACGCGGACGCCGTTTTGCGTGGCGATGGACGTGTACTGTCCGAGTGCGACGAGTTGGCATTTGAGCTCTCGCGCCAGGTCGACGCCGCGCTGCACCAGATGCGCGGCCGCGTGCCGACGTCCTGCGTCCAACTCTCGTTTGACCCACGCGGAGGTGAAAGGGAGCAAGATTGGGCAGAGCCAGACCTTTTCGCCAGTTCGAGATCGGATCTCGACGCCATTCATCGCGATGGGCCACGCGCGGCCCAGCCCGCGTTCCAGGAAGGTTTCCCGGGCCTGTTGATTCCAGGCAGCGAATGCTGGATCCAGATGACGCAGGTCGTCAGCTTCAATCAAGTGGCAAATCCATCCGACGCGATTCCCGGCCGTGGAGCGAGTCTTTTCGAACTGAGCGGGTTCAAAGGCGAAGAAGTGTCCATCGCTCCGGACGCAATGGGTGGCACTGGCCGCGGGTGTCTCGCCGAGGAATCGAGTCAGACTGGCGCCGTCTTGGGCGCGCAAGCACTGACAGACATTCTCCAACGCCGTTAACGTTCGTGCCTCCTCAATTTCCGTGAGCAACAAGGAGGGCTCGAAACGGAGTGTGAAACGATCGCTCAGCGTTGGCGCGACGCGGATCTGGTGCTGATGCAGGAGGTATCCGGTAATGACAAACAGCAAGTCTTGCTGAGTCGAGAGGAAGCGCAGAACCATTCCGGCGGATGTTGCGATCGGTCGGAATTCAAGCCCGAGCATCAATCCGATCCCGCGGACATCTGCAATCACGTCGGGGAAACGCTCGGCCAATCCTCGCAAGGCCTGGCGAAATCCGTTCCCGCGATCAAGACATTGCTTTAAAGCAGCCTCATCCAGGAGTTCCAAGACTTTAAGGGCGATCCCGCAGGAATAATCGTCGTCGGCGTAAGTGCTGGTATGTTTCAGATCGAACTCGTCGCGATACTGGCGACGCTCAACAAGCAAGGCCGAAATCTTCGCCAACCCTCCTCCGAGGGCCTTCGAGAGCACAATATAGTCTGGACGAACGCCGTGGTGTTCACAGGCGAGAAACCTTCCGGTGCGTCCGAGACCTGTCTGACACTCGTCCGCGATCAAGGGAATTCGTCGTTCGCCGCAGAGGCGTGCGGCCGTTTGAACAAAGTTGGAGTCGAGCAGTCGCACGCCACCTTCGCCCAGGACAGGTTCGAAGACGAATCCCGCCAAGTCCCGTTCGTTGGCAAATGCGGATTTAAGAGCTTCCATGTCGTTGGGCGTCACCCGCACGACTCGAGCTCGAGGCAAATCGAATGGCTCCCGATACTCGGGATTAGCCGTTAGTTGGAGCGCGCCGAGAGTCTTCCCGTGAAAACCTCTTTCCAAGGCGATGAACGTCGCATGCCCTGTCTGTAGCATGGCGTGTTTTAAAGCGGCTTCGACCGCTTCCGCTCCGGAATTGGCAAAGACCGCATAATAATCCCCGCCCGCCCGGCGTGATAGTTCACTGGCCAATCGCTGGGCGAGAGGACGCACTGATCCTTGGACGTGGTGAGGCCGTTGTTCCGCGAGGAACCGAATGGCTTCGGCGGTGAGGATCGGATGGGCGTGTCCGAAGAGAAGAGACCCGTAGCCTCCCACGAGGTCGAGCACCTCGACGAGGTCGGCCTTTTCGTTTCGATAGAACAGGCTGGTCCCCGCGCCTCGTTCATACGCGACATCCAATCGTAACGATTGCAGGAGTTGGTTGAGGCGGGGCTTGAAATGGCCGCTATGAGTGCCTGGAGGGCGCCCCGTGCGACTCAACTTGGAAACGTCATTAGTGGGCATAGCAGTCGGCGGCGAGGCCAGCTCGATCTCGCGGCAAATCTGAGATTGCGGGTGATTTGGCGGGAGGGCTGACCCGGCGCACATGACCAGTCCCGCCGTCGACCTCGAGCCATTCTCCGTCTTGAACCCAATCCAAAAGGCCATCGATCGACACCACGGTGGGGATTCGCAACTCACGCGCTACAATGGCCGAGTGTGAGAGCAAACTTCCTCGCTCCACGAGCACCGCGGACGCGGCTGGGAAAAGCAGAATCCAGCCCGGATCGGTAGACCGTGCGATCAGAATCTCGCCCGCGGAAAGCCGCGCTTCGTGGGGGTCGCGCACCACGCGCGCGATCCCGCGCACCACGCCCGGGCAACAACCAATGCCTTGCCGGGAATCTCCGGAGGTTCCTGCTACCGGGGAACTCACGTTCAGCGAAGGCCGTCCTTGATACGGAGTGCCTCGCGTGGTGAGGCGGTTGGGGAGCACCGGTTCGCGGCGGAACTGTTCGTATTGCGAGCGTCGTAGGCGTGCCAGGGCGTCTAGATCTGTCAGGGACGCCGTGCCATCGTAGAACCCAAGGATCTCGTCCAATTCCAAATAGAAGATGTCTCGGGGATCCTCCAGGTATCCTTCGGCGGTGAACCGTCGTCCTAACTCGAGCATCACTTGGCGCACTCGTCCGAAAAGGCGTGTTCGTTCAAACCGCAAATTCTCTCGGTCCCGGACCCGAGCGCGGGCCTGTCGAAGCACCACATAGAATAGGGCGCGGCGGAGCGGGTGATGCCGTAGCTGTTGGGCGACCCGTGCTTCGGCTTTGGCCGCCGGACCTTGATCCAATGCGCCTCTCTCCGAGGGCGGAGGGTCAGGCAGCGCAGCCATCCGCGCCACCGATCGCAGGAGCGGTAAAGGATCCTCCTGCAAGGTGGGACTCTCCAGTTTCAATTCGTCGAGACAGCGATCTCCAAAGTCGTTCAGATAAGCCTGAAAGGCCGCTGCAAAGTCCGGCGCGTGTTCGATTGCTTCCCGAATGCGGCCGAGCGGCTCTTCGCGCAGTTGGCGCAATAGCTCTGGGTGAGCTTGCGCCAGGCGAGCCAGGGCGCGGATTCTTCGGACAGGTTCGGCGCTAATGGTCGCCCCATGGCGGCAAAGCAATGATGGAACCAACCCGGCGTCGTCCGACGGGCACCACTTCTGCGCAAGGCTTCGCAGCACGCCGCAGAAAATCATGGTGAAAAAATCGTTCAGGAGAGGCGCATCCCAGCGGGTCAGGAGTTTCCTTTCCAAGTCTTGGAAGTAACCGATCAACTCGTCGCTTCTTTGGGCTTCGAGCGGGATGTGCGGCGGTTGCAGCGCTTCGCTCAAACGGGTGTGAAAGCGCTGGACCGTCGTGGGAAGGCGAACACAATGCCGGACGATCTTGGAACCCATCAACGCCAGGCGACCGAGATCACGAAGACGATCCTGCCACGTTGCGTGCTCGAGTTGACCGAGCACTTCAGCGGGTAAGGGCTCTTTCACTCCCATCATTTGTTCCATGAACCGCCGGTTGACAGTGAACCCCGGAAGCAAAGCGAGCACTCGGTACCAGTTGAGCAGATTGTAGTAAACGCGTCCGCGGATCAGGCCTAGCATCCGTGGGAATGTCGTTTGATGCGCTTGTATCTTGGCCGGCGAGACGGCTAGGAGTTGACAGAACTGCCTGTAGACACCCTCGTAGGCGCGTCGCGCAAAGGTGAACGTCAAGGGAGTGGTGACGCCGCTATAGCTCTCCGTGATATTGCTGTTGTCCCAGATTCCCAAATCGCTATCCGGGTCGACTCGGTCTTTTAGGGTCGTGATGGGCCGCGCCTGCAAAAGGTAGATCGTTCCCTGTTCGATGGCCCACTCGATGTCCTGGGCGCAGCCAAAATGCCTTTCCACGTTTCGAGCCAATTGTGCGAGGGCACACACCTGGGATTTCTCCAGCACCGGTTGGACACCCGCTGCAGAACCGGCGCTCTCTTCCGGCAGCCCAAGCTCCGCAGATGCATTGTGGCTTATGATTTTTCCTTCCCGATCGATTTTCCAGGTCTCTCCGCTGCTTTCGCCCGAAGCTAATGCGGCCCCGAGACCCCGGACGGCAGAGATGACGCTGACACTGCGTCGGCCGGTGACAGGGTCAGCGCTAAAAGCAATCCCAGCAACGTCGGCTCGCACCATTCGCTGCACTACGATGGCAGGCAACTTCAGCATGGGCGCATCCGAGAATCGTTGCCGGTAGGCGGAGATGCGCGCGCTGTAGGAGGAGCGCCAAACGGCGGCCATTCTGTCGAGCACCATGTCAGCGGGGACACTCAGGAAACTGTCCAACTGACCCGCAAATGAATAGTCGCGACCATCTTCGTCAGAGGCTGAAGACCGGACGGCGACGGTCTCCTGGTTTGGGCAAAGCTGCTCGAGAGCGGCTTGGATCGCTCTCCGCAATTCGTCGCTTGGGCCCGAGTCGAGAAATTCCGTCCCATCCGAGTTGGCCGAAGTGCGGATGAGCCAGCAGGCGTCCGGCAAAACCACGAACCACGGCGGGATGGACCAGCCTGCCTGGCCTAGTGAGAGAAGGGATGCGGCTTTCCGACCTATCTCCGATTGAGCACGCGAGGTTTCGGGCCAAACAATGAGGTTCATGGGGAACTTTGAATAAGACGTCGGAGGAGTGGCCCGACTCCCAGACTGAGATACATGATCAAAGTGCCAAGGCCTGAACAACGGTCAATCCACTGCGCGACTGACGGGGTAGGATGTCGCCTGAAGCGGAGTGCGAGCCCGCCCGCCAGCAGCAATACCCCGCCGAAGAGCAATGCCAACCAAAGGCCGCACCCGACCCGCCCTGCGGCCATAACCGCACAGACGGCAGTGAAAAGCAGCGCGCTCCACCAGGCGGTGGCGGCCCGCGCCGAGCCCCAAAGCGCACTGTAAGTGCGGACGCCTGGTTCCTCACTTTGCGGTGCGCGAATCTTTCTCCCAAGTTCCAAGGCAATCCCATTACAGAAGCTAGTGGCCAGAAACCAAAACAGACCCGAGGGAGGTTGGGTGCTCCAGCGCGTCCAGTCGCAGGCTGTGGCGAAGAAGTCGGCCAGTGGGATAACCAGCATGTGCGTCCAAAGATAGGTCAACGGCCGGCGGAGGATCCATTCGCGGACAAAAAACTCTTTGGTCATGAGCGCGAGGTAGCTCCAAACCAGAACTAACAAAAGCGCCAGGCGCCACGATAGAGTTGCCGCGGCTGCCAGCTGCACGAGCGCTCCAAGGCCGGCGATGGTGGCCAATTCCCGCAACGTCACTAAACCCCGGGGCACCGGACGGTAGGGGCGCCAGCGAGCATCCTCATCACGATCTTTGAACTCATCAGCGACTCGCAGTTGAAAAAAGCAAATAAAACAGCCGACGAATGCAATCAGGAGCGACGCAGGCAAGGGCCAACTTCCGTCTGCACGCAGCGCGCAGGCGTAGCTGACCGCGGATCCGCTAAATGCCGCAATGAGCAGTCCATGGCCGGCAAGCGGGAACCGTTCCGCCTGGTAAGCCCAAAGGCGTGTCGCGAGGTTTCCGTCGGATTCACGGGGCACGCTCATCGTTCCGCCAGGTAGCAGCGGCACATGGGCAAGTGGAGGTCTCACGGGCATCTCTTCGAGTTACAACATGCAAACAGGAACGGAGCATTCGGACATCAGGAGCATAGGCGAATGGGGAACGGCCTGTGAAATAAAAAATTGAAGCGTCGCCATTGACCCAATCGATGCTCGGCGACCGTGACTCTGCACGCTACGGACGCGGGAGACATTTTTCCGAGAGAGGAAACGCTGCCCCTGGGATTCGTGACGTCTTAAGCGCGTCTTGTCAGGCAGATGGGAAGGCCGCTGCGCGTTCGTAAGGTTATCCCGGGCCAAGGGGTTACCTCCGTGCCGGGGGGCAGTTCCAGCCGGAATTCCCGCACGACCCGAGCCGTAACGAGCTGCGCTTCTAACATGGCAAACTCGCTGCCGATACAATAGCGCGGTCCGGTGCCGAACGGTAGATAGGCCGACGGCGGTTCCGAGGCAAACCGTTCCGGAACAAACTCGTCGGGCTTTTCCCAAAAGCGTGGGTCACGATGCAACGTAAACGGGCAGACCACCACAGGCGATCCGGCGGGAATGGCAAACCCGGCTAGCGCATCCCTTGCGATGGCGCGTCGTTCAATGATCCAGATGGGCGGAAACAGGCGCATCGCTTCCCGAAGCACTTGCTGCACTTCAGCGAGCGACGCGAGGTCAGCTAACGCCGGTTCCCGGTCGCCAAGAACCTGCCGAACCGTCTTGTGCAGTCGGTCTTGAATCTCCGGGTGCCTGGCCAGGAGATAGAAGGTCCATGTGAGAGCATTGCTCGTGGTCTCGTGTCCGGCCAGGAGAAACGTGATGGTTTGGTCACGAATGGCTTGGTCGGCGATAGGACCGCCGCCGGATTCATCCTGAGCCGTCAGGAGCATCCCGAGCAAATCAGTCCCGCCGTCGGTCTGCGGCGGTCGCGCTCGGCGTTGTTCGATAAGGCGGTAGACAACCGCGTCCAGATCCCGGAGGGCGCCCTGGAAACGTCGATTCTGACGAGTCGGAACCCAGTCCGGCCAATTGAACAGGCTTTGCAGGCGACCAAACGTATGTGGGAGGATGACTTGCATGGCCGCCTCGATCGTGCGGGCGTCGCCGTCCGAGCCCGCATCAAAAAACGCCTGCGCGGCAATCGCGTAAGTCAATTGCATCATTTCGGCTGCGAAGTCGAGTGGCTGGCCGAGGTCCGCCGCCTTGCCCCAGACGCGTGCGAAACCCCGAGTGGTATCCACCATCAGGGTAGCAAATCGTTGAACGCTGTTGTGGTGAAAGAACGGTTGCAGGCGCCGTCGCTGGCACTGCCAGCTCGCGCCATTGCTGGTCAAAAGACTCTCGCCGCAAACCGCTCGAATGTAGCGAGCGCTACGGGTGGCTTTGTCATAATTCGCGGCGCGTCGTCGCAAGACCTCCTCGACCAGATCGGGATGATTCACCATATGGACCACCTGCGGCCCGAGGCGAAAGCGAATCACATCTCCGTACTTGCGGGAGGAATCCAGCAGCAGTTGCAGAACGTCGCGTCGAAACTCGCGCAAATGCCCGAGGGCCCAGTGAGCGGGGGGGCCTGGAGCCCGGTGCGATGGAGTGGGTGCCCGCACGGTTAAGAAGGGTATTTCCAGGTATCGAATGATCGTGCCCACTCTCGAGCAATCCGCTGACGCAATGCGGAGGGCAGGGGAGTGAACTCATTCTTTTGATATCCAGCAAGCGACTCGACGTAGCGTCGCAGTTTGGGCTCAAAAGTGTCAAAGCCAGACAGGTTCAACTGTTCATAGATGGCCCGAACCTGCCCGATCGGGTCTCGCTCCAATGCCTCGAACGGGATGTCGCAGAACCGATCGTTGGGCACTAAACCGCGGTCGCGGAAAAAGGCGTCGTGGAGCAGGTTGTAGCGCTGGAAAATGCCGTCGTCCTGGCGCTCCAGATCCGGTCGTTGCAGATAGGTATACCACATCGCGGTGTCAAAGTAGTGCTGGGTGGACCGGAAGACCCGGTAAGGATCGCGATGGACATGGACAAACCGGGCCTTGGGAAACAGTTCCAGCAGAATCCGGATTCTCGCGGTGTGGGTGGGCGATTTAAGCAGCAGAGTCCGGTTCGATTTCAGCGTCAGTTTCTTTAGGAAATAGACAAACGCTTGTTGCCATTGCTCTCGCTCGTCCGCGGATGCCCGATCAAAGGTTAAATACTTTAAGTAATGCTCTTCGCGCCGCGGAAAGCTGATTCCCAGATAGGGGGAGAGCAAGCTCGTCAGGCAGGGACCAAATTCGTCTTCCTGGGGAGTATCGAAACTGAGCGCCATATTATCCATCGGCCTATGCGGTGGCACCAGCCGGGCAAAGCGCCGTTTGTTAACCTCCTCCGTGCAGAGGAAAGTTAGAGGGTTCACCACCTGATAGGTATTGGCAAACGTGAACTGGTCCGTGTCCTGCGCCAGCAGGTAGTGCAGCAAGGTCGTGCCGCTGCGCCAGTGCCCGAGAATGAACAACGGCGCTTCGGCGAGTTGAACCTTGGCAATGGCCGGTCCGAACTGGCGTTCTTCTTGCGCCCTGTACCACGCGTTCAGGCCGCTCGTGAGTGTGATAAAGGCGGCTCGGTGCAGATAGGCCGGATCGATCCCGTAGTGATTGTCAGACAGCAGCTTTCTCCATGCGCCAGGGGTAATCCCGGCGAGATAGTTGTGCATGACGCTCCACCGGTGTTTTAGAACGGGCCGAGAGGATCGGGACAGCGGCGGCATGGCAACGTCTTTGACTCGAGAACCGCTCCGTGCCGGCTACGTGACGCGGCCCTGGCGTGTTCTATTTCCAGAGGTTAGCGAAGGCATTCACGTTGCAAAAGCGCAATCCGGAACGCTTGAGAGCAGTTTGCCTCGGCGACGTGAGCGCAACAGATTGGGTCTCAACACCCCTTTGGAGACAAATGTCACCAGAGGCTGATGAATTTTGGGGCCGGGCCGTTCCCAGCGCACAGTTGGGCGAAAAAATGCGGTATCTTCCAGTCCTCCAAGGATTAGCACGGAATCCAGGAGCAATTTGCTCTTGGCCTGTGCGACATATCGCTCGGCTCGTCGTTCGCATGGCATTTCAGCTGCCAGGTCAGCCGTCAGCGCTTGGAGATGGAGGGCAAGTACGTCCCGAGCGGTTCGCGCTGCCACCAATCGCTCTTTTGGCCCTTTTCCGGTCGCCTAAAGTGATACTCATACACCACCGCGCGCACGTGCTTAGGGGGCGCGGTCGGAAATGGATTCTTCTCGAGTAAAGCCAAAACGTCAGGGGAACCCGTGAGTAACCGGGAACAGAATTGGACAAACCAGGGGTTCTGCTGCGGCGTTCCGAGCGCAGCGAACCACATTTGCCAATCAAGACGAGGTTGATGCGGGGCAACGAACCGAGGGCGCCGGTCGACCGCACCTGGCTTGTACTTAAATGTGTAGGCGAGCCAGTGCTGCCCATCGTTACTGCCCTCAACGACGATTTCCGGTCGGGATGTGGTCATGACCGCGAACAGCCCGTATCGATTAAAGGTGCGGAAGGGAGTCAGCCATTCTGACAACGCGGACGCCGGCCCAAGCCACACTGGTTGCCATCGAAAAAGTGCGAGCAATGGCGGCGTCGTGGCGCTCAGGACCAGAAGCCCTACCAAGCCAAAAGCCCAAGACTGCCAGCGTGGGCCGGGCGCAGGCTCCCTGGCCGCTTCCGCTTGCCCGCGCCCCGGGAACCACCGTCGAATGGCCGCATCATCAAGCAAAGCCAAACAAAGCACCAACGTTAAGTAGTTAAAGAAACCGTAGTTGCCCGTCAGTAGAATCCAGAGTTGAAGAAGCGCGATGCCAAAACCGGCAGCGATACGCAACCGTCGGGGACTAAAGATAAAGAAGGGCAGGGCAAGTTCGATCCCGAACATCACGACGACGCAGAATTTGTGGAAGATGCTGGGCAGTTGGTGCGCGTACCACGCGATCCACGTGGGCAACGGCTGCGTTTCGTAATGAAAGTCGAGCGCCGTCAAGTGTTGCCAGCTCAGGTCGCCACTGAGCAGTTTCACGCAGCCCGATTCAAACATCAGACGAAAGAGCAGCCAACGCAGCAGCCATAAGACAACGCGCGGCACGGGCAAGTCGGAGCGACCCCGCGCCCGCAGCCGGAAGGGGGCCAGGAAAATGCAAAGAAACCCCGTCTCGAGCAAGAGCGCGTCCCACTGGAAACTCAGGAAGTCCCGTCCCACGACGCACAGTGAAAGATACAAGATCCAGAGCGCAAGGGCAGACAGGGCAGGGGCCACGCCCGTCAGGAGGAGCAACGACGCTGTCACGCCCGCGGCGCAAAGCGTATGCAGAAACGCGTTGCCAGCGGAGATCCAGCAGAGCGTGGGCATGGCATGCCATCGGGTTCCAGTAGCGCTGGGACTCTCGAAATAGCGACCGGCCGCTGTCATGTATTCGTCGGCCGGCAAAATCCCCTCGTGACCGATCAGCCCGTCCACTTGGACCCACAACGACACAAAAGCCAGCAGGTAGATCAGACTGACCGAACGCAGGAACAGCCAGCGCACTCTCTGATAGCGCGGCAGTTCGGGGTTTGAACCCCACAACACTCGCGTCAGCAACGAAAATGTCGTGCGGTTCTGGGCGACCTGTCCGTAGGCCCATTCGCTGGCACCGGCGAACAGAGGCGATGCACCGTACGCCAATAGCGGCCAGCGCCAACGCGGATTTGACGCGAGCGATCGGAAGACCGCCGCCGCTCCGGTCGAGACCTGCCCACTCGGCTCTACCAGATGGACCGACTCTCCTAGCTGTGAAGGGTTCAGCTCGGGAAACCGTCCCGCGACGGTCGGCTCTTGAAACGGCAAATAGTCGATACGGTCACCCGTAATCGTCTGCCAGCGCCGGATCCAAAAGCGACAGAAGTTGCAATCTCCATCAAACAGGAGCAGCGGCTTCGTCGGTGGCGACGCAACGGTTGCGGGAGCGGTCACCCCACAGGCTTAGCGGATTTCATGCTGGATGCCAATGCGCCAGCGCGGGATCGCTCCAGTCTAGTGGCCTAGCTTAGCGAAGGGGGACGCCGATTCAGCCTGCGACACCTTCGCCAGGCGCGTTTTTCTAAGGTGCCAGGCGCGAGGGCGGCGCCGAGGGAAGGGCGTTGGTGTTCGTTGTCATACCAGCACCGACTCCGGAGCCTGGCGCGGGCACAGTCCCATATTTGCCTCCGCCCCGGCCGCTGCCGTCGTATCCCGGCCCGGCGCCGCCCGCGCCTTGCATACTGCCGCCGCGAGGCCGCTTGTCCGTGGCGGTCTCGGCTGCGCGTTGATGATCATCGTTGTCCGGGGTCCCGCGGCCACAACCGACGAGGAGGCCCCAGCAAATCAAACTGAGGAATTGGTTTCGCATATGAATAACGCCAGCCTTGGATCTTGCGTTCGCGAAGAGAATATCCCTCTTGCTCAGGAGTGCAGCAATCCCCCCGGGACCCTGAATCTCGAGTCGGCTCCGGCACGTTCCCGAACGGAGCCGTCGACCTTTAGAACTCGTGCGGCGATAGGCCGACGGCCACAATACTGCACGCCTGGATGGCGTTCAGCCCCAGTCGCTCAGCTTCCGCCACGACTTCTGGAGACTCGGCCCCCGGATTCAACCAGAGCTCGTCGCATCCCTTTTGGGCAATCTCTGAAAGGATCGGCAGTAGCCGTTCCGGGGGGATGTAGACCGTCACCATCTCCGGCCGGACGGGCAGATCGAGAATGCTGCGGTAGGCGGACAATCCCTCCACCGTGGTTTCCGAATGGTTCACCGGATAAACGATGTAACCTTGCTGGCGAAAAGCACGTAACGCTTTGTTGCCAAATTTGCTTCGGTTGCTCGAGGCTCCGATGATCGCCACGGTTTTTGACATGCCGCCAACAAACACGCTCTCGTGTTGAAATGCAACTGGCCTTGTTCCATGCTCGATGGATGAAACTCTGGACTCTCGGCGCGGTAGGGTTGACCGCTTGGTGCCTCTGGACGGGTTGCAGTCGCCCCGCGGCTGTGGCCCCACCAGCGGCTCCGGCAGATGCAACTCCGGCCGTGACGGGTCGTCCCCAACCTAAACTGTCGACGATCAAGTTATGGCTCGGGGCGAAGGAGATCGTCGCGGAGCAGGCCATCAGCCCGGATCAGGTGCAGACCGGAATGATGTTTCGCAAGGAGATTGGAGAAACCGAGGGGATGCTCTTTATCTTCGCGCGGCCGCACCGCGCTTCGTTCTGGATGCGTAATACTTTGATTCCGCTCGCGGGCGCTTACATCGATCCGTCCGGGGTCATTCTTGAGATTCATGCCATGAAACCGCTCGACGAGACCTCGATCACGGCCAGTTCGGATCAAGTGCAGTATGTTCTGGAAATGAAAGAGGGATGGTTTGAAAGGAACCACGTGGAAGTGGGGACGGTGATACGGACGGAGCGGGGATCGCTCGGGCAGACCTATTTTGGCCGGGCGGAGTAAGAGGAGTAAGCAATTCAACGTTAAGAACTGGGCTCAAGAAGCTTCATTCGTATTTAACAGGGATATAAAACGGATATAACACGGGTTTAACAGGGATTTAACACGGATAGTGTCCCTGTTATTCCCGTATTAATCCCTTGTAAATTCCATGTAATAACCGAAGAGAGTGCCTCCCGTGGTCTGAACGCAAAAATGCGTGCGTTCGTCCCAGAGACCGTTAATTTCACCTCCATGACATCGTTGCGGCCCAATTCCGAACAGCTTTTCGCGGAGGCTTTGAAATACATCCCCGGCGGAGTCAATTCTCCGGTCCGTGCCTTTCGCGCCGTGGGCGGGCAACCGTTCTTTGTCGATCGTGCGGCCGGAGCTCACGTCTTCGACATCGATGGGAACGAATACATCGATTACGTTGGAACCTGGGGACCAGCGATTTTGGGTCATGCCCATCCGAAAATCATTCGTGCGCTGCAGGAAACCGCGACCCGAGGGACCAGTTTCGGAATTCCTAACCCGTTGGAAGTGAAGATGGCCAAACTGGTTTGCGAGGCTGTTCCCAGCTTGGAAAAGGTGCGCATGTGCAATTCGGGGACTGAGGCGACCATGTCCGCTATTCGGCTCGGCCGTGGATTTACGAAACGCAACAAGATTATCAAGTTTGACGGCTGCTACCACGGTCATGCGGACTCATTGCTGGTGAAAGCCGGTTCCGGCGCTTTGACGTTCGGACATCCCGACAGTATGGGAGTCCCCGCAGCGTTTACGCAGCACACCATCGTTGTGCCGTTCAACGAAACTGGCCCGGTGGAGGAAGCGTTCGAAGCGAACCCGGGAGACATCGCCGGAATCATCCTCGAACCCATTCCAGGAAACGCCGGACTTTATCTGCCCAAACCGGGATACCTGGACTTCCTGAGAGAGATTACCCAAGCCAATCAGGCCTTGCTGATTTTCGACGAAGTCATGACGGGTTTCCGGCAAGCTTGGGGCGGCGCGCAGGAGCGTTTCAAAATTAAACCGGACCTGAGCTGTTTCGGGAAGATCATTGGGGGAGGATTGCCGGTCGGAGCTTTTGGCGGTAGGGCTGAGATCATGGACCATCTGGCACCGTTAGGGCCGGTTTATCAGGCCGGGACACTCAGTGGCAATCCGTTAGCAATGGCCGCAGGCATCGCCGCTCTGGAAGAACTGAGGGGCGGCGAGATCTATTGCCGACTGGAGGAAATGGGGCAGGAGTTGGAGGCGGGAATGAAGCGGGCGGCGGCGACGGCTGGAATTCCGGTCCAAGTCAATGCGTGCGGCTCTATGTTTTGCTGCTACTTCACATCGGAACCGGTGCATAACCTTGGCGACGCCATGCGCAGCGACCGGGCGCGCTTCGCCAAGTTCTTCCACGGAATGCTGGCCGAAGGCGTCTACTTAGCACCGTCGCAGTTCGAAGCCGGATTTCTCTCGGCCGCCCATACGTCGCAGGATATCGAACGGACATTAGCCGCGGCGACGAAAGTCATGAAAACGTTGTAACTCGGCGGCGCCAACCCTGTGCGATTGGCCCCCGAATCACGCCGCTTTCTTCGTCTTATGCTTTGCTGAGCTTTTGGAGCGGCGGGCTTTGGCGCCCGCTTCCTTAGTTCGATTCAGACTCTCCTGCAGGACCGAGACGAGGTCGATCACCTTGGTGGTCGGGCGGCGCTTCGGGCCGCTGCCGGGAGGGAGTTTCCCGCCATGCTCGATCTTTTCATGGATCAGCTTAAGCAGCGCGGAACGATAATCGTCGTTGTATTTTTCCGGATCCCAGTGATCCGTCATACTCTCCACCAGTGCGGTGGCCATCTCCAACTCTTTGGTTCCGACGTCCAGACTGCCTGGGATCTTCAGTGCCGTGGCTTTGACGAGTTCTTCGCCAAAGTGCATCAATTCCAGGACCAGGGTGTTGCCGTAAGGTTTGACGGCGGCCAGGTGTTTGCCGGGATTTTATGACGACCTTCGCGATCCCGACTTTGCCAGTCTTGCGCAGAGATTCGCGGAGCAAGGCATAGGCCTTGGCCCCGCCTTTCTGCGGTTCCAAGTAGTACGGCTTGTCGAAGAACATCGGGTCGATCTCGTCCTGCGCCACAAAATCGATAATATCCACCGTTTGGGTGGCTTCCACATCCACTCGGCGGAAGTCCTCGTCCTTCAAGACGATGAACTTGCCCTTTTCGTGCTCGTAGCCTTTGACGATATGTTCCCAAGCAACCTCGCGTCCGTCCGCTTCCGCGACCCGTTTGTAATCGATGGGGCTCAAGTCCTGGTCGCGCAACAGCCGGAACTTCAGTTCCTCGCGGCGGGTCGCGGGATAAAGCGCAATAGGGATATTGACGAGACTAAAGCTGATCGCTCCTTTCCAAATCGCTCGCATAAGTCTTTCGGGTGAGTAGGTGGGTTATCAGGCGCAACACGGAAATGAATGTCGGCATTCTGTCGCTTGCTCCACTGGCCGGTTGTTCTCAGCGCAATTCACAGCACGGGCTCCGGGAGCGTTTGCTCTGTGCGCAACTGAGTGTTTCGGAACCGACGCAGAGAATGATTGAGGAGGCTTTCTTCGAATAGGCTGCGATTGATCGCTTGCGCGGCCGTGGCTCCCTGGCCAGCGGCAATGATCATCTGACAATTGGCCGGAGTCACGCAACCCGCCGCGTACAGGCCTGGGACACTAGTTCGGCAGCAATTATCCACGACGATTTGGCCGTCCGGATCCAGTTCTGCACCCAGATTCTGGGCGAGCGTATTGTGGAAAATGTCACCGCGCGTTGTGAAAATCGAATCTACGGCAATGTGACGCTCGTCCGCGAAAGTGAGCGAGCCGACTTTGCCACATGAATGTTCGACTCGGATGATCCGATCCGGAAACACCGGCAACTGATACTCTTTGATCCAAGCGGCATGTTCCGCATCCCAGGTCGGTGCCCGACCGTTCGATGCGATGATGACGCAGGAGGAGTAAAGGAGCATCCCCAGCGCATATTCGACCGCTTCGTCGTTGCTGCCCACAATCGCGATCCTTTTCCCTTGTACGCGGTGCGCATCGCAATCTTTGCAAAAGAACATGCTCTGTCCCAAACAGGCTTCCACTTCTGGAATCTCCGGCGGCAAATGGTAAAGTCCGGTGGCCAAGAGCAAACGGTCGCATTCGTAACACGCCCCGTTGCCGGCCAACTGAAACCGGCTACCGACGCGCCCGGCGCTGCAAATCCTGTCTTTGGCAAAATGCACGCCGAACTGCTCGGCTTGGTGCCGGCCCCGACGCAACAGGTCTCGGCCATCGATGCCTTCTGGAAATCCCAGATAATTCTCAACGTTGGGTTCCCAAATTGCCAGGGACTGGTCGTCATCCACGACCAAGGTATCTCGGAGCGCTCGCCCAAGGTAAACCGCGGCGGAGAGGCCAGCGAGCCCGCCCCCGATCACAATGACGTCATGCTTGCTCGTTTCTACCATGGCCAGAAAGCGCTTGCCGGTGGGGGCGGGGACGATTGCGCGTTTAATTCGCACGTCTTCCACCTGGAGAGCCTAACGCGCCGAAGTTGGTTCTTCAGGGGCGGCCTGATTGTCTCCCCGGACGGACGCTTCTTCCGCAATGGCGATGTCTTCCGCCCCAGCTCGTTCAAAGATCTCGCGCGCTCGGCGCGTTTCCGAGGGGTCATCAGCATGGACCGAAATCAAAATATTTCCGCTCTTGATCCTGCCCTCGTAGCGCTTCGCCTCATATTCTGGAATGCCCATCCCCACCAGGGCTCCAGTGACACCGCCAAACGCTGCTCCCACCGCAGCTCCACTTAGCGCCGCCATTAGGGGCCCAGCCGCGATGAAAGGGCCGACTCCCGGAATTGCCAGCGCGCCGATTCCCGCCAGCCACCCGAGCGCCCCTCCGACCAGGCCTCCCGTGCCCGCCCTGTCGCCGCGCCTTCGGGCGCTGGTATGTTGTTCGTGGGCAAAATGCCGCGTGCCCGCCTGATCTGGAAACAGAACGGAGATGTCATTGTGGAAAACCCAGCGTCCTTGAGTTGATTGACGATGGACTCTGCCTGAGCCTCGCTCAGGGCAATACAAAAAATCGCTTTAGGCATAAACGTATCCTTCGGGTGATCCCAAGCCCTGCGCCGGGATATTTCAGGAAGTGGCGCGCCGGGAGACACACAACCTGTGGTTAAATTGAACCTGGTTCCAAGGACGGCAATCGGGCTGCCTCCCTGATTGAAGCCTCCGGGGAACCGGACGCCATGTCAGGTGGAGCAGAAGAAAGGACGCCAAAAGTTCGACCCGACAGCCGCTCGAAAAAAGTGATACAGCTTGAACATCCGTGGCAACGCGAGGTTAACAGCTTCGTGTTGCCGACCTCGAATCAGCAATTGCTGATTCAGGAGTGGAACAACTCTGATTTCAGGCATTAAGGAGGGTGTTTAGGGAATTTCTGCCACCCCTCGGCCGCGGGGCTGTCAGATGGCACGAAGGAAGCCATGCCGATCGAAAGAAAAGGTCAACCGCTTCCCCTTAAGCGACCTGACGGGCCTGCGGAATCGGCCATCAAGTGGCGCGACCTTGATTTGGTGACTTTTTGTCTCCACCCGATCCTCGGTTTGGGGCCGGTCCGTTCCCAAACCATGCGTCAATTCACTGATTTGGCGCACACTCTGTCAACAAATTGTTACCAGCCTGCAGACGGCATAGGCTGCGGTGGTGCGGCAAACGAGTTTTAGAGGCACCTTAGTCCTTGCGCGCCAGCGTCTTGGAGTGCGCCAGACCTCTGGCGCTTTTCCCTCGAGGTGAGCCGATTACCCTGCATCTCGCGATATACCAACAGCTTCCGCCTTGGTCTTTCCCTCGTAATCTTCATCCTCATCGTAATCGTAATCCTCCTCGTCATCGTTCTTCTATCCTCTCCGCACCTTCGTCCGCTACCCATTTCTCCCCCCTCATTTGAACCATCTGAGAGCCACGGCCGGCGCTGAAGGTATGTCGCCCCACGCGCCTTGGCGACGCAACCGAATCCAGGAGCAGTTTGCTCCCGGTATGTGCGACAAATCGCCAGCCAGGCTTGGCTTGCGGGATCGGACCTGTTGATGAGTTGTTGCCGGGAAGTCGGACCTGAGTAAGTTGTTGCTTGATTCAGGACCTGAAGTGGTGTTAGCGAAGAGTAATTTTGGTCTGTTTGGAAGCCTGCCCTGGGGGCTTGCGGCCTACATTCCGCAGCTGGAAAATGGAAGGGAATTTTTCTGTGGGCTTTTCGGTAATGTTCATCGGACCTGGGCCAAGTTGTTGTGAGGCTCCAGTATATTTGAAGGTTTCTGTTTGGAAGCCTGCCCTGGGGTTCAAGGGCGGCAGGCTCGTTCTTTGCTGAGTTCCGCTCCAATAGCGCTTTGGCCGATTTAAGTCGTTGGTGATCTTCCCTCAGCATCCTTAAGGTGTAGGCTTTTCCAGCCGGGCCTGGCGCGGTTTCACGGCTTTCGCTGTCTTGACCACTCCGTCTGCGCGCCTCGCTTGGCGCGGCGCTCTTCCGACCAAATCTGTTATGTTGCTGATAGAATTTTGCCTCGACCGCGGACGCTTTGCTCTCCAGGTCCATTGCGGCGACAAACTGCTGCACGCGGTATGCTCCAGGATCTCCCTGGCCGCGCCAAGGATCTGGCCTTGACGCTTGAGGTCTTCGATCAACTGCTCCATCCGTTAATGACTTCGGAACACTCTTCTCGTGATAAAACCAGCCAGCTCCACTTACCCTTCAAAGATAAAAGGACTCGGTGGTGCCTGTTCGACCCACGCTGGAGTTGATCAGCGCCGACGACCAGGTTGTGGAAGAATGGTGATGGCGCGTGATTGACGATGTAACGGAGCTGTTCCTGGGTGCAAAGGATTTACAGTCGGCGACCAGGGCCATGGATACAGAGGGAATCCCAGGTTTCTATGTACGTGAATGCTCATCGTTACGGTTGCCGGGATAAACGCGATGACCATGGCGCCGTCATCAGCTCGGTGTGGACCATGCAAGTCGCGGGCGGTGATCTTGCTGTGGCCCCGACGCAATTCGCCGGTGCTCCTCGACCATTGTGTCATCCGTTCGGAATGGATGCCGTCCGGACCGAAACGACTAAAGCGAGTGAGCCGGTGCGATCGGCTTCGTGAAACTGATCGAGCCGGGCAAACCGACATCACGCTCCAGGGGGGAGTTCATAACTCACCCTCCACCCACTCAGCTGGTCATCCATCGGCGTATCAGCGCGAGCAAGGCCTGGATCGGAACCGGGTTTCTCTCCGAGCGCAGTCGCGGGGAAGGTGGAGCGGATGAGGAAGGTGAACGCGACTTCGAGCAGGTGATGCATTTGATATGACCCAATACCGAGACCATTTAAGAGAAGAAAGAGTGCGCCTCGTTACGCAGACAAATCCTCCGGCATGAGCAGATGTCGGGATCAGGTCTTTGCTGTCTGGTGCGCCCGGGAGCACGCACCGGAACAGAAATGCTCGATTATGGCAACGGTGGGTGAGGTGGTAGATCTTTCCCGGCACAAAATACCGATGAGCCCTTGGCATGAGCCTGAGATACCCGATTTGGAGCCAGCCTTACAGCTGAAAACCGCCAGGGCAAAACAGCCGCTAAGCATCTCGTCGAAGGGGGCTAGGCGGCCTAGCTAGGTCAACTACAAGCCGTTCCTCAGGTCCGACCCCGCACACCCACGAATCCTTCCGCAATTTGCGGAATCAGGGAGTGGGCCTGTGGCGCAAATCAGGCGCGGGTCAATCACGGCTTGAGCAATTCCGATCGACCGGTAGCCTGGGGTCGAGGTCTTATGTCGCTCGACACTTTCATGAACCGGATGGCAGACAATGCTTTCGGGAAACTCTACGTCGGCAACCAGTGCTTGGACTGCGACCTATGCAGAGAAATCGCGCCCGAGAATTTCGCGCGCAACAACGAAGGCAATTACTCCTACGTCAAGAAACAGCCAGAGAGCGCGGACGAGGAGACACGTTGCCGGGAAGCCGTTGCGGGTTGCTGCACAAAGACAATCCACGAGGATGGTCTCGCCTTTGACTGGGCTGCGAATCCTGCCCCGACACCGTATCATCTCACGCCCGAAGGGCAGACGGAACAGGCCCGCTTGCAGCAGCAGGTGAACAAGCTAGACTGTTGCAGGCAGAAGCGGAATCCAGACTAACTCAGAACCACAGCCGCGACGCTTCGGTAAGGCAGCCGTCTCGATGACAGAACGTTCGGCCAGAGACGAAGAGCGGTGAAGCGGTGAAGCGGGTGCATCTCGACAGTACCACCCTTTGTTGGCGCGCGGACTTGAGTCCGCCGGACCGTCTGATGTGGCCAGCAGCGCTCGAATCCTTCGCGATCGCGGTCGTGCCTGCGGACATTCCTGCGGGATAAATCCCGCGATCCTGGTGGGACTGTCAAGATACGCCCCGGTGAAGCTGGGATTAATCTGAGGATTTGACTTTCTTAATGAGAGTGGTTACAAGTCCCGCGTGCGTTCCCGCGCAATCCATGCTTTCGCAATCGAAAGTCTTGAAACGCGCCTTCTTCTTTCCGCCGCTGCACCGGCAGTGGATCTCCCCGCTGATTCATCGGGAGCGAGTGCCATCCATGAAACGGCAACGGTCGCCTTGGCCGGTGCTCAGCCGAGTGATGTCGCGGAGGGATCGATTTCCGACCCGACTTCCGATTTGTTCGAGGGCGTAGCCATGGAGCCGCTCGAGAGAGACTTTTCTCTGTCTTCGTTATCGGTGAGCGCGCAAGGAGGGGGGACTTGGACGGGGGACATTGCAAACGGCACGGTCTGGGGGAGTGGCATGGTGCAACGGATTACCGGCAATATTCGAGTGCCCGCGGGTTCGACGTTGACGATTCAACCGGGAGCGATCGTCAAATTCAATGCCGGAACCCAATTGAAGGTGGAGGGAACACTAAACGCGGTCGGGACTGAAGCCTCTCCGATTCATTTCACGAGTGTTCGAGATGATTCCGTAGGCGGCGATACGAATGGGGATGCGACTGCGACACAAGCGGCGGCGGGCGATTGGGATCGGATCTGGACGAACGGTATCGGGGCAAAGACGATCCTGGATTACTGCCGGATTCAGTTCGCCGGGAAATCCGGCAGCCAACCTGACAGCGCGGCTTCGATCAGCAGCGGCGAACTGATCGTCACGAACAGCCTCATCCAACGGAGCTTGGGCGAGGGCCTTTGGGTGGCGGCCGGCAAGGCCACGCTGAACGAGAACACCATCGACACGGTCGATCGATTTGGGATCCGCGTAGACACAAATGAAGCGGTCTCGATTACGAACAACGATATCAACGGCGCTCGCGCTGGCCCGATCAGCATCAAAGCCGGAACGCCGCAAGTTCTGACCGGAAACACTTCTTCCAACTCGGGGTTGACGAATTTCGTTCGGATGCTCGGTGGGACGATCGCCGATGCTCGAACCTGGGGAGCGGGTCTTAATTTCTACGTTCCGGAAGACATCACGATTGGGGCGACGGGGAGTCTGACGCTCGCGCCGGGGCTGATCGTGAAGTTGAATGCCTCGAGATTTCAGGTTGAGGGAACGATGACTGGAATCGGGACCTCCCAACTGCCCATCTTCTTCACTTCTTTCAAGGACGATTCGATTGGTGGCGACACCAACGGTGACGGCGCAGCCACCACCGCCGCGGCGGGCGATTGGAATCGTATCTGGGTGGCGAACCAGGTCGGCGCCAAAGCGACTTTCGAGAATGCGCGCTTCGCCTTTGGCGGCAAGTCCGGATCCGCGCCGGACGGCATTGTGACGATTTCCAAAGGGGAACTGATCGTTCGGAACAGCACGGTCGAGCGAAGTTTCGGGGAGGGAGTCTGGATCGCGGGCGGGAAAGCGACGATCGAAAACAATCGGATTTCGCAAACGGCCAATTTCGGGGTTCGCGTTGACACCAATGAGCTGGTGACGATCACGAACAACACGATCCAGGGCGCCAAGGCGGGGCCTATCACGATCCGGGCTGGGACGCCGCAAACGTTGACGGGAAACACCTCTAGCGAATCGGGTCTCGCCAACTCGATTCGAATGCTGGGAGGAACGATCGCGGATGTGCGCACGTGGGAACCGGGCCTAAACTACGTCGTTCCCGAAGACATCACGATCGCGTCGACGGGCAGTCTGACGATCTCTCCGGGATTGATCCTCAAGATGACCAATTCGAGGTTTGAGATCGCAGGCGTGATGACGGCCATCGGGACTGAACAGTCTCCAATCTGGTTCACATCCCTCAAAGACGACTCCGTGGGAGGAGATGCGAACGGAGATAGTGCGGCCACCATCCCGGTGGCTGGTGATTGGAATCGTGTCTGGGTGAACGGAACGTCAGGGAAGGGAACTTTCGACAATGTTCATTTCTCGTACGGCGGCAAGTCTGGTTCCGCTCCAGATGGGCTGGTGACGATTTCCCGGGGTGAGTTGATCGTCCGGAATAGTTTTGTTGAGCATAGTTTCGGCGAAGGGGTTTGGTTGGCGGGAGGCAAGGCGACCATCGAGAACAACACGATCTCGGACACGACGAATTTCGGGGTTCGCATTGAAACAAACGATCCAGTCTCTTTGACCGGCAACCGGATCAGCTCAGCCAAAGCGGGGCCTTTACGGTTTCGCCCGGAATCGCCGCTGACCGCGACGGGCAACAGTTCCACGGGATCAGGCCGAGCGAACGCGGCGCTCGTATCGAGCGGATCCATCAATGGACTCAGGGTCTGGAACGATGGGATCATGTCCTACGTCGTGGAAGGGCTGGACATTGGGTCGGCCGGTATCCTGGAACTCGGCGCGGGCCGAGTTTTGAAGATGTCCACCGGGGCCCGAATTACGGTTCTCGGGACCCTCACGGCCCAGGGCACGGAGGCCGCCCCGGTGATTTTCACTTCGATAAGAGATGACGCGAACGGGAATGACACCAACGGCGATGCCGGTGTCACTCTGCCGGCGCCCGGCGATTGGGACCGAATTTGGGTGAACGACAATGCCGCGAAGGTGACGCTGGATTTTACCCGCTTACTCTACGGAGGAAAGATCGGGGGATCGCAGCAACTCGACTCATCGATTTCAATCAGCCGTGGTTTGCTGAACCTTTCAAACAGTCTGGTCCAATTCGGGGCGGCGGACGGGATCTGGATTGCTGGCGGGAATGCAACGGTCACAGGGACAACGATCCGCGACGTTAAGGAGTATGGGTTCCGAGTGGATGAACGTTCCATTCACCAGGTTCTAACGAACAACCTGATCGAAAGGGCAGGGGACGGCGCCATTTTCCAAGACTCGGCGTCGGACCTGGATTTGACGGGAACCACTTGGACGGCCAGTGGCCGCGCCAATGCCGTGGTGGTTGGGGGCGGATCGGTGACCACGACGCGCCGGTGGATGGGGGATACAACTTACTGGCTGACCGACAACCTCGCGGTGTCCGGGAATTTAACGGTTGGCGCAGGTGCAATACTCAAACTGCCGTTGCGGAAAGGAATCCAGGTCGATGGAACTATGATTCTGGGGGAACCGTCCGTAAACCAAGGAACCCAGCCCAATCCAGTCATTATCACTTCCGCGCGGGACGATGTCGGGGGCGACACGAATTTGGATGGATCAACCACGGTTCCGGCAGCGGGAGACTTCTTCAGCCTGTGGCATCGCAGTGGCAATGTGACACTGCAGAATGTCGAAATTCGATTTGCCGGGGTTGAACCCATCTCCAATAACTTCGCTCCAACCCCAGCGATTCTGAGCGACGGAGGCACGCTGCGCTTGGACCACGTGTTGGTGCGGGACGTCTTCGACGTTGGGCTGCGCGCTCGCGCAAGAGCCAACGTGATTGCCACTAATCTCGAGATCGAGAATACGGGCGCAGCCGGCATCAGCGTGCAATCTGGGTCGTTGCAGATTGACCGATTGAATCTGAATGGAATTGGCGGCAGTGCAATGACCGTGACCCCAGGATCTCTCTGGACCTTGCAGAATGTCGAACTCGGGACGGCCAAATTCCCTGGCATGGAAGTGATCGGAGACGGGACGGTATCCGGGCCCTGGACGCTCGGTCAGTTCGGAACGGTGATCTTCACTGGGCAGGATTCGCTCACGATCGATCCGACGCGAGGCTCGCTCGAGATCTTGCCAGGGACGATTCTGAAGATGCCGCCGAATTTCCATATCGAGGCGAACGGCCCGTTCCGGGCGGTGGGAAGTGCGATCCATCCGATTGTCTTTACGTCTATCCGGGATGACACGATGGGGGGCGATACGAATCGAGATGGAGTGGCGACGTTGCCGGCCCCGGGCGATTGGGGTTACATCGCGCTGCGCAATAGCAATTCGCAGATCGAAAACGTGCGAGTCAATTTTGGGGGGAAATCGAATGTCGGGGTCAATGCGGCCGTGCTGATGAACGGCGGTCTCACTCTCAAAAACACGATTATCGATCATTCGAGTCAGGACGGTTTGGTGATCACCGGCCCCGGCTTGGCTGTGGTTAATAATCTCGTCGTCAGCAACTTCGCAGGGAGTGGCGTCGTTCGAAATTCGGGAACAAATGCCGGTCTGGATTTGTTTGGGGCCACGATCGTGGGCGGCAAGGATGGGGTCTATCTCGCCAACCAAAGTGCCACTATCACGAATAGTATTATTTCAGGGGCAAGCGAGGCGGGAATTTACGTGACCGGGGCGAATGCGGTCGTCAATTCGAACTACAATCTGCTCTTCAATCCAAACTCGGTTCGAGGGAACAGTTTCAACTCGCAATCTGCCACGTGGAAGCCTGCCGGCGGTATGGGAATCGTGACTGACGACCCAAAGTTCTTCGACCCGAGCGCCGGTGTTTTTGAATTGGGAGACGGTTCACCGGCGATCGATGCGGGCTTGGTATCCGACGCTCATGCGCTGGGGGATTTGCTCGACCGAGCGCGGCGGAATGACACCGCGGTTGTCAATCGCGGGTCTGGGGTGGTGCCTTTTGCGGATATCGGCGCGTTCGAACGAACGCTTCCTGCGCCCAACGTGGATTTGATTGCCGACGACATAAGAGCGGATTGGATCGTGGCGCCCGATGCGCTCCCGAACGGGTTTGGCGGGGTTCCGAGCCAAGTGAAGTTTACGTTTTCCATGACGAACAGTTCGGATGTTCCGATCGTCGTCAATCCGCTCACGAACCAGTTCTTTATTCAGCCTACCAGCCTTGGAGAAACGCCGCGCGATTTTCCCGTGATTCTCCTGGGAGAACGACTTTACAACCTGAATCTGGCGGGCGGAGCCAGTGCGACGTTTACGGAAACGTTCGTCATACCGACGTTGTTCAGTGGTCCCTACACCGCAGGGATCACCCTGGATGCAACGAATGCGTTTCCAGAATCGGGCGCTGGCGAACTCAACAATACCACCGAGGCAGTCGCTCCTCTCTTGTTCGTAAATCCCGTATTCACTCCGGGTGTGCCGATCAAAGCTCCTATCGACTTGAACGGAGTCATCTTCGACCTGCCAGAGTCTGGAAACCTGATCAAGCTAGGCTCGCTGTCGATCCTTAGCCCCGTGAACGCGAAGGCGTACCTCTTCAATGAGGATGCAGACTTTAGTCTTCCCCCGGACTGGAAGTTACCGCCGCCGCTGGTTCTGCTCCCAGCAGGCACTCCCGTCGACGTTCAGCAGGTTTTCCAGCCGAACAGTTTCCTGTTCCTGTTGCCAGACACCCTTGCGCCACAGGGGGCGGAATTTACTGCCTCCTTCTTCACCATAGATGCTGGAAGAATCGAGCGGGTCTTTCCTTCGACGCTTGGGAATAGCGGGCTTGGGACCTTACGATTCTTTGGCGGCCCGTTCCCAGACGACGCGTCAATTGGCCTCGCCGGGCCGAACAACATGACGGTCCTTTCTCAGGACATTCAATACACGGAGGAAGGGGTCGAACTCATCGGACAGTTCAATTTGAACGGTGTGGCCGCTGGCGAATATGTGCCGTTCGTTCAGATGAACGGGACGCGGTTGACGACTGCGCCGATCGAGATTGTCAATGGCGGGGCCGACCCGCTGCGCGTGACGCTGACCGGACCGGACGTGTTGCGGGCAGGCGTGCCGATGCCGTTTCAACTGCAGTGGTTCAATCCAGGGTTTGTCGACTCGACGACGAACCTCATCCAGATTCCTATGCCCTCCGGAGCACACATCACTTTTGATCCGGACGATCGCGAGCGGGTGACGGACTTAACATTGTTTGGCGTCTCGGGCCATTCCACCAACTTCTTGTCGTTGCCCGCCCAGAGTGGGGGGCACATGGACTTCTACCTCACTCTGGATCCCGGCCAGCCGCTGGTCCCGTTAACGGTCACTGCGGCGCCGATTGATAGTCCGTCCTTCCAAGTGCCCGCGGATTGGGGGTCATTCTTGGATTCTATCAAACAGCCGACGGCCGGAGCGCGCTGGGATCAGATGAAGCAGAACTTCTTGCAGGACCTGCCGCTGCAGTTCGACCAGAGCTTCAAAGAGCTGCTCGAAGATGCGCGCAGCTTCGATCCCTCGATTCCGGAAGGGAGCAGTGAGATTTCGCCGGACCGGATTGACGATCTTGTGGGTCAGGGCGAGTCGCAAATCAGCAATCTCGTGGGCGACAAGATCGCGAAGAACTATCCAACGCCATCCAACCCGGCCGCGGGCGATGGGATTCACCAGGACTACGTCATCATCATTGCGATCGAGGATTACTCCAGCAGTTTTGCGGGGCTTAAAGACGTCGAAATCTCTGGAACGGGTCTCAAGGTGCCGTTGCCTGTCTTTAATGCCAATCTGCCCGGAACGCAGGGCGATGCCGATCTGTGGGTCGATTATTTCCGCAATGATCTGAACATCCCGTCGGATCAAATTACGGTGCTGCGAGATCGGATTGGGACTTCGGACGATAATATGACGTTCGATAAGATGCGGAAAGCGTGGCAGGACACGGTTGCGAAAGTGGATGCGGACGACAAGATCAAGTTCATCTACTCGGGACACGGCAGCGCCAACGGTGGATCCATGGTTATGAACACGCCCTACAACGCCGCGCAGGACCAATACGTTACTGCAGACAAACTGAAGGAACTCTTCGCGGGCGCTCCCAGCGAGTTGTTCATGGTCTTCGACTCTTGCCATAGCCAAACGATGGGCCTTGGTCTCCAAGGCATCTCCAGGTTGCGTTGGAATGCGGCGGTTTCGTCCGATGAAACCGCGCCCGACTCAGGGACGTATTCGGAAAACTTCATCGATGCGCTGCGCGATCAGTCCAATGATCTCAATAGCGACAAGAAAGTGTTTATTTCTGAGGCGACAATTGGCGCGAAGCAAACGTTCTCTAATGCCAAACAGCATCCTCAAAGTGGAGGCGATCCCAAGGTGGATCAGGAACTGCATGACGACATCGGAAATGCAACCCGGCAGCCGACCTTGGGTCAGCGCATTGGGAATGCTCTCCGGAACGTTGCCGCCGCTGTTACCAAAACCCTGACCAATGTGTTTGCGCACGATCCGAATGAGAAAACGGGTCCCGTTGGATTCGGGCCGGATCATTACCTCGCTGGCGAGGAGATGTTCTTCTCAATCTATTTTGAGAACGATGCGCAACGCGCAAACGCCGCCGCCCAGGTAGTTACCGTCACTGATCGCCTGTCGCCGAACCTTGACTGGAGCACGCTCGCGTTTGGCCTGGTGCAAGTCGGGCAAACGACGCTGACGTTGGCTGGCACCGGCACGAACGCACATGGAGAAGTCTATCTGGTTTCTCAGGATGTCGTGTTGAGCGTCGATGCGACTCTCAATGGAACGACCGGAGAGTTGAAATGGGTCTTCCGGACGCTGGATCCAGCAACGCGATTAGCGACCAAGGATCCGCTGGCAGGTTTCTTGCCCCCGAACGTGACGAAGCCGGAAGGGGAAGGGCATGTCAATTTCACCGTCCGACCGAAGGCAGGTTTGGCCCACGGAACGGAGATTCGAAATTCGGCGTCGATTGTTTTCGACGCCAATGAGGCGATCCTTACCAATGAGCTTTCGTATCGGATCGATGCCAAGGCGCCCGTATTTCAGGAAATCCGGATCAATGGAGGTGCGGCCCAGCGGGATCATCTGAGTTCGATTGATATCGTGTTCACTGAGGATACCACCATCACCGCTTCGCTCGACGCGTTCCGATTGCTCAAACGGTCGGATGGCAGTGTGGTCAGCCTCACTGGCGCACGAGTCTCGGTCGATCCGTCAACCAAGACATTGACTCTGGACGTTCAGGACCTCTCTGTCGCGCCAGGAAACTACTCGTTCACGTTGATTGGTTCCGGTGTCAAAGATGAAGCGGGACTACAGGTCGCGGGCGATCACGGAGCTGAATTCTTCATTCAGCCAGGGTCCGCCGCGGGCAATCGGCAGGTCAACGATCTTGATTTGTATCGCGTCTGGCAAAACCTACTCAAACCCGTCGCGCAGCGAGATGTCAGTCACGATTTGAATCGAGACGGCCAGGTTACCGCGGAAGATCTCAATGTCGTTCGCGCGAACTACCTGAAAACTCTGCCGGCACCGTCGCCGACGTTGCAGTGGATCGGCAATGCGCCCGCGAGCAGCGAGGATCGATTCGCCCTCGGATCGCCCTTCCAAGCCATGGAAATCGGTCTTGGGACGGACGAGGACCCAATTATTTCGTCTTTTCGGGTCTCGTCTTCCGATAATAACGGGGCCGTTACGCTGATTCCGTTAGACGCTGCGACGAAGGACTCCGGAGCGTGAAAATCCAGAATGTCATTCTGAGCTTGAGCATCCTGATGCACTTGCAGAGCTACGTGCTGGGGCAAGCGGTGAATGTCAGTGTGTCGCTCAGCAAGACGAACGTGACGGTCGGTGAATCCGTGAAATTGACGGTCTACGCTCAGATCGTTGCAGAAAAGCGCGCTTCGACGGACCGGATTTTCTCGTGGAATATCGATTTGCTGAATCTCAATCCCGGTGTCGCAGGGTTCAATATCTCGACCTTGGCCAAAGCGGCATCGGACAAGGATCCAGCCACTTCTTCGGTCGGCTCGCTGGTTGGAGGCAACATCCGTGGGATTACGGATACGTTTATTAATTTGTCGGGAGCGGGACGCGAAACGCCTGTGGAGCTCCTTTCGATTTCGGTTCAGGCCGTCGCGACAGGGACCGTCACCATTGCTGTCGAGGCGGGGACAGCTCCGGGCCTCTTTGGTGATTTCTTGGTCGCGCCGCTCGGTGGCGGTGAGAACCCGCTGGTCGGCGGTATCTATTCGAATGCCCGTGCGAGTTTCCAGGTCGGAGGCGGCGGGTCTAACCCGTTCCTGGGCGCGATTCTTAATGGCTCTGATTTCACACTGAGTTTTGTGCCAAAAGCTGGGATCAATCACTATGTCGAATCGCGAGCGGATCTAAATCCCCTTTCTGCATGGAGCGTTCTTCCAGGAGCTCCGCATAACAGTGGAAAAGTGATCGACCGGGTGTCTGGAACCACGAAGTTTTATCGCTTGCGTGTTGGAGACTAGTCGTTGCCCGTAGAAGTTGTCATGAATCGGATGTTTTCGTGCCGAAGCTCGAGGAGGCGATCCATTCTGTCAGCCATCGGGATCCAACGCGTGTTCGGGTGATGACCGGCGGGTTGCGCCACCCTCTTTCGAACCAAAGCGGCGGACCGATTTCTCCTGCCGTCCAATTCCCTCCGGATCGGTTTTGTTGGACAACCGTTTGTGATCGGAGAGTCAAAGCGCAAACCGATCTGGATCGGAGGTGTGTCGGTAGGCGGTGCCGGGTCTGTCGAGAAGATCAAGCGCATGGTTCTGTCGCGCGGAGAAACCGAAGTGATCGCAGCAGGCCAGGGAGTCAGCGTCTTGCACGGCGGGTAACCCTTCACGAGCTAGTGTGGTGACCGCCTCGAAAAACGTCAGCAACATCTCTATGTAGCGTTATCGGATTTACGTGTTGCTTGGCTCGAACCGCATCTTTCTGCGGTAGAGGCGTGGGGCAAGTGTGTCGTCGTTGCCGTTAGAGCTCCGGATTTGCCGGGCCGTCAAAAACGGCGTGCTACTAAAAATACCTCCACCACGATTCCAGCGGGTTTTTGACTTTGAATTGAGAATAACATCGACAAAGTGGCCACAAGAAAAGCAGGCCAAGCACGCAAAGGCCTAAGGAGAGATGGAGATTCAGCCCGGGTGCTCCAATGAACCGCGAAAGCACGGCAAACAGACCGATGTGAGAGAAATAGAAAAAGAGAGGTGACCGGCCATATGAGTTCAGAGGGCTCATAAGATTTGGGAAAAGCTCCCAGAGTTTCGACAGCACAACGCACAAGGTCAGTACCCAACCGATATTCCAGAGCGTAAACGCAAGGCTCGGAGAATATTTTACGAATGTCAGAAAACCTGCCCAGCCGTGTCCTTGAACTACCCCCAAATTGCCCGCCCCGGCGAAAAACCGGATTGCCAACCCGCCGAAAACGGCAAGGGGTCCTGCAACTCCCGCCCATCGAAGGCCCTGGGTAACATCCCTTGTCAAAAGCCGACCAAATAGAATTCCTAAAAGGCACAACCCAGACCAGGGTAGCGCCGAAAAATAGATGATCAGCCCGTGGCTCTTGCCTGCCAGCACCGCGAGCGCAACAAGCAACGGCAGTTCCATTTCAGATCCTCTAAAGAACGGTGCAAACAATTCGGGTAGTATAATGAGAGCGAATCCCGCACTTCCCAGCGCCCACTTTTGGGCATTCCACATGGCCGCAGATAGTATCATACTAATTCCGAGCGCGTACATGACTCCGACATAGTTGAACCAGGATTCGTTGGGCTTGAGCGACCACAGTAGGTTCTCAAGGCAGAACTGCAGCGCGATCAGCACCAACCCGCGTAAAGCCAAGTGCCGCACAATCGTTTTGCCAGACCAGTTCATGCGCTGACGTGACACGGCGAAAAAGGTGATTCCACAGCCCATCAGGAAGAAGAAACCCGGTGCGCAAAGGCTCGAGCCCAGTCGAATGTAGGTTTCTGCGACGGATTCATCCGAAGTGAACGGCCCGTACCAAAAAAGGAACGAAGATTCGCGGGCACCGGACCAGAGCAAGTAAGTTCCATGATCAATGGCCATGGTCACGCAGATAAGACCGCGACAAAGATCCAGCCAGGTTAATCGTGCTGTATTGACTCGGGAGACCTCAGCAGAAACGCTCATAAGTTCGAATCAGGGCGATTTGCTACGAATCGGTAAAGCCGAGTCACTCAAAGACGACCCCTTACTTCGCTTTAATCTGAGTCCAGAGTTCGTCGTAAAGCTTGGTTTTATCGCCGAGATCGTTGGCATACTCGAGGCGGTTCATGATCTCAGCAGGCGGGAAGATGGACGAGTTCGTTAGAGTGGCCGGAGCGACAAGTGGAACCGCGGCCATATTGGCCGTCGCTTGCTGCGCTCTCTCGGCAAACTCGGCGCTGATCTTTGGCTCCAGCATGAAGTTAATGAACTTCTCGGCCAAGTCGCGATGCGGCGCATGGACGGGAATACTGAGCACATCAACATACACATTGGATCCCTCGCGGGGCACGAAGTAAGCCGTGCCCGGATCCTCCTTCATGCCTTTGATGGCATCACCATTGTAGGCAATGGTCAGCACCGCGTCCCTGACCAGAACGCGGTTCTTACAGCCGGCGCCACCTTCAAAGCCGAGGGAGCGCTTTTTGGTGGCAATCAATAGGTCGCGAGCGGCCGCGAGTTCCTTGGGATCAACACTGTTGATGCTATAGCCCAAATAACGCAGCGCTGCGCCAATGGTCACGCGCGCGTCATCCATGAGCACGAAAGGCCCGGGTGTCTTGGTCGCGTCGAACAGGAGGCTCCAGGATTGATCTGGTGCCGTCGCGTCAGCTTTCCGGAGAAAGATGCCGCAGGTTCCCCAATCCAGTGGAACACTGTAGCGGTTGCCCGGGTCGAATGGGGCATTCGTGAACTGAGGGCTCAGATGTTTGAGGTTCGGAATGTTCTCCGGCCGCAGTTGTGCGAGGAGACCTCGGTGAATCATGGCGGGCAGCGTGGTATCACTCGGCACCACGATGTCGTAGCTCGAGGAGCCACCAGCCACCAGTTTGGCAATCATGCTGTCGGGGTCTTCAAAGAAGTCTACATTGACCTCGCAATGGAACTCCTTGGAAAACTCGGCGATGATTTTGGGGTCGAGGTACTCGCTCCAAATGAAAAGGTTGAGCTGGTCTTTGGGGTGGCCGCAACCGGCGAAGGAAATAGCCATGAGAAAAAGGCAGAGTCGATGAAACATTATCGTGAGGATTTGAGTTCGCTTCGAGGTGGATCGAAACTATGTCTTAGAATGTTTTGTTGCCGGCGAGTTCCGTTTTGGTTCCCAGTTTTTGTTCATGCCTTCGTGGAGGGAGGTGAATCATTGAGTTGTTTCCAACGATGGGATGGCCAGGTCACGGCCCTCAAGAATTAGTGGGAACGCAATTTGTTGCAGCCGGACGGCTCAGCCAGCGCAAAGGATTCACGCCCGTCGATTAGGAGGTTAATTCGATCGATCCTCTCCACTTCACCAAATTGGCGCGTCCATTTCTCGTGTTTTGCCATTAGAGCCATGGGAGTTATGAATTCACAAAGAGTTTCAGATCTGCGTAAGCAACTCACGCAAAAACTCCTTCAGAATCATTGAAGAATTCAAAGCCCGTAAACCCGCGCTGCCATGGAGTCACTCCCATTGGAATGACAATCGGCTAGTTTGACTTCGCTTGTCGCTATCCTGGGGCGCCAGGTTGAAAACTCGCTGGTGCACCGCTAGTGTGGTGACCGCTAAGTCCTTATACTTTCGTTGCGCTCAAAATGGGTCCTGGCGAGGCGCATCTCGACAGTACCACCCTTTGATGGCGCGCGGACTTGAGTCCGCCGGACCGTCCGATGCGGCCAGCAGCGCTCGAATCCTTCGCGATCGCGGTCGTGCCTGCGGACATTCCTGCGGGATAAATCTCGCGATCCTGGTGGGACTGTCAAGATACGCCCCGGAAGTGGTTGAATATCGTTATTTGGTTGTGTTCCCGCGCGACGCGTCCTTACACTGGCCGCACATGATTACGGCGCTGCAACTGATTTTCTCGCCATTTGAAACCTGGCAGAAGATCACGAACGCTCAACGGGGCTTTGTCTGGACGTTGGTGTGCTATTTGATTCCGCTCCTTGTTTTGTCCAATGGGGTTGAGGGTTTTTTGCTCAACCGTTGGGGCGAGAAGCGAGGCGAATTCGGATTTATGATCAAGGTGCCTGCGGATCTGGCGATTCGCTATTCCGTAGCGTATTTCGTGATTCTGCTCCTGGCGGTCTTCGTTAGTTCCAAGTTTTTGACGATGGCGTCGGACAGTTTCAACGTCCGCACGACATTCTCGCAGGCTTTTACCTTGATGGGTCATGGTTTCGGTCCAATCATTCTGGCACGAATTCTGGACGGGTTGCCGCAGTTGAACACGTGGGTATGTCTTGTCATCGGAGCGGCTGCTTCAACTTCCATCCTGTACTATGGGATTGGGATGGTGCTGCGCCCGGACCAGACCAAGGGGTTTGGTCTCTATTTGATGTCCATATTTACAATTGTTTTGATGGGAGGCTTGGCTCACTTTGCGGCGTTGGCCGTCCTACACGGTAAGGTGTTGCGGCCGCATACAGCGGCTGGGTCAGTCAGGATGGAATGGCGGGTCGCATCCTGGTGACGACTGCGGAAGCTGCTCCTTAGATTTCGTTTTGGCGGAGCGTCGAACGACGCCGTCGGGAATTACCGATCGCCTTTTGAATCACCCAATGAGACTTCTCCAGAGCTGCTTTTGCATCAACCGCGCTCATTCCTGTTAGTTCAACTACGATCCGAACCGCTCGATCGCGCAGTTTTTCATTGGACGGGTTGAGATCGACCATCAGGTTGCCAACGACCTTGCCTCGTCGAACCATCGCAAGCGTCGTAAATAGGTTGAGCAATAGCTTGGTTGCCGTCCCGGCTTTCAAACGCGTTGAGCCTGTGAGGACTTCGGGCCCCACATCAATGGCTAAAACGACGTCTGGCCGATACCGTTTTTCAATCGCCAAGTAGGGGTTAAAGCATACCAGGACCGTCTCGGCGCCACGGCGCTTGGCTTCATTGAGCGCCCCCCAAACAAACGGGGTCCTTCCACTGGCAGCAATGCCGATGACGATGTCGCGGTGGGTTACGGCACGACCTTGCACGGCCGCAGCACCGGCATTCCCATCGTCCTCGGCCCCTTCCAGAGACTGCCATAGTGCTTGCGGCCCGCCCGCCATGATCCCTTGGACTTGTTGCGGAGAGACCCGAAAGGTAGGAGGACACTCGCTGGCGTCCAGGACTCCGAGTCGGCCACTGGTGCCGGCGCCGACGTAGAATAGCCGGCCCCCCTGCGCAAAGCATCGGGCAATGCGTCGAACACAAGATGCGATCGTCGCCTGATATTGGCGCAGGATTGCTGGCACACGACCCTCCTCCGAGAGCATGAGAACAATTCCTTGGCGCAGGGACATCCGGTCTAGATGCATTGAGCGCGGATTGCGTTGTTCGGTCGGTGACATCGAGGTGGCGCGAGGCACGTAAACGGGTGCCTGTTGGGTAGGTGTGCGCAACGAAACGGGTTGGAGAACTCGTCCTGACGGCGGCTCGCCTCCATCTCGATCACGATCGCATGGCTGTTGGATCAAGGCTTTGTGCGCAAGTTCCACAGCGCCCCAGGCGCTTTCACGGTGTAGCCGCGTTACCTCGGCGTGCGGCCAGAGCTTTCGCAGAATTGCCGTCACCCGCTGAGCGAAACGAGGTTGTTTCAACAAAACGCTTCCGGCCAGGATGAACTGGACGCGATCTTGAGGCCGTGCCAGGCGTCGAGCGCAGTGAGCGGCGTCGTTGGCTAGACTATGGGCAGCACCTTCCAGGATGTCTCGCGCTATCTTGTCTCCTCCCTTCCAGGCTTCGAATACGTCGAGAGCTAATGCGGCGACGGCTTGCTTTTGGGCCTGATGCGCCCAATCGACAAGGTCTTCGGGCGTGTTGAGCTGCAAAGTGCGTAGGATTTGGGCGCCAAGCTTTGGCCATTCGCCGTCGCGATCACTGTAAAACACGACCGCTTTCAGCGCACGCAACCCGATTTCGTAAGCGCTCCCTTTGTCGCCGAGAAGGTGTCCCCAACCTCCTAGCTTGGAACTTCGGCCGTCGGGCCTTCGACCGAAACAGCAGGAGCCCGTCCCGCTCAATACTAAGACCCGCGCCGTGACCTTTCTGCTGGCGGGTGGCGCCGCTGCCAAACCCGTTTCCAGATCTGCCACCGCTCGACAGGGTATCTTGGGCCATGTGCGATCCGCGGCCGCCAGCACGCGCTGACGATCGGACTCCGTCCGCAGCCCTGCCAAACCGATCGCAATCGCTGCGGGCTTGAGTGCTTGCCGAGCGATGGCGTTGAGCGCTCGTTGGAGTTCGGAATCTGAAAGCAGGTGGAGATTGCTTGGGCCAAACTCGATCCTTTGGATGAGTTGATGGGCCGCGTTGACCACCAGCGCCACCGTCCGAGTGCCGCCGCCCTCAACTCCCAGAAGCAGGGGTTCGTTATTCTGCGGGACTGTCGCCATGACGAAGGAGTATTTTCCGTAATTGAGTCCTTTCCAAGCATTTTGGCATGCTTGGATTTGCAGCTCGGTTGGGTTATGAATGGATCAATGAGGACCGTTGAAGACAAGATTCTGCATGCTCTGATGGAATTGGAGGATGCGGTTCGTGGGCTGAGGACAGCGCAACCCAAGCCGGATTTGCTCCCCATCTTCGCGCGATTGGACGAATTGGCCAAGCAATTGCCGAAAGGGACCGACCCGACGTTGCTCCATTACCTCCACAAGAAAAGTTATGAAAAGGCACGTCTGTGGCTTCAAGGCCGAGACGCAGAGAACCAAGTCGGAAACTGCCGGCACGTCGAATGACTCTGGTCGAGGATACGATCGCGGCCATCTCGACGCCGATAGGCGAGAGCGCGCTGGCGATTGTCCGCGTTTCGGGTGGGAAGGCTCTGGCAGTGGGCGACGGCGTATTCGTGCCAGCGGGCCGGTCGTCGATGAAGCCTTCCGCCGCGCTGACGCATACCGTCCACTATGGTCGGATTGTTCGGGCGGGACGTCTCGTGGACGAGGTGATGTTGACGGTCCTGCGTGCGCCGCGAACGGCGACTCGGGAAGATATGATCGAGATTTCCTGTCATGGGGGAGTCTTGACGGCTCGGCTTGTTCTCGACGCCGTCCTTGAACTTGGAGCGCGTCTGGCGTTGCCAGGGGAATTTACAAAACGCGCCTTCCTGAACGGTCGCATCGACCTTGTCCAGGCAGAAGCGGTGGCGGACCTCATCCATTCGCGGACTGAATTAGCGCAACAAGCCGCCCAGCAGCAGCTGGCTGGCAAGCTTTCCGAACGTATCCGAGGATTACGCGACGCATTGATTCGGGCGCTCGCGCACATCGAGGCTCACATCGACTTTCCGGATGAAGACATTGCGCCCGATACCCTCGTTCAGCTCCTCGACCGGCTGGACGGGGCTTTGGATTCTATCGAATGCCTCCTGAGGACCGCCCGTGAGGGCAAGTTGCTCCGTCATGGTGTTCGAGCAGCGATTGCGGGCCGGCCGAACGTGGGTAAATCGAGCTTGTTGAACCAGCTATTGGGACATGATCGTGCGATCGTCTCTTCGACTGCCGGGACCACGCGGGATACGATCGAAGAGACCGCCAACGTGCGTGGTTTGCCCGTGGTGTTTATCGATACGGCAGGCCTTCGGGATTCTGACAACGAGATTGAAAAAGAAGGGATTCGCCGCAGTCGTCAGAGCTTGGCGAACGCCGAATTGGTCCTCCACGTCCTGGACGGATCTATTCCGTGGACGCCGGACGACTGCCAGCCTATTCGTGAACTATCGACGAAGAAGCAGATTATTATTCGGAATAAATCGGACCTGGCCGCGGCATGGACTGATATGCCAGGGGTAACGGCGCCGGTCGTGGCCGTTAGCTGCGTGACAGGGGCGGGACTTGAAGATCTAAAGGATACGATTCAGCGCTTGATTTGGGGGGGGACTATCGATTCGTCTGCCGTCGAGGTAACAATTAGCGCGCGGCATCAGAACGCGCTTCTGCGAGCCAAAACCTCGATTGGACTCGCGGCGGAGAGCTTACGCTCCGGGGCGACTCTCGAGTTGGTGGCCGTCGACCTTCGGTCGGGCGTACAAGCGGTCGGTGAGATTGTCGGCAAGACGTCAACCGAGGATCTCTTAGACGCTATTTTTGGCCAGTTCTGCATTGGCAAGTGACCCCGCACTCGACGGATGTTCCACAGTTTTGAACTTAACCATGAGGACCTTCTGAACGTCTGGTCTAATTTCAGACCTCCTGACCCCTAAAGGGCGACTGCTGGGTGTCTTGGAAAATGGATGGCCCCAAAACGGAGTGGTTGGCTGGCTTTGGTCGTCACCGCAGGAGGGTGGTTTTGCCTTGCCGTCAGAGGGCCGGAAAGGAA
>JBGAIN010000256.1:0-8670 GCA_044225505.1 Limisphaerales bacterium
GCCTGACTTTTTCCGCAATGCCAGCCAACGAACGGCCACGCTGGGGGAAATCCACAATCTGGACCAATTTCTGAACTTGCATGGCAACCTGCGCAAAGCGTTATCGATCTTGGAAGAACAGTTCAGCCGGAAGGCCGTCGCCAAGAGCGGCGAGAGCGCCCTGCGCGCCCGCTTGGAACGGCTTGCGGCCGAAATAGACCATCTCCAACTGGTCGCGCGCTGCCAGGACGCGCGTGAACTGGGCGACGCCGTCCTCCTCGTCACTTTGGTGGATCGCACGGGCAAGCCGCAGGGCGGAGTGACAAAGTTGGCGGCCATGTATCAGGCCTTTGCCTCTCGGAGACGCATGTCCGCCGAGGTCCTGGGCGAGTTCTATAACGAGAGGCACGATCGGGTTTGCCTCCTGCTCGCAGGTCTCGGCGCCTATCTCCTGCTTAAAGACGAATACGGCCTGCATCAAATCGACCGCCGCTTCAAAGAGCGCACTCCCCGAGCTGGACGAGAGGTCATTCGCGAAGATCGCGAATTGGTTCGTGTGGAAGTCTATCCGGCCGCCACCGTTGTCCCGAACATCTCTCGGTCCAAGATCAGATCCAAACTCACCGCGTTGCATCCGTCCCGCACACGTTTGCTCAAAGCCGACTACTCCGTCTCCTTGTTCGATGAAGCCACTCTTCGATCTGTTGAGCTATGGACCGCCGGCCCAAAGAAAGAGGCGGCCGACCGCGCTTTCCTTCTTTTGGACTCGCAAACCGCAGCGCCCACTTCTCCAGCTTCCCTCGACACCATCGTTCGGCGTTACGACCTCGGGATGTCCCCGCGGATCAAAGATACACGCACCGGCCGGACCAGCACCCGCGTCGAAGAGATTCTAGACGGCGAGCTCGGCCTTTTCCTGGCACGACCTTAAATCCTGATCTTTGGTCCTTGGTCTCTGGTCCTTGGTCCCTGGTCATTCGTCTTTGGTCATCGCCAACCGATCCGGGAGTATGATTACGAGCAAGATTACGATTACGAGCAAGATTACGATTACGAGTAGGATTACGATTACGAGTAGGAGTAGGAGTAGGCCCGAGGGACAAAGCTCCCACCCCTTTCCCTTTCAACTCCAACCGGCTTGGCGAACTTAGGGAGCGGAAGACCTCGCGTCTTGGCACACGCGCTCGATTTCCTGGAACGCTTTCACGAAGCAAAACGCCTCAGATTTCTCATTGGACCCTGGTTCCGCTCCTCCCTTTAACGCGTCCACCTTGTCAAGAAACGAGTTTGCACCGGACCATACGGTCTGCACCAAGCCTAACATTCGACGCCGCACGGGCGCGGGCGACTGCTGCCGGAAACGCGCAATATCCTGCACCTGCGCAACCCCGACCTTCGGTCGATTCCATGGACAAGCCACCACGGGCAACCCTTTCAACGCGAAATACGCCGTCGTCAGATCGGGCCGTTCGTAATGCCAATCGCACACCACGATGTCCTTTGGCACCGCATCGATAGCTGGATGCGTCCCGTTCGTGCTCGCTTCCCACTCGCCCAAACCCGTTGTCGGCCCGTCAAGGAATCGGTCGCCCCACATCCAGAGCGTTCGCCCTTTCGCCGCCAGATGATCACGAATCGCCCGCACCTCCCCTGCAAAAAGCTCGGCTTTATTCTTCCCACCGCACCGCGGGCATTTCTCTTCCCCAATGTAAAAGACTTCGTCCATGCCCGCATGGAATGCGTCCGCCGCAAAGGCCTCACAAATCTCGTCCACGAGTGCGAAAACCACGTCGTGCACCTTTGGATGGAGCGGACAATAGCTCTTGCAGTAAAGCCGGTCCGCATTGGGCCAGGAATACTTCTCCGGCATCTTCACCCAGGGAGTCTCGTCAAATTCCGGATACACCCTGAGCAACGCCGCCGTTCGATTGGCCCACGACTGGTGCCCAAGCAGGTTAATCTGCGGAATCAGGCGAATCTGATGGTCCCGGCAAGCCGCGAGCAACGCTTCCACATTCCCCCGCGATAACGTCGAGCGCTCCCGCAACTCCGGATGACTCACAAACTCAAAGTTAAAGTCGACCCTCAAGATCAGGGTGTTGACACCGCGGGGCGCCAGATCCTCGTGAATGAATCGCACAAATCGCTCCACCTGCGCTGCCCCAGGCGCAGCAATGCACAAGCCTCGCACGGGAAAACAAGTATCCAACTCACTCCCCGCAGGTGCTCCCTGGGAACGAAGGGCCAGAACCATCAGCAGTAGAACAATCGTGGTTTTCATAGAATGTTTGCGAGCGCCTTTCTACCCCTGCGGCGGGCGCAATACGCCGACGTTAATCCTCTCCCTGGTTCCCTATTTGACCGTCTATCCAAGCAACACGGCGCGAAACCCATTTCTTGAGCCAGTCCACTTCGTTCGGATAGGTCCGCCCCACATACGCGTTGCAGGTCACCTGGCGCCCCAGCACTGGCCAACGTCGGAAGTTCCGCTGCTGCGCCTCTTCCAACTGCGCCGCCAATTCGTCGATGCGTCGATGGATCGCTTTCGTGTCAAAGACCCCTTTGCGAAGTTCCACCCAACGTGCAGCACACGCCTTGGCAAAGGCAGGATCTTCCCGCAACCGCCGATACCAGCTGATTTCATTGGGCCGCAAGTTTTTCCAATACCAACCATTCGGCTGGCCGCCTCCATAGTAGTTGGCATTGCCAAAGGCGCGGTTCCAATCCCAAGGTGGTTCCGGGCGGAGTTTGCCACCGCGATCTTTCGTAAGAAATGAGCTGTAGCGAAAGCCATCCACATTCTTGCTCATCTCGATCAACCAATGCGCATCAATGAACGAAGGCACATCCAGATACGCCGCGTAGCCGCTTTGCGGATCCGCGAAGTCCGGCCCGTTCAGTGCCGTCTCGAACGCGTTCAGATACTGCTTGATCCAGCGTTTTTGTTCCAGGCTGATCTTGGCCGCGTTAGGATAGACGTAGGAATAAGGTCCGCCATTGCGCGTCCGAAATCTCTCATCCCCACGTTCGCTATGGTCGCGCTTGATGATGTAACCGCCGGTAATCGCTGGCTCGGACCGATCGCTCGACTCGAGCTTCGCGATGTTCACCCGCTCCTTGGCTCGCTTAATCTTCTCCACCAGCACATAAACCCCCACGTAATCCCGCATCGACAACGCCCGGTCCGACCGGCGGATAAACAGTTCCACATAACGCGTCCGAGGAGCGTAATGCCCCATCGCGCGCGCCAAATCGTAGGCTAGCACGTCCCGAATGAGCGTCTTGTCTTCGTAGGGCGCATACAAAACCCAGTCTTCTTCCGCGGGCAACCCGAGCAGCGCCACTTTTACCTGATTATTCTGCGCGTCGAGCGTGTGCAGGGTGTAGGAATGCTTCGGCAAATGCAGGGTGCTGTAACCGCGCACATGAATGGACGCTCCCCCTTCATAGCTTGGCTTTGCACTCACCGCCGCTCGCCGTTGGTTCAAATCATAAAACCGGGCCCGCACGATCGTCTCCGCATCTTTCGACACTGACTGGCCTGCCGTGTCCAGGACCACAATGGGAAGATTCGAGGTGAAATGGTCCGCCGGTTCGTCGCGCATCTTGTTTTCCGCCTCGACCTCGGCCGCCTGCCGGTCCTGGTCCCAATTGCGCCGCCCGGAGGTCTGCATCGAAATTTGCTGCGAAATCAGCGACGCGAGGGTCGCCGCAGCGAAAACCGCCACCGCCACTCCAAATCCCAGGCCGAAAACGGCTAAACCCCGTCCGCTCTGTGGCGTGGGCGCTTTCCGAATGGATCGCAGCGCGAATCCACCCGTCAAAGCGGCACAGACGCCGATCGGAATCGCCAAAAGCAGGAACGGCCCTCCCAAAATCATCCCACACCACCCCCCTATACACCCCAGGACAAAGCTGACCACCGCCAGTCGCGAGCGTTTCTTCATCGTCTCGTTGGATATTATCTACACTAAGTAACTGGGATTCAGTCCAAACTACAAGGAACCGTTTCAATACGGACTGTCCAACCGCCAAATTGCCCTCACTCAGGCAAGGAACCATTTTCTCGATGCCCAAAGTAACCTTTCCGCACTCCCAAGAGTCTTTGATTGTGTCCCATTGGAGAGAAAAGACCGCACTCAACTAATTACGTTATGAATAGAAACCTTCTCATTGCGACTCTGATGATGGCCACGGCGTCGCTCCTGGCCGCAGAAGTCGCTCCTAAAGATGCCGTCGCGAACGCTGCCAAAAAGCTCGCTGATCAAACGAACTACTCCTGGAAAACCAGCACTGAACCCGCTGGCGGCGGTGGTGGTGGGGGTGGTGGCGGCGGCGGACGCGGCTTTGGCGCAGGCACAACCGAGGGTAAGATTGAGAAGGGGGGACATACTGTCTTGACCATCACGCGGGGCGAAAACACCACCAAAGCCGTCCTTAAAGGGGAAAAAGGGGCGATCCGCACTGCGGACGGATGGCAAACCTTGGCTGAGGCTGCCGAAGATCAAGGCGGTGGTGGGGGTGGCGGGAACCGCGGCCGATTCACTGCTCGCATGTTGCAGACCTTCAAAGCTCCCGCAGCCGAAGCGCAAGAGCTGATCGCCAAAGTCAAAGAGCTCAAGGAAGAAGGCGGTGCTTATTCCGGTGACCTGACGGAAGAAGGCGCGAAATCGCTCCTCCGCTTTGGAGGTCGAGGGGGTGGCGGCGGGCCTGAAATCAGTGGTGCTAAAGGTTCAGTCAAATTCTGGATCAAAGACGGGACCCTGACGAAATATCAAACCCACGTCAAAGGCTCGATGTCGTTCAATGGCAACGATCGCGAAATCGATCGAACCACGACGGTCGAGATCAAAGACGTCGGGACAACCGCCGTTGATGCACCCGCCGAAGCGGTCAAGAAGATCTCGTAGCTCGGAAAGACGGTATTGGGTTACCAAGCGCGGCTGATCCTTCGGGTTCAGCCGCGCTGCCATTTCTGATTCGCACGGACCGCGGCTGTTTTGCCAGACCCGCCGCAGACTCAAACCAACCGAGGTAAGTCCTTGTGGTCCGGGAACAAACAGTTTCTTAACAGCGGATCAATCCTTGATAATCTGCAGCTAGGCTTCGGCATAGCCGCGCCCCGCGAAACCAGGTAATGGTCGCTGCCGATGCGGTTCCTTGGCCAACCCAGAACGGTCCAGGCCAAGCCTTAAATGACGGCTGCCTTCACACAGTGAATGGGCGGCAGCGAGTCAAATAAACACTCCCACCCTTCACCGCCCTCGCGGCCGATCCAGAGTTGGCCAGTCGTGGTGCCGAAATAAAGGGCGGGCGAACTCAGTTCATCGATATCCATCGCGTCCCGCAACACCGTGAAGTAACTCTCCTTTTTCGGAAATCCTTTGGTCAATTTCCGCCAGGAACTTCCCCCGTTCTCGCTCCGCCAGACCGCTGGCGCTCCGCCTGGGCATGTCCGGGTCGCCGTTTCCAGCGGCACCACATAAACTGTATCGGGCTTATCCGTGTGCACCACGATGGGAAAGCCAAAGTCCGACGAGAGTCCCGCGGCGATCGATGTCCAGGTGCGCCCGTAATCGTCACTCCGCAACACCCCGGACCCAGGGCTGTCTGGAAACCCACCGTGGTTCTGCATGTAAAGCCGGCCAGGCTTGGCTGGATGCCGCGCGATCTTATGCACGCACTGGCCAAACTCCGGCTGCGTATCCGGCATAAACCCCGCTGGAACCCCTTGATTGGACGCTTGGAAAGTCTGCCCCCCATCTTCACTGAGGTAATGTCCGCCCGTGGAAATGCCCAGGTGCACGCGGCTGCCATCCCGCACGATCGTGTGCAAACAAAGTCCCCCATTCCCCGGAGACCATTTCCGCGAATGTTCATGGTTGCTAATGCCCGGGACCATTTCCCAACTGTCGCCGCCGTCCGAACTCCGAAACAGGGCAGCGGGTTCCACTCCACACCAGAGCTCCTTCTTGTCTGGCCCAGGCTCAATCGACCAGATGTTAGCCAACGCCCGGCCATCTCCTTGGGGAAAGGCCGGCGCCGACTTCGTCTCTTTAAACGTTTTTCCCAAGTCGTTTGAACGCAACACTTTCATGCCAAAAAACGCATTGCAGCTCGAGGCGTAAATCCGCGGAGTCCCGCGCGTATCGGTCAGAGCGCTGTTGACTCCCACACCCTCCCCAAACGGCCCGCGCAACACGAAACGACGCCGCGCTTTCGGTGATTCAGCAATGAACAATCCTTTTTTTGTACCGATGCAAAGCAGAACGCGATTTGCCATTTTTTACCCTCCGGAGACGGACGGCAGGACGGTCACCCTGTCGCCTGGCACGACGGGCGACTCCAATCCGTCTCGATCTCTGATGTTATCGACATTGACGAATACGTTGACGTGACGACGCACCTTTCCAGTTTCGTCGCAGATCCGGACGTAAAGCTCCGGATACCGCTTCTCCAACTCCATCAAAACGCCCCGAACACTCCCAGCCAGACACCGCACAGTCGCTCCTCCGACATACTCACGGAGCGGCGCGGCTAACTCCACCGTTACCACTCCGGACTGATCCGTTGAGCGCCCTTTTTTCATCCGTCACCTCGCCGTCCGATTCGACCGGCGATTCCAGGCCTGGACATACCTTCTGCCTTGGGAGGACTCATTTCGCATACGGGTTCGGCTGGAGAAGGACTGTATTCCCTTCCCCAAGACCGTCAAACCTTCTCTCCACAGCGAGAACCAGGGCCAGCTAGCGCAGCAGGCTCTCGACCTGGTCCTGAAACGCTGTTTCCAATCCCAAACGCGCTTGGATCCGCTCCATCACCGGGCATTGCTCCACCACCTCGCGCACTTCGACCCTTCCGCCCTGGTCTAACCCTGGGCAACTCCGGGCAATCGCCACCGCTTCGTCCATCGTCTCCACTGCCAGCAGCAGATATCCGCCGAGCGCTTCTTTCGTTTCGGGATAGGGACCATCGGAGATCACACGTCGTTCTTTCCCCACCACCACCTTACCGTCTCGGGCCAGCGCGTTGCCTCCGCGAATCTTGCCGGATTTGGCCAAACTTTCGGTCCACGCTGTCAGCCTTTGCAGAGCGACGCGAAGCTGGTCGTCCGTCAAACGTTTGTCCCAGTCGTCGCCGCTGAAAAACATCATGTAGCCTGGATGCTCCTTGGCGTCGTTTAATTTTGTCGGGTCACAGTTCATAAAGATTTTATTGTTCTCTCCTGGAAACGACGAACGACCGACATTCCAAAGGACATCCCCGTTCACTTTTCTTTCGAAAAAATCCCAGGACGCCCTCCTCCCTCCAGGGCGCTTCCGCACCACCACGAAATTGCTGCGCTCCGCCAGGTCTTGGACTGCGGTCGCCCTCTACCGCTTTTCGGACGCATTGACGCCCGCGCCGTCAGCGAAACCGTCCCCCACCTCTCACAACGCGCACCCTCATTTCAGCGTTTCAGCGTTTCAGAACACCGTCCTTACGGCTTCCCTCCACTCGCTTCCAGATCGCCCGCGGAGAGATCCGCGCCTTTAAGCGATAGAGTAAGCTGTAAAGACCCATTTCCGCACGCGAGACAAATGCAAAATCCGGGTTCGCGAGCTTATCCTGCATGGACTTTCGGATGGCGTCCGCCTGCACGGCCACGAGCTCGCCCTTGCCGCAATCCACAGGCTCATGGGCTGCCGCGCCTTCTGGAAACCAAATGCCCGCCAGCGCCTCCAAGCTCGGCACCAGCCGCTTTGCGCGCGCATAGGGCACATCCGCCCCAACCACCAATGCGAGGATCTCGCGAGCTTCTCTCTCGCCCGCTCGCCAACTCCGCGCCACGCAACCGCGCACCAACGCTCCAGCGTCGAACTCAATCCGTTTCACACATCCGAAATCGATCAGTCCCACATGCCCATTGGGTTGGAAGAGATAGTTGCCCGGATGCGAATCCGCATGCAACGCGCGCAGCCAGCGCAATTGCACGTAATAAAGTTCCAGGAGATGATCTCCAATCCGATGGCAGATCGCAGCGGGCGGACGGCCTTCCAGAAATCGATCGATGGCAACGCCCTCAACCAAAGACATGGTCAGCACGCGGTCAGTGGTCAGATCACGGAAAACGGTCGGCACCGTCACAAATTCCAGATGTTTGAACCCTTCCGCGAACAACTCGATGTTCTTCGCTTCATGCAGGTAATCGGTTTCTTCCAGGAAACCACGTTCGACTTCGTTGAGTATCGCCACGGGCAAATGTCCGCTCATCCGCGCGGGCACCATGGCCGTGCGCAGCAGCCGGAAGTCGTTCTCAATGGCCGCCCGAATCGCTGGATACTGAATCTTCACCGCCACTGCCTGCCCTTGCCGCGTCAGCGCGCGATGCACCTGGCCCAGTGACGCCGCGGCGAACGGTTCCGGATCGAACTGCCGGAACACTTCCTCTGGGTATTTCCCCAAGGAACTCTTGAATTGCGCGCGAGCCAAGGTCGGATGCATCCCAGGCGCTTGCATTTGCAGCCCGGACAGTTCCTTTGTGACCGCTTCGGGTAAGAGCTTGTTCTGGACGCTCAACAATTGCCCCAGCTTCATCGCTGCGCCTTTGAGCGTCCCAAGTTCTTCCCGCACCCGTTGCGAGGAAGCACGCTCAAACTTACGTTGCCGCTCCGGGCTTTCTCCCAGCAATAGGTTCTGGGCTTGGTATCC
>JBGAIN010000257.1:0-8661 GCA_044225505.1 Limisphaerales bacterium
TGACGGCCAGAATGGTATCGCGGACGGGCTCAGCCTCGAGGCGTCGAGGAGGAAATCGCCAGAGCAGTCGTGCACTGGCATCCGCCGCGAGCGCGTTGGACCGAGGAGTGCTCGCTTGACGATAGGTGGCCGAAAGAACGATCAGGCGTTGCACATGCTTAATGCTCCACCCGGAGTCACGAAACTCACTCGCCAGCCAGTCGAGCAGGTCCGGGTGCGATGGAGCCCCGCCCATCCGTCCAAAATCGCTGGGGGTGCTGACTAGCCCCTGGCCAAAGTGGTGCTGCCACAGACGGTTGACCAGAACGCGGGCGGTGAGCGGGTTATTCGAGTCGGTCAGCCACCGCGCCAACGCCAGTCGCCGTTGCTGCTCAGGAGTTTCCGCCGGAAGAGTCAATTCCGGAGTGACGCGCTGGAGGCCGCCAGGAGCAATTTGCTCTCGTTTTTGAAGAGGTTCACCCCGTTGCAGCCGGTAGGTGGGCCCGGGCTGCTCAAAGCGTCCGGCGTACAGCATCGGGAAACTGGTCAGCGCCTTAAGTCGCTGCTCCGACGAGCGCTTGTCGGCCAAGAGCCGGTTCAACTGGTTTGTCTCGACGCTCAACAAGCCAGTCGTTGCTAAGACCAAGACCGGTTCCGAGCCCACTTGATACGATTCCCTGTCCCGCTCGTTGGCCACCACTTGCCAATCCCCTGGCGTCAAGGCCGTCTCGATCTGGTACTCAGTGGCCAAACGATCTGTGAATTGACCGTCGCGATCGCGTCCCCAGACCACTCGGTCAATTCGCACTAGTTCTGGGAACTCCAGCTGGACCCAGCCTTTGCCCGAGTGGTCGGAAACCCAGCTGTGAGCATTGCCGAACTGACCGTCATTCAGATGTTCGAGCGTGTGAAATGGACTGCCCGAAAAAGTGCCCGAAGTCGTCGCTTTAGCTCCGAGCTTTGCCAGCGCGAGATTGCGCGGCGGCGATTCTGTCGAGTAAACCTCCAGCTCGTCGAGAGCTGGCTCCGCGCCGGTCGTCGCTAGAATGTTGAATCGGACAAAGCGTGCCTGGACTGGTGGGAAGCGATCGACGTTTTGGCGTGAGTTGACCGCGGGCCGCCGAGGCGCTTGCCCAGCCACCTGATGCCAAGTGTTGCTTTCGGACAGCACCTCGATGCTGTAGACGGTAGACAAACGGTCCTTGTACCCCCCTTCTCGATCACGCCCCCAGAGCACTCGATGGATCTGGGCGGGTTCAGCCAAATCGATCTCGACCCAACCTCGTCCACGCTCGTTCGAAATCCAGCTCCGCGCGTTGCCGTAGCGTCCGTCATTCAGATGCTCGAGTTTGTGCAGGGCCGAATCTGGATACGTGCCCGACGCGCTGAGCTTTACCGCGGGGCTCGCCAGCGCCAGGTTCCGATCCGGTGCCGCAACCCCGAAAACTTCCAACTCGTCCAGACACGGTTCGGCGCCGTCGGCCGTGTGGTAAACGGTAAAGCGAACGGCTTTTGCCAGCAACGGCTCAAACTCTTCGATGTTGAGTTTGGCCTGAGGAACCTGCCCTCGGCCGGCCGAACCGCGCAACGGCTGGGCGACAGGGGCGAACGACAGCAGTTGGAGTTGAAGACGGGCGAGAGTTTCACGCTCGTCCTTCGCTTGCGCCATTCGCTCGGAATAATCGACCGGACGGCGAACACGCTCGCCATGCTGAACGCCCGCGAATACCGCTTGCATCGCGTAGTAATCCTGCTGAGAGATGGGGTCAAACTTGTGATTGTGACAGCGCGCACAACCGACAGTCAGCCCCAGAAACGCGCTCCCAGTCGTCGCCACCATGTCGTGAAGTTCGTCCATGCGCTGCTGGGAAGTCAGATTGATATCGGGGCTTTTGACGGCGTCGTAGGCGCCGCCGACCAAGAATCCAGTCGCTTCATCCGCGCCAACCGCGTCTCCCGCGAGTTGTTCGATCACAAACTGGTCGTAAGGCTTGTCGTCGTTAAACGCGCGGATTACGTAATCGCGGTAGGGCCAGGCATTGGGACGTTCGGCATTCATTTCAAAACCGTGGCTCTCGGCGAACCGCACGACATCCAGCCAATGCCTTGCCCAACGCTCCCCATAGTGCGGCGAAGCCAAGAGCCGATCCACCAGGTTCTCGTAAGCTAACCCACTATCGTCCGCGAGAAAACGGGCGATCTCCTCGGGCGCGGGAGGCAGCCCAATCAGCGTAAAGTACAAGCGCCGAACCAAAGTTAACGGATCGGCTTCGGTCGAAGGAGTGAGTTTGGTTGCCTCCAATCGGGCCAGGATGAAGCGATCGATCGGATTGCGCCCCCACTCCGACGGTGTCACCAATGGTAAGGCCGGCCTCATGATTGGCTGGAGCGCCCAGTGGGGACGCTCGGTTGCGATCTCGTGGATCGTGGCGTTTGTCGACCTCACAACAGCGCTCTCAGGCCAGACGGCGCCTTGATCGATCCAAGCTCGGACCAAACCAATCTGCTCGGAGGAGAGGGCAGCCCCTTTACCGGTTGGCGGCATCTCCATATCTTCGACAAGTCGGGCGATGAAATGGACCAACGGACTTTTCGCACTGTCACCCGGAACGACGTCGACTCCTCTATCGCCGCCCTGGAGCAGCCGAGCTTTCGACGTGAGAGCAAACCCGCTCTTTGGATTTTCGGCGCCGTGACATTTTAAGCAGGCGCTGGAGAACAGCGGCTGGATGTCGTGCGTGAAATCGATGGTCCGCGCCGCGGGCGGGGGGAGTTGAGAGAGGTCCAGTGGGGCGGCCTGTGCTCTGAATACGGCGGTAGCAATGAGCACGCACGCAAGGCCCGTGGAGAACAGGGCAACCAGCCGATCTCGGTGGGCGCGATCGTGAGATCGCCGGCCCTCGCGCGCCGGACACAGGCGCGAGTGATATAGAAAGCAAGAATTGCCTCGGAACATGAGCGACGGATGACAGCGAGACGATATACTAAATCCGGGCGCTGACACAACTCGGGATTTGCTTGGCAGCATAATCGACGACACGCCATCGGCGCTTCACGAAAGGCGCGCGCATGCGGACGGTTGTGCGCCAGCTCAAGCTCGTAACCGGATTGGCCGTGAACACCGGCCCAAGGCGTCAGGCTAAAATGTCTTTAACCACGTTCCCGTGGATGTCGGTAAGTCGAAAATCGCGGCCCTGAAATCTAAAGGTGAGCTTCTCGTGATCAATCCCCAGGCAATGCAGAATCGTAGCGTTTTGATCGTGGATGTGCACGGGGTTCTCGACGACGTTATAGCAATACTCGTCCGTCTGGCCGTAGCTCATCCCAGGCTTAATCCCCCCGCCCGCCATCCAAATACAGAAGTTCCTTCCATGATGGTCTCGGCCGTAATTGTCTTTCTCAATGGTTCCCTGGCAATAGACCGTTCGACCGAATTCGCCACCCCAGATCACGAGCGTGTCGTCGAGCAAGCCTCGTTGCTTGAGGTCTTTCACCAGGGCGGCACTGGGTTGATCTGTATCTTTGCATTGCTCACGGAGTCGGCGCGGGAGATTGGTATGCTGATCCCAACCCCGATGGTAAAGCTGCACGAATCGGACGTCGCGTTCTGCCATGCGGCGCGCCAGGAGACAGTTGTAAGCAAACGACCCTGGCTTTTTGACATCCGGGCCATACATCTCCAGCACCGAGTCTGGCTCTTTGGAAATGTCGGTCAAATCGGGAACGGACGTCTGCATGCGAAAGGCCATTTCATATTGAGCCACGCGCGTGTTGATCTCCGGATCGGAATAACAGTCAAATTGCTTAGAGTTCAGAGCGGACAACGCATCGAGCACCTGCCGCCGCGAGGCACTCGTGATGCCGGGCGGGTTCGAGAGAAATAATACCGGGTCCGCCCCGGCCCGAAACTGAACTCCTTGAAAATCGCTCGGCATGAATCCGGCGCTCCAGAGGCGCTGGTAAAGCGGCTGATCACTCTCCTTCCCGCTCGAGATCATGACAATGAACGAGGGCAGATTTTCGTTGGCTGATCCAAGGCCGTAAGACAGCCACGAGCCAAAGCAAGGCCGACCTGGCTGTTGAAACCCGGTTTGAATATAAGTAATCGCTGGGTCGTGGTTGATCGCCTCGGTGTTTATCGTCTTTAGAATACAGATGTCATCGACCACTCCGGCGGTATGCGGCAATAGTTCACTAACCCAAGCCCCGGATTTACCATACTGCTCGAACTTGAACATCGAATCGACGACCGGCAAAGATTTCTGGCCAGAGGTCATCGTCGTAATGCGCTGGCCCATTCGGACGCTCTCTGGAAGTTCGGACTTATGCCAGTTGGCGAGTTTCGGTTTATAGTCGAATAGGTCAATCTGGGAAGGTCCGCCGGCCATAAACAAGTAAATCACTCGTTTGGCCCGTGGGGGAAAGTGCGGTTTTTGCAGAGCGGCTTTGAGCGCTGCGGCCTCTGAGCTGCCAAGCAACGAGGGTTTCAGCAGAGAGGCCAAGGCCGCCACGCCTATGCCCGTCGCTGTTCGACCAAAGAAATGGCGGCGCGTCATCAAAAGCTCACGCTCGCGTAAGGGAGAGGAATAGGAAGAAGCCATGCGACTCAACTCTTGGTGATCACTTCGTCGAGGTTCAAAATCAGATTCGCCACCGCCGTCCACGCGGCTAGCTCAGCCGGGTCCAAGCCAGTCTGACAACCGAGAGGGCCGACCGCGAGCAACAGCTCTGCCGCCTTCGGGTTCGAACGGAAATTGTAGCTTTGCTCTTGGTAGACCCGGCACAAGATGCCCAGTTCGTCGGACGTTGGAGGACGCGCGGTCGCGGTTCGAAAAGCAAAGGCGGCCCGTTTCTCAGGCGTCGCCCCACCTTGGGTCATGATGCGCTGCGCGAAGGCGCGTGATATCTCGACGAATTGAGGATCATTCAACAATGCCAACGCTTGCAGCGGAGTGTTCGATCGGGAACGACGCAGAGCGCAATACTCTCGTGTGGGAGCGTCAAAAATGAGCATGGCCGGGGGCGGGCTTTGCCTCTTCCAAAAAGTGTAAAGGCTTCGACGATATTGGGCGTCGCCAGTGTCTTGGACGTACCGTTGGGAACCGTTAAAAGAAACTGCTTCCCATAACCCAGGAGGTTCGTAAGGACGGACACTACGACCACCAATTTTCTCCACTAAGAGACCACTGGTGAACAGCGCGGCGTCGCGCAGCGCTTCTGCGTCCAGCCGAAAGCGCGGGCCCCGGGCGAGCAATCGGTTTTCCGGATCGCGCGCCTGCAACTCCTTCGTCGACCGCGAACTCTGTCGGTAGGTTGCGGACGTCAGTATGAGTCGATGCAGGTTCTTGACGTTCCAACCAGAATGGATGAATTCCGTGGCGAGCCAGTCCAATAGTTCGGGATTCGAGGGATGTTCTCCCTGCAATCCGAAGTCCTCAATCGTTTTGACCAGGCCAACGCCGAAGTATTGCTGCCAGATTCGATTCACCGTCACACGAGCTGTTAGCGGATGATTGGGTTGGAGCAACCATCGCGCAAGGCCAAGACGATTGGTCGGAGCATCCCCTGGCAAAGAAGGGAAAATCGCCGGAACCCCCGGCTTTGCGAGATCACCTTTCTTGTCGTACTCACCGCGATTCAACACGAAGGTCTCGCGCGCTTTCTCGGATTCTTTCGCGACCATCGTGGTCGGAATGACGCGATCGAGCGCATCCTGCTCTTGACGCCAGTGCGTGACAGCATCGTCCAGAGTGCGAAACTCAGGAGAGTGCTGGCGCCGAAAATACGTCCGCACCTTGGCGGAGTTGACTTCCGTCACAGGTCCTCCGCTCGAAAGGATTGACGCAATCTCCTGGGTCAAGCTCTCCGGCCGGCCCAACTCAGGGGTGAACGAAAGGTAGGAGGCGCCCTGGACGGTGACTAGCTTGAGCAGCAGCTGATTCTCCCCCGCACGGAGAAACGCAGTGATCTGCAATGGCCCTTCGCCAGGCGCTTCTTCGTGCCGCCGCTCGCCAACCAGCTGCCCGTTCACCCACAATCGAAACAGCCCGTCCGCGCGCACCTCGATGGGGAGCGTTCGAGCCTCCGGGAATGTGACCGTCCGGTAGAGATACCGAACGCCATGCACTCCGTGCAAATCCTGAACGAGCAAGTTGTCCTTGCCATCTTCCAAGTCCGTCCGCTCGGACCAGCCAACCTCCTCGCGAACCCCAGCAAATTTCTTCTTAAGATCGATCGCTTGTTCTGGTTCGCCGCTCGACACCAAGGCGGCTTCCGTATCACCGAGGGCACGCAACGGTCCGAGGACCTGCCATGGTGTCAGCTGCGGCGGGTGCAGCGCTTGTGCGAGCGTGGGACTGGCAACGGTTGCAAAGCGGAAATGAGCCAGTGCGGCTGGCGCTTTGGCGCCTTCATAACGCAGGCGCAACTTAAGTTCGCAACCGGCTTCCACCGGGATCGGGTCCCGCAAGACAAACACCGCAAAATGAGCCCGCGTCAATGAATTCGTCGGCACCTGCCAGCCAGTGTCAGAACGGCCATCGATCGATTGACTAATTCCACGGTCTTTAACCTCGCCATCCGCTACGGCACGTGCCAAACGCAGTTTTTCGGGTTTCGGATCGGCACGGCTCTGGCCTGGGCGAGTCAGCTCTCCCTCAAGCTCGGACAGCGTAAATGACCCGTCCGGAGCCCGTCCGATAGCCTCGCTTCCGCCCTCGGTCAGTGGCAAAACTTCGAGACGCAGACCGGCCAACAAACCAGGCTCAAGCCGATAAATGAGCTCGTGCAGCTCGGCCTCGGGATTCGCTCCCTCCACAACGACCGAACGGTCCGAAAGCACGCGGAGTTGAGCCCCGTTGGTCACAGCTGAGCGGGCGCTCTGCGGTTCCATGGCGGACCAACCCGCACTCAATTGCGTAGTCCAGGATCGTTGCCAGGCCGCTTGTGCGGCATCCAGCTGCGGGCGCGCATCCGCAAGGTCGACTTGGGCATCGCGCAGATGCGTCTTGAGCCAGTCCAACCGAGACGCTTGCTGTGCTGAAGGAACTTTCACGAAGGGCTCTGGATTCGGTTGATTTCCGTCCATGACCGGATCGGCGAGTTGATTAAAGATGGCGTAGAGGCTGTAGTATTCCCGTTGCTGAATAGGATCATATTTGTGGGTGTGGCAACGGGCACAAATCAGTGTCATTCCTAGATATATGGCCCCTGTAGTCTCAACTCTATCAAAAGTGTATTTGGCACGATATTCATCCTCAATCACACCGCCTTCGCCAGTCGTCATATTGGCTCGAACAAAGCCTGTGGCAATCTTCTGCTCGAGTGTTGAATTGGGGAGAAGATCGCCCGCCAATTGTTCCGTGGTGAATTCGTCGAACGGCTTGTTGTCGTTAAACGCTTGAATAAGCCAATCCCGGTATTTCCACATGTCGCGACGGGAATCGATATGATAACCGTGGGTATCGGCATAGCGCACAGCATCCAACCAGTAGCGCGTCTGCTGCTCGCCAAAGCGCTGCGTGGCCATGAGACGATCCACGAGTTTTTCGTAGGCATCGTCCGATCCGTCCGCAAGGAACCCTTCCACGTCCGAGACGCTTGGCGGGAGACCGGTCAAGTCCAAGGCTGCACGCCGCACTAACGTCGTCTTATCCGCTTCAGGGGATGGCTGCAGTCCCTCTTTTTCGAGACGGGCCACGATGAAATGATCGATCTCATTCTTGGGGTAAGCCGTGTTCGTAATCACAGGGACTTCAGGACGGGCAGGCGGAAGAAACGCCCAATGCGTCTTCCAGGTCGCTCCCCCTTCGATCCAGCGTTGGAGCACGGCAATCTGTTGTGGCGTGAGTTTCTTGCCCGTCGCTGACGGAGGCATGCGTTCGTCATCGTCTTGGGTCGTGATTCTTTTCCACAGTTCGCTGTGAGCCAAATCCCCGGCAACCAACGCTCGTTCCCCGGACTTGGCCGGCTTAAACGCCTCCTCGCGGACATCCAGGCGTAACTTTGCCTTGCGCTTGGCTTCGTCTGGACCGTGACATGTAAAGCAATTCTCGGAGAGTATCGGCCGAATCTCACGGTCAAAGTCGATGGTGGACGCCGTCGCCCCAAGAGCATTCCGAGTCAAACCGCCCATCGCGACAGTGAGAAGAAGTGCGACCCAAGCTAAGTTCCAGTTGAAAATCGCGCGGCGGTGCCGAGCTCCAGATCGGATGTTGCGTCGCATACCTACTGAGAACAACTTTTTCCCGGCCTATGGCAAGGCCGGGATTGCCTTGCATCCTAAAATTTTTTCAAGTTTAAGCAAGCTTTGAGAACAGATCGATTTTGCCGTGTGGGCTCGTCCTCGCGCACAGAACTGCCCAAGCCATGTTCTACGGAAACGACTGTCCGGGCCCGGTTTTGCCCGCTATCCTTTTCCCATGCGCACCAGTCTATTCCTCGCGTTGTTGCCACTCAGCACCATGCTCCTCAGGGCCGACGTCGACCCATTGCTGCCAATCGAGAAGAAAGTCAGCCATAGTTACGCCACAAACAACGGGGTCCGCATCCACTCTGCCTCGCTAGGCCAAGGACCGTTGGTCGTGATGATCCATGGCTTTCCAGACTATTGGCTGACATGGCGCTACCAGATGGATGCGCTCTCGTCGAACTATCATGTCGTCGCCCTGGACCAGCGGGGCT
>JBGAIN010000258.1:0-8613 GCA_044225505.1 Limisphaerales bacterium
AAAGAACCGTTCGAAGCCTTGGCGTGACGGCTCGCCGCTAGACCCCGGTCCTCCGAGCCCCCACTTTCCGAAAGCTCCCGTATGGTATCCAAGTCCTCGAAGAGCTTTCGAGAGAGTCGTCACGCTCTCGGGCAGCGGGAATTGGCCTTCCGGTCGCATTTCCCGGTTGTCACGAATCCAAGCATGGCCAGGATGTTGCCCGGTCATGAGAACACAGCGCGACGGCGCGCACACGGGACTTCCCGCGTAATGTTGAGTTAGCCGCATTCCCCCGGCGGCCAAACGATCCAAATGGGGCGTGCGGATCTTTGCTTGGCCATAGCAGCCCAGATCACCGTAGCCCAAATCATCGGCGAGGATGAAGATCACATTGGGCTGCCGTTCGGACGCATGGACGACCGCGGCACCGGCCAAGCCAAGCAAACCCGCAACCGCAATCTGGCGCGCGAGACCAAGGCAACTGTAAATCCGCTTGAGGCAGTGCATGGTCAAGGTTGACAAACAACTGCGGGCGCGTCCAGTCGGCGAACCGATGAGGCAGGCATTGACAGGCGAACGGAAGCCCGCAGGATCGTTGCTATGCAACCTTCTGCCCTGACTCGAGGAGTTCGCCTGCCCAGTCTTCAGGTTTCGGTAGTGTGCGCGTCCGGAATATTTCAGCTGCTATGGAGTGCGTGCTGGGCCGCAGCCCCAGCCATTGTCCACGACGCGAGCCATCGACAAGTCACAATGGCCGATGCCGGGCAGAATCTCGTGCTGCGTCTCAACTATGGGATTCCCTGCCGAATCGACCGGGTCTTTGTGGGCGGACGCGATGTCATCGATCCCGGCAAGGGGGTCTCCACCGGATTCCAGGTCGGGCAGGAATGGTTTCGTGCCGCGACGGACCTGGACGAACCCCGCGTGTCGGTGACTTCGAACCTCGTGACCGTAAGCGACATTCGGCTGGGAGGCGAGAAAGCCGGGGCGACAGAAACCTGGCGATTTACAGTGCAGAACGACGCCATCGTTTGGCGAATCGATAGAACCTATAACGCCGCCGCGACTCTCGAGGAGAGCGCTCTTCCAAGCTGGCACTTTCAGGATATGAACACCTGGACAGGAGGATTGTTAGGACACGGCGGAGTCGCGTGGTGCAAGCTCTTCGATCGGCCGGGCGCTTCCTACGGCGTCCACAATGGGAAAGTGACTTTCTGGCACAAAGAACAGCCGAGATGCTTGCGCCTGTTTGCCGCCTCTCCGAGCGGTAGCCGGATCGCGGCGCGTTATAGCCGCCATTTAGACGGCAGCTTCTCCTGCGACTACACCGTCAGCGACCAGGAAATGCTCCCTCGCTATGGGCTATCGCGCTTTCGGCCGGATCGACAGGATATCTGGCAACCATTTGCGGTTCGTCCCGGAGTGATGAGTATGGAGCTCACCATGAGTGCCCCCGCGTATGACGAAGCATACGATCGCGGAGTGTTCCCAAGCTTGGACGGCGGTGCCATCCGAGAAATATGTCATACCATTGCTCGGATCGGAGCGATCGACGAGTTGATTATGGGAAGCAACGGGTACTACAGCGGATTTGCCGTGCTCCATGAGCCGTGGTTGGCACAGCTAGGTCTGCCGCTCAACGAGCCAGATTACTTCCGAGCGTTTGGCGAAACCTTGGAGTTTCAACGCCAGTACGCCATCGGCGCGGATGGACGGGTCAAGTCACGCTGGGGTGCGAGGCCCGGCGATGAGATGCCCGGCACCTACGATGACCATGGGTTTTACGAATGCCAATGGGGCTGGCTGATGGATGCGCAAACCAGCTGGGTCATCAATGTCGCAGACCAATTCGACTTTAGCGGGGACCACGCTTGGCTGGAACGGCAAAAGGCAAGCACGGAAAAAGTCCTGGGATACATTTTGGCTCGCGATCTTGATGGCGATGGCTTGGTCGAGATGATGACGGCTTCCCACAAGGAGGCTCGCGGGAGCGACTGGATCGATGTCGTCTGGGCTGCGCACGAGAACGCTCTCGTCAACGCTCAACTTTATTTCGGCTTGCGACGTTGGTCAGACATGGAGGAGCTGCTCCACGACCCCGCGCAGGCACGGCGATATACCGAAGCAGCGGACAAATTAAAGCACCGTTTCAACCAATCGACGAAAGAGGGGGGGTTCTGGGAAACGCAGCAGGGCTGTTATGCTTACTGGCGCAACCAGGACGATACCATTCACGGCACGAACTGGGTGGTTCCGGTCAACTTCTCGGCCATTGGTTACGGTCTTTGTGACGATCCTGAGCGACGCCGTAGCGTGTTAGATCGCTTTGAGTCCGTAATGCAACGTCAACAGCTCTTCTTTTGGCCCCTGTCCTTTTACTCCTATGCAAAGGAGGAAGGTCATCCCAAGGTGAACTGGCCATTTCCAAGCTACGAGAACGGAGATTTCTTTCTGGCTTGGGGCGAGCTGGGTACCCGCGCCTATGCCGCATACAAACCGGAGATCGCCGTTAAGTACATCCGCAATGTTCTCCAGCGTTACAACCAGGATGGCCTTTCATTCCAACGTTACTTGCGTCAAACACAAGCTGGTGCCGGCGACGACATTCTGGCCAACAACAGTAGTATCGTCGTGGGCTTATATCGCAACATCTATGGTTTGCAGCCCAAATATAACCGCCTCTATCTCGAGCCGCATTTGGTTCCAGAACTCAACGGCACGCGATTGATATACCAACTGCGAGGCCAGCGGTATGACGTCGAACTCCGGACAAACGACTTCGCCGTCAGTGTGAACGGCTTTACCGTGCACGGTCGCGAACCGTTTGCCGTCCGCAGCGATGGGCTCGTGCTGGAATATTTTAGCGGCGCCACCACCAACCACAGTCTCGTTATCACCACGACGCGCTCTGCGCCGCTGAATTTGAACGTGCGGACGTGGCCGCTATCCCCTTCTGTCCAACGCGCGTGGAGTGTGAATAGCATTCCGGCAGGAATGACTTTGCGCCAAACCATCACTGGGCTGTCGCCGGGCTTGAATTACATTGTAGCAGTCGGCGATAACCCTAAGAGCGTGCTGCGCAGCGATGCATCCGGCCGCCTGGACTTTGAGAGCAAGCGATCGGATGGGGCGCCCATGGAGTTTGCATTGTGGCAAGAGTGAATGATGACACGCCGCGCGTGAGGCACCTCACGGCCGTCGAGAGCGTACGGTGATCAATTCAACTGCCCATGCTTTGGGTGGGAGCGGAGCCGGCTATACAGCATCGCACAGCCTCAAGGAGAATTTGCGGAGTATACGGCTTCGGCATGAAATGGATTCGACCAACGTCCCCTTCTTCCACATTCAGAAGATCTGAACTATAGCCGCTCGTGAACAATACCTTTAAGTCCGGCCGCCCGGCCTTAAGTTGGAGCGCCAGTTCCTGCCCGGTCATTCCATCCGGCATCACCAAATCGGTTAAGAGAACGTCTATCCGGGAACCTTCTTTTCTCCAGGCTTCCAGCGCCTCCTTGCCTGAGGCAGCCGGAATTACGTGGTAACCGTAACGCTCCAGGACAATCTGGCAAAGAGAGCGCAACGGAGGCTCGTCCTCGACTAAAAGCACGGTCTCGCTGCCGCTTGCGGTCACACCAGGCGCTCGAACCACCGGTGGAAGCACTTGAACATGACTCTTCTCACACGCCGGCAGCAGGATTCTAAAAGTCGCGCCTTGGCCCGGTTGGCTTTCCACCTCAATGAAGCCTTGGTGGAGTTTGACGATGCCATACACCGTCGCCAAACCCAGCCCTGTGCCTTTACCCACGGCTTTGGTAGTATAGAACGGCTCAAAAATGTGAGGTAATACCTCAGGATCAATGCCACACCCAGAATCGGCGACCGTTAGACAGACGTATTTTCTCGTGACGCGTTCGGAGGCAGCTCGGGAGTCATCGATTGCCCTTTCCCTGGTGGAAACTTGAATTGTGAGTCGACCGCCATGCGGCATGGCATCACGCGCGTTGGTCGCAAGATTGAGCACAATTTGCTCTGTCATCGTGCGATCCGCCTGGACCATCAGGTTTCGTTCGTCGCCCTGCACTTCCAGCGAGATATCTTCTCCCAGAACTCGACAGAGCATTTTGGCAAGTCGATCAATGACCTCAGCAAGATTCAGCAACTCGCGTCGCATGACCTGTCGGCGACTATAAGCCAGCAACTGACGGGTCAAATCGGCAGCACGATCCGCCGCCTCCGCGATCTGACTGACCGGCCCGATAAGCCTTGCCGGGATCTCGCGATCATCCAGGGCTAAGGCCGCATAACTTCGGATGATGGTTAAGAGGTTATTGAAATCATGGGCAACACCACCGGCTAACTGCCCGATCGCTTCCATTTTCTGCGACTGCCGGAGCTGTTCCTCAAGTTGCCTGAGCTCCGTTACGTCGGTGTAAGCGCCAACGACCTCACGCGCTGTCCCGTCGTCGGACCGTAAGACTCTGGCCTGGTCACGAATCCAGCGAAACGACTCGTCCGCATGGCGTAGTCGATACTCTAAGGTCCAACCGCCAGTTTCGTTCCAAACATTAAGGTCTGCTGCTATTCGGCTTTGATCCTCGGGAAACAGATTTTGTTGACGCCAGTTTGGCTTGGTCCATTGTGCAAAGCTCCAACCTAGCATTGAGCTTAGATTCTCGCTGACCCAGCTGGGAACTAGCTGGTTGCCGATGACGCGGAGTGAGTAAATCACCACCGGGCTAGCCGCGAGAAAGTGGCTCAGTTGTCGCTGAGTGCTTTGCAGAGCCTCGGCAGCGCGCTTGCGCTCGTCGATTTCACGGCGCAGCCGTTCGTTGACTACGTTCAATTCGGCAGTCCTGGAAGCAACGGTGGATTGGAGGTCCCTCAGTGCCGTCTTTGACGCTTGCAGCAACTGCCATTTCTCAGTCAAAGCGTTCGCCAACTGTAGAACTTCGGCAGTATCGAACGGTTTTTTCAATATTAGCATTTGGTCAGACGATCCGAGCCTCTGGATGATCTGCTCCACGGAGTAGTCCGAGTGGGCCGTGCAGATAACCACATGCAAGTCCGGGTCCACTTTCCACAGTTCCGCGGTCGTCTCGATTCCGTCCAAGCCTGGAGGCATCCGAACATCCACAAAAGCGAGCGCATACGGCCGACGCTCTCCCAGCGCCTGGCGGACCCGCATCAGCCCTTCCGTGCCTTGGTACGCGGAATCGACCTCAAACGGAACACGGACTGTCTCCGCGGCCTGAACCTCAAACAGCAGAGCCTCCGCTTCGGCCAAGCCCTGTCTGCCAGCGCCTACGAGCGGTCCCACGAGAATCTTCCGGAAGTCCGCGTGGATGTCTCGATTGTCATCAACAACCAAAATCCGACGGTTCTTCATCGAATCACTTTTCGACTTGCTGGTAGGCATGGGTATCGATTGGGTGCCGTTCGGAACCTGTGTCATCTTTAGGCACTTTAAATTGGCGCGCAGTGGGCTGCGAATGACTCGGGTTCAATGGTAGTTCCAGAGTAAAAGTCGCGCCTTGAGCAATGCCATCGCTTTGCGCAACGAGAGCTCCCCCTAACTCGCGGGCGGCGAGGACGCCGCTATGCAGGCCAAACCCATGACCATCCTGGCGAGTGGTAAACCCGTGGTTAAAAATCCTCGTGAGATTCTCCGCAGGAATCCCAACTCCGTTATCAATAACGACCACGCGAACACTCTGCTCGGCTAGGACAACTCTCACGCAGATCGATTTCCGCGAGTGGAGAGAGGCTTCGCAAGCATAACGCGCATTTTGGACCAGATTCGCGAGGATCTGGAGGACTTTATGTTTCTGAGTTGTAATTTCAACGTTCGGAGATGGATAGTCTCGCACGAGTTCAACACCGGCTTTCTCTAGATCGAGAGACTGCAAGCGCAAGACATCCTCGACCAGATCGACAACTCGGATGACCTCGGTGACCCCCGAAACTCGGGCGTATTCCTGTTGCATTACTACAATCTCCTTGATGCGTTCGATGTTGTTTCGAACGAGCGAGGCCTCATTGACCAGAACACTCTGTTCTTTCGCCAGGCGTTCACCCAATTGTTCCAGGTAAGGGACTACCTGGCGTCCACGCGTGTCTGAGGTTAAGAACGCTGCAAGGTCCTTCTCGTGCTCGCGTAGCAAGACTGCAACCCGACTGATGCCTGGCAGTTTGGACTGATTCAGCGTATCGAGCAGGAGCGTTGCAGAGACATTGATGCTGTTTAGAACGTTACCGACATTGTGCAAAACACTACTTGCAACCTCCGCCATCCCTGCCAGGCGCGAGACCTCAAGGAGGGCGCTTTGCGTCTCCCGCAACCTAACCTCTGCTTGTTTCCGTTCCGTGACATCCCGACTGATTCCCACCAGGCCAATCAATGCCCCGGCACCGTCCCGGAGAGGCGCTTTGATCGTGGACACACAACGCGTTCGCCCCGCCTTATCGGGAAAAGTCTCCTCGAACTCGGGGCTGGGCAGTCCACTCTCAAGAACGCCTCGATCGGTCTCGCGACAACTTTGAGCATTCTCATCGCCGAACACCTCCTCAGATGTCTTCCCAATGTAGAATTCGGCGGGAGCCCCGTGGAATCGAGCGTGGGCTAGGTTTGTCAGCAGATACCGGCCGTGCAAGTCCTTGACGAAAACATTCTCCGGAAGATGGTCGATCAAGGTAGCCAGTAGATTCTTCTCCAACGCGAGTGATGCCGCCACTGCTTCGCGTTCGGAAAGTTCCTGGCGAATCACATCAGTTTGAGCTCGGACCTGCCGACGCAGCACCACGACCCAGCTCAAGACTCCGAAAAACAGGAACAGAGCCCCAATCCCCACGGCTAGCGTGTGCTGTAGCGACCACCAGGGCGGGGTCGTTATGATCTCGAGATCACTGGCATTTCGAAGGAGCAGCCGGAATGTCGCGGGGTGATGATCTTCTCCCCCTTGAACCTGGCATATCCCCCGCAGATTCAGGAGGCTGCCAGCCCGGAGCGTCTGCAGGTCTTCCAAGCCCACGGTGCTTTCCCAGCGCGCCGTGAAAATGACCGGTCCGTCTTGGAGCATCAGTTGGGGACTGGCCGACCGGGGCACATTTTGAATGAGCCGAGCCTGCATCTCCACCATCATTCCATCGACGGCGCCGTTACGGAGAACCTGTTCGGCCACAACTCGCCGAGCCGCTGGCAAAGCGCGCCTGCCTTGGATGCGGAAGACAGCTTCTTCCAGACGGGGCGAATAATCTCCCAGCGAAGGAAATCCCAATACTTCCAATTCGTCTCCGGTCCGGACTTGGTTCGTCCATGCGGGAGTCACGTAGATTCCGCCCGAGGAATCTTGAAGATAAAAGCCCTGGAATGGCTGGGCTAGGGTCACTACGCCGCTCACCTTGACGCGGCCGCCCGCGAGACGATCCGACCCAAACGTAGCAACCGACTCGATCGGCGTGGCAGGCGATTCAAACGGTTTACTAAGCGCGGCGTCGATGACTCGGACGTGCTCTAACGAGGAGGTATTGAGAGTGACTCCGCGCAACTGCCGACGTCCGTTTAATTCCGAACTACACACGCCACTGACTTGCACTACGGCATCGATGAACGGCTCGAGTTTCTCACGCTCCATTCGTTGCGGCAGGATCACTTTGAACCGTCCTTGCCGACAGACTAAAGCCAAGGAAGTGTGCTCCTCCTGCACTTCAACTCTGCGAATAACTCCGCTTAAAGCGATCCAACGAGCGTCCCATTGGCCATCGAGCAGATCATTCAAATCGAGTTTGGCTGGCGATGGAAAGTTCGTTGTTCCCAGGATCGTGAAAACAGCGTCTCGCACTTCAGGAGCAAATCCGCCCGTGCTTGTTCGACCAGTAACTTCGACCCACTGGCCGGCTTTCACATTAGGTTGTGAAAGGTCGGTATAGATCCCGGCGCCCTGGTCTTGGATAAATGCGTTTCTCCAAGATGCGTCCGCGTAAGTCACAACGCCTTGCAGCTTCACTGGGCGCCGTTGTCGAGCTTCGTCTCGACGCAACTTGAGAACGTCCGAGATATGAGCAAGCTCAGCGGCTATTCCCCTGGGAAGAGGATCTTGGACGGGCGAAGCTTCGGCCGTTGAATCGCTCGGTGAAGTGTCGGTCACCTCAAATGCTGCATGGCGCAACGAAGCGCCATCCCTCCCGACGTTGAGGTAACCCCGAACGGCGACCCGCCCCCCCACCGGTGCGGGGGTCAGCTGTATGACCTCCGCTCGAATCTGCCCGGATGGGTCTTTGACTACCAGCCACCGGCCGGGTTGACTGGCCAGCACCACCCCACTGATCCGGAGCGGCTGGTTGGCCCAAAGTCCTAACTCTCGGTTCAACAACGTGCCGATCGAGATGACAGTTTCAGCTTTGGCAGAGAGCGTTGAACGTTCCAGAATCTCGATTTGGGCAAGACTGGGCGCCGTGACACTAGCTGACTCCAATTTGCCGTTGACCGCCTTACTCGCGTCGATTCCTTGGACCCTAATGGAGCAATCCAAGAGGCGTTGAGCGTCGTCCGGGCCCGCAGTGCCCATGACATACACCAAGCAATCGCGACCACGGTCGTGCAACCCGAGCGCCAGCCTCCCCCAACTCGTGTCAGCG
>JBGAIN010000017.1:0-41744 GCA_044225505.1 Limisphaerales bacterium
CGGTCTGGAGGTGCAGCCCACTTCCTTGCCGCACCATCCCAGTTTATGCCTTCAGCAAGCTGGCAACAATTTGTTGACAGAGTGTGCGACAAATCGGGCCATGGACGCACGGTTTGGGAACGGCCCGCTCCCAAACATCCGGTCGTTGGTGACAAAAAGGCACCAGATCGGGCTGACGACCGTCGTTCGAAACCGGTGACCATGCCCAACGTTTGACAATTAAGCGAGGTGCCTGCGCGCGCCCGAAGTCTCGTGTCGCTTTGATCTCGTATCTGATCGTCTTGAACCGCTTTTCCGGAGAATCGCGACCTGGGAAGGCCTCGACACTTGGATTGCGGATTCCACGAGAACGGGAGGTCGCCGGAACAGGAGCGGTTGACCTGGCTTTGCTATCTCACGTTTCATTCGTGTCATTCGTCCGGCTGCGGCCAAGGGGTGGCAATAGTTCCCAAATGCCCTTCTTAACGCCTGAATCAGCGCACGTTGCGCTCGGATCAGCAACTGCTGATCGGAGATGGACAGGGCGTTTGGACGACGGTGTCCGATTCGCCAATGGGCTAACAGTTTGCGTGCTCCAGCGATACTCGTCGCCGTCTGCTAAATGGTAGCGAACGGTTGATCCAGCGAAATGTTGCACATACCGGGAGCAATTAGCTCCTGGATTTGGTGGCGCCGTCGCGACGCGCGTTAGGCCGATGCGGCAGACCTCGATCGCTGGATGTGCCCCCCACGGTGGGTGGGATGGAGGGCGACGAAGGCGGGGGGATTACGATTACGATGAGGATTACGATTACGATGAGGATTACGATTACGATGAAGATGAAGATTACGAAGGAAAGACCAAGACGGAAACGGTTGGGGGATAGGAAGATGTCGAGTTATCGGCACGTCTGGACAGAAAATCGCCAGAGGTCTGGTGCACTCCAAGACGCTGGCGCGCAAGGACTAAGGTTCCTTTGCACTTCGTCCGCCGCCCGGTCCAAAGGGGCGACAGGCATCTCGGAGTGCGCTAGCGCCGCCCTTGGGCGGTCGGTCGGGCGCCAGGCTGCACGCACGAATCGACTGAGGATCAAGGATTAAGAGCAAGATCAGGATGACGATTATGATTACATTTGCGGTTATGATGGGGTGGATGCGTTGCTGACGCACAGGTGACCCACTCCCGAGTGGGGTACCAGTGGGTGACCTCCGAATGAAGAGCGGTTGAAAACGCCAGGCAGACCTCATCCTCACGCCGAGGCTGATGTGTCGTCACATAAGCGTGGGCGTAGCCGGCCTAAACTGTTCAATGACAACAGCAAAACGTGGATTCGGACAGGCTCGACCTACGGTTTGAGACGGATGGTGACGTAAGCGTTGGGTTTGAACGGGACGGTAACCTGGTTCTCGGTCGACGCCAATTTTGACTTGGGCACTTCAACGCCGTCACACAGCCAGGCTTCACCCAACCGCAAGGTGGCCAGGGTAACTTTCGCCGCCCCAGCCTGACCGGCCGTTTCGCGCAATCGGAGGATGAAGCCGTCGTGATCTTCCGCTTCTTTCAACGTGACCACTTGGAGATTAGCCGCGGTCACCTGGAGAAAGGAGCCACTGGCGGCTGGCAACGGTCGCCCGGCTTTAGCGACGCTGGCGGAAAACGACGACACAAAAGGATAAGCGAGGACGGGAGCACGCGTGTCCGCGTCAAAGCGGGCCAAGGCGACGCGATCGAGATTCCGGCCGCTCGTGATGGAGAAACGGAACTGGAAGGTGCCATCCTGTTGTGCGCGGTAATTGGTGAACCAGTAGTTGTTCATGACATATCCGTAGATATGCCCGTTCTTGATCTCGAGGTGGGCGGGCCAGCGGCCCCGGTTGATGTCGGTCAGGCAGACCAGGGGCGCGTCCGGAGTGGCCCAGCCGATCCCGAATCCGGCGTCGTCGAGGTGCACCAGGTTTTGCGGCGTGAACCATTCCCGGCATGCGCCAGGCATCTGATCGACGTTCGGCCGGCACCAGCCATTCTGGATTTGGAATTCCAGCGCGGGTTGAGCGGCGGCAAACGGAAAGGCGAAGTAAACGCCTTCCTTAGCCCGGGTCGCCAATTTCTGTACGGTATTGTGGATATCAACGCGCTTGATGGCGTCATAAAGAAGATATTCGCTGCGGATGCTGGGCGTATTGGTGGATTGCGTGACGACGACTAAACGAACGCCGAACGGGGTTTTGACCGTTTCCAGAATTCGACCGGACGACGTCGTATGGACCTGCAAATTGGCGGGGGGCGTTCCGAACGTGAAATTGAGGATCTGCGAACCTTCACCGCCGCTGACGTAGAGATATTGATTCAGGCCGTAGGCAGCGCTGGGATCGAGGAGTTCGCGATTTTCCGATTTATCCACCAGACTGCGGAGGGCGCCGGTTTGCGGATCGACCGTGAGCCGATAAAAAGCATTCTCAATGGTGGGGCTCGAGAGCTTCTCGTTGACCGCGACGCTCGGTTTCCCCAGCGTCCGAATGGCGTAGCCTTTGTAGCCAAGCGCGGGGACGTCCGTGGCGAGGAAACGGACTCGCTTCCAACCGTCGCGTTCGGAAAGGAGATCGAGGTTCACGGGACGGCCGGTGCTTAATTCCACGAGGTGCTGCCCGGAATTGAGTTCGACTTCGAGCGGCTCGGTGCGCGGGTAGTTTTGCAGGTTGAACGCCAGGATACTATCGCCATCGACGTTGATCTGCTGGCAAAGGCGGTTGAATCCGCGGGCGAGCAGGTTGCGAGCGTCCAGATTGGCGCGGGTTGCGTAGCTCTCCTTGATTTCCCACTGTCGTTCGACGAACTCGCGTCCGGGCTGGCTCACCGAATTGTGGGCGCCCCAGGTGTGTTCGTTATAGAACATGACGTTGCGCCAGGCGCCGCGGAAGTCTTCGTGGGGATACCGGTTGCGCGGATCAAACCAGGTCGCGAGGGCGGCGGCGGTTTCGGCGGCGGGCAAGATCTGCTGGGAATGGCGGTTGAGCGTGGTGGCGGCGGCCGTGGACCCGACGCCGTCTTCCCAGTACGCACCACAATCGCCGCGATAGACCGGGAGTTTGCTGCCGAAGTGGGTGGCGATGTAGTCGAAGTATTCGGCATCCGAGGCGCAGACGAGCTTGGGATATTCAAACTCGCGATTCCACCGTTCGATCAGTTCGGCTTCGCCGGTGTCTGGGATAGCGGCATTGTCGACGTAAGCCCCGTAGATCATCACGGCATCAGGCACATACTCCGGGCGCAAGAACGCCGTTAGAAACTGAGGGACACTGGTCTTCAAGTAATCGTAATTCGCCGCGCGGTCGACAAAGTCAGGGCCAGTGAGGCGCTTCCATTGGGTGTAACTGCGCGCGTACCACATGAAGACGCGCTCGCCATTCACACCTTCCCACCAGAACGGTGAGTTCTCGTTCAAGTCGGAATGGTGGAGAATGGGAGCCCGAGACTGGTTGCTGCCGTTGGAGAAGCATTTGACGCCTACGTCCTGGAGCAATGTGGGCAGGAACCAGGTATGCGAGGGCGCATCGGTCAAACAGGCAAAATCAAAGCTGCTCCCTTGCTCCCGATGCAATCTTTGGGTGAAGTACATGGAGCGATAAAGCTCTTCACCCGTGCACAACCCGGTCATCAAGTTGAGGTAAAGCACATTGATCGTGGCGCGATTCCGCTTGGCGTAGGAGAAGAACTGTTGCTGGGACCCGGCCGGACGACAGTCCAGATAGTTGTCCACCAACCAGCCCGTCTCGAAGTTGAACTTGTAGAACGGGAACTTGTCCATGATCGCAAGCGCCTGGTCGGTGTTGCGATTGTCGAGTTCGTTCACGTGCGGTTGGAGATCGGTGAACCCGATGTCGTTATGGACCTTTGGACAGACAAAGAGTTTCCAGCGTTTGGCAGGACGAAAAGCCTGTCGGGTTTGGAGAATCGCGCCGTCCAAGTCAACCTCGAGCCGCGCTTCTCCCGGCTCGGTCGACGCGGGAATCTCAAGGGCTGGGGTCAAGACCCCAAACTCTTCCGTACCGCTCGTGAAAGCGGTGGCAAATTCCGCCGTGCCGATACGCAAGATCGCCTTGCCACTGGCGATCTTTTGCCGAAATGGGATCGCCAGCTCGCAACGTTCCATGAGTCCAGCGATGCTTTTCTGGTCGCGTTGCCGCGCACGAATTGAATGGCGTCATAGTCCAGTCCACCCAAACCAATCGGTGCGAGAACAATTTTGTTGCCGCTGGGTTGGAGCCAGGCACCGTCCACCGGCACTACCAAGTGTTGGCCCGCCATCAGCATGACGTTGGCTTCCTCCGCGTCACCGCTTTTCTTGTAATCGTGCTGGATCGGAAAGATGCCTGGGTGCCCGTTCACCCGCACTTTCATTTGGCGCGGTGCGCCCGATTTGAAGACAAGGTCGAGGATCAGCGAGTAGGCAGTTGTGCGGTCTCCGGGCAAGTCGAAGACAATCGTGTACGGCTTCTCACGGGTTGTTCCGTCGAACCCGGTTGAGCCCGCCTGATGCCCGGCAAAATCCTTGCTCACGGTGCTCTGGCCGATGACGTAGGTCAGATCCCGGCGCTCGCCTGGAGCAAACTCAATGGAAAACCCATCCGGCTTACCGATCGACCAAACAACGGGTTCCTGCGCTGCAGCCGTTTGCAAGAGAAGCGAAGCAACGACCAGGCAACCGGTGAACTCGAGCAATTTGTGAAGGAAGAAAGTTCTCATAGGGACTCATCATCGGAAGAGGAATCAACCGAAGGCGGGCTGTGGGCCTCTCGCCAAGATTGGCGACCAAGCCAGAGAGCGGCCAAGGAAGTGCTGACGAGGGCAAATGTGAGCCCGAGGCCAGGGTAGCCCGGCCGATGAGCGTGGGGCTGAGCCAGTGCCGCAGGCGAGCCTTCTTCCGGCTGAACGCGATCGCGATGCGTCACTTCCGATGGAGCTGCCGTGTCCGCGCGGTGGGTGCCAGAGGTCGGATCAGCGAACATTGCCACGGTCGATTGCGCGTCCAACTGAGCGCGCTCGATTTGATCTCCACGGCGGAAGGTGACCTGGGTTAAATGCGAACTACTCGTGAGCGTGTTGAGGGTTGATCGAATGCACACCCGCCGCTCCCGCGCATCCACCCGATAATGCGCGCGCAAGGTCGCATGATGACTGTCGAGGTCCGGAGTGATTCCGGAGTTCTCCGCGTTGACTTTCGCATCCCCCACTTGGATTTCGAATGCAGCCAGGATTCGCTCGCAGATTCTAGCTTGGGGATCCTGCCATTCGGCGGGATCAATCCGACCGTTTCGATTCAAGTCCAGTTCTCGGGCAAAGCTCAGCTCGAACGGATTGAAGGTGAGCTCCAAATGGAGGTGGGTTTCGTCCGGGACGAGCGTGAGGAAGCTGATCGGCAACGTGTGCGCTCGAAGTTCAAGAATCCATAGGGTTGAGACGCAAACGGCCCAAAGGGCAACCCGCCAGATAGAGTTTGGGAATTGCACGGCGTTCCTATTGGGACGCAAACGGAGATCGGCCGCTTTGATCCATATCAAAGAGGAAGCGACTTTGGCCGATGGGACGGATCGGGACTGGAAGTCGAAAGGCCGGGCGGGCCGCGCGGAAAAATCCGCTGTCCAAAACCGCCCTTCAGTTGTAATAGTACCGTCGGCAGGAATTGTGTATTCTCATCCACAGGCGCCATTCGAGCGCCTTGCGAACTATGCAAAAAACCTATCGCGCGCTGAAGTTCCTGGTGATTGGCCCCATCATTCTGGTCGTGCTCGGCGTCATCAATCTGCTGACTTCGCCGGGACATTGGTGGGTGCAATGGCCGGCTATCGGGATTGGATTGGCCTGGTTTATTTGTCTCATCCGCGTGCTTCGCGCCCTGATCGTGGCCGGCGGGCTGGCCGCGTTAGCAGCGTTGATCGCACGATCGCGCCTCCGGTAAGTTCCAGCTCGGCCGATTTGCTCCGGCGGCGGGTCTTCGCCCTACAGCCGCCCGGGAGTCCAACCGTAGAAATCCTGATTGGGCAGGCTTGAGCTCACCCCCGACGTGCGGGCTTGAACTCCTGAAATTCAAAGCGGCGCATGCGGCGCCGAGCGCTTGCTACCCTCGCACCGGTTGGTGTTTCTCCACAAATTCCGGATCGAAATCAACACCGAGACCTGGGCCCGTGGGAAGTTTAATCTTGCCGTCGATAACTTTGAGCGGAGAGGTTTTACACTCGAAGACAACGTTGGTTCGGAGCCCTTTGAATTCGTGATGCGGCATGGCGTTAGGCAGCGCGGAAACGAAATGCATCATGTAGAGAAAACCCAAACCGCCGCCGGACATGTGGGGCGTGCAACTCTTGCCGAAGGCCGCAGCCATCCGCGCAACTTGCATAGAACGGATCATGCCGCCGAAATAGTAAGTGTCTGGTTGCACGATCTGGACGGCGTCATTGGCAATGAGCCAACGGAATCCATGTAAGCTGTATTCCTGTTCGCCCAGCGCGATGGGCACGGTCAGGCTAGCGGCGACTTGTTTGGTTTCCTCCCGCCAATCGAACATGACGGGCTCTTCGAAAAAGCCGTAGCGGAACTCTTCGAGCAACTTGCCGACACGAATCGCTTCCGGAACGGAATAAAAGCCATTCGCATCCGCGTAAAGGGTCATGGAATCACCGAAGGTTTTGCGGATGAGCGGAATGATCTTCTCGGTGCGTCCCGGAGGACCGACCGCGCGGATATCCGTGGTCATAAACATCAGTCCGCCGATTTTGATCTTGAGCGCGTGGGCGTTATACTCCGCGACATCGCGCTGGATGAGTTCGAGCGATTCCTCCACGGACTTCTCGCGATATTCGGTGGCTTGATAAACTGTGACTTCCGGATGGAGAAGATCGCCGATGAGCTGGCCGATCGGTTTCTTGGCGATACGCCCCAGGAGATCGAGAATGGCAAATTCAATGGTGGCTAAGGGGACACCCAGGGCAAGGCCGTTGAACCGGAAATTGAACTGATAAGTGAAGACTTTCTCGAGCAACAGATCCAGGTCGCGCGCGTCCTTGCCGATAAAAAATGGTTGCAGCTTGGTGGCGAACATTCCGGAAAGCGATCGGAGTTCGCTATGTCCCACGGACATCCCTTCTGCGCCGTCCCGCGTGCGAACCCGGCACAAGAAGCTGTCGCGATAGCGGAGGAGCTCGAGGGTATCGATGATGATGGGCTCGGGAAAGAGCGCTCGCTTCAAGACGGGCTGGCGCAGGATCGCATCGAGCGGCGCATAACGAGGACTCCCGCTCGCCCCGGGGCGAGCCGAGGTTTCCGCCCCGCGCAAGGACAATGGCAGAGCCGCGGACAGGCCACCGAGCAAGTTTGTTCTGAGGAAGCTTCGCCGATTGGTGTGCATGAGGCAGTAGAAACATTCCGCCTACAGCGAGGCAAGCCGAACTGGGATGGAACGTTGAAGATGCCGCAGGCGAGAAAGTGATCGGCTAGCGAACTATCGCTTTCGCTCGAGTGCTGCCGCGCGATAACGTGCGAACGCTTCCTCGGTCAGCTTCGGATTCAGGAGAACGGCACATTGACCTCCCGCGTGAGCCACCTTGAACCCGGAGCTGAGATTGGAGCCGCGGAACAGGAGGTAAGGGTTAAATACCTCCGTGGCGGCGCAGGGCAGCTCCGCATTGTAGGTGCATCCATGCTCTTCCATCGAGACGCGGATCTCTGTTCCGATTTCATTGCGCAACATCTGGGTTTCAACAGGAGGAGCGTCGGAGATTTCCCATAAAGGAGCCGTTTGACCGTGCCACGCGTGGACGAGAGTCCATCTTATGCCAGACTCTCTCGCGAGAGACAGGCTTCCCGCCAACAACGCGGCCTGACCCAGCCCGGTGACCCAAGGACGCGGAATAGCCGGAGCGGCACAACTGTCCGCGAGAAAACACGCCGTGGGAAACAACCCGAAGGCGTAAAGCCAGCACATCCCCAGGCGCGGCTCGGGCGCATTGTTCACCCAGAAGATGACGCCACAACAAAGCACCGCCGCAATGGCTACCCGGTAAAAACCGAGGCGCTGGCGGCGCAGCACGGCGCTGATGGCCAGCCCTAAGCCGAACACCAATCCTAGCACCACCCAGCCGAAGTAATGCTGGATTTCGGCAGACCGCCAATGCCACCAATTCTTCACCTCAGAAAAGAAGTCCATATGTTCGACATCGGCCCAGGCTGGCGTGATGGCAAGGGCGCGAATCAGTTTCCTCATCGCTTCGACATCCGCCGCTGGCACTTTCCAATCGAAGGGAAAGATGTCCAACACACCGACTGGATAGGCGAGATGCCCGGAGAGAATCAGATTTCGAGCAACGAATGGCGTCACCGCCAGGAAAGCGACCGCAATTCCAATGGTAGCGCTGGACCAGTGGTGCATAAGGCGTCGAGTCCAAATCAATGGCAGCAGCAAGAGCACCGGAGCGGCGCTCAACTTGATGGTCGGGATAAACGCAATGACCAAGGTCGCCGCGAGCGCTTGAGGTAAAGAAACAGAAGACTGGGGTTTCGAGTCGCTCGACCAACGAATCTCGCGCCAATCAACCAATTCCGCGGTCAAAATGACTGCGCAAAGGACAAAGACGCTGGAAGCCCAATCGGTCGAGAGTGCGACTAAACAGTCCCAACCATCGGGGCGGCCAAAGTCCGGGAGCAAGGGAAGCCAGCATGCGCATCGCAGGAACGTGCCCAGGGTGCGGTCGCCCTGCACGAGACGCCAATAGCCGTTGAGAGAAACGAACAAGAGGAGGACATATAAAACCAGCCCAGCGACATGGAAGGATCGTCCGTGAAACCAGAACTGATCGTAAAACGCGGCCAGGACGTCCGCCGAACTGTTGAATCCCAACCGACCATCGAAATTCGCTAGCCCTAGCACAACACCGAATTCGTGGACCCATTTCACCATCTGCAAGTGGTACAGGCATGTGTCCGAGTGAAACAGCGGTCCGGCCGCTTTCACGGTTAGCCCCAGAATGGCAAGGACGCCGCAGCTGATCACAAACCAGAGAGATGGACGCAGTTCCTTGGGAATTGTCCGGCAGCGCTGGATCGCAGGCCAAGCTCCCCCGAGCAGAAAGAATGCGCTGAACAGAACATGGACGCCGCCGTCGATGGGGTGGACCAGAGAGACCAGGGAAGTCAACCATGCCAGCGTTACCCAGCCCAAAACCAAGGTGTCGGAAACCGAGACGACCAGCGGATCTCCGGGAGCTGAGAACCAACGACAACCCCGTTCAATCGCTGCGCGAACCAAGCCGCCCGCGCAGAATAGGACCACGATCAAATAAACAAGGTAAACCCCGATTGGAATCATCTTCAAACGCCCAAAAACGTCCTACTCCAGTCCGGGGCCGAGGGCAAGAGGGAACTGAACGTGATCGACAACGGCCGGGACGCCTCCGTTCAACTTCATAAGTCCCGAACGTCGGAGGACCTGGCGAAAAGCAGAGATTGCAGGCCTTCGCGGCAGAATTCCTGGCCGAAAGGATTGTGGAGCGTCTTGCTCTCGTTGACCTACTGCGGATACATTTCATGTGGAACGTGAATGCGACACCCTTGTTGACCGCTGTGGCAGCCGCCTTGGGTGCGGTTGGCTTGGAGGCTATTCTCATCGCCAATGCGGCAGCCGCCCTGCATGGCGCCCCGGTGACCACCATCGACTTCGACTTCATGTTCAGAGCCACGCCTCGCAATTTGGTAAAGCTCAAACAGTTCGCGACACGGCTGGAGGCGACCATTCTTTGCCCGTACTACCCCGTGTCAGGCTTGTTTCGGGTAATGAACGACGATCGCATTTGCAGGTGGACTTCATGCCCCGGATCCACGGGGTCAAGTCATTCAATAGCCTTCGCTCGCGAGCGGAGCAGATCCAAATAGGCGGAAACTCGTTGTGGATCGCGCATCTCGGTGACGTGATCGCAAGCAAGAGAGCGGCGGGGCGCTCCCGCGATAGGGCAGTGCTGGAAATTTTGGAGAAGACTCTGCATGAAAAAGGTCAAGCCACAGAGTAAGCGAGACGCAGCTCTAGCCGATCTGCGTCGCGAGAGCGACCCCACCTTGACCGACTTGATCCGGCGGCGGCTGGCACTGCCGCTGGCCAAGCGGATGAACTTCCTCCGCGTGCGGCTTCCGGGAGGCGGTTCCCACCTCTAAAGAACCTGATTGAAAAGCCACGGTGGGTGAGGCAGTGAGACCCGAGCATGAACTTCGTCAGCGCTCGCCTGTGCGAATTTTGGTCAAAAGCACATCTCCAGTCTCCACAAGCGGTTCGCCAGCAACCGTGTTCGTGGAACTGCCGAGGGTGTAAGATCGCACTAAGGTCTGATATCCGCTGTGCTCGAAGGCGAGCGTTATGGAATACCACCCTGAGGACCCAAGAGGACCGAAATTACGCACGCTTTTCATCACAAACTCTCCAGTCTTGCCGGTACGGACGGAACCGGAACTCTGCAGAAGCGGCGCGCCATGCGGCGTTTCCCCACGCCGCGGATTCGCATCAGACAATAACCGGCGGATCTCCACATTCGCGATCGGCTGACGGTTTTCGGCGTCGATGACCCTTCCGACGACGCGCGGGGAAACGTACTGTGACGGGGAAACGGTTGAGCACCCGGCCACTGCCAGCACTAGGGCAGTTCCGGCCAGCCAAGTCCAGACAGGTAAACTCAGTGAACGCGACACGCCTTTCATCTCAGGCCAAGAGACAACACGATTCAAGAACGATTCCTCAACGGCGCCATTTCGGGCTCATCGGATTCGCGGCGAGAGCATCATCGCGATGGTTTTGCCGCCAGTGCTGCCATCCGAGCAAAGAAAAGCGCTACCCGCCTCGGGGATCCGAGCTTGGAAGCGCAAGGCTAGATTCGTTCGCAGCGAGAGTGGATGTCCCTCATCGGGAACGCATTCAGTTAAGAGGATGCGCGACGTCAGGGCAAACTGCCGGCGGTGAACCTGTAATGAACTCTCCAGATCGACGCCGGCAAAGGCGGCCGAACCGTTCAGCGTCACTGTGGAACCGACCGTCATCGCCCCGGCGATGCCACTGGACGATTGAATAGACGGCCGACTGATCGTTTCCGCCCCGCTCGCAGCAAGGCGCTGATTCAAGGCGGCAGTCGTTTTCGCGTCCAAGACCCAGACCCCCATGCCGTTCGTGCGAACGACCGGCGGCTGAGGCAGCAATGAATGCGCACTGGCAGTCAGGCCTTTCAGCTCCATGATGTTCGCCGCCATAACAACCGTTGGGCCGGGCCCTAAACAGCGGAGACGAAGCGACTCCCACCCGTTTTGCACGGAGCTCCAAAGCCAGTTTGGAGGCGTTCCGTTGAACGGAAGCACCACCACGTCGGCAGGCGCCGGACGCAGTCCTATCCGGAGCGCCAAGGCAAGTATCGCCAGGGTTACCCAGGCGGCCAGACGCCATTGTCCACTGGTGCGAGAATTGGGGCCAAAGAGTCGCATGATCCGATACAAACCCCATTCCAAGAACAAGGTTGCTGGCGAATCGTTCGTCCCCCGGTCTACTCGGGCTCGTGGACCGGATTGCCGGCCGAATCAATGATGACGGGGGTAATCAACAGTAGTAAACGACGGTCCGGACCTCGCGTCTCGCTTGGGAACGGGCCAAGCACGAGGGTTTGGCCGTCCTGCACCGCGGTGACCGTCGTAACTCGCAAGGGTGCGGCTGGGTCCTCCTGAACCGCGCCGGGACTTGGTTGAGCTAGGTTGCCGTCTGACTCGGATGCGCTGCGGATGGGTGACAACGTAAAGCCGACGTCCAACTGCACCAACAACCCATCGGGCTTCACGGTGGGTAATACGTCCAGCATCAGACCAAGGCCAGGTATCTCGGCCCGAATTTGCCGTCCACTTAAAGTGGTGACCCGCGGAGTTGCAAGCTCCGCTTTTGGACGTTGCTGCAAAGTGCGAAGCAATGCATTCCTCTCACTCCTAGAAAGAACGGCTTTAGACCCGGACTGGTCTGCCAGGTCGGATCGAAACAGTCGGCCCAAGACCGGAATGTCAGCGAGGACCGGGACTTGGCGATTCGGTGCAACCACGGTCCCCGGTTTCAAGTCCTCGGGCCCCATTTCAATGAACCTGGCATCGATGGTGACCTGTGGGGGAACGGAATTGAGAACCTGAACGGCCTTTTCGATGATATCGAGATCTTCCATGGTGGCGCGGACGAGCAGGAGTCCGGTCCGGTCGTTGAAGAAGATCGCTTTGCCTTCGGCCGGCGGAAATCCCATGGCGCCGGACGCCGCGACCGATTTCGGAGAGAAATTGACGCCCGCAACGCTGAAGAAATCGCGCATTCGGGCAATCAGTGTGGAGCTGTAGCCCTCCGGGCTGGGGTTCGTGAGATCGCCCGGTTCCGCGGAGTTTGAAGGCTGGGTGTTCGCCGTAACCTGGGGTGCGATGTTCGTCAATCCGGCGAGGAATGCATTCGGATCCACGCGGTAGGTCCGCGTAAACAATTTCTGGGTGTCCGACGGAGCGGCGGAAAAGACGACAGCGTAATCTTCAATGGTATAGTGAATTGGGAAGGTCGCCACTCGGACAATTGCGTCCAGCAAGTCGCGCAGATGCACATGCTCAAGGCGGAGCGTCACCAGGACTTGGTTCAAATTCCCCGGAGGTCTCCCTGAGCCAGCGGGAAACGGCAGCCCGGTCTTTGGGTCGATTGACGGCTCTCGCCCAGAGGGCGCGTTCAGGTTGACGATGAAGTTTACCCCGCGACCCTCCGCGTCACTCTGGGTTGAGCGCGTGTTCAAGTCGCGGATCACTTCGCTTAGCGGCAACTGATCATAAACGACCCCATCGAAGACGATCTCCTGCAGTTTTTGCTGAATGAGAGTTCGGCCTGAGCTGCGCCGCAATCCACGCTCTTTTCGTGGACCCGGCCGGTTTCTAGATTCCTGAACCAGCCGGGCCTCTTGAATGATGCGCAAGTGGTAGCGTGCATCGCGATCGTCCGGATGATCCCGCACGACTTCCTGAAGTCGCGCTTCCGCGGCGTCGAGCTGCCCAAGCTCTATCAGTTGCCGTGCTCGCAGGACAGCTAGCGACTCAGGAATAGGGGAGGGCGACGAGGCCGAGGGCTTCTCCGAGGCGATGGGAGTTGGCGGCGCTGAGTTCGTCGCGGGCACCGGTAGTGTTGGCTGGGCCTTACTAAGTTGCGCCTCTGTCAGCGTCGTCAGGCCGAGCGCACCAAACAGCAGCAGCGTGACCCAAGGACGGCGTGGCGCCGGCCGAAAAGAGGCTATCTGCCGCATCCGTTGCTTCATCTGCCGCATATCTTCCACCACGCCGACCGCGCCAGGCACTGGCGAGGGCCGAGTCAGGCTGGAAAGGATGCGTAGGATGGCTTCGCCATAGAGACGGTTTTCGCCCGGGTTCATCCGTGCAAGCACGAGGGCATCGCAAGCCAGCTCGCGGTCAACGCGGAGGCGACCACAAGCCCACCAGAGCACAGGGTTGAACCAGTGCACCGCGAGCAACAAACCTGACGCCCAGGTCACGCCCATATCGCACCGTCGAATATGCGCGAGTTCGTGGAGAAAGATGAAACGAAGGTCGGGTGCTGACCATTGCGAGGCCATGCCCAGCGGAAGCAGTAATCGCGGACGAAACAGGCCGTAAAGGGCGGGACTTCGGACAACGCGCGTCTCCAAAAGACGCGGCACTTGTCGGACACCGATCTGCTGGGCGCACATGAGGAGAAGGGCGTTCAAGTCCGCGTCCACGATCTGCGAGGATTGCCGCAACTGAACCCACACCTTCAAATTCTGCCAGCAGAAACGGCTCAGCAGGCATACCACCCCGGCGAGCCAGACCCACCCCAATGCGGCGGGCCAGAGCGCCCGCGGCAATACGAAGCCGCCGGTCTGCGCTGCGTTCGCACTTTGGGATGTTTGCTGCTGCAACGCCGCCGTGCTGGGCATGGTGTCCTTGGCGCGGAACGTGTCCAAGATTCTCTTGCTCGACGGGTCCGTCCCGGTTTGAGCCTCTCCCTCGTTCACGTCTTTCCGCTCGCATATGACGGAGGCAGATTCCGCGACTGCCAGCGCGGTGGAAGCTTGGCGGGAATCTCTTATTGAGGCGTCTGGGTGCAAGTTGAAGACGCTGACCGGGCTCGGTATCGAGATGGGCAAAGCCAGCCGGATTAACAGGAGAAACCAAAGCGCATGACAGGTGCCCGGCGCGAGGCGCCGCCGAAACAGCGTTTGCACGAGGACGATAACGGCGACGACGACGCAAGCTTGCACCGAAATGTGAAGCACGCGCTCGGTCACCTGGATCAAGACGGGAGTTGGCATAGCTATTTCTCCTTTTCCTCGAGGATGCGTTTCAACTCTTGAATTTCTTCGGGAGACAAACGTGCGGTCTTTACTAAATGCACCAACATGGAAGCGGGCTCTCCTCCAAAAACGCGTTCCAGGAAGCTCTGACTCTCTTTGCGAACGCATTTCTCCATGGTGACGCGCGGCCAGTAAAGGTAGCGTTTGCCTTCGACTTCAAAGCGCAGCGCACCTTTCTTGACGAGGCGATCGAGCAGTGTGCGAATGGTGCGCGACCGCCAACCGCGTTTGGTTTCCAGTTGCTCGACGATATCACTGGCAGCGGAGGGGGTCCGGTTCCAGACCACGGTCATGACTTCCCATTCGGCGGCGGAGATTTGAGGACACGCTTTCATGGCTACAGATGTAGCATGACACCTACTACACGTGTAGTATGTAACGCAAGCGAAATTTACAACCTTTCAGTAGTTTTCAACCGGACGAGTTGCTAGGCTTTGGCGAGCGAATGAGCACTTCTTTCCCTAGCGCAGCCTGGCTCGACCGGGAATCGGCCAAGCCGATTCCGGTGACGGGTAATTGTTCTCTGGGACGCGCCACTGGCAACGACGTGGTGTTGGTGGACGATCGAGTATCCCGCCGTCACGCGACCATTCACGCGCAAGGGGAGCAGGAGTTTCTCCTGGTGGACCTGGGCAGTCGCAATGGCACATTCTTAAATGGCCGACGCGTCAATCAACCCACACGATTGCGAGATGGCGATCAGTTGCAGGTGGGACCCTTCACGCTGACATTTCATCAATTGGCCGGGACCGATGCCGGGAACACACGGTCGGCCCCGGCGGCGCAAACGTTGGTCGAGTTGAGTTCGGTGAATTGCTGGCTGATGCTCTGCGACATTGCAGGCTCTTCCGTGCTGGCGCGAGAGAAGTCTGGCGAGGAGCTCGCGATGCTGATGGGCGGCTGGTTTGCGCGGTGCAAAGAGGCCATTGAAGATAGCGGCGGCGCCATCAACAAGTATTTGGGCGACGGCCTATTGGCATTTTGGCGGGCGCGTCCCGAGACCCGGCCGCATGTGGCTCAAGCCGTGCGCGACCTCATCCGGATGCAACAGTCCGGTCCGCCGCCTTTCCGCGTAGTGATTCACTACGGCTCAGTAGTGATCGGAGGCGTGCCCTCGTCGGGCGAAGACAGCTTGGGAGGCCCCGAGGTGAACTTGGTCTTTCGCATGGAACGGCTGGGGAGCGAGTTGCGGGTGCCGACGCTGGCAAGCGGGGCGGCGTTGCGGCAAATGGAGGGTTTATTGGCAGGCAAGTCCGCGGGAGCATTTCCGCTGGCGGGATTTGAAGGGGAACACGAGATGTTTACGTTGGAAAGGGTAGTTTGACTCTCGAACGCGGATCAATAGCGTGTCTCGATGATTATTGCCCCATCATTGCTGGCGGCTAACTTCGCCCGTCTCGGGAACGAAGTGCAACGGGCTGGCCGAGCGCGAGCGGATTGGCTGCATTTGGACATCATGGATGGTCATTTTGTGCCAAACCTTTCATTCGGGCCGGGCTTGGTGAAGACCTTGCGGCCGCTCACCCGTCTGTTTTTTGACGTGCATTTGATGTGTTCGAAACCGGAGATCCTGATTGAGCCATTTGCCAAGGCGGGAGCCGATTCCATGACCGTGCATGTTGAACTCGGCGAGCGGTTGACTCCGTTATTTTGGAAAATCCGATCTCTTTCGAAGAAGGTTGGTTTAGCAATCAATCCACCGACAGCGATCTCGACGGTGTTGCCGTACTTGAAGCATATTGACTTGCTGCTCGTGATGACGGTCAATCCGGGATTCGGCGGTCAAGAGTTTATCCACGAAACGTTGACAAAAATTGAACAAGCGCATGCTTGGCGTCAGGAACAGGGCCTCTCGTTTCGTTTGGAAGTGGATGGTGGGATCACGGAGGTGACTGCGGCAAGCTGCGCCCAAGCGGGAGCCGACACGTTTGTGAGCGGGACTGGTCTGTTTAGAGCGAGGAACATGAAGGCGGCTGTCGAAAGGATGCGAAAGGCGGTGGAGCAGTGAGGGTGGCGTATGGGTGCCGGGACTCGCGCATTCGCCGACGATACTCGGCATAGTCTGTGCTTATTTGACGATTTGAAAGCAGATCTGTTGTGAATCTCACAAGACGTAACTGGGAAAGGTTGGTCATCGCAGCAGGGAAGTGTTGCGAAAACGCCTCCGACCAACGCGGCGGAGCGAGGCCGGTCCGCGTTTGACATTGAATCTTTCACCGATAGTATCTCATTGATTCCCATTGTGAATCCCTAAACCGGAAAGGCAGTCTGTGGCCACACGAGATGATTATTTGATCGAAACGTTGACCGACATGGGATTGCTCTCGAATGAGCAAATCGATCCCGTCCGCTCTGAAGCCGATGCCTCTGGTGAAGGCGTGATTGACACGCTAATTGCGAAAAATGTCCTCCGCCCAGCGGATGTCGCCCAAGCCCGCGCAGCCCACGCTGGAGTAGAATTTGTCAAACTGAGCGACCTGAAGATTGGCGACGACGTGATCAAGGCGGTCCCTCGGCATATCGCCAAGCGATATAATGTTGTGCCCATCCTCAAGGACGAGAATGGCATCAAAATCGCCATCGCTGACCCCTCCGATTTGGATACCATCGACAGCTTGCAGCATTCCCTCGGGCTGCAAGTGGAAATGGCGGTGGCGAGCCCTGATGATATTGAATCGGCGCTTGGCCGTTATTACGGCGCTAAGGACGACAGCGTCAGCAAGATGATTCAGGATATCACCGAGGGTGAGGTTGAGGTCGGGAAAGCTGGCATTCTCGGAAAAGATGATGACGCGGCGGTCGTGGAAGCGGACGCGCCCATCATTAAACTCGTGAATACCATTATCGTCGAAGCGTTTAAGGCGCGCGCTTCGGATATTCACCTGGAACCCTTGTCGAAGTCTTTTCGCTTGCGATATCGGATTGACGGCGTGCTGCACGAGATGAAAAGCCCGCCGAAACGGTTGCAACCAGCAATCATCAGCCGGTTAAAGATCCAGTCCAATATGTCCATCTCGGAAAAGCGAATTCCGCAGGACGGACGTATTCAAGCCGCCGTGGGTGGAAAGACGATTGATTTGCGTGTCTCTTGTTTGCCGACGAATCACGGCGAGAGCATCGTCATGCGTATTCTGGATAAGGAAGGTCTTCGGCTGGGTCTTCCTGAGTTAGGGTTCTTTACGGATGATCAGCAGACCTTCGAACGCCTGATTGGATTGCCAGACGGGATTTTGCTGGTGACTGGTCCGACTGGTTCGGGCAAAACGACGACTCTTTACTCGTGTCTAAACTTCATCAATCGTCCCGATCGCAAGATCATTACTGTGGAAGACCCGGTTGAATACCAGCTTGCTGGTATTAATCAGGTTCAAGTTGCGGAAATCATCGGGTTCACGTTTGCATCGGCGTTGAGGTCGATTCTCCGTCAAGCGCCGAACGTGATTATGATCGGTGAAATTCGTGACTTGGAAACGGCGACCATCGCGGTAAACGCGTCGCTGACCGGTCACTTGGTCTTCTCGACCTTGCACACGAATGACGCGCCTGGAGCTGTGACGCGTTTGATTGACATCGGAGTAAAACCATTCCTTGTCGCATCGTCCACGCGAGCGCTAATGGCGCAACGTCTGGTGCGCAAAGTTTGCAAGAAGTGCGCCACCCCCTATACACCTCCCGAGGCAGAACTTCGTTCGCTTAGTATCGATCCCGCCAAGCACGATGGGGCGACTTTCATGCGCGGCAAAGGATGCGATAACTGTTCGAAGACCGGCCATCGTGGACGTTTTGGGATTTTCGAGGTTTTCGTGATCGATGACGAAGCGCGAAAGCTCATTTACGATAAAGTGCCTTCTTCAGTGCTTCGCATCCGCGCACGTGAAATGGGCATGCGCACGTTGCGTGAAGATGGCGCACGCAAGGTATTGGCTGGGTTGACCACGCCTGAAGAGGTGATCCGCGCCACGGTAGGTGACTCGGACTAGGCCGGGATGAGGTTGACCCGCATCAACGAGTTGCGTGAGCCCAATTGACACCTTTTGATTCTGAATTGGTAATCCCAAGTTATGTCATATTCAATGTCCGATCTGTTGCAGCTGGTCGTCTCCGAAGGCGCCGCTGACTTGCATATCCGTGTCCTTTGTCCGCCCGTGATACGTCTGCACGGCGTGCTGCATCGCGTTGAAGGCCCCTCGCTGCGACCGGAAGACACGGAAGAGTTGATGCGTAGTATTACTTCGGACGATCACATTCAACAGGTGCGGGAACGAGGTGGTGCGGACTTTGGGTTTGCCTTCGGAGAATTAGCGCGGTTTCGCGTCAGCGTTTTCAAGGAGAAGGGGAATTTTGGCATGGTCTTGCGCCAGATCCCAAGCAAGCTGTTGACGATGGATCAGATTGGGTTGCCTCCGTCGGTGCGCGAACTTCTCTATAAGCCTCGCGGTTTGGTATTAGTCACAGGACCGACCGGCTCGGGCAAAACCACCACGCTGGCCTCGATGATCAACATCATCAACGAGGAACGCGACGATGCGCATATCATCACGATTGAAGACCCGATCGAGTATTACCATAAGCACAAGAAGGCGGTCGTGACGCAGCGGGAAGTGAACGTCGACGTGCCGAACTTTGCGGAAGCGCTGCGACGCGCACTCCGTCAGGATCCCGACGTGATTCTGGTAGGTGAGTTGCGCGACTTGGAAACGATGGATGCCGCGATCACAGCGGCGGAAACGGGGCACTTGGTCTTTGGCACTCTCCACACGACGGGGGCGGCGAAGACCATCGATCGTATCGTGAACGCATTCCCGACAAGCCAACAAGAGCAGATCCGCATTCAGCTTTCGACCGTGCTTCAAGCGGTGATTTCCCAGTTGCTCATTCCACGAGTCGACAAGCCCGGGCGCGTCGCCATTTTCGAGGTAATGATCAACACCCCATCTGTCGCCGCGCTTATTCGCGATAATAAAACCTTCCGAATTAACTCGGACATTCAGACCGGCGCGAAATACGGGATGGTCACTTTGGACAGTTTTCTCCTCGACAAATACCAGCTCGGCATGATTTCCCAGGAAGAAGTGATTACGAAATCGCAAGACCCAACCACGGTCATGCTCAAGCTGCAGGAATTGGAAGCGAGCCGAGCAGCGGCGGAAGCCCACTCTTAATCTCATGGCTGATTCTACCTCCCATCCCCTGCTGACTCTGATCAAGGAGCGTGCCCTGATCGATGATCTTCAGTACGAAGAAGTCGTTCAGGAACAAACGCGAACTGGCAAACCGGTTGGCCAAATCCTAAACGACATGGCGTTGGTTGACACGTTTACGCAGCTCCAGTTAATCGCGGAACATCTTGGCACGGATACGGTTGAAATCCGCGAAGCGGATCTTACCCCGGAAGTTATCGCGACGATCCCCGCGGGCACAGCGCGAATGTACGAATGCGTGCCTGTGGCGCTTTTCGGGTCCACCGTGCAAGTGGCTTTTGCCGACCCCCTCAATCCAGAAGCAATTGATCAACTGGGTTTTACGATCGGGAAAGAAGTTCAAGTGGTCGTCGCGGATCCAAACCAGATCCGGAAAGCGCTCGACAAGTTTTACCCTGCCGTCGGCGACAGCGGGTTGAACGACATCTTGAAGGAGCTGGGCGGCGACGTCGATATCAGCAAGGAAGTCGCGCAAGCAGCGGCGGTCGGCTACAACGTTTCAGACCTGGAGAGCCTGGCCAACGAGACGCCAATCATCAAGTTCGTCAATCTAGTTCTCTTTCAAGCTGTTCAAGACCGGGCGAGCGACATCCACTTTGAACCATTCGAAGACGAGTTCAAGATCCGCTACCGCGTGGACGGCGCTCTTTACGAAATGTCGCCGCCTCCCAAACACTTGGCTGTTCCCGTGACTTCCCGCTTAAAGGTCATGGCGAACCTCGACATTTCCGAGCGTCGATTGCCCCAGGACGGTCGTATCGCGATTAACCTCGCCGGGCGCCAAGTGGACTTGCGCGTCTCCACATTGCCAACGCAGTTTGGGGAGTCCGTCGTGCTACGCGTGCTCGATCGTTCGTCAGTGACTCTGGAATTGGAATCGCTCGGCTTTCCCAAAACGGTTTTCGATTACGTCACCGAGGCAATTCTTCAGCCAAACGGCATCTTCGTTGTTACTGGACCTACCGGCTGCGGTAAAACCACGACGCTTTACTCCGCACTGCGCCGAATCAACTCGATCGACTCCAAACTGCTCACCGCAGAGGACCCAGTCGAGTATGACATCGAGGGGATCATGCAAGTGGCGATTAATGAAGGCGTGGGGATGACTTTCGGCAAGGCCCTTCGCTCGTTCCTCCGTCAAGATCCAGACGTGATCATGGTTGGTGAAATGCGCGATTTGGAAACGTCCCAAATTGCCATTCAAGCCTCGCTGACGGGTCACTTAGTGCTCAGCACGTTGCACACGAATGATGCCCCTGGAGCGGTGACTCGTTTGGTGGATATGGGGGTAGAACCGTTCTTGATCTCATCCACCCTCATGGCCGTCCTTGGGCAACGGTTGGTAAGAACGGTCTGCAAGAAATGCCGGACACCGTTTGAACCGACGGAAAACCAGTTGTCGTTGTTGAACCTCTCTCCGCACGATATCGGCGACAAGGTGTTCTATTACGGACGGGGTTGTGCGACATGCAATGATACCGGTTACAAAGGGCGCAAAGGAATTTTCGAGCTGTTGATCATTAGCGAGCAGATTCGAGCGTTGATCAATGAACGAGCTCCGACGGTGGTAGTCCGCCAGAAGGCGGTCGAGCTGGGAATGGTGACACTGCGCGAAGATGGATTGCGCGGTATTTTTGACGGTGAGACAACGATCGAGGAAGTTTTGAAGTACACTTAATCCATAAAGGTCAGCTATGCCTAAGTTCAATTACGTGGCGATGGATTCCCGGGGTAAGGAGACCAAAGGGACATTGGACGTCGCTAACCAAAATGAGGCGATTGGCCGCCTTAAAGAGATGGGATATTTTCCCACGAAGGTCGTCGAAGCTGACAAGGTTAAGGAAAAGACGGATAAGAAAGGTGGCGCGAAGGCGCCCGCCCGCAGTGACGGGAAGAAGAAAAAGGGGATGCAGATCAATATCAAGATCCCCGGCTTTGGCGGCAAGGTAAAGCCCAAGGTTCTCACCGCCTTTACGCGCCAGATCGCGACGCTGGTCGATGCAGGTTTGCCTTTGCTGCGCGGGTTGCGTGTGTTGGAACGACAAGAAAGGAACGCCACGCTGCGTCGAATTATTGCCGATTTGGCGGTTGCCATCGAAGGAGGGAGCACATTCTCAGAGGGCTTGGCCCAGCACCCCAAAGTGTTCAATCGCCTTTATGTGAACATGGTGAAAGCGGGAGAACTGGGTGGCGTGCTCGAAGTCGTGCTTAACCGACTTTCCGAGTTCATGGAAAAGGCGCAGAAGATTAAGGGCAAAGTCGTCGCGGCCATGTTTTATCCAGCGGCGGTTATGACCGTGGCGGTGGTGATCCTGGGCGTGTTGATGGTCTTCGTCGTGCCGAAATTCCAAACGATTTTTGCCGATCTCCTCGGTGGTGAAGATATGCCTGGCTTTACCCAGTTCGTGTTGAAGATCAGTAACACGATCAAAGATTACACCATCATGCCGGTCGATTGGGCTCCCGTTCCGATTCCAGGTCCCGTTGTCTGGGCGGTTGTCGCGCTGGTCATTATTTTCAAGCTGGTAGTTCGCACCAAGATCGGACGCAAGCTCTTTGACAAACTGAAACTCAAGTTTCCCCTCCTCGGGCCGGTGGTTAGCAAGGTGGCTATTTCCCGATTCACCCGAACCCTGGGAACCTTGGTTAGTAGCGGTGTTCCCATCCTTCAAGCGCTCACCATTGTTAAGGAAACGTCCGGCAACGTGATCGTTGGGGATGCGGTGGCGGCGGTTCACGAAAGTGTGAAAGAGGGTGAGACAATCACCGCGCCTTTGGAGGCGTCGAGCGTATTTCCACCCATGGTGATCAGTATGGTGGACGTTGGCGAGCAAACCGGCGCACTGCCGGAAATGCTCATGAAGATTGCCGACAACTACGATGACGAGGTAGACAATGCCGTTTCGGCTATGACCTCACTGCTGGAACCGATCATGATCGTGTTCCTCGCTGTCGTTGTCGGTAGCATCGTCATCGCTCTGTTCCTGCCTCTTATTACCCTGATCGACAAACTGGGTTCCGACGCAGGGGGCGAAGGCGGAGGCAAGAAAGGTGACGAATAGTTCGTCCCTGATGGCACATCGTAGATCGCATCGGCGGCTGGCAAAGTCGCCGATGAGTGGGCGATGCGGAGGCGTCTGACACCTCCGGAGGACAGCGATGATCCGTTAGGGCTCTCCGCCTTCGTATTCCGCTTCGGCTGCCTTTAAGAAGGCAGCCATCGCCGCTAATCGCGGCTCGGCCATCACGCGCGCTTGCGGCAAGCTCAAGCCGTTAGGCAGTTGCGTGTAGCAGCGCCGAATTGTCTCTACTGCCTCCCGGAACGTGGGAAACCGTGTGTCGCGACCTACTTTACTGATTGTGCGCAGCATGCCCACAGCACCGAGTTGTTCCAGAATGTCCGCCTCCCGCACCAACGTGGCTTCATACGTGGTAGGCTGGCCCGATGGCATGTGCGTGCGAATCGCTTCTAGCACCGGTGCAATCTTCTCCACCGGAAAGCCAAAGCGGCGGAGCAGGTCTGGGGTCACGCGCATGGCGTAGGCCAAATGATCCCATCGCGCGAGTTCAGGCAGCGTTTCTGGCCGGTGTCCGACGAACACCCCGATGTCGTGCATCCAGGTCGCCCCGTAAACGACATCGTCATCGAACGGCCGGCCTGCCCCGAGCGCGGCGGCAATCTTGTATAGCCGTGGTTGATGACTAAACTTGTCTGGCGGAAGCGCCTGCGTGCGAATGTACGCTGCAATGGCACTTCGGTAGTCGGGATTTGTCATAGGCGTTCCAGGCATTACCTGGAAACGCTGCCGCTGGCAAAGACCAAGTGGTAAGGTTGGAGAGAAACCCCGCTGGCCGGGAGTTAAAGGCTCGGCCAGGCGGCCTTGTTAGGGCGTACTGCCGAGCCCCAAGTCTTCTGCTTGCCGAGATCGAGGTCCGCGTCTTCGAACGTTAAACCCGTCGGAGCATCAGTCCAACAACAACGCCCAATAGCGCCGCAATCGCGACACTACTCCAAGCGTACTGATGAACGTATTCATCGGTCGTGCTCACCGCGACCCGAGATCGTTCCACCATTCGATTTGAGACGTCAGACAATTTGGCTTTGGCATTCTCGCCCATGCGATTCATAGCATCGGTCGCCTCTTCCAGTTTGTGCATCGGTTGATTCATGTCCATATGCTTCCTTTCGTTGAATAGAGTAATTTACACCAAAAAAGACGGTTTCGCATCCGCTCGCGATCCGTAATTATCGAGGACGCTTACCGGCTCCCGGTGGAGGTTGCCTTTCTCCTTTTCTACGGCTTGGTTTATCCCATTATATGTCGATGTTTGCGGAGATTCGGTCAGTTCATTTCGTCGGGATTTGCGGGACGGCCATGGCGTCGGCCGCTGCCGCCATGCAAGATCGAGGGTTTCGCGTTACTGGCTCCGATCAAAACGTCTATCCGCCAATGTCGACCTTCCTCGCCGATCGAGGGATTGAGGTTATGTCCGGGTTTGCTGAAAAGAACCTTGCGGGCAAACCCGATCTGGTGGTTATTGGCAACGCAATTTCACGTGGAAATGCGGAGGCGGAATTCGTGCTTGAGCACAAGCTTCGTTACTGCTCGCTGCCAGAGCTGCTCAAAGAGTTCTTCATTCGCGGCAAACGATCTCTGGTTGTCTGCGGGACGCACGGCAAGACGACGACGACCTCTCTTCTGACTTGGGTTTTCGAGCACAACGGATTGAACCCGAGCTATCTGATTGGCGGCATTCCGAACAATCTCAAGCAGGGCGCCCGTTTTACCGAGGGCGAGTGGTTTATTATCGAGGGCGATGAGTATGACACCGCTTTCTTCGATAAACGGAGCAAATTTGTTCATTACCTGCCTGAGGTTGCCATCGTGAACAACCTGGAATTTGATCACGCCGATATTTTCGAGAATCTGGGAGCGATTCAGACAGCGTTCAAACGTTTGATCACCCTCATCCCGCGCAACGGCCTTTTACTCGCCAACGGCGACGACCCTAATCTGGCGCCACTGCTGAATGTCACACACTGTCCAATTCAGCGTTTTGGTCTGGGGGAAGCCAATGTGGTCCGCGGTCTCCATCTCCACTTGAGCGCCACGGCATCAGAGTTTGAAATCCCGGGCTTCAAGTTCCGCTTGAATTTGATTGGCGAATTAAACGTCCGCAATGCGCTCGCGGTCGTTGCCTGCGCCAAACATTGCGGGCTCACAGACCGGCAGATTCAGGCTGCATTCGATACTTTCGCGGGCATCCGTCGCCGCATGGAGGTTCGGGGCGTTGCCGGCGGCATTACTGTCATCGACGACTTTGGGCATCATCCCACCGCGATTCGCGAGACGTTGCGAGCCTTGCGCTTGAAATATGCGTCCCAGAAAATCTGGGCGGTTTTCGAGCCTCGTTCCAACACGACGCGCCGGAATGTATTTCAGAAAGAGCTCCCGCTAGCTTTCACCGACGCCGATGCTGTGGTAATCGCGGAGGTTGCGCGCTTAGAGCAAATCGCGGCGTCCGAGCGTTTAGACGCGAAGCAATTGATGACGGACCTGCTCGCGTTACCCAAAGAAAGCGCTTATCTCCCGAACGCCGATGCCATCGTCGCGCATCTGACCCAGCATGCCAGAAAGGGAGACGTCGTTTGCGTTTTTAGCAACGGCGGTTTTGGAGGTATCCACGACAAACTGCTCCAGCAGTTCCAGCGCAGCTAATCTCTTCCCGCATGATCTCGGCCTACTGAGTTCCCATCCCGACGCTCTGCACGGCCTGAAAGAGTTTGCCCTCGGTTTTGATGCTGGGGGCGATGATGAGTTCTGTCTCTTGAAATAACCGTATATTTCGCGCTCCCACATTACCCATGCTGGTCATGATTGCCCCGACCAGGTTTTGCGACCCGTCATCCACGGTCGCCGGTCCAAAAAGGATCTGTTTGAGTGATCCGGTGATTCCCACCTTGATGCGAGTTCCGCGCGGCAAGTTCGCATGAGGTGTCGCCATGCCCCAATGATTTCCCTGGCCAGGAGCTTCTTGAGCTCGGGCGAAGGCGCTGCCGACCATGACTGCATCAGCACCGCATGCCAGCGCTTTGCAGACATCCCCACCTTTGCTCATTCCTCCGTCTGTAATAATCGGCACGTAGCGGCCCGTCTTCTTGAAGTGATAATCGCGCGCGGCGGCGCAGTCTACAGTCGCAGTTACTTGGGGAACGCCAAGTCCCAGGACACCTCGGCTGGTGCAAGCGGCTCCCGGGCCTACTCCGATCAGGATGCCAGCAACGCCGCAACCCATCAGGTCCAGCGTCACATTATAGGTGACCGCATTCCCGACCAGAACTGGGATTTTTAACGATTTACAAAAGGCGGCCAGATCCAACGATTTGTACTCGGTGGAAATATGCCGCACGGTTGAGACAGTCGATTGCACCACAAAAACGTCCGCGCCCGCTTCTTCGGCAATCGCCGCATACCGTTCCGCCTTTTGCGGGATGGAACTGACCGCGGCCAGGACGCCGGCCTGTTTGAGTTCCTGGACTCGCCGACTGATGAGCTCTTCTTTAACCGGTTCGGTGTAAATCTTCTGTATGAGCGTCGTGACCTCTTCTTTTCCCGCCTTCACGATCTTCTTGAGCATTTCGGCAGGATTCTCGTAGCGAGTTTGCACTCCTTCGAGGTTAATAACGCCGAGGCCGCCAAGCCGTCCCATCTCGATGCAGAAATGGACGTCTGTGACGCCGTCCATAGCGCTGGCGATAATAGGAATCTTAAGGGAGATCGGAGGGTTATCGCCGCGGGGAATGAGAAAAGTGGTATCCACCTCGTTGGGGTTGATCGTCACGTCACCTGGGACGAGGGCGATCTCATCGAATCCGTAAGTGACGCGAGCTTTTCGATTGCGGCCAATCCACATTCCCATAGGTGACTCTCTTTCTTACTGTTTCAGTTAAACGGTTGATCAGGTTACATCAAACTACGCTCGTGCCAACGCTCTTTTTCGTCAGAAATTGAAAACCTCGTTCGCTTTGCCGCATTGCGGACAACGCGAACGATCGACATCAGCGTCGTCGGTATAAACAAACGCGCAGTTTACACAACGAAAAATATTGTCCTCGCTTGGCGTCGGTTCGAAGCGCTTGCGCCGCAGCTCGTAATACACAGCGGTCATAGACAGCAACGAGAGCGACCCAGCCACATACCAGAAGATTAAACTCGCTTCGCTCACATCCGTTCCGTTCCCTTATTTCCTATCTCGCTTCTTTCCACTCTACGCCCGACCATTGAAATACCAGGTTACCAAACAAAATGCCGGCCTCGCCGGGGACCGGGGCGAACCGGGCTGACGCCGCAAACGCCAGTGCATCGCGATCGGCCTTGCCCACTCCGCAACTGGTCAAAAGTGCTGCCGATACGGTCCTTCCATCGCTTCTGATCGAGACCTGGACAACACTGTTCGTCAGGATTGGTTCCGGTTGTTTTGGCAGCTTGGCCCCTGGGAGCAACGGTCGAGCAGCCAGAGCTCCCTCCAACCGGACGGTCGTTGCCGCCACGACGATCGGCTCAGCGGGACCTGGGTTAGCCAGCACCGGGTTGACCTGGTCCAGGGCCACATCCTCAGACAGAAGGTTCGTTTGAACGTATTCACCAAAGTCCGCAGCCAAGTCGTCGGCTGGTAATTCGAGGCTGGGCACCGGTTCGCTGCGATTTGTCATGGTATAGTCCAAGCGCGAGATCCTAAGCCACGCTGCACTGGAGAACCCATGTTCTGAAACCAGCGCAAACGTGGTTGGATCAGGGAGTTCCAGGACGACCCCAGGTCGGCGCCAGGCGCTTGAAGAAACCACCAGCCGGACGGGGATGTTCGGCGATTGCCGCACCGTCGTTACCCCGGGCAGTCGCGAAAACCACGAAGCAGCAGCTAAATGCGCTGTGTAAACCAGCAACGTCACCATCACCCATTGCCGGGCGGTCCATTTGCTCGGCGCCTCCCGCGTCGCGTTCATCGTGAGGAGCTTTTCAGCGGTTGCACCGGTGGACGCACCACTAGCAAAGCGCTGCGCATCCCGACTTCACCCGCGAGGCTGAGCAACGGGGCGTAGGATTGGAGCGTCGCCGTTTTGTCCGCGACCACCTCGAGGGTCACAGGCTCTTTGGCCTTTTCCACATCTGCGCGCAGCCGTTGGCGTAAATCCACGAGATTGCTTACCGCCTGATTTTGGTAGTAGATCTGTCCGCTCCGGTCGACCGCGACCACCACACTCTTTCCGGGGATGCCTGGCAGATCGACGCCTGACTACGGCATTTCAATGCGCACTCCAGGCATAAACACGAGCTTCGACTGGAAAACGAGGTAGAGCAAAAGAAGAAACGTCACCCCGGCAAAGGGCGCCGCGTCGAGCTGCCCGCGGAAGATTTTGGCGTTGCGGGGCAGTCGCATTACAATTTTACCGCCAGATTCGTGACGATGTTCAAGATTTCCGTCGACGCTTTTTCCATGTCGAGCACGATGCTGTTTACCCGGCTGACAAGGTAGTTATAGCCGGCATAACTAGGAATCGCGATCGCCAGACCGAAAGCGGTGCAAACTAACGCTTCCCAAACTCCCCCAGCCAGCTGGGGACTATGGGCGTTCAATCCTTGCGCTTGGATATCCGCAAAGACCGTCATGAAACCGAGGACCGTTCCGAGTAACCCCATGATCGGCGCGATCTGCGCAATCGTTGCCAGCAAGTTGAGCTTGTCCTCCAGTCGGGGAACTTCCAATAAGCCGGCTTCCTCCAACGCTTCCCGCACCCCGTCTCGACCGTTTTCACGATTCAGAATCGCCACCTTAACCAGGCGCGCCACGGGGCCAGGGGTGGCCTCGCAAATCGAGATGGCTTCAACGACGTTTTCGCGTTTTAAGACGTTGCGAACGCCATTCAGGAATTCCGCGGAATTGATTTGGGCACGGTGATAGTGGAGCAGTCGCTCCACGAACACGACGACAGCCACTGCGCTCACTAAGAGCAGCAGGTACATCATCGGTCCGCCGTGCTTGAGTAAGACGGGCAGCATGGGGTTTTTATAGGGCTCAACTCCGTAAGTTCAAAGTGCAAAGTGACGAAAGCCCCGGGGTCGGGCAAGCCTTCACCAGGAATGCCCACCATGAAGCGAACCTTCTACCACCGGCCGACAGTCGAGTCCGCGCCCGATGAGGGTTTCTCCTTGATTCGTCTGGCAACTGCCGAAAAGCTTGCCGCATGGATACGCCCGACCAGTTACGCGAATTGTTCCGAATGCAGAAAGCGTTGAATGAGCGGATCGGCGTCAAGACCGATAGAATGGCTCCGGACGAGCAAGTAAAGTGGCTGCTCAACTATTGTCGGGCGATGACGCAGGAGATTGCTGAATTGACGGATAGCGTCCCTTGGAAATGGTGGGCCAAGTATCAGAAGTTCGATCAACAGAACGCTCGCGTGGAAGTGGTCGACTTGTTTCATTTCCTGATTAGTGCGGCGCAGGTCCTTGGGATGAGTGCCGATGACGTTTTCGACGCTTACATGAAGAAGAATGCCGTTAACTTCCAGCGTCAAGAAAGCGGTTACGTTGCGAAGAACGAGTCGGATTCGAAACATATCTGACGGCAATTCCGTTACGGAGATGTATGCCCTCACAGCCTCAATCGCAGCCCACGGTGATTCAGGCCAGCGGACCGCTCCAGGCTGCCTTGCCGCTGCCTAGGCGGTGGAGAAAGGACATTGCCCAGGTCTTGATTTCCGAGAAGCAACTGAAAAATCGAATTCGCCAATTGGCCGCGTTGCTGACGGCCGATTTCACAGGGCGCGATCTCGTCATTGTGGCGCTTTTGAATGGGACAGTCTTGTTCCTGGCGGATTTAATCCGCCAGCTCTCCATTCCGTTGCGTTTGGATTTCATCGGCGTCTCCAGTTACCGAGAAGGAACGAACGCTCGCGAGTTGGTCTTCACGAAGGAGCTCCGCCTGGAAGTGCGCGCCCGCGACGTCTTGCTCGTCGATGACATCTTAGATACCGGAAAAACGTTTGAGGCGGTTCTAGCCAAACTGCGCCAGCTTCAACCGCGCGCCATCCGAACGTGCGTGCTTCTCAACAAGCCGTCGCGCCGCGCGGCAAACGTGGAGGCCGACTACGTCGGTTTTGAGATCCCGGACCTCTTTGTGGTCGGCTACGGATTGGATTTTGCCGAGCGTTACCGTAATCTCCCGTTTATCGGAGTGCTGAAGCCCGAACTTTACCAGGTCCCGGCCAAAAGCGCATAGCGCTGTGTGTTAGGTGAGTTATGGATGTGCGAGTTTGCTTTTACTCTTACTTCAAGGATTTGGCCCATTGCACCGATACGCAATTATCGTTGGCCTCCGGCGCCACCATTAGTGATCTTTTAGCCATGGTGCATCAGCGTTTCCCGGCCCTCGCGCCCCTTTCCAAGTCGACTTTGATCGCGGTGGGAGTCGATTACCAGACCCGCTCATATATCCTGCGGGATGGCGATGAAGTCTCGCTTTTCCCTCCCGTGCAAGGTGGATAGTCACACGGCCTCCGATCCTGGACTTGGTCTATGAAATCCGATCTTTTGATCACCACCAACCCGATCGAACAGGCCAAGCTTGCCTCCAGCGCGCCTTTACTGCCGTCCATGGGCGCGGTGATCCATTTTCAGGGGGTGGTTCGAAATGCCGAAGCTAATGGAGCCATCCTCGGTCTCGAATACGAAGCGTTTGCCAAAATGGCTCAACATCAGTTCGAACTCATTTTTCACGAGCTGGAAGAGCGCTGGCCAATCCATTCGGTGCGATTGGTGCACCGGATTGGATTTGTTGCCGCGGGCGAAGCGTCCCTCTGGATCGAGATTGTCGCTCCGCACCGAGGCGAGGGGTTCGCCGCATGCCAGCACTTAATTGATGAGATGAAGCGTCGCGTCCCTATCTGGAAGAAGCCGATCCCTGTCTCATCGCCGTGACCGGGATTACTGCGCCTGAGCGCGCTCTTTGACACCGGGCGTTGCTGGCCGCGCAATCAAGTAATAAAGCACCGCCGGCTGAAGCTTAATCTCGACGGCGGTCCCGACCTGTGCGGCTGGATACCCATTCTCGTCGAGGGCCGTCACCTGCAACTGGTCCGCATCCGCTCGCTTCAGACGGATCGTCCCTTGAATCGCTTTTACCAACCACGGATCTTTTCCAATGGAAACGATGCGATGGACACCAGGTGCCGTCGTGGTCGTTTCGAATTCTGACGGTTTCTCTTCGGACATGACCTGTAACAGCATCCGGTTGGAACGAGCTAGCGGACGTCCGTCCAGCGCGACCACAGCGATGTGACCCAATTCGAGGTCGGATCGGATGGCCGTTTCTCGCGTCTCCACGCTCCCGGCTTGGCGCAACGCTCCGCTCACCCCTTGGACTCCTGGAGCGTTGATGCGTAAGACGCCCTGGTTGTAATCCAACTCCAATTCCCCAGTGCTGCTTCGGACCTGTTGCTTGGCATGGTCGATACAGTGGTGGACGTCCGCCCGATTCAAGCCCGCTTGGTTGGACGAAAACCGGACTCCAGTTCGTCCAACGTAATGGAGCAAGGGGTCGAGGCGTTGGCCTGGAAGGAGGTCGGCACCCGAGGGCACATCTTTCAGCCTCAATTCATCGAGAGCAGCGTCCTGGGGAAGAGGTGTGCCTTCGAGCCGAAGCAGTGCTTGGCGGTTTAGGGTAACTGAGGCCACGGTCTCACCCTCTGCGATCAACCCTTTCCGATAGAGAAGCGCAGCCGCTGGGAATTGCCCAGCCATGGCTGGACTCATCAAAGTCCAGGGTTGCATCCAGTACCCTGGCTTGACCGCCCATCGCGCGCCATCGAAAGCGAAGTGGACGATCGCATCAGTGCCTTGGAGAGCGCCATAAGCAGCGAGGTAAAACGGAGCTTCACCCCGATATCGGTTCGGCCGGTTCCAAGTCGTTTCGGAGATCATGGAAGGCTTGTCGTCATAGTGTGGATCCATCGCCGGATGCACAAACTGCTTCGGTTTCCCCAACTCCTCCGGATCAAAGCGCAGCGCGCTCCGGTCGGTATACGTATGTCCAATCCGAATGGACCACTCAGCAGCTTCGCCTTTTTGATTACAGCTAAAATAGCCGTGACGATCGATGAAATCTCCCACCATGTAACTTAACTTCTCCAGTGGGCCGAACACCTCCGGACTCGCTGTGGCCCAGTTTGAAGCCGTGACCATCCCATCGTAACCAAGCTGTCTTAAGAATTCCGAGGTCTCGGTGTAAAACTTCGTCTGCGTCTCCAGAAGAAACTCCGCGGTATCCCGATCGCGCAAGGTTTTCTCGTGGGCCATGTTCCAGAGAGGTCGGAAGGCCAGTTGTCCGTCGGCTTCGCGGTCCCGCTTTAGACTGGGGCTCTTCCAAACGGCCAGAGCGGCATGGATCGAACCATACTTGCGAGTCACCCAGGCGCCGAATTGCTGCTCAAGCCGCGAAAGGAGCAGTTCTGGGATATTCTTTTCCGAAAAGGTCCAAAAGAAGAACGAATCTTCATTCTGCATTTCCAGACCCAACACAGCCGGTTCGGTCGCGAGGGTTTTACCATGGATCGTGGACGGCGTGGTGAGCACGGCTTTCCACCAAGCTCGATATTGCGCCTGGAATGCTGAGTCAAACATCAAGGCTGCGAAGGGATGCTGTTTGCCGTTATACCCCTGCAGCCAAGGGTTGTCCGACGCCGGAGTCAGCCAGAGCGGAAAGTAAATGGAAAGGTGCGTATAGATTCCCTCCGCTTTCATCGCTTCCACGATCTCCCACAGATGCTGGACTTTGCTGAGCTGCACGTTGCCCTTCGCATCGAAATAAGGTTGATGGACTCGCACCAGGTTCACCCCGTATTTGGCCAGGAGCCTGGCGCAACGGCGCAGCTCTGCTCCCTGCAAGTCGTGCGGCGGCCCGTTGACCGCCCAGAAGCGCACCGGCAATTGATCGCGCTCCCGGACAAAACGGCCGTTCTTGGCTTGGATGCGTCCGTGTTCTCCTGCGAACGTTTCATTCAATTCGCGCAGATCGATGACGGAGCCTGGCTTGAATTCGTCTCGCGCCGGCTCAAAAGCAAACCAGCCTTCCTCAGCTCGGGCCGCGCAGGACAGCAGGCCAATTTGAATGAATAGAAGTCCCAACCAAGTAAATTGACGACCTTTTGGCTTCACAGGAATAGCCGATCAAACCCCAGACCAATAGCAAGCTCCGAGATGGCGACCGATTGACCCCCAGGGCGTGATGGAAACACGTTGAGATTAAGAACCGCGCGGCTTCGTCCGACCAGCCATGGTCGGTCCGACTTTCAGGGTCGCTGCGGAGAATTCGCGGGGTTTCTTGCGCGTGGGTCAAGGTTACGGCTGATTCAAGTTATTCGCAGCCAACCTATTCTCATTCTCCATCGAGCCAACGTTCCAAAAGGGGAGACGGCTGACCAGTCCGCATGCTGGTCTTCTTGGGTGCTATTCCCCAAATCAGGAGCAATTTGCTCTCAGCTCTCCGACCTTTTGCCTTTCAAGGCGGATTTGGAATTGCCAATCGTGCGAGCAACTGGAAACAGTAGGACTTATGAACTCCCATCGCTGTCGTGCGGTTCTCCTCAGCGTCCTCGTCTGCCTCGGCAGCCTTCTCCCCGTGGCAGGGGCCGACACGGTGCCGTCCAACGCCGCGGGTATTCGCGTCATGCTGATCTACGGGGGACACGACTTTGAAACGAACCAATTCCTGAAAGTATTTCGGGACAACCCGGAAATCACCCTCGCCACCGCGGAGTATCCTGCAGCCGAAGCGTGGTTTGAACCCGCTCGGGCTCGCGACTACGATGTCTTGGTCTTCTACGACATGTGGCAAAAGCTTTCCCCGGGCGGCAAATCCAATCTCGTGGCGCTGATTCAGGGTGGGAAACCGCTGGTCGCCATGCATCACACGCTAGCGGCGTCTCAGAGCTGGGACGAGTATGCGAACATCATCGGCGGCAAATACCACGAGACCAAGTGGCGTAAGAATGGAGTGGAGCAGCCGAAATCAACATACCAACACGACGTCGATTTCACGGTGCACATTGCCGATCGCGAGCATCCAGTGACCCAGGGGATTCAAGATTTCACGATCCATGACGAAACCTATGGCGGGTTTGACGTGCATCCCGATTCGCACGTCCTGTTGACCGTGAACGCTCCAACCAGCGGCCGAGACATTGCCTGGACCAAGACATACGGAACCGCTCGAGTGATCTACCTGCAATTGGGCCACGACCATCAGGCGTTTGAAAATGCCAACTACCAGCGACTGGTCCGACAAGCTATTCGCTGGGTCGCCGCCGGTAATGCTGTGCCTAAGCGGTAAGTCCCGAAGCTCTCTGTTAACTCACTCCGCACCCGCGTCACGCGGACTTCAGCTGATGCAGCAATTTCAGACTGGCAGCGGTCAATTGTCGGCCCGCGCCAGGATCGAACGGCGGGAGGTTGAGGATCTTGGGCACTACCAGCGCGGCGTATTCCTTCTGGGAATAGGCCTGCGGGTCCGTGACATACCCGACGAGATCGTCGGTATAGCCACAAACGAGGGTGTCGCGGAATGGCGAATCGCGTTGAATCGTCAGGCCGTACGAACTGTAGAGTTCGGCCGGATGAAACAATAACGCCACATCGCCCAGAGCCAGCCCAGAGATCGGAGCCGCATACTCACGCCGATCTTCCGGCCACTGCGAAGCGCTCGCATACCAATCTTTGGCAAAACCTGCGTCCACCCATTCCCCTGCCGTACAGATCTCCGGTTGCTTGCGATAAAGCTCCAGCTCCGATCGCAAACGCGCCATGTCCAGCGGGAGACGGACCTCCGAACGAATCACACGGATCGCCTCAACCGCGACATTTTCAGAATGGCTCGTCGCGTGGTGCAACGCTGTCCAAACGGCTTCCGACACTTTCTCCGGGTCGCCAAGAAACGTAGCGCCGTCCCCCGGATTCACATCCCCGCAATGCCCTTGGAGAAAACCTGGGTCATAACCGTCCCGGGCACGAATCTTCGAGGCGACCAAGCCTGGCCAATCGGGCCCAGCGGACCCGTCTGTGTAACAGACTGGGTGCGCTGAAAACTGATACCAGAGAAGGCTCTCTTTGGGTTTTTCCCGCAGAAAGTAGAGCGCGTGCAACATCGTATCGAGCCAACGTTCACTATCCGAGGCCTCAGGCCCAAACGCCTCGTCAGACCGCCAGGTCTTCGTGGTGCGATTGTGATTGCCGCCCACAACGCGTTGTTTGCCAAGGTAAAGGTCCGTCTCGGCAAGATCCTTTTGCGCCGCGGCCACGGCCTCGACAGCACGATCCGCCACCGTTTGCAGGTACTCTTTAGAGACGGCTCCCCATTGACGGAGAAAGCTCAGGGTCGGAGCAGAATGGGTGTGCGTTGCACAAACTCGGACGTGAGCTGCGGGAATGCCCGTTTGGCGCCCAACACGCTCTTGGATGCCCACAGCGAAGTCGCGCGCAAAGCCCAAGACCTCCAGACTCACGATGGCAGCTTGCGTCTCTCCGCTCTGCAACGCCAAGGCGCGCGCCACGGGCGGTTGCCGGATCGCAGTGATTTTTCGTTCCTGACCTGGCGGCTTATGAAACCCTGCCAGTTCAATTCCCAACGGCGGCGTGATCTCGCGGCTTGCTTGCCCAGCTTTCAACATAATCGCTAGTTCGGTGTGGCCACCCCACCCGCGTGGTTAAGGTTTGGTGCGACTCACAAACGCGGCCGTCTCTTTGGCCGCCCGAGTTTCCACTCCGGGCTTCTGCAGGAATCCCAAATCCCGAAACCAATCGATGAATCGGTCCTGCCATTTACCAAACGGAATCCCGTTGCGATCGGTCAACCCGCCGCTCATTCGACTGCCATCCGGCAGAGGATCTCCAGGATGCCGCCCGTTTCCGTAAATATGCATTTCGACGTTTGGAACTCCCGCCTGGAGCATAGCGAGGAAATACTCGTTTGCCCAGAGCGCGTGCACGCGGTCCCCTGCCCCGGCGCAAGTGATGAATGCCGGGGGCGCGGTTTTAGGAATTGGAGGGTTCCCATTTCGCGCGAACGGTGTAGGTCCCGGATAGATAATCCCGACAAAGTCCGGTCGGGCGGAAACACCCGCTAAAGGATCTGTTGATTCCGCATGTTTGAGCTCGAAGTCCTCAAAGAAGACCGCAGCGGGCGAAGCCAGTTCCGCGCCAGCCGAAAAGCCCATGATGCCGATCTTCTTGGGATCCAGATTCCAGTCTTTGGCATGTGCACGAACCAGTCGGATCGCTTGGAAGGCGTCGTTCACCGCATCCGTCTTTGGATCATATCCATCACGCCGCAGCCTGTTCCGCAGGATCACCGTGTTCACTCCGTAGTTGAGGAAAAAGGGCACAAAATCGGCACTCTCCGTCCCGACGTTCAAAGTGTTATGTCCTCCGCCTGCGGCCAGAATCACGGCAACTCCCGTGTTCAGACTTCCGTCGACGGTGTGCACTTCGATGGACGGGTTATGGATACTGACAATGCTGTTGATCCGGCCGGGGACTGATTTGCTTACGTTATACTGTTCCGCCTCGCTGAGTTTCTCTTTCTTGAGGAGCGGCGAATCTGGAGCATAGAGCGGCAGGACAACCCCGCCAGGCAGGATCGCTTGCGGGGCATAGACCGAATCGTTTGTCGGGCCCGGTTTCGGCAGCCAGAGCGGTGCGGGTGGCGGCTCCAATTTCGCTGAGGCCGGACCGGCCCCCGGCGGGCTGGTTTCTTGAGCAAAAGCCAACGTTGCCAGGGCTCCCGCGTAAAACAGGGCAGCCATTCGCGACCAGACAGGATATCGGTTCATGAAATCGACCCCAGCCAGCGCGTGTTCGCGCCGGAAGAGCTTACAGGTTTACCAGGCCGCAGGTTAGACGTCGGCCAGGGGCGCCGTCGAGTCGCCAAATCGTTCCGAGTTCAGCCCCATGACCTGCCCCATCCTCAAGAGCAGATTACTCATCGGCTTCCCGCCATGCTGCACGTAGCGGCCCGGTGTCAGCACCCCTCCACCCCTGCCCGCCAGGATGAGAGGGAGATTCGAGTGGGTATGCCGGTTCCCATCCGCATTCCCGCTTCCGTATAAAATCATGGAATTGTGGAGAACGGACGAGCCATCCGATTCTTTGGTATCTTCAAGCGTTTGCAGGAAGCGAGCGAACTGTTGCACGTACCAGCGATCGATTTCGGTCAGCTTCTGGATTTTCTCTTCGCTGTTGAAATGGTGGGACAAGTCATGATGACCTTCGGCAATCCCGATTTCCGGTAACGAGCGATTGTCGCCGTCGTGGCCCAAGAGGAGTGTCGCCACGCGTGTGGAATCGGTCTGAAAAGCTAACGCGAGCATATCGAACATCAACTGCACGTACTGCGCGCGGTCCTGGGGAATGCTCGGTGGTGTTTCTACGCCCGGATCTTGGGGACTGCCAAACTGTTCCGCCTTGGCAATGCTCGTCTCGATATCTCGGATGCCCGTGAGGTATTGATCCAGCTTTTCCTTGTCTCGGCCATTTAAACGGCGGCTCATCCCTTTCGCTTCCTCGAGAACAAAGTCGAGAACAGACCGTTGCTCCTGCTGCCGTCGACGCATGTTCTCGGCGCGCTCTCCAGGCGCACCGGCGCCAAAAAGCCGTTCAAAAATGAGCCGCGGATTGGATTCTGCCGCCACCGGCGTGGTGGGGGAACTCCACGAAAGATTGAACTGATAAGCGCACGCATAACCGGAATCGCACGCGCCGGACGTGCGGATCGCGTCACTACTCAGTTCAATCGACGGGAATCGAGTTAAGTGTCCCACTTGGCGGGCGATCGCTTGATCAATCGAAATCCCGGCCCGGATATCCGTTGCGCTCTTCTTAATCCGCACTCCCGTAAGAAAAACGCCGTTCCCGCGCGCGTGGTCACCCGCACCATCCGGTCCGCCATTCGCGGCCTTCTGGTCGAGTCCCCCGAGGATCTGGATGGAATTCCGCAACTTCTCGAGCGGCTTCAACGTGGGACTGAACTCAAAATCAGCGGCTGCGTCTTTCGGCCACCAAGCCCCGGGGATTGCGCCGTTCGGGAAGAAAAGGAAAGCTGTCCGGAGTGGGCGCCCCGACGCTGTTACCGCACCGATCTCTCCCGCGAAGGCTGATCGAGGCACCAACGATTCAAACGCCGGCAGCGCGATACACGCCCCTAACCCCCGAAGAAACCGGCGCCTGCTGAGAGCGAAGTGGCGTTGCGCTGCAGATTTGGGCATGTCCGGGTGATTCATAACGGAGTCTTTCCTTCAATGGGTTGCTGGCTAGCCGCCGTCGCTCTGCTCTCTGCGGCAGGCGTAAACCCGCGGGTTTTCTGAAAGGGGGCCGATCCGATAATTCCTGCGAGCAAGGCGGATGGACGCCCTTGCGTCGCCTGCAGTTGCTCGACGATCCGATCGACCGTGGCAACATCGTAATAGTCCAAGCCTCGCCCCAAGGCGTAAGTGAGCATCTTCTCGGTCAGAGTGCGGTAAAACTCAGTCGCGTGCTGGCTCGCGAGGATTCGTTTCAGTTCTCGAATATTGGTGAAGCTCTCGCCGGTCAAGAGCTGGCCCGTCACATCAATGGGTTGATTGCGTTCTTGTTCGCGCCACATGCCCAGGGCATTGAAGTTTTCCAGGGCGAGCCCGAGCGGATCCATGCGGTTATGGCAAGAGCTGCACAGGGCTGCTTCGCGATGCAACGCCAAAGTCTCACGCAAGCTCAGCGTCTTTTCCTTCATGGCTTTGGCCGCTTCTTCCAACGGCGGGATATCTGGAGGGGGGGGAGGCGGCGGCGTCCCCAACAGGTTATCCAGAATGAACAATCCGCGCTTTACGGGCGACGTGCGGGTGGGGTTTGAAGTTACGATCAGAACCGAGCCCTGCGTCATCAAGCCACCACGCACACTCCCCTCGGGAAGCGGCACCAGTCGCACCTCGTCGCCCGTGACGTGCAGGTTCGTCAGTCCATAATGGCTCGCGAGCCGTTCGTTCAGAAAAGCGTAGTTACTATCTAATAACTCAAGCAACGGCCGATCTTTGCGCAGCACATGGTCAAAGGTCTTCTCCGTCTCCAACCGCATGGCCCGGCGCAGGTCCCCGTTCAATTCGGCCCGAGGCGGACGCGAGAATCGGCGAGCAAACGTGGCACGGAGATCGTCTAGCTCTTTCTTCTCCGCCGGCGTGAGGTGCTCTTCCCCTTTTTGCCGCAACTCCGCAGCGCGAGCGCGACGCTTTTCCGCATCGCCATCGATCGCCGCTTCCCGCGCGAACACTTGCCGAGCATCGATTTGGATATTCTCCAAATCGCGGGTCTGCAGCCACTGACCCACGAAATTGCGCACCAATGCTTCCGCCCTGCGGTCGGCCAGCATTCGCTCCGTCTGCGCCGCCAGGTTTTTGCGCAATTCTCTTCTCCCGGCGAGCCTGAGCAATTCATCGTCCGGCATCGACGCCCATAAGAAATAGGAAAGCCTCGAAGCCAACGAATACTCATCAACCTCAGGAAATGCCCCAGCGATGGGAGCCTCCGACGTCGCCACTTCGATTCCTTCTTCCCGAAAGAGAAACCGGGGCGAGGCCAGCACCGCAATCATGGCTTGGGCAATGCCAGCTTCGAAGTTCTTCCCGGATTGGGAGAATTTGGATTCCGCGAGAGCGACCAACCGGTCCATGGTTACCGCCGCGGGAGGTCGTCGGTAAGCCCTACGGACAAATGGCGTCAGAATCTCATAGGCATACTCCCGCCGTCCTGCCTCATCCTCCGGCACCGGTCGCGGGAAAAACTTTTCATGATTTCGCGGGCGGACCCAGTAAGTCGACTCGAGCGGTCCCCGCACGGTCACCGAGTCCAAGCGAAGGGTCAGAGAGCGGACCTGTTTCTGATCCGGAGTCAAAGGGTGCACTTCCAAAGCCAAGGTATGCTCGCCCGCGGCCCAATTCTGATCGAATTCGTAGTGGAACGCCTTGCCCCCTTCCCGCGTGTATTCGTGCTGCCACAGTTCCTGCCCATCCGCTTTAAAGATGAGGCGGCACTTATTGTAGTCGAACTGGTTGTCCACGAAGCGTTCATTGGCCGTAAAGTCCAAGAGCAGCTGAAAGCGGCCAGCCGCCTCGACGTGAACCTGATTCGAGACTCCCGCGTGCTCATAGTAGGAGAGCACCAACCCGTCTGCGGTGGCGGCATTCTTGTTCGTCCGCGTCGCTTCCAGGCTTTCCGCGCCTTTGAACGCCTTTCCCTTGACCACGTGCTCGGCAGGAACCAACGGCACCACCGGAACCGCGCGCGTCACGATGCTCTTCGCTGCCGCCACATACTTCTCCAGGAGCATCGGAGATAGCGTCAACACGTCCCCAATATTGTCGAATCCAAACCCCGCATCGTCCGCGGGGAACTCTTTCTCCGTGTCGAAATCAACCCCGAGCAGATCCCGGATGGTATTCCGATACTCGACACGGTTCAAACGCCGCACCGTCACTCGACCTGGATCCGGGTTCTGTGGGTCGACCCGGAAGACGGCATCCTTAATCCAATTTTCAATGGTCCGTTTCTGCGCGTCGCTCGGCTGACTCTTTCTGGGAGGTGGCATCAGGCCCGCACGGAGGTTTTTGAGGGCTTTCAACCAGAGGGTCGGATTGTTCAGAATGGCGTCGTCCGAGTTCAGCTCGTCGAAGGCAACGCCTCCTCTCTTCGCGCCGTCGCTGTGACAATCTGAACAGAACTCTTGGAGGAGCGGCTGAATCTCTCTGTGAAAGGTGGCCGCTCCGCGGTCAGCTCCCGACGCCCCAGCCGAGGTTGAAAGCAGCGCTAAAAAGTAACCCAAACCTCCTAAACGCAAAGCGTTGCGTAACGCGACAGGAAACATCCTTCGCTCAAACATCCTTCGCTCAAAATGCAGACTCATCCACGGGAATTAAACGGCGAACGTATTTGAGATGACAATCGTTCCCCCTTGCGGGTTACGCAACTCCGAATTTTAACCCCTCCCGACGAATCAAGCTTGGTCCCTTGGGAGGGTCCCGGTATGTTGCCGGCCTGTCTCTGAAACCATGCGCTGGATCCTTACCGACGACGCCTCGGGTTGCCTCTCGACAGTTGTGAGAGCGAGCTCGCCAGGTCTCCCAGGCAAATTCCCGACACCCTTGTGAACGGTCCCGACTTAAAGCTCTCTCCCGAAGTGATCGTGGCGGCTGGCGGCCTGGTCTGGCGCGACCTGCGTGACCGCCAGGAGCTCCTCATTGTGCGCCGCGATCGACATCAAAAGAACGAATGGACCTTGCCTAAAGGGAAAGCCGAGCCTGGAGAGAGTTGGCTGGCCACCGCCCAACGCGAGGTGGCGGAAGAAGCTGGGTGCGAGGTTGAGATCGGCCCGTTTGCCGGATGTAACTCTTATCTGGCCCGCGGCTACCCGAAGATCGTCCTTCTCTGGAATATGAAATACCGTCGCGAGGTCTCTCCGGACACCTCCGATGAGATCCAAGAGCGGCGCTGGGTGAAAGTAGAAGAGGCGTTGCGCCTTTTGTCGCATCTGACGGAACGGACGATTCTGCAAGTGAACCGGTTTGTCTGATCTGGATTTGCGCGGGCTTCACTGCCTGTAAAGAGTTCAACGACCCACCTAAGGGAAGGAAAAGGGCAATTCGTTGGCCTTCATTCGCTTCCTACACGGATGAAACACGGATAAAACAGGGATATAACCCGGAATCGACCCGTGTTAAACCCCTGTTATCTCCGTGTTATATCCCTGTTAAATACGAAGGATCAACCTAAGGCAGCCGCATCGCCTTCGTTCGCTTTTCCTCCGTCCTTTCCGTCGCCAAACAGCCGCCCCAACATTCGCGCAGGCCGCGCCCTCCCCCACCATCGTTCTCCCGCTTGACGAGTCCATCGGCTTTGGCGAAGCTGGCCATATCCGAACCGTCGCCCGAAATGATGCTAGCCCTTGTATCTGTATGAAATCGAACTGCTTTCTGCTTTTCGCCGCTATTCTCCTCGTGTTGACCGGGTGTCAGAAATCTACCGAACCAGCAGCTGATTCTGCCTCTTCGACTCCCGCGAGTGCTCCCGCAGCGCCCGCCCA
>JBGAIN010000017.1:41786-81740 GCA_044225505.1 Limisphaerales bacterium
CCCGCCCACGCCGCGGCTCCTGCCACCGCCGGAGAAATGAAAACAACGCCGAGCGGCCTTAAATACCAGGTATTAAAACAAGGCACAGGAACCGTCTCACCCACCGCGACCGACACCGTTACGGTTCATTACCATGGCACGTTACAGAACGGCACGGTGTTCGACAGTTCGGTACAGCGCGGCCAACCAGCCTCGTTTCCTCTCAATCGCGTCATCCGGGGTTGGACTGAAGGAGTGCAGCTCATGAAGGTGGGCGATAAGTTCAAGTTCGAGATCCCTCCGGATCTCGCTTACGGCGCCCAGAGTCCGAGTCCGAGTATTCCCCCGAATAGCACGCTGGTGTTCGAAGTGGAGCTGTTGAAGATCAATTGATCCGCGAAAGCGTCGGCCCCTCGTAACCGTCGCTGGGTCCGTTCCGCATTTGGGTTAGCGCACAAGGAACGTGCGCCCGGTTGGTTTTCTCTGGAAGAGAGCCCAGGATGTGCCGACAATCTGGACACGTTGGGCAGGATAGGGATACGGGTCGGACGAACCGTCTTCGGGCTGGAAGCACGCGCCCGGAGTCGCCGGGGCCAGATACTCCACAAGCACTTCCACAACAGATCCTTACGCAATAATCAGATCAATCCACCCAAGGCCCGTTGCGAAACCGCGAAAATCCGGAGGCGGTGTAGAGATTGCTGATTAGCCACCGTGCGAGAAGGGACAAATTAAGAGACCAACCATGGACTGCGTCGTTCGGGAAGAATCGGAATCGAAGGTGGGAGCGCCGCAATTTAAGAAAGCACCTTGCGATTATTGTGGTCACGAAATGCGCTTTCAGGCTGAGGCCGAGGGTGAAAACGCGGAGTGCCCTAACTGCGGTCGAGTGGTGTGCCTGGGCGCGGTGGCAATCACGCCCCGAATGTTCGAAAGCGCTCCTGTGGGCGACCGACTGCGCAAATGCGATCACCCAAAGAATCGTCGCCACTTGCGAATTGCCGGTTGGGTCTTATTTGTCGTTAGCATTGTAACGTTGGCGACGCTGGCACTTACCCCATTCGCGCCAGGGCAAACGGTGGCTCGCCTTCTGACGCTGGGGGCCGCCCTCACGATATCCGGCGTTGGCCTGGTGATGATGATCGAGGGAGGACGGCCCGTCATCTACTGGGAATGCTCCGCCTGCGGTCAAAAGCTGACGGCATGGAATGACATCGTCTGTGGCGCTTGCCACGTCGATTTGCGGTAATCCAGCCCTATAATTCAACGTGTGAATTCGCCAGAGCGTCGGCGATAACGTTGGATGCTTCGCTGGCAGCCTCGCGCCCGTTCAAGATCGCTTTCAGGCATTCGCCGAACGACGGTGATGCGTCTTCGCATCCCATCATTAATGCCACCTCCTGATGCCAAGAGTTGAGGGATACCTCAACCGCACCATTGTCTGATTGATCGTAGCTTCCGCTAGGAATGGAACGGACCAACCATCGCTCACCTGGCCTGCAGCGTCAGTTACTTTCCTTTCCGCCGTTTGGCGAAGCCAAGCTGGCATGCTTGAGTCCGCAGGACCGTCCGATGCGGCCAGCAGCGCTCGAGCCCTTCGCGATCGCGGTCGCACCTGCGGACATTCCCGCGGGATAAATCCTAATGCCATTCGGTAATTCTGTTCAGTCCCGGAAGGGACAGAATGAGAGAAGCCCGGTCGCTTTAGCGCCGGGTGCTCAAGTGAGAGGGCCCAAGCCCCGGCGGGGCGGCTGAGTGCGGCGAGAAAGGGCGTTTGGGTTCTACGACCTTGTGATCCGCTTAATCTCCGGTTCTTCCGTTCAATGCCACGTCCTCGGCCGTCCCGTCGGGACTTGGAATCGCGCCCATTCACCCTCGGCGTTAAAACGCCGAGCTATTCTCGAGTTGCCCCATCCGGGGCGCCAGGAGGCAATTACCGAATGGCATTAGGATTTATCCCGCGATCCTGGGGATACTGTCAAAATACGCCTAGCCGCTGGGGCACGCCGATTTTTGACTTGTGTTTCGAGAGAGCGGGCGGGGTCTAACTGATTGGACTTTCTTCACGAGCGAACGCTCTGTCTGCAAACTCCACGGAGGTTTGTGTTCGCGAACCGAGCAAACGCTTGTCCAGAAGTCCGAGAAGTGAAAGTAGTCCTAAGACGTATGAAACTGAAAAGGAGATACCTGCGATGAAACCGTTCCAAATTGGAATCTTGAGCGCGTGTTTGGGCGTGGGCCCATTGCTAGCCCAAGAGATTACCCCTGTGTGGGTTCAACATATCAACGGCGTCGTGAACGTCGCTGACACGAACAAACTGCCGATTCTGGTGAAACCCACCGGGACGGTCGTCGCCGCCCCTGACGGCAATTACCTGGATGGGCGCGAGCCGATCGCTTACCTCATGCGCCTGATCCCGTTCGATTCGCAACGTTTGTTGCTGGCCATCCGCGAAAATGGCATTGATGAACAGGACAGCAGCTTGCCGCAGGCCAAGAAAGACCTGGCGGCGCAATTCCCAGATCGATCGCTGGTCTGGTTGGATGCCGCAACGGCCAGACCCTTAGGCGTGGCTTGGGTGGAAAACCTGCGCGCTGCCGACCTGATCCCGTATGACGTCACCGGCGCCCATACCGGATACCAATCCACCAAGCTGAACCAGCTCTGGCGTCCGGCCTTGGATGAAAACCCGGATCCGACCAAGCGGGCAATCTATAGCGGGTATAAACACCTCATTCTCCGCTATGCGCCGAAAGCGGATGGAACCGGTTGGGAAACCAAGCCGTCGATCGCCTGGGAAGAACCGGTGCCCGGACTGGGGGACGACGGGACGATCTCTCCGGAAGCGGGCATTGGGGATGGGCTGAGCGGCACCACGAGCGACGGCGGAGAACAAGGGAGTTGGCGGAGCTTTCGCTGGCGGAACATTCGGGTCTCCGGCTTCGGAACAAACACGCTCATCGTCGCGGGCGGCGGGACGTGGCGCATTGGATCGCACCCTCAAGTGTTCGCCACGACGGACGGCCTCAAATTCAAACCGATCGCACGCGTCAATGACCGCGACAACGCCCGCCGCAATGCGTTCTCGTTGGGCGGATGCTCCAGCGACATTCTTCACGTCAACCAGGATCCAGCCAGACCAAACCTGCAGGTCCTGTTTCACGGCCACTATCCTGGAACGGGTTGGGAAGCCCGACCGAACCGATACACGTCCGATCCAAACAAGCCGTCGCCCAGCCCGGAGTACAATCAGCAGCCGGACGTTCGGCTTTTCAACCAGGACGAAGCCGCGGCAGGTGACCTCCCGGCCTTTGTCTGGGAAGCAGCTGGCAAGGACGGAAAATCGATCGACCACGCTGTGGATGGAGTCAACGCTTATGACGGAAACTGGAACATGGCGTTGGCCACGGCGGATGGCCTCGGTTATCTCGTGGGTGTTTCTGGCTCGTCGCTGGACGTTTCCTGGATGACGTATGGATGGGTGGCGGTGCATCGCCTCGATGGCAGCATCGCCAGTGGCAAGTCGTCCTTTAAATTGCCCTTCAAAGAGGACGATATCATGGTCGATTACGTCAATCTGGGAGGTGGTGAAGAAGCCGACTTCGACTCCACGGAATCCTGGGTGGACGTTGTCCCTGATACGACCGCGCCTGCCAACCTTCAGAAATCAACGGTGCTCGCAGCGTTCTCCGAAGGCGGTTTCGGCGTGTTCACAGTTCAGAATGTAGCTGCAGCCATTACGTCGGAACCAAGCGACCTCACCGTCGCTGCCGGCACCACCAACTCCCTGTCAGCCAGCGCATCGGGCAGTCCCAACGCCTATCGATGGAAACGCAACGGGGTCGCGTTGACCGATGGCCGCTACCTTTCCGGAAGCAAAACGGCGAAGCTGACTCTGATCGACGCCACCAAGGCGGACGCTGGCACTTATGAGTTGGAGATCCAAAACCCTGTTTCCGGGACGGTCACGACAAAAGCTGTGAACGTCAAGATCACCGGAGCGTACGTGCGGCCACATCAAAACGCTGCCTTGGAAGGCGTCGCCAGCCAGGTCACAACGTATCCCGGCGGAGATGCCAAGGATGCCATCGACGGAAACACCAACCAGACCTGGAGCGCTGGGTCGATCGCGCACACCGCGGACGGAACGACCAATGCCGTGGTCTGGTGGGAAGTGGATTTGAAATCCACCTTGGACATCGGGCGCGTCGTTTATTTCCCGCGCGGCGATTGCTGCGAAGAACGGCAAGCAGACGTCAACGTCGTCATCCTGGATGATGCCCGCAAGGAAGTCAGCCGAACCAATATCAATGCCAACGGGTTTGCCTGGCCTGACCCTTGGACCCAGAACTACACCCCAACCGTTTCCGGACGATACGTGCGAATCGAACGGACACCGGTCGGTGAACCGAATGCCAGCGGCATCCCCGCCGACGCCTTCCTAAACATCGCTGAGGTCCAAGTGTTTCCTGCCTTCCGACCGACTCTGGATGTTGGCATCTCCGGCAGTAACATTGCCGTGGCATGGGATTCGGACGCATTCACGACTCCGACTCTCCAAACGGCACCGTCCGTGAACGGTCCGTGGACGAACGTGGGCTCGACCTCACCTTACAGTGGGCCGATCACCGGCGCTGCGTTCTACCGACTGCGCTCACCTTGATTCAAGGCCATGCGTTCAACCTCCATCGTGTCGTCAGGCACGATGGAGGAAATGCTGCGAGTTACTGTGCCCAGACGTTGAGCCGCGACGGTGATCCTACCGGAACGACGCCATTGATTGTGGCCTGGGCGGGATTACCGCTCGCCATATTCAACTACCCGCTGAACGTGGCGGAGGGACCCGTCTCCGGGATCACCACTAGCGTCACCGGCACCAGCCCCGTGAAGTTCCTTCCCTGAACAATCACTGTCTGATTGGTTGGTGTTGCCTGCGACACTGAAAGCAAACGCGCCATACTGTTGTACGAACTGGTTCTTCCCTCCGCCCGGCCCTTGACCGTCGCCACCTCGGGTCGTCGCGCCGGTGCCATAGCCGCCGAAGGCACCATCGAATCCACCAGGCCCACCGAGCCCAGACATGTTGGCCGCCGACGGAGTGGGATTTCCAGACAATGTCCGCCCCATTTGGATCGGCGGCGATTTCTGCCTCCCACGCGGCCGTTGCACCAGGTTCTGTTAGGACGAGCGTTGGCGGTTGGAGGGCTGTCACCGGCCCGATCGGTTGGGTGCTGATGACGAACTCGTCAAACCAACGGGCCTGTCTTTGAATTGAGCCGTTGTTCTCCTGGTTCTCCAAAAAGACAGCGTTAATCCCGTAATCGGTCCATTCCCCGTGCCAGTCCAGATCCGTCCTTGAAGCCTCCGGCTTTCCATCGACCCACAGCTCAAAAACACCGTCATGTTTCCCAGGAGTGTTCAGTTTCACATGCGATTCGATGCAGACCCAGCGACCCGATTCGGCCGGGCTGAATATCGGATCCTGTCCTTGGCGCAAACCCAACCATTTCAAATTGGGAAAGTCGTTGTAGCGGGTTGTCACTTTTCGATTGTCCCGGATACCGGTGGCCGGAGCAATGCAGAGCACGTCTCCTTTGCCACCCCAGACGTGAGCAATAACCCCTGGCTCCAGTCCTTTCCCGCGAGGCAAGTGGCTCTCGTCAGCTTGGCTGGGTTCCCTTGCCACCCAGCCTCGTGCTTCACGTAATCGCGCCAGCAGTTTCCCGGAAAGTCTCCTCGGAGCGAATCCCACGGCCAAAGGGATTTTTGCCAAAGAGAACTTGGAGGCTGCTTGCCGTCACCTGACCTTGATCGAACTGGCAACGCTTGGCCCACCGCTTTTCCACCGTATTGCTTGCACTTGAAGGAGGTTTCTGTTTGACTTCCACTAATCCCTTGGTGCACATGCCATCCCACGCCTGTGGGATGCCTGTATTCCTTGGGATTACCAGTTCAACCCAACAACATCCTAGGAGAACCTATGCTCAAAAGGCGACCCACGATTACATCCCGCTTCCGCTGGCTTGGATCGGCCAGCCTGATCGTATCTCTCTGGGTTCTTGTGCCTCGCGGTTCAGGCCAAGAACTTCTGTATCAAGAAGGCTTCAACACGGATGGCGAAGCTGCCAACCCCAAACGATACACCATGACGGGGCGCGACCTTTATGAACCTCAGCGCATTCGCGACCAACTCGCCAACTTCGATCAGCGCGGTCCAATCTACTGGGAACACAGCTTCAACGTCTCGTTCACGGGAAACCCCGACATCCCAGCGAAGCGTGCCATTTACGGCTGGCGCGGAACAGACGCCTCTGCGGCCACCGAAGACTTTCTGAAGCTTTTCGACAGCACCATTGACTGGCTGCTGGGAGGGAAAAAGAACGCCACGATCGTGGTGAATCCGGACTTGGCTGCCATCGGCGGCCTGGCCGATCGATTGACAGCGCTTGGCCACACCGTCGTGCCGGATGACACGACGATCGGCAATGACTTCGAGCTGCCCGGTGATCTTTTCATCCACGGCCCAGGGGCCAGTAATCCGAGTCGTTTCGTTCTGCTGCCCAAGCCCGTGCTCGTGATGAACGCCCCGGATTATGACGACATGCTCGTCGGAAGCATTGGTTCGTCCGTCACCTTCGATCCAGGACAAGCCACCGTGACGGCGGTTGGGCATCCGGCCGCCGGGGGCAAAACCGGCACTTTTGCCGCCTTCAACACCGGCGGACAAGTGTTTGAGTTGCTAGGAAGTTTCCTCCCGACGAACGCGCTACCGGTGGCGACCATCACGCGCATCGTCCCGCCTGCGATTAGTAACCTGGGGGACGCTGACGCCGCTATTGCGGGAACCAAAGCCCATGACCAAACCTCCGCCCAGGTGGCGACCTTGGACTTCGCCGACGCCAGCTCAGGCCAGTGGCTCGACGACAACCCGATTCCAGGAGGCTACACCGGCAATTGGGGCTTGCAGATCAAAGGAAAACTCTCAGTCCCCACCGCAGGCACTTACAGGTTCGCGGTCGGCTCGGACGACGGCGCGCGCCTGCGAATTGACCTCGATAAGAATGGGTTGACCGCGGCGGACGATGTGCTCGTGGATGCAGGACCGCATGCGCATCAGATTGTGTATGCCAACGTGACGTTTCCCAGCACTGGCACCTATGATTTCCAGATCGTTTCCTACAACTCGAGCGGTGGCGGCAGCCTCGAGGCGTCGGTCAGTATCGGCACCGCGGACCAGGTTTTGGACGACAACCTCGACTCGGGCTACTGGGCGGTCCTCAGCTCGGATGCAGGCCTCTCAGCAGTCAAAATGCAAGGACCGGCCGACGTCATCTCCTACGTGGCTACCGGCGCCAACGTGGAGCGTCAGGAGCCCTTCATTGTGGTGCTGAACGGACCAACGGACACGCCGCGTGGCGCTTTCTACGACGGCGGTCCGTTCTCCGGCTTTGAAGGTGCCGGGTTCCTCGGAGGCTCGGGAATGAACAAATGGCCTTACCCAGATGGTCAGGCCTATCGCTCCGTTCAGTTGAAGCCGGTTGACGTCGCCGGCAAGCAAAACGTCCATCTCACAGTCGCTTTGGCCGCCACGGTGGTCGACTTTGAAACCAGCGACTACATCGACCTCCTGGTCTATCCAGACGGCTTGAGCAGCACCCCGGTCACCCTGGCCCATTTTCATGGCGTGCAAGATGCCGTTCAGCCTTGGATGGCCGACGAGAAACAGAGCTTCTCCCGGCGCTTAACAAGGCAATTCGCCGATTTCACTTACGATATTCCCGCGACCGCCAAACAACTGATCGTAGAAGTGCGCGTCGCCACCACTTGGTGGACCGAAACCATCGGCGTCGACAATATCAGGATTACAGCGGGCGCGTCGGGCAGCAACGCGCCGACCTTGGGCATCGCGAGAAACGGTCCTGATCTCCAGTTGACGTTCACAGGAACGCTGCAATCAGCCACCAGCGTCAATGGGCCGTGGACCGCCGTCCCAGGGAATCCGGCCAGCCCGGTGGTTCTGAAGCAGGCGCAACTAACGGGGAACGTCTTCTATCGAGCGAGCCAATAGCTTCGGTGCAGAATCAAAGCTGCTGGTGTTGCAAGAGCCGCACGCCAGCAGCTCCTAGCCAACTGGCGCGGGCCTCCCAAGCCGCCGTCGGGATTCGCGGCATCCTGTGATCTCTTCAAACGGCGTTGAAGAGCCGATTGCCTCGCTTGGTTCCGGGACAAGGACCCTCCCTGGCGAGTTGGCTGCCTGACGGCGACAAGGCGCACGTCCACCGATTGAACTGCGCCGTGATGTTCGTAAGGGAAACGCGTGATGCCTATATCTTCGGCGATTTCCATAATCGGATGATCGGGACACGTCCGAAAACAAATCTGCCAGCTCCGGCTTGAACGCTTGCGCGGGAACCCTCTGATCTTCGGTCTCCCTCGGCGCTCTGACTCTACGGACCACCGATACCAGGCTTCACGCCGCAGAGCGCAGTGTCACGAATGCAGCAAGCAGCGCAGTGACTGTCCATGACCTGCGCAGGTGGCTTCTTCAATTGGGAATGATCCGATCGCCGGGTGGCGAGCAGCCACGCCACCGCCAGAGCCGGCACCTCGCTTCCAGTAACCAAACACGGCCGTTGAGCTCGAGCCCGTAGATCGGTCAGTCCAATTCCCGAGAAACATTGAGTGGCTTGCAAGGAAGATCGATCTTTTCGATTTTGGTCATGCGACCGCATTTGCTACCGTAGAACTATGACCACGACTTCGAAACGAGCCCTCTTCTGGATGCCCCGCGTCCTCGGTCTCGTGTTCGCTGCGTTCATCAGCATCTTTGCACTGGATGTGTTTCAGGAGGGACTTGGGGTGTGGAGAACGGCGCTGGCTCTTCTGATTCACTTAATCCCGACGTTTCTCATCCTAGCTGTGCTGGCGGTATCTTGGCGGTGGGAGTGGGTTGGAGCGGTCCTGTTTACAGGGCTGGCACTGCTTTACATTTTCACGTCTTGGGGCCGCTTACACTGGTCCGCTTACGTGGTGATTTCCGGTCCGTTATGCCTGGTTGGCGTGCTCTTCCTGCTCAACTGGCTTTGGCGAGCAGAACTGCGCTGCAAGACCTGATCAGGTCGGTGGGCCGTCATCGCACCTTCAGTGGATACGCCCATAGACCGACCGTCTCGCCATGAAGCGTGACCGCGGTCTTGCGCGGTCACGCGTCCCCCCGCCAATCCTACGCGGTGTGTTTGGGCCCCGAATAAGAAGGCTCCTTGCTGTTCATCAAAGCCTTAGCTCTCTTCGAAACGAGCAGGTGCGGTTCTCGAAGAAGCTCCCATCGATCGGCTTTCATGCCATACCTCACACGATTGTCGCCGCACGCTTTGCCTCCCAAAGTATTCCTATAAGGTACTGTCTTTAGGAAAGCTTGGGAACTTGGCTTTGTCGCGCATAAGCGCCAATTTTATGACAAATCTGGATAAATTGAACAAAGCCATGTGGCCAGGGTCAATATACTTTGTAAAGCAAAGTGCAATCGGCAAAAGCCAGCCAGCAGCTCCGCTGCTGCCGCCTTGTCACGCCGCGAATGACGATGAGAATCTTATTGATCAACCCGCCACACCCATCCATCGGCAGTCGCATTCCCAGAGAGCATCTGCCTCCGCTCGGTCTACTTGCGTTGGGTGGCCCGCTGCTTGATGCGGGTCACCACGTTAAGCTGCTGGACGCAGAGTTCGGCCCTCTTTCGATTGGTGAGATTATCTCAGCGGCCGCGGCTTACGGACCAGACGCAGTCTTGCTCGGCCACTCGGGATCTACTTCCGGCCATCCATCGGCGGTCAGGATTGCCGCCGCTGTCCGAATGGCGCTTCCCGCCACGTGGATCGTTTATGGCGGTGTATTCCCCACCTACCACTGGCAGCAGATCATGGGGCAGGAACCGGCGATTGACTTTATCGTTCGTGGTGAGGGCGAGGAAACCGTGGTTCGTCTCATGGCTTCTCTTGAAAACAGTCAACCCTTGGAGAAAGTCCCTGGAATTGTGTTCCGCTCCGGGACTGTTCCCGGGACGAGAAGCTTGCAGGAGAGGGGAGACCTTGAAGGTGATCGTGTCGTTGCGAATCCCCCCGCACCGGTTATCCGCGACCTCGACGCATATCGTATTGGATGGGAGCTGATCGATCACGGCCGTTACACTTACTACGGGAAACGCCGGGCGGTAGTGGTCCAATTCTCGCGGGGCTGCCCTCATCGCTGCCATTACTGCGGTCAGCACGGATTCTGGCGTACTTGGCGGCATCGAGACCCGGTGAGGTTTGCGGCCGAACTGGCCCGTCTCTATCGCGAACAGGGAGTCGAACTGGTCAACTTCGCTGACGAGAACCCGACGGCGTGTCGTTCAGCCTGGCAGGCTTTCCTCGAAGCGCTCATCTCGGAGAATGTTCCCTTGATCTTAATTGGCACCACGCGCGCCAGTGATATCGTGCGTGACGCCGACATCCTTCATCTTTACAAACGAGCTGGTGTCGCCCGATTTCTACTTGGGCTCGAAAGCACCGATGACGCGACGCTTCAAGCGATTCACAAGGGAAGCACGCAGGCCGTGGATCGGGAAGCCATTCGACTGATGAGAAGGCACGGGATCATCTCTATGGCTGCTTGGGTGGCAGGGTTCGTGGAAGAAAGCGACGGTGATTATTGGCGGACTCTGCGGCAGCTTCTTTCGTACGATCCGGATCAAATCCAGGCCCTCTATGCCACGCCCCATAGCTGGACGCCGTTTGCTCGCCAAGAAGCGCAGCATCGTGTCGTTCAAACGGATCTGGGCCGATGGGACTACAAACACCAGGTCCTGGAAAGCACACGTGTCCCAAACTGGCGCGTGCTTCTATGGGTAAAGATGATTGAAGCCATATGCCAACTTCGGCCCAAATCAGTCATCCGACTCTTGGCCCATCCTGATCGCCTTTTTCGCGCTGGAATGCGCTGGTATTCCAATATCGGTCGACGGGTCTGGACCTATGAAGTGTGGCAATGGCTGTTCTTCGACCGAAGAACCCGACACGGACCGACGGTTGCGGAATTCCTCGGCGGCCAATGGAAACTGAGCAAACCAGCGGCGCGCGAAAGAACGTTTTCAACCCATCAGAAACTTGCTGAATTATGGCCCGGAATCTGCCGCCAACCTGGCTACGGCAATGACAGATAAATCCAACAGCTGGATCAGGCGTGCTCAGGTTGGGCTTTTGGCGCCAGCATTGGTTACGCAGAGAGAGCTGTTACCTGAGCTGCTATGACATTCCTTCGTATCCCTGCGTTTTTCGCGAACTACGTTGCGTGTTGGATCGTGCTCTGCCTACTCGCTGCTGCAATCTTGGCGTTGGATCGAAAGCGTCTCCGTCCAGAATGGTGCCAATACGTGCGGTTCCTTTGCGTGCCATGGAAATTGGTTCTGTTTGCGCCAGCATTTCTGTTTGTGACTTTTGCCGGGCGTTTTACGGACGATGAAACTTGGGACATCGTCACAGGATCGGGCATGGCGCTTTTGACTTACCTGACGGCGCCATGGTCTCTTGGACTGGTTTTCCAGGTCTTAGCGGGCCGACGGCCATGGCGCTATTTACTGGTTGCAGCGGCACTTCTACTGTTCTCCAGCAGTTGGTTCTATGATGGCTATCTCCTCTGGCGGGACGGAGCCTATACTCCGAGGTGGTCGAGCAACCTGATGCTGTCGCCCATTATCTATCTGGCGGCTGGACTGCTATGGAACCTCGAAGCTAAGGGCCGCCGCGGATTCCGGTTCTCCTTCGTGAGACCGGACTGGCCCAAACCTCCCAGCGACACGAGGTTCCTGCCGCTCGTTCTCGTTTCGATTCCATTGATCCTGATTGCCGCGTTTGTGCTCGTAGGTTTTGTTGGCTGGAAGATTCATTTCCTGAAACCATGAGCGTGCCCAAGTAAGGAGCCAAAGAGATAGTCTGGACCGGCAACACCTCCGTGCACGGAACTTAGGGACGTTTTATTGCTGACGTGAGACAGGCTGGTCCCTGGGGACAGCCCGATGCCGTTTCAAGAAGTCCAAATCCTTGCCGGACAGCCCATCTTTGAGCTGGCGAACATAGGCATGCCAGTCCTCTTGGACTTTCTCGACCGAGCCAAAGCACTGCTCAAAAGAGTCCAAGTCTCCTCCGCGTTCCACCAAAGCCAACGCGTGGCTCAGATATTTCGGGTTCTCGAATAAAAAGTAGGTGAGTGTCCACCAGTGCAGGTAGTACAGATTGAACTCGCGGCTCATGCTCGGGCCGCCCCGGTTCGCCACGATCGCTCGCAGCGGGATAACGCTGCCGTTTCGAATGTTTTCCTTCGGGTCCGCTGAAGTCGCCAGTTCGTCAATCCACCACACAGGGTAGGTGTCTCTGTCGATGCACCCAAGCTCGAGCCTTTCGGCTTTAATGTGGCTTGTTGAGAAATACTCCGCGATCCCTTCTGAAAGCCACTTGGCCAGGTTCAGGTGTGCCACTTCCTGGTTCAGTTGGTGAACGGCTTCGTGCAGCATCCAGTGGTACGGGTTTATCTCTTGCTGAGAAAAGTAGGCGCGGCAGTACGGCTTGCGATAAAACGCTTCGGCCCACCCAAGTCCAGGATTGATATTCCGAAACTCCTCGCGGTCTTTGAACAGCTTCACCATGAGCTTCGGATGATTGGCGGTAAAGCTCGGTAAACTGGAAAAACGGTTGGAGTAAGCCAAATAGAGAAACTCGAGTTTCTCAGCCGTGTCCTGAGTCTGCTCCTGAGTGGCGGTCGAATAAACTGTGAAGTGAGCTGTCGACAGGGTGCAGGTGGGAGTCCAAGGCCGTGGGACATATCTCCAAGCGGCGATTACGAGCAACACCAGCAAGTAAATCGACAAGCGGCCTTGCCGCGTGTTGGTCTTCCATGCGATCCGGGGCGGAATAAAGTGCATACTTTCAAGCCGCCGTTTGCGGTGGAACAGGGCTCCGTCTCAGGGCTTATGGTGTGATGAATTGAGGAAGAGCATGTCCCACGGCTGGTTCGTCAGCCTTTGTTGAATTCGTTTCGAAAATCACCGGCACCGGCCCTCGGCCGTGCCAGAGCAGAGCTACCTTACGACTCTCCGGATCAATGGCGCATATCTGATCATGACCAAGTTGAAATAGAACCTTGTCCGTCGGCAGGTGGACCGCATTACGTACCGTCCATGATCCAAACGGCGTTTCGTAGGAAAACTTCACTTGCTCTCGCGTGGATTTGCGTGACGCGCGAAGTCCCTCCATCGACCAAAAGCCCGCCCAGAAACTCCAATCACTATTAGTAGCGCACCCGAGGGTCTGCACCCTACCGAAATTGAACCACGTTCCTTCAGGGTTGCTTCGCCGATCGGGTGCCGTTACGACGCTCAGATTCGTCAGAACTTCAATAAACCTGACATCTGGGCGCTCGCTGGCGTCGAGCCGAGCGACCAGGTCCCAATGGTTGGTGTCGAGAACATTGGCGTGGATGAAGAGTCGGTCGTTGTGGCCTTTGGAGTCGAGATTGCGGACCTTTTGCCCTGATCCACCACTTAATGGACGTTTCCACACGCACCCATCTCCAGGCGCGATGAAATAAACGAGAACGGATTCCGGCAAGGAGAGGTCCGCTGGGGCCACGACCTTCATTTGGGTGTAAAGCGATGTGCCGCTGGCTAACCAATACCATCCGAACAGCAACACGTAGGACGCGCTTTGGACGAAGAACGATCCCCTCAAGCTCTGCCAAAACCAATTCTCATTCCGACGCAAGCACCAGGCGACAAATGGCCATTCAAAGAAAAGAGTCATCACGTAGGTGACAAGCACCAGTATCCAAAACCACATCCAACCATTGTTTAGGTCCAGCGGAAGCTTATCGACCGCCACACCACAAACCAGGAATCCCCCGATCCAAGCAGACAAGTAGTTCGCCAGGATCATCGCGGTACTCGTCTTGGTCTTGGGCAAGGAAAACAGTCGAGAAAGCAGCAACCCTTCGCCAACTCCGATCAGCCAATTCCCAAATACCAAGTGGAGCATCCCAGCCCACATCAGAGGGGTTCCTGCGTTGGCCCAAGCGTCCAGCGGAAACGTGACGAGGGCCAGGAGTGAGATGGCAAGCCAAGAGTGTCGCTTCATGTGGCGACAACGTTTACTACCAGCCAGCTGTAGGCAGGTCGCCGATCGCGCGTTCAAGGCAGTTCGTGGCGAAGTGCCAAGCGAGCTTGGTTTCGCTGCTTTCCTCTTGGTGACGGCATTGATCATTGCAATGCAAATTCAACAATCAAAGGATAATGATCCGAACCGACGTTTGGCCCAACCCTCTTGCTCGTTACGTGAATTCCGGAGCCGTAAAGGCAATGATCGATTGGGATTAGGAGGAGCTGCATGAAGGTGGGCCAGGTCGGTTGGAAGCCGTGGCCTTTGGAACTGTCCCTCAGCCCGGACTCATGGACTAAGCGGCGAAACGCGTAAGACCACGGCGTGGCATTTAGGTCGCCCAGCAAGAGAACCGGGGACTCTGCTTTGGTCACGACGTCTGCCAGGAGGTGGAGTTGCTCATCCCGTAGCCGTGAATTCTCCGCACTCACAGGTGGCAATGGGTGTGTGCCAATGACGGTAAATCGACCTCCCTGGGACTGAATCTCCGCGACCACCGACGGAACCTCGGAGTCACCGATATAATGAATCGCGCTGGTGATCAGCGGGTATTTGCTGAACAGGCCTATGCCGAAATTGTCTTCGCGAGATATTGCTTTCGAGTGAAGATAGGGTGTCAACGCTGGGGAAAGCTCAGATAACCACCTGTCGCTGATTTCCTCCAGCAGGACGATGTCTGGATTAAACTGCTGGATCGCTTTGGCGACTTTGTCAGGTTGCCCTGCTTCCGTGTTCACGTTAACCAGCATCGCTCGAAGCGAAGGCGGGTGGGCCGCTGACGCAGGTGCCGACCCAAAATAAAACGGCACGATCGTGCAAAGGTTGACAATCGCGCAAAGCCCGAAGATGGCGGATGCCCTCAACTCACGGTGGATCAATATTAATCCGGCAACGAGGCTGAGCGTAACGAAGAGTTGGACTCGGAAATGAGAGAACAGGTCAAAGAACCAAGCGAATTGGCCGAGGAACCCCAGACCCGTAGCCCCGGTTGCGATCACGCCACAAGCGGTTATAAGTCCCCAGACGCTCATGCGAAGTCTCCAAATTTTGCGTAACTTCCCGTTGCTGGCACTCACCGATTCAGATTCGCGAGACCGATTCATTGACCATTCCCTCCTGACGTCGGGCAGACTAAGCGGCGATCTTGACAGGAGCTCTCCCGCCAGGTTGTCAAACACCAGCCTGGCGCGGTCGTTTCGTTAGTCCAGACTCGGCGTCTGTCCCGTCAGCCGCCGTTGATCCATCGCCTGAGAATACGAGACGTGAGGATGACAGCACGCACGATCAACCAGACGATTACCCCGTAAATACCCAGGGCCACGATCAGTATGCCCAAAACCGAATACCAAAAGGCCGGGAATTTCCATTCCTGGAAGGCCAGCCCGTAGGCTGTGGCGAGAACGGCTAGAAAGGCGGTGCCGCTAACGAGGAACCGGAAATTTGCTTCCTGCCACCTCGGATCTTCTTCCCACATAAAAACACATTTACCGTCGCGCAGCTCTAGCAGGTTAGACTGCGCTGTCAGCCTGTCGTTTTGAAATCGATTCAAGCGTCACTGAGAAATGTTCGTTGGCCGAGGGGAGGTCCAGAAGAGCGAGCGAGACAAGGCTCGCGCTTCAGTATTCGGGTTGCCAACATCGAAATCTATGGGCGCGGCCCGCGACAATTTTGTCAAATACTCCCGGACGCCTTAGTTTTGGCTCGAATGGAATCGACGATGACAAGCACCGTGGTTCAGAGGAATCCATTCATTCGCGTGGAGCCATGGCGTTCATCGCGATAACCGATTAGTTTCCAGAGGCACCATTCACAGGAGGAATTCATGCAAAAACGACGACTGGGAAAGACGAACCTGGAGGTTTCAGCCCTCGGCCTTGGCTGCATGGGACTCAGTCACGCTTACGGACCGGCCGTGGACAAAGCGCACGGAATCTCGATTATCCGTGGCGCCTTTGACCGAGGGGTCACGTTTTTTGATACGGCTGAGGCTTATGGACCTTTCACCAACGAAGCACTCCTGGGTGAAGCTCTTGCCCCCATTCGCGACCAAGTGGTGATCGCCACGAAGTTCGGCTTTAAAGGCGGCAAAGCGGACGCAGGATTGGATAGCAGACCTGAAAACATTCGCGCGGTTGCGGACGCAGCCCTGAAACGACTGAGGACCGACCGGATCGATCTGTTCTATCAGCACCGGGTCGATCCGAGTGTGCCCATCAAAGACGTCGCCGGGACGGTGAAGGAATTGATTCAGCAGGGCAAGGTCAGGCACTTTGGCCTGTCCGAAGCAGGTGTGGAGTCCATTCGCAACGCTCACGCAGTCCAGCCCGTGGCTGCGCTTCAAAGCGAGTATTCTCTCTGGTGGCGCGACCCGGAAAAGGACGTCTTGCCCGTACTTGAGGAATTGGGCATTGGATTCGTGCCTTTCAGCCCTCTCGGCCGAGGGTTTCTAACGGGGGCCATCAACGCCGAGACCAGGTTCGACAAGAACGATTTCCGGAATAACTTGCCCCGCTTCACCGAGGAGAATCGCGAAGCCAACCAAACGCTAGTTGACTTGCTCGGCCAAATTGCTGCCAGAAAGCAGGCAACGCAGGCGCAAGTTGCGCTCGCCTGGCTCCTGGCACAGAAGCCCTGGATCGTGCCGATTCCCGGAACCACGAAACTGCAACGACTCGAAGAGAACCTCGGGGCCGCTGCGCTCGAACTAACCACAGAAGACCTCACCAGCATCGAGGCTGCGCTTTCCACGATCCGTGTGCAAGGCGAGCGGTACCCGCAGCACCTGCAGCAGCAAATCGGGCGTTAGTCCTTATTGATCATGAAGAACACCCTTATCATCGGGCTGGTGTCCTGCGCCGCCGCCGTCTTCCTGCACGGGCAGAATCCAGAGCCGCTGCAGAACCAGCTTGTAGGCACCTGGCGCTTCGTTTCCTCGACCCAGCGCCTGGCCGACGGAACGACTCGGCCGGACCCACAAACCGGGCCCAAAGGGATCGGATATCTTGTTTACACCAAAACCGGCCAAGTGTGCGTCGTGGTCGGCAATTCCGAGCGTCCGCACTGGCAATCACCGCAAGCGCCGGCGGACGCTGAAGTGCGGCAGGCTTTCGATGGACTCACGGCTTATGCCGGAGCATTCCAAGTCAACGAGACAGAACGCTCCGTGATTCACCACATCGAGATCGACCGCGTGCCCAATAGCGTTGGGGCTGAGCGGAAACGGTTCTGTTCGGTTAACGGGAATCGCCTGACCCTGAGGGCCGCTCCGCCCTTGCCCGCCGGCGTGCAGGAATGGACGATCCTATGGGAGCGAGTGGAGAATTAGTTTGGGAGTTTAGAGTTTTACGAACTGTGCGTTTCGAGCGTCACCATTCGCAAACTCCCAAACCCGAAAACTCCTAGACTGAGCGGTCTTTCAGATGCGCGCCGAGAAAACGCATTAATGTTTCAAAGGATAGCTCGTAATACAGCCCGAGGTTGTGCTCCAGGTTGGGGTGGGGATCACGACGCTATGCTCCACTCCAGCCGCCGCGAAGGTTTTCACCAGAACCTGGAAAGCCTTCGGTGAATCTTTTTCTCCGTTGATCAGGAGAAAGTAAATGACCGGATATTTCCGCGTTGGGTCATAGTTTGCGGGCTTCCACACAACGTAACCGACGTCCCAACCCAGAGCAGCGCTATGTAGCACTTGATGCTCTAGCCCAGGCCCGGCCGGCAACTGCGGATTGACCCATTGCACTCCAGCGGAAGCTTGGTTTTCTGCCGCGATCGAGTCGGGCGTGGCGCCCAGCCAGGCGGCTGCAATGAAGAGAAGAACACTTCGGACTGAGTTGCTTTTTATATCAGGTGTTAAGTCGAGGAACAGTTAACGGCGATCTAACGACCTTGCGCAACGGGACGAGCTTGCTTGCTTGACTCGAGTTGAGGTCGGTAATGGCCGATGATCTCGTACTGTAAAAGGATATCTTCCTCCTGCACGCCTTGCCCAATGTTGTGGATGACAAGCGGTGTCCCCTTCGTCGACTTCCGATCGGAAACGATGCCAATGTGCGTCACCCCTCCGCCGAGATCCCACGCGACCACATCGCCGGCTCGGAAGTGCGACGCGGTTGTGGATTGGGAAACAGTCCAGCCTTTCCGCTTAAAGTACGTCATGAGGTTTGGAACGCGCCGGTGATCAATGTTGGGGTCCGGGCGCTTGAGCCCCCATTTGCGCGGGTATTGATCGAATGCGGCCTTCATGTCTTCATGCACCTCCTTCTGAAGATCCAGGTTTAAGCCTCGGAAGGCTCGGACCACGACATCGGAACAAACTCCGGTTTCTTTTGAAACATCGCCACCGGGGTAGGCCATTTTGCGGTAGGCTGGATCGTAGGAGGTGGTTACTCCGATTTGCTCGCGGGCGCGCTCGACCAACGGGACGCCAGCCCGGCTGGCAATTGGATCGATCGCGACGAAAAAACCAGCCAGCACCAGGACCTGAACAAGTCGAGCACGCACATGCTCTTTCTAACGGCACTCCGCCAAATTGTCTGCACTTTACCGGCAGCATCCGCGAGCAAGTTCAAACCAACCGAATTCCAGCGTCGATTACTCCGGAGCAAAGCCGTTTTAGCAATACGGATGGAAGGATGGACCTGGGACTGGTAATCCAGTTACTGACAAATTGTCAACGGAGTGTGAGACATTTGACCGACGCGCAACGATGATTCGTTCGGCCAGCGCGCTCGTTTACGCCAGTGATTCATGCAAACGCGGACTTGCAGTCCGCAGGAACGGACGCACGGAGGGCAAGCTGCGGATGATTCCAGGCACTCTCCGGCCAATCGAGGCTTCTGGCGGAATAAATTCTAATGCCATTCGGTAATCCTATTCAGTCCCGGAAGGGACAGAATGAGAGAAGCCCGGTCGCTTTAGCGCCGGGTGCTCAAGTGAGAGGGCCCAAGCCCCGGAGGGGCGGCTGAGTGCGGCGAGAAAGGGCGTTTGGGTTCTACGACCTTGTGATCCGCTTAATCTCCGGTTCTTCCGTTCAATGCCACGTCCTCGGCCGTCCCGTCGGGACTTGGAATCGCGCCCATTCAACCTCGGCGTTAAAACGCTTGTCTTTACCCACAACTGTCGCGGATGATTTGAGCGCCTTCGGTCATCTGCCGAAGGCGGTTCCAGCCGCGCCACAACGTCTGCCAGCCTGGCGGCCCGTCGCTCTTTCGGGCCAGGTAGCCTCCCATGCGAGCGATCCAAATCCAAAGGGTGTGTTTCGTCCAACCCCCCGGTGGTGCTCCAAAGCTCGCCTCCAAAATCGTGAGTGCCTCGGGTGCGATTTCCTCAGAGGACAATTTCTGCATTGGGCTTTTTGCGGCCTGCAGTTTTAGATCCAGCAGACGAACGGCCACCAAGCTCAAAATGGCTAGCAGTGACTCTATCCGCCGGCGTTCCTCCAGTTGGCTTTTTTCTATTCCCGCCCCGCTCTTGAGGGCTTTATGGTATTCTTCGATCAACCACCGGCAGGCATACAATTGCACCACATATCGCGCCTGCGCAAAGCTCTCACACGGTAAGTTGGTTAGAAGGAACCACTCAATGGTTTGGCCCGGGGGTCCGTCCACTTCGCAAGCGTGCACCACGTTCAGTTCTCGGGGCGGCGGCTTGCCTCCGGGCCTATACGGCGGTCGCAAGGTCACTCGGCCCGAGCGCAAGATGATCTTGGCTTGGCGCGCTGGGATTCTGGGCCGAGCGCGGAGATTCAACGTGTAACACCCTAAGGCAGGTTGTTGCCGCACGGTCGCAAAGAGGGGACCTTCGGCCTCCAGCAGCGCGCGGTCATAACAGGCTCGTACCACATAATCACATCCCGCTGCTTGGCAGCGCGCAAATAATTCGTAGATGTCGCTCTCTCGATCCGCCAGGTAGATCCGCTGATTGCCTGGAAGCCCTGGCGGTAACTCCGCCAGCACTCGTCCCCAGCGTTCGGATTCGCGGGCACGCGAGAATTTCCTCTTCTTTGGTTCATAGCCGCAACGCACGCCTGAGCCCCGGGTAAATTCTTGCGTACGCACCCAGCGGTGCTGACCAGCCAAGCCCAATAAGCCTACCCGGGGCCGCCCCTCTGAATCGCGCCCGTGAACTTTCAAGGCCAAGGTCGTATGCAAATTGAATCCACGCCCGGTGTCATCCCCAATGCGGCCAACGCCTTTGAGACTGGGATGGGCGCTGTAATCCAGCAGGGTTGTATCTTCGATGAGCAAGTATTGGCCGGGACAAGCAGAGGCGGCTCGCACCTGTTTGAGATGCGGTTCTAGAGCCTTTTCCAAAGTTAAAGCTGGATTGTCTAATAGTCGGTAAGCGGCTTTGAGATCCTTCCACTTGGGCAACGCCCCAGGCAAGGTGCCGGTGGGGCACGCCGCTAAAGCAGCTGCGACATTAACCAAGCGGCGAACTCGCCGGCAATCGCCCAAAGCAACCGAGCTAAATTGTTGTTCTGCCCACTGCGCGCAGGTCAGCAAAGAGTTTTGCATGACCAGCGAGTTTAGGCATCAGTACAAAAAGTACAAGAGACAAAATGGCACACCTTATTTGTGGGTAGAAGACCGTTAAAACGCCGAGCTATTCTCGAGGTGCCCCATCCGGCCTCGGAGAACAGTGCAGATGGCATTAGAGATAAATTACGCTCCAGTCATTTCTTTCCAAAGAGAGTAAGGTCAGCCTGAAAATTTCAGCCGCCCACTGGGTTTAGCGTGGCGACAGGAACATACGTCTCGTCACCCGGGTAATTCATGCCACATCGCCAGACGGTAAGCGCCGGTTTCGAAGCTTAAGTCGGTTACATTCGTGCCGTTCGTTCACTGGTCACGGCTTCTGGTGACTGGTTACAGCGTCGTGAAGCTGTAAGCAACCTGTTTCCGGGCCGTTAGTGCTGTCCATTACGGGCAAGCGGATCCAGGGCGAGGCTAACGCGTTTATCAATTGAGTGGACGGGTGTGCGACAAATCTCGGGTTACCTAGCCGTTTTCGGGGCAGATAGTTACGCTGCGTGGTGACGATATCTCAGTACCAACCCCCCGGTTTTACAGAACTACCTTGCCGCAGATGAACGAGTTACGAACGCTTACACTCTGCGGCTAATCCTTCGGATACACCCGGCGCCCCGTGAAATGGAAAACCCGTTAATGGGCTGGCAGCGAGCGACCTGAATGAAAGCCTGATTCAATCCAGCCTTTTTCGTTCAGACCCCTATGAGACCAGGATCGTGATCCTGGTCTCATCCTGTTCTAAGGCTGTTCTAAAGCGGTCTTGAACGGAGAAGTAACTCCCGAAAAGGAGCGTGACCGCGCCCGTCGAATTGCAGCCGATGCTGGGATACGCATTACCCGCGGGATCGGCGATTCCTCTCGGCCCGTTGGTGAGGGGACGCCGTCCAGCCATCGGATCCGAGAGGAACGCACCCCAACGAGAGCCTGCGGAATTAGGGGCAGCACACTAGGTCAGGGAGTGAGATCGTCGCCCAGTCCCGTCGCCGCCAGCTCATGTCGTAACAACCATTATTTCCCTGTTCTCCACGAATTTCCTCGTGCCGAGGGTTGATCCGGGAGGATAATCGGGGTGTCGTTGGGCCAGGATTCGGGCCGTTGCTGGAGACCATGTCTGGAAGCATTACTTTACGTTCCATGACCTCACTGATGAAGACTTGGTGCCTCGGGTTAGCGTTCGTGATCTATGCCTCGGTTACGGCCGCCGCCGGAACCAATCTTGTCTTCAATGGCTCATTTGAATCTAACTTGCTCAGGTCCGATGCGCCCGATGGCTGGGCGGTGGCAGGTAACCTTGCCGTGAAGCAGCGGCTCGTCTGCGATGCAGGTCATGATGGCACATTCTGCGCGAAGCTCGAATGCACCGAGTTCACCGGCGATGGCCAGGACTACCACGCGATGCTCTGCCAGGCAGGCCGCCTCAGCGTCCGACGCGACCAGTGGTATCGGCTGGCGTTTTGGGCCAGAGGCCAAGGCATAAAGGGCGGCGCGGTGGAAGTGGCCCTGAGCGACACCAGCTCCTGGGAAAACGCGGGACTTGCCGATGCGTTCAAAACCAGCACGCGCTGGGAGCGGTTCGAGTTGTTCTTCCGAGCCAAGTTCGACTTGTCGGCCGCTAGGAGTCGGCTCCAGTTTTGGTTCAAGAGCACGGGCACGCTGTGGCTGGACGAGGTGGAGCTGACCGAGTTCGCCGAGGGGCAGCAGTGGTTTCCACAAATCTCGACCGAGAATTTGAAGAACTTCGTGCCGAACAGCAGTTTCGAGTGCGGCACGGCGGGTTGGGGCAGCTACACATGGGGACTGGCGGGTTGGGCGGGAAATCTCTACCGCCTTGAGGGTGAGCTGGACAGTGCTGTCGCCCAGCATGGCCAGCACTCGCTCAGAATCTCACTCGATCCCGCGACACTGCCAGTGTTTTGGTTCGACTACTACGAGCCAGCTCGCCATCCCGTCCGCCGCGTCCTCGTGGCCAATCGCGGCTGGTTCCGCGTGAAACCGGGCGAGCGGCTCACGTTGTCTGCGTTCCTCCGCGCCGATGCGGATCCAGTGACGGCGCAGCTTGTTGCCGTGGAACCGGGTGACCACACAGCGCGCCAGGCCGTAAGCGTCGGCCGCGACTGGAAGCGGCAGGAATTCAGCTTTGTCCCTTCGCAGCCATTCGTGTTCATCGCGGTAGGTTTGGACCTTGAGGCTTCGCAGCGCACGGCAGCGACCCTCTGGGTGGACGCAATCCAATTGGAGCACGGAGCGCAGGCCACCGCCTACGGGCCACGCCGGGCCGTCGAATCGTTTATCGAAAGCGGTGTGGCAGGCAATATCTTCACCAACCTCGCCCAGGGCGCTGCTTTCACGGCACGCGCCTATAACAACACGGATTTCTCAACGGAGTTCGAAGGCCGATTGACGGTAACGGATTTCTTCGACCGGAGTATCTTCACGAACGCCTACCGGATAAAGTTGCCTGCCCATGGCGGCGAAAGCCTCCGCGTGAACGGTATAAGTTCCAACCGACGCGGCTTCTTTCAGGCAAACTGGGCTGTGGAGGAGAGCTTCCAATCCCTGCGCGGCGCGATCACCGAACCGACGGATGAGCGCTTGGCCGATTCACCGTTCGGTTTCAATCACGCCTACCCATGGGACTTCCTGGTCAGCCTCGCTCGCGAAGCGGGCATTGTCTGGTGGCGGGATTGGTCTGCCAAATGGCAAACGGTCGAGCCGAATAAGGATCAGTTCGACTGGACCATACCGGACCAGCAAATCCGCCGAGTGCTCGGACTGAACAGCGAAGTCGAAGTGCTGCTCCCGTTCCCGTCGACCTCATGGTCCACCAGAGCACGAAGCGACGAGGTCGCAAAAGCGGCGGGAGGGGACAGCTATCTCCGCACGCGACTGCCGCTGGCTTACGCGCCGAAAGACCTGAGCGATTTCGGCCGTTACGCGAGCGAGACCGTCCGCCATTATCACCGAAGCGAACCGCGCGGCGTCACGCATTTCCAGATTCTCAACGAGCCGGTCTACACCGATTACGCGTTACCGCAGCAGTTCGGCTACAAGCTGGAGGATTATCTTCAACTGCTAGAGGTTGCCTATCGCGCAATCAAGGTCGCCGATCCACTGGCGGTGGTCGTCGGCGGCATCAGCGCGGGCCTGGAATCCGGCTGGACGACTGACTTTGTGAAGCGGGGAGGACTTCGCTTTGTGGATGTTCTTGACCTCCACAACTACGATCCCGCGCGCAGTGCGGAAAGCTTCGAAGAGTCGTTCCGCTCGCTCGAAGAGCTCATGCGCGCTCCGGGAGGCCCTAAGCCAGTGTGGATCACCGAATGGGGCTGCTACGCCGACGATGATCCCCCCTCCGTCCCGCAAACCGTCGGCGACGCGACGATGAACCGCTGCCGCTGGCCGAGCGAGCGAGCCGCCACCGAGCACATCGTTAAGTTCACTGCAGTCTCCTTTGCCCATGGTGTGCGAAAGATATTTTTCCACGCGGGGACCTGCGGCACAATCAACGGAGCCGACGCGGGCGGGGTTTTCTTTGAGTATGGAGGCGCACCGCGACGGATGTATGCGGGCGTTGCCGCGCTAACGAAGCTCCTGGGCGTGCCGGAGACTTGCCAGCGCATCGTGCATCGCGAGGGCGCAATCGCCTACTTCTTTCGCTCTGGCGGCAAGTCGGTCGCCATCGCCTGGTCCAGCCGCGAAGGCAAAGTCCCGCTGACGCCCATCCCTGGGGTGGATGTGCGCGACATTATGGGCAATCCCGTCGAGACGAACGCCTCGGTATTGAGCGAAACACCGGTCTACCTGCTCGGGACCGATGCTGACCTCGTGGAGCGAGCTTTACCTTGAACCCCAGCATGAAGACCTTCCCAGCCACAAACCACACCGCAATCCTGGCGGTGCTGCTCGCATTCTCCCCGCTGGTTAGCGCCGCCGGTGAGTCGGACATTGTCCGCGTGCAGTTTCGAGAAGTGGACACGCTCTTTGCCAATCCCGGCCAGGGCTGGATGAGCCAGCAGCGCAGCCCACGCGGGGAACCGAGATTTCCCTGCTCGGTTGTTTATATCCGCTTCAACTGGGCCGACGCTGAGCCGGAGGAAGGGAAATTCAATTGGAAGGTCATCGATGACGTGATCGCCGCCTGGAAACCGCGCGGCGTTGCTGTGGCCATGCGTGTGATGACCTGCAACGCTCACAGCAGCGGCTATTACACTTCGCCCAAGTGGCTGTTCGACGCTGGCTGCAAGAGCTTTGAGTATCTCGTCGGCGGTGATGATCCGACCAGCGGCGGCAAGCGCGTGCCGCGCATCGAACCGGACTATGCCGACCCGATCTACCTCGAGAAACACGGCGCGTTTCTCAAGGCGCTGGGCGACCGATACGATGGCCGTTCAGACGTGGAGTTCCTCGACATCGGCTCCTACGGTGTTTGGGGCGAATGGCACACGCAGCACCCTGCGCCTCTGGCGGTGCGAAAACAGATCGTCGATCTCTACCTGCGTGCTTTCCGCAAAACGCCGCTCGTATTCATGTCCGACGATGCCGAGGTGCTGAACTACGCGCTCGCCCACGGCACCGGATTCCGACGCGACGGTGTCGGTTCGCCCTGGCACGAACAGAACTGGATCGGGTCGAAAAAGTACACCGGCGTTGCAGGCATGGCGGAGACCTGGAAACATGCTCCGGTGGTGTTTGAGTGGTTCGGTGACTATGCCTACCTCCAATCTCGCCAGTGGTCGTTCAACGCGGCGGTGGAATTCATGCTCAACAACCACGTCACCTTGATCAACGACAATATCGGGCGCGTGCCGTCCGAAGCGATGCCGCCGCTGGAGAAACTGGCTCGATTGGCCGGCGCCCGCTTCGTGTTGCGCGAACTGGCGCACGAGAGAATCGTCAAGCGCGGCACGCCGTTAAATCTTCAGATGAAATGGGCCAACGTGGGCGTCGGCAAGCTTCAGAATCCCTACGCGCTCCGCCTCGCCCTGCTTGACGGGACGGGCAAACCTCTCCTCAACCTTGATGCCAAAACTGATCCACGTGACTGGCTCCCAGGCGAACATAGTCTCACCGAGAGGGTTCCGGTTCCTGTTGCGATGGAAGCAGGGGAATACTCGGTAGCCCTTGCGCTCGTGGATCCCAGCACCCAGCGCCGCCCCTGGCGACTGGCAATCGCCGCGCCTGAGAGCGAGGGCCGGTATGAAGTCAGCAAGGTCAAGGTGGAATGAATGACTGGCTCTCACGAATCCGAACGGGAAAGTGACGCAAATGCATTACCTGTATTCTTATGCCCAGGCAGATGGCAAAAACTTCATCCCCTACTACGGAGCATTCGTTCAGGAATACCACACCAAGAATCAGCAAGTGATCGTTACTCTGGGTGCCAACGGTGTAGTTGAGTCCATTTCAAAAAGTTTTGGCGGCTTAAACTCAATGGCTGGAGTAGCAGCTGAGCAACCGAAAGCTAACGCCACAATCGACGCCGTTCAGACGTCCTCCAAGCCAGCCACTCAAACCACTGCACTTGCGTCGACGACGACGCCGAGTCCCATCACGGAGGCCCCCAAACCCCCGACACAGCCCCAACCGGACTTTTCCCAGGTTCAAATCGGAATGAGCTCCGCCGAGGTCCTCAAGTTGATGGGTCCCCCTGCGCAAAAGCAGACCGGCCAGGACGGATCGCCACTTTGGAAATGGCCCACACGTTCTAATTCCTGGGCGTGGGCGGGATTCTCGGGCGGCAAAGTGTCGGCGACTTGGGTATCGAAATAGGTCCGGGGGATGTAAACACTGTACTTGTTGCTAAGTGAACAATCGTTCCCGATGACTGGTCGCGGCGTAGCGTTTGTGCGTGCGTTGGGTGAAGGAGATGTTCAATCTGCGACAATGAGAATCGCGTGGTATTCGGTTGGGGCAGCGCTCGGATTGACCTTGGCTGTCCATTGTTCCGCAGGCCCGCAAATTTACGGAGAAGTGGAACTGCTGAGGGATAACTGGGGAGTTCCGCATGTCTTTTCAGACACCGATGACGGAGCCATGTATGGCCTCGGCCATGTCACAGCGCAGGAACGCGGTTTCCAGATGACTTACGGCTTGCGCATCATGCAGGGGCGGCTTTCCGAAACCATAGGCGTTCGACCGAAAACTGGCCGAAAAGAAACGACTCTGGACAGCGACCGCAAAATGCGCACGTTTGGCTGGACCCGAGCTGCTCAGCGCATCGCTGCCAACCTCGACCCCCACACCGTTCAACTGCTTGAGGCTTACTGCAACGGAGTGAACGACAGTTTTGCTGCGCAGCAGAAGGCCGGGACGTTGCATCCGCTGTTCAAGACCCTGGCGGTCGCGCCTGAGAAATGGACTCCAGCGGACTGTCTTCTCAGCTGGTGGCACGTAGCCCAGTATTTTGCCGGCGACGGCACTCGTGATCTCCTGGTATGGCACAATCGAACGCACCCACGGCCTGACCAGCCACAACCGCCGGAGCCAAACGTCCGTTGGATGGACGATGCTGCCGCCGTCATTCAGCCTGAGGACGTCAATCAGGAATGGCTAAGCGAAGTGAATGAGTTCTGCGCGAAGCACGGTTTCAGCGCCGGTAGTGCAGATCCTAGCTCCAACCCGACGCCAAAGTTCAGCCATGCCTGGGTGGTTGGAGGAAGGAAAACCACGACAGGCTCGGCCGTCCTGGTGAGTGACCCCCAAACTCCGGTGCGCGATCCCTCTCTTTGGATGGAGTTTCATGTCAGAGGAAAGACTTTTGATGCGCGCGGAATTGGGATGCCTGGAAGCCCAGGTCTGTTGATCGGGTTCAATCAGCGTGTGGCTTGGGGCCTCACTGCTCTAGGCGCGGACCAAGCCGACCTGTTCCGGTTGGAGACTGCGACCGATCACCCCGACGAATACCGTTGGAACGATAAATGGCGCAAAATGGAGGTCCGGACCGAGAAGATCGAGGTCAAAGGAGGCTCGGCGGTGACATTGACGATTCGCGAAACGCATTTGGGCCCGGTCGTTTCTGAGTTTTCCTTCCGACAGGCTGGTGACCCGGAAGTCGCACTCAAGAGGGTACCTATTTGCGAGACGAACCGCGACACCATTCAGGGTGTTTTGGCGATGATGCGTGCGCAAGATGCGAAGACATTCCAGAAGGCCCTGGCTCATTGGCAATTCCCTTCAGCCAATTGCGTTTATGGGGATGCGGAGGGGCGAATTGGGTTTGCCGTTCTTGGAGCGATTCCAATACGCCCGCCGTCGGCCGGTGCAGTTGCTGGAAATGAGGCACTTCCTGGAACGAACGACCGAGATGAATGGCAGGGATTCGTTCCGGCTACGCTTCTTCCGCAGGTCCAGGATCCCGGCCGGAGTTTCCTCCTGAGTGCCAATCATCGACCGGTCGGCTCATTCTACCGGATACCGCTGGGGATCAGCACCGGCTCGATGGGTGATACCATGAGATCCTGGCGGTTGCGCGAACGCCTGAGCGCGAAGGAACGCTTCAGTCCGGCGGAGGTTCTGGACATCCACGATGATACGGTGAATCCAGCTCGACGGGATATCGTCCGCTTGGGACTGCATCTTCGTCAAACTCAGCAGGACGCGTTGTCGGCCGATTCACTCCAAGCGCTGGCAGCCCTGGAAAAATGGTTGGCGTCGAGCGCGAGTAGTGATCTCAGATCCGAAAACGCTGCCTTAGCCACAAAACTCAGCACGTTCTTTCGCTTTGTGGTGACCCCTTTAGCCCGGACGTACGGGGGCGGTGAGTCGGGGCTAGCCCGTTTCCTCAAGGACGCCGATGCGCGCATCCGCAAAGACCCAACTGTCAAATTCGATCTAGAAGAATGCCGATTTGTCGACCGAGTGCTTTCGGAAGCATGGAAGGCGGAGAGTGGCAACGAAAGGGAGAGAAACGCGCGCGCTCAGGGAACTCGAACCGGAACCCAAAGCCCCCCACTGAGTTGGTTTGACAGCCTCGATGGCTTTGGCTCGTTGGACGCTGCGCAGGACCTGGCTACCCCTGGCATTACATGTCTGGACGGCCAAACTATTCACTGTCAATCGGCCCAATCCTACACTCAATGGGTCCCGCTGCACGACGTTGACTCCGCGCAAACGATTTGCCCGATCGGTCATAGCGACCGGCCAGACAGTCGCTATCGCGCTATTACGATCAAACTCTGGGGAGAAGCCAAGTTGCATCCTGCACCCCTGAGCCGTGAGGCCGTGGAACGTATTGCCATCGAGCGCAAGAAACTCCTGCCCTAATCTAGGTTCCCATCCCACGGACTAATTCTTTTCAGCTAAAAGCTGCCGAGTAGAGTGGGGACGCGAGCATGGTTAGGCCAAGATTCGGCACGGCGGGTCTTCCTCTTTTGGCCCCGAAGCACCTTGGGGCTTTGTTCATTCTGCTCTGGCTCCTGACTCTCGGGTTGTTGGGAATCTGCACATGGAACGATGAAAAACCACGATGGCGCTGAGTTGACGCACCGGATGAAAACGACGAGGCCTGAGCGACGCAGCGCAGCCGTTCCGGGATGCGAATTGCAGAGCGTCGGTCGATTTGCGCGACGGCTTGACTGCCAGCAAGCGCTGGAGAATTGAAGACGGAAACCCGTCAATTCCTGCGAGCGAGAAGAACAAGGCTTTGACAAGGAGGTCGCGCTTATCGCCAGGGAGTTCCTTGGATCCGCGCTCCGCGATACTCGATGTAACCGCTGGGGGTGTGCTGTTGGAAACCGATCGAGCCCTGGTCGGGCGGCTTCAATTGGTCGGTTTGGCTGACCTTTTCACCGTTGACCAAAACCATGGCATTGGGTCCGTCCCCAAAGATCTGGAGGAGGAACCATTCATTATCATGGCTGGCGAGATGGTCCGCAGGCGCAATATCATAAAGGCTCCCAGTAGGATTCGTACTATCAGGACAATTGAAACACTGCACTTCGATCCCGGCGCTCTGGCCCACCGCGTTGAAAGTAACGCCGCCGTTTCCATTCAAGCGGGTCTTGACCCAAACCTGCAATTCGAAGGGATTCTTGAAGCTCGCCTTGGTAAAGGCATATCCGGTTTGGCCTTCGCCAATCAGCGTATCCTCTCGGATCGCCCAATGCGAGTCACCAAGGAAGCGCATCGCATTCAGGCCGCCCGAGAATAAAGAGGTCCACTGTTCCCGTCCGGGCAACGATTTGACTTCAATGTTTCGAAAGTAAGCGCGACAGCCAATGTTCTCGAGGCCAATAAAGCCGCTCTTGAGGCGGTAACGAAGGAGAGGGTTGGCGGCCATATCCAAATCCTGGATTTTGACGCCGTTGAGGGTTACCTCCAGACGCGGCCAGTCGCACACGATCTGCAACGCGTTCCATTTCCCGGGGCCCAAGTTGGCCAGGGCATTCGGTGGCGCGACGTCGTAGATTGCGCCAGGGGAACGGGCTTTGTAATCGAGTCGATCGTGCCGCAGGTGAACCTTAAATCCAAGTTGGGATGCCGGTCCATTCGTCGGAGCATGGATCAAGATTCCACCTTCGTACCAGTCGAGCGCCTGGTACTCGAGGCGCAGGATGAAGTTTTCGTAGGGCTTGTCCGTTCGGAGCCAGGAGGGATACGGCGATGCGCCAGTCGAGAGGATTGCGCCTTTTTCGACTCGGAAGGCGTCCGACGTCCCCACCGGAACCCATCCGTCCAGATCCTTACCGTTGAACAGGGAGACAAAAGCATCCTCAGCCGATGCCACGCAGACCGCAAAGCCACAAACGCAAAGCACGACGATAAACACGGAACGCCAGAGATCCTTCCTCATATCTTCGGCGACTTTAGGAACCCAACGATCACGAGTCGAGGCCTGACTCGGGCCACTGCGCCGAAACACATGGCTCGAAGCAGGGTGCAAGTTCATTCGCCACAGAGGGCATGGGTGCCCACGGATCAGGCCCAGCCGTTGAACGAGGTCGGGATGGAACGATCGCGTACAACGTTGAGATCGAATCAAGCGAACCGGGAGCCCGAATCGAGGCGAATGGAATGAACGGGTTGGCGGCGGTGGGATGGGAATTCGTTGGGATGACGCCGGATGGTATTGTGATGAAACGCACGGGAACACGTTAGGCGACGGCGCTGGGGGTCGGTGAATCTTTGCCTTTTGCGCAACTGTTCCTTGAGGACCTTCACCTCTCACTGCAGGTATTCGAGGACGCATTGCTGATCATGGTGCAGCCAGCCCGCAGGCAAACCAGCAGCCATTGGAAGGCGTTCACCGACCTATCTTGCTCACGAGCTTGAACTCACGCCAGCACGCCCGTCCCACTCCTCGCCTGGCACTCCCACCGCTAATCTGCGAGTTTTCGAGCAGCCCAGCGTCCGGGCAAACCTAAGCGTCCGATCAGGCGAGTTGCTGTTCGAACCAAGCAAAGGCGTCTTCCTGCATCTGCCTGTTGTAGCAATGAGGCACATCATAGAAGCGTCCGGTGAAGTGCGCCTTCGCGCCGGCCTTATCGAATGCCGCGGCGATCCGGTCAACGGCTTCTCGCATGCCAACGACCGGGAAGAGCTCATCGCGCGCGCATTGCAGGACCAGGAGCGAGCGGGGAGCGGTGAGGGACGCCACATCCGGCCAATCGAGATACCGATGGAGACCGGGCAGGTAGTGCACCCAGGAGTGGGTGTCGAGATGCCGGTGAATCATAGGCCGGGTTGTCGACATGAAACCAACCACGCAACTGGCTCGGATACGAGGGTCCAAGGCGCCCAAGAAAAGGGCTCGATACCCGCCCATAGAGACCCCCTGGCACCCGATCCGTTTGGGATCCACTTCCGGGCGGGTGACAAGGTAATCCACGGTTCGGATGTCGTCCCAGAACACAATGCCCGGCCAGGTAGCGCCAGCGAAGGTGAGTCCTTTAACGAGCGTCGCTTCTTTCGCGCTGCACTGGCGATTGAGCTTGCGTACGTCGTCCAAGGAATATTTCGCTCGATCCCAGCCGTGCGGCAGATCGTCGTCCAAGAGCACGCGCCGTTCCCCAAACATCAAGGCGTCAACCGTTATGACGACGTAACCGCGACGGGCCAATTCGGTGGCGGTGGGTCGTCCGCCGTAGTTATGTTCGTGGTAAACGTCCATCGCCGGATGGTTGACGCCGAGATCCATGACCTTTTCTTTCCCGAAGAGGAACATACCGCCGTGCGAATGAAGATCCACGATGGCCGGCGCGGGTTTGCTCAGGTTTTTGGGTATCAAGACGTAAGCGGGCACGCGAGTGGACGGCGTCGTGGAAAAAAGAATCCTCTCCCGAATGAAATCCCCGCAATCTATCCGATCCAGCACTTCGGACCTCGGATCGACCGGCTCAGGACGGTAGAGCAGCAGGTCAAAGACCTTTTGCCGCGCCTGGACCTCGAACTCGTGAAAGCTGGGAAAACCGCCGTTCAAAAACGAATGGGTGAATGGGTTGGCGGCGGCGATTCGCTCGACGTCCGGCAGGAGATTGCCCAAGTTCGCGCCATTCGCCGCCAAATCGCGCTGTGGATCGGGCCATAAGCCGGTTCTGGCCGAGATGTGCGATAAAACCTCACTCGCCGACAGTGCCTGGGTTATGGCCCCCAGGCCGAGGGTAGCAAAGAATCCACGGCGAGAAGAAGTAGATGCAGAGTTTTTCATAAACGAGGTTGGCGGATCAGCATACAAACTCGGTGGGTTCTGTGAAAGTCCGTGTTCCTTCCGGGTTTCGGACGGAGCATGCCGCGAAAAGAGGATGGAAAGGCGTCTCTGCTGCAACTCGACCGCTCCTAATCGTGTATTGGAGGAGAATGAAACCCGTAGCCCATTGGATTGTCATTGCCGTTACGTGTCTGGTAGCCCCCTTCGCACGCGGCGCGAACAGTGAGGACGAAGCATTGGCCTCGCTCATCCGAGGGAACGATGCTCGGTTCTGGAAAGCCTACAACACCTGTGATCTGGAGCATTTTAGCGAGTTCTTTACGCAAGACGTCGAGTTTTATCATGACAAAGGCGGGCCTATGCGCGGGCTCGCTAACCTGACCGCTCGAACAAAAGAGAATTTGTGCGGCGCGAGTGGCTGGCGTTTGCGACGAGAAGCCGTTCCGGGAACTGACACGGTCTTCCCGCTGCGTGATGGGAAGACGATTTACGGCGCGATCTTTTCGGGCGAACATCTTTTTTACGTCCGAGAACCGGGAAAGAATGAATACCTCGATGGCCGAGCCAACTTCGTTCATCTCTGGCTGAAAACCGATGGAGAGTTCAGGATGGCGCGCATCTTGAGCTTCAACCATCGGCCCGCGAACGAAGGCCAGGGAAAATAGATTTCGACCCTTCTCGGCCAAACCGCTCCAGGCGATCGTTCGAGAACAGGGCAAAGTCGTCGAAGAGATTCGGCGAGAACCGTAAACCAACACCGGCCCCAGAGCGCTTCGGTACTGCGTGCGTTTTTATCGGGACGGAAGGCTCGACACATCCGGATGCTGAAGAAACGCGAGCAGATCGGCAAAATCCTGCACAGTCCAGCCTTGCTCAAGCCCCTCTGGCATCAGGGACTTGCCCTCGGCGCGAACCTCTTTGATGCGCGACCGGGGCACGCTGTCGTCGGCCTGCTGCGCCCGCCGGACTGTGACTTGAGCTGGAGTCTCGCTGACAAGCAGGCCCGTCACGGTCTCGCCATCCGTGGTCTGAATCGTGTAGCTCACGAAATCGGGCGAAACCGTTTGGCTCGGATCGAGTATATCTTCGAGCAAGGCGCGTTTCGGCCGGGTGCCCACCGCGGAGAGGTCCGGCCCCACTTGGTTTCCGTGTCCTTTGATTTGATGACAAATGAGGCAGGTCTTGGCGAAGAGACCTGCGCCCCGGTCAGTCCGGCCTTCCAAGGTCAGAGCCGGTTCAAAGCTCTGGACGACCGCGCGTCGGTCTGTCGCATCGAGCGCGCCAAAGGTGTTGCGCGCGCGCTCGCGCAAGGCAGGCGTCGACGCGTTCATGAATGCCCGACGTGAAGAGGCGTCCACCTCCAGAATCGAAATGGTGCGTTGTTCGACACTCTGGAGAAGAACCTCCGCCATGGTTGGGCATGACAAGCTGGCGGTGACGAGGGCCTGCCGGGAATACCTGGGATAAGCAGACCATTTGTCGAATACCCTGCGGGCTAAGGTTTCATCGCACAGGTTTGCCACAGCCCGCGCGGCTGTCTCTTGGATCTCAATGGGTTCCTCAAGCGCCATCAAGCCCATCAGCACCTCGTCCACCGTGCCAGGATTAGCGCTCTCGAGAAGGCGAATCGTGGCCAGCCGCAGTTCAAGCGGGGTTGAATGAACTCTGGCCGTTTCGAGAGCCGCATGTACCAGAGGGCCCATGCTGGGGCCATTTCCCTCCGTGCCCAAGGTGAGATTGCGCCGCCTGAGACCGTCTGCAATCCCGGCAAAAAGAATTAATTCACCGGCCACTGGGGGTTGAGCGGGTTGCCTAAACCATCCGAATACCTCCGCAAGCCCGGGTCCTGGCGGCTTGGCGCCGACGAGTTCCCCCAGTTTCCGTAAGAAATAAGCCGACTCGCCAACCGGCGCCAAAAGCCAGCGACGATCTTGCGCCACGAGGGATTGGAAAAGCGGCCACGCTTCAGACTCAATGCTGCTAAGAATGGCGCGCGATTGCCAGCGTTCGAGAAGATCGATGCGGGCGAGCCGAGCAAACGCCGCCATCTTTTCCGCGGCCAGTGCCTTGTCTGCCTGCAACTCGCCCAGCCCCAGGGCAACCTGGAGCCGGACCCGCGGGTTGGCGTCGGAGGCCAAATCGAAAACAGCCTGCTGGAGGTCAGAATCGGAACCGATCCGGCCTTGGGCCAGGCGGACGGCTGTCTCACGAACTGGCGCTTGCTCAGAGCGAAGGGCGGCGAGGAGAGTCGCGGCATCGAGCGCTCGAAGCCCATCAAGTGTCCAGAGGACCCGCATCCGCGACAGGGCGTTCTGGTTCGTCCGTGCTTCGATACGTAAGAGAGGCACAACGCTTTCATCCTGTCGGTCCACGAGGAGGCGCTGGGCCGTATCGCTCCACCAGCCTTTGGTCCCGGTCAGGTGCTGGACGAGATCCGAACTCCTGCTTGCACCAAGGCGGGGCTGCATCGAGGTCGTGATCGCCCCCGGCGAAGAATCTCGGCGCCGGACACGCCAAATGCGGCCGTGCCCAGCGCCGTCGCGCCATGGAACTTTGGCCACGACACTCTGGTCGTGAACGTAGTGTGGGTGTTCGACGAACCGGCGGTAAAAGTCGACGATGTAAAGGGCGCCGTCCGGACCGGTGGTGAAGTTGACGGGGTGAAACCAAGGGTCGGTCGAGACCAGGAATTCGGTTCCTGGCTCCCCGCGTTGCGCGGTAAACGTCGAGCCCCGAGGTGCCAGGATCCGGCGATGAACCAGATTGCGAAGCGACTCGCCCACGAAGGCATTGCCATGATAGGCGCGGCCGGAGGGATCCTGGCCCAGTAATTCGCCGCGATAAATCGTCAGGCCTGCCAACGCGTTGAAGTGAGTCGAGGACTCTTCATTGAAAACCAGAGGCGGCGGAGTCGCCGGGAACACCTCTTTCGTGTCATTCAAAGGCAACAAGTCCTCGAACGATTCGGTGGGAGCGAGATACGGATTGCGATTCAGGTATCGTTCTTCAATGACCACCTGCCGAATGGGAACCGTGTTCCAGGAAAGGAACCGGTCTCCCCAATCATTGAAGGTCGTGCCGAACTGGCTCCGGCCCGCCAGGGTCTCGAATTCGCCGGTCTCAGGACGGAACCTGAAATCATGTCCGCGGAGGGAAACCGCTTGATTCGGCGGCTGGTCGGGCTTGCGGATCTCACCGTCGCTGCGTCCGTTAGCGCCATAAACCCAGTTGTCCAATCCCCAACTCAATCCATTGACCCGGAGTTGCTGATTGCCCTCCCCAAAGCCGGTAAGAATGATGCGGCGCTCGTCGGCCTGTCCGTCTCCGTTGTTGTCCTTCAGATACCAGATGTTGGGCGCTGCCGTGACAAGTAGCCCACCGCGCCAGGGAAGGACGCTCGTGGGAAACGGGAGTCGATCTGCAAAAACGGTGGCGCGGAGTTTCCCTCCGTCCCGCGGGTTCGGCTGGAGCAGCCGGACGCGACCGCCCGCGGGCTCGAGCGGATAATCATTCATTTCAGCGACGAACATTCGGCCGTCTTCATCCCAGGCGATGGCGACAGGGCTGATGACATCCGGCTCGGCGGCGACCAATTCGGCAGTCAGAATGGTATCGGCGAAGCGAAACGAGGCGAGTTCCTGCTCCGGTGGCAGCGGACGAGGCCTCGGTTCCGCAGCCTTGCCTATGCAGGAAAGAGCGATGGCAAGCGGAACGGACCAACACGCACTTTTCATAAAGAAGATCAGGTCCTGATGATTGCGGACGACCCTAAGACACCGAAGTTAGCAAGGCAATGGCCAATGCTCAGTGTTTTCCTTTTACCAACCGCTGTGCGATGGTCGCAAGCGTGAACCAGAAAACCGGACCCTTCGGCCTTCGAACCACAGCGGCACACCTCATCTTTTGGATCGGTTTAGGATTAGGCTGCAGCAACGTTCTCGGGCAGGTCCCGTCCGGTTCTGAACGGCTCCACCGCACGGAGGTCGGCTCGCAACTGGCCGTGTCCGGGAAAGGTATCAAGGTCGGCGCGGCGACAGTTAACTTGGCGGCAGATGACTCGATGATCGTGGCCGGCGGCATTCTGGCCGGGCACGCTCGCGGCCAGGAGGGCGAACTGCGCGCCGTGGCTGTCGTTTTGGAGAAGGAGCCGTTTGGCAAGCTTGCGATTGTGGCGTGCGACGTCCTCATGATGACGCGGTCTCAGCTGGACCCAGTCGCGCGCGAAATCGAAAAGGAGACAGCCATTCCCTTCGATCGGATTCTAATCAACTGCACGCACACTCATCATGCGCCCAGCACCGTGGTTCTGCACGGGTACGGACTCGACGAGACATTTAGCAAAAGCGTGCAACGTAGCATCGTTGCCGCGGTCAAAGAAGCCAATGCCCGGTTGTCGAAGACAGAATGCGCCTTGTTCTTTCATTTGAGTGAAGAGAATGCGGTCGGGCAAAACAGCCGCGTGCTTTTGTCCGATGGCCGGGTTTATTGGGTCGGGCGGCAAGATGGGTTCGTGCGACCCACAGGCCCTTTCGACCCGGAATTGCCCGTCCTCGCGTTTCGCGACCAGGATGGAACTCTGAAAGCCACAATTTTCAACCATTCGACTCATACGATTGGCACGCTCGAGCCGGGCAAACGCTCCCCCAGTTTCTACGGGCTGGCCGCCCAACAGATCGAACGCGAATGCGGTGGGATCGTCTCTTTCCTGGAAGGCGCCTCGGGGTCGACGCATAACCTGAAACTGACCGGGCGGGAGGCCATGGAACGTATCGTGCAGGATGTCAAGGCTGGGCTCGACCAGGGCCAACCTCGTCCGGTCTTGCGCCTGGGCGCAATGAAGCGAGCCTTTCGATTTCATGTGCGGGAGTTTGACGAAGCACGAGAGGATGAAAAAGTGGTGGAGTATTGTCGTGAGTACATTCCCAACGGCGCTGCCTCAACGATTGAGGTATTTCGCAATATGCGAAAGCAGTTGGCTCCGCAGCGCGGTCAGGAGCGGCAGACCTGGCTGCACGTCCTCTTGATCGGGGACGTTGCGATCGTAGGCGTTCCGGCAGAGTTCTTCACCCGGTTTGGCCTGGACATCAAAAATCGATCTCCTTTCCGCTACACCTACATCGCGGAGCTGGCCAATGATTGGATCGGTTACCTTCCCGATCTGGAAGCTCACACGTTGGGCGGGTATCAAACGTGGACCGGATTTCACAGCTATGCGGAACCTGGGACGGGAGAGCGCATCGTGGACGAGATAACAGCCATGCTCAAGGAATTGGCCGGCCGTTGAGACAGGAATCTCCTCCGAAATGGACTCACCCCAACACATCACCACTGACCTGCGCCACATGCTCACCGAGCGTGGGGAAATCCCGGAAGCGCTACCTGCTCGCGCGCGCAACTTCACAGAATTCATGATTCTCTTCAAAATTACGGTCTGAAAAGGGAAGCGATCTTCCGATGAAATCGCCTGAACGATGGAACGACGCTGGCCTCTTCAAATGAGAAACGATCTGTGAAGCTTGGTTGATCATTCGGTTCATTGTACCCAACCGACATCCGCGCGCTGAGCCAGGCCTTAGCGTCTCGGAGTGATTCAGGAGCAGGCGGTGGTTCGAGGTCGAGTGGCAGCCCGCAGACGCCGCGCAATGAACGTGAGGCAGCCAAGAACCAGGTTTCGTACTCTCGATAGGCCAGGGCGACCATCACCGGCACATCTGACCGGACTTCTTTCGCCTTCGAAGTAAGCCTCGGACCAAGTTCACCGGGGCAGCCAGCCTCGCAATCCAGCAAGATCAACACGGAACCATTTTCATGCGGTTTGGCTTTGCGCGCGGCAAGCTCGAGGTACTTGGCAAAATACTCCTTGTCGTTAATGAAACTGCCGGCTTTGACTCGCAGAGGTGGGTTGACACGAAGACAAGCATCTGGAGCAGTCTGTTCCAGAATGCGTCGGAGGAGCAATGGAACCGCCTGGACCTCACCATGGCCTTCAACAATGGGGGCGATAAAGAAACTGCTCATCGCCCATTCAATTCAAAAAGGTTGAGTTGCCGTTCGTCGTCGACGTCCGTCAACTCCGAGGGATCGGGGGCAAGCTGATTTTGTCGGAGGAGCTCGCCTGGAGTGAAAAGCCTGTCTCGTAAGACCGACCTCCCAGCCTCGTCGGTGATACCAATCTTTGTTACGCCGCCTTCGTTGTCCACAGCAAGAATGGCGTCCGTAGGAATTGATGAATCGTCCAGTAGATCCGGGCTGTGACTGGTCACCATAACCTGGGTAACTGCTGATGCTTCCCGCAAGGCGGCAAGCAAGATTCCGGAAGCGGCAGGATGCAGCGCCATTTCGGGTTCTTCCAGGCCGATCAATCGAGGCGGGTTGGCAGCTCGACCTTCTGCTTGGAATAGTGCGAGGAGGATTCCGAAGGCACGCAGAGTTCCATCTGACATGCTCGCGGCAAGAAAGCGCCACGGATGCTTTTGCCCCTTTACCGCCTGGCGAAACTCGACGGTCTCCTGAGAGCCGAGGATGCGCGTCTCGGCGTCCGAGACGCCGCGGACAATTCGAGCCAAGTAGCTATTAACGCGCGATTTTGCGTCTAGAGTTAGGTTGTTAAACACGCTCGCTGCATTGCTGCCGTCGCGGCGCAGAATCTCGCCTGGATCAGGCTTCTGCATCGCCCCGACTTCCTTCGGGTTTAAGTTGTAAACCTCCATTCCAGAAAGCGCGTCGTAGAGAGGCCGAAACTCGGGCAGTCCAGAAGCAGCGACCAAGTATAGTCGGTCCGGAAAAGCAGCAGGCGCTAGCTTCAGAGAGGATTTTACGACTTGACCACGCTCGACCCGGTAGAAGTGCTCGTCTGTCCCACTCGTCAGAAAACATTCTTCAGTTTGGACTTCGAAACCCGCGGCTTCTTTGGCCGCAACTTGAAAGCTGTAGTAACCCGTAGCGCCGGCAGGAACCGTCAAGTCCAGACGAACGGCAAAATGATTTGGATGTCCCCCAGAGCGCCGGCGTACCTCTTTGATAGTTCCGCGATCACGCAACGCATGATCCAGGGAAGTGCGCAGGGATTCGGCGACGAGGCGCAAGCTATCCAAGCAATTGCTCTTCCCGCTACCGTTTGGGCCGACCAGAAAGGTCAGCGGCCCTAACTTCAGCCGGCACCCAGCGATACTCTTATAATTGCGCAGCGTGAGCTGCGTGATGAAAACCGGGCTGCTCATTATTATAGCCGTTTGCGAGACCAGTTCTGGCACTCCATGGTTCCCCTGGTGTCTTCAAAGTCAGGCTTCACTGAATCGGCTGCCAACTATGATCAAGAAACGAGGCGGAGCCAAGGCCAGAACCATCGGGCTTTTCTTAGTTAAAAAACGTGCCTTTCACGAGAATAGACTACGACGGCGTTATGTTCCAATTGAAACAAGGACAATGCCTTAGAAGGATGGTGGAGCCGAGGGGATTCCAACCCGTCACCCCCAAAGGCCATCTGAGGTCGTTCACGCCAGCTCTTTATGCACTCACCATCAAATGCCTTTTGGAGAACGCCATGGCGCTCCGAAGCAACGTACCTCGCCGTTCGACATGGGACGCGCTAGTGTGGTGACCGCTAAGTCCTTGCACTTT
>JBGAIN010000259.1:0-8608 GCA_044225505.1 Limisphaerales bacterium
TGGCAACTCAAACGTGGTGGTGGTTAATGGATGGGTCTGACTCATGGGTCTGCGCGCCAGATTACGACCCTACCAGCTTCCGTCGGCAAGGAGCGATGTTACGTTCCGAGCCAAGTCTTCTGCCAGCAAAGGCACCGCTTGACGTTCGGCGCTTGTCAGGTCTGGTCCAATCCGGATGGTGGTGCGGCCGCCAACCTCGCGATCCAACAACACTTTTCCAGTTATCCGTTCGGTAGCGGTGACCTTGGCCGTCATGGTTATCTGAAAATCGCGCGGGGTAATCACATCTCGAGGATCAAAGGAAATCCCAGAGCGTTGATACCGCTTGATAACCCCGGTCACAACCAGATCCGCGTCTCCATGGGTGCTCAGGCGGTAAGTCCCATCCTGCTGCAAAGTCCGCCGCAGCGCGGTTCCTACCGCTTGCGTCAGGCGCGGTTCGAATGTCTCATTGCTAAAAAGGTCCACTCGAACCGAGCGAGCCCCCGCACTCTCTCCGTTGCTCGGTCCGAGCCGGTATCCGGCACATCCCGTCCCCAGCAAGACGGTCAATAGTATCGACCAAGCGTAAAAGCGCATTTAATTCTGAGCTGTCTTTTTGGCGGCGTTTTGTTTGAGCGCATCGATCCGTTTCTTCGCCTCTTCCCCATATTTCGAGTTTGGATCGGCCACCAGCACTTCGTTGTAGTAGACTAAAGCTCCGCTCCACCGCTTCTTCTTTTCGTAGAACTGGGCGATCTTAAAGGCGCCACGCGCTTGCTCCTCTTTCAGGCCGTCAATCACCTTCTGCGCTTCCGGAACTCTGGGATCTTCCGGATAGAGGGCGATAAAGTCTGCGAACGTCGCAATGGCTTTGCCCGCGACACTTTGATCATACTCCGCCGTTTTCGCTTGTTTGTAGTAAGCTTCCCCAGCGCGATACAGAGCGTCGGCCGCCACGGGCTTTTGGTCGTGGTAGATATCCGCTGCTTTCTCGTAAGCCTTGACCGCCTTAGGATAGTTCGATTGTTTCTCTCGAGCGGAGCCGATATTCATCTGAGCTTGCGGAGCGACTTCGCTGTAAGGCCCATTCTTGATTACTTTCTCATACATCTCCGACGTCTTGTCCATCGATGGCAGAAACGGGATGTAGCCCCAAAGCCGGAACCATTTTCCTCCCAAATACCGGTTGGCGATGGCGTACTGTCGCTGCAAAACTTCCTCGTAATTAATGGCTTTAGGATACTTTTCGAGCAAGTTTTGATAGGCTTTAAACGCTTTTTCATCCTGCCCCTTTTCTTCGAGGCAGCGCGCCATCAAATACTGCGCCTGCGGTGAATAATCCGAGAGTGGCCAAACCCGGACGGTTCGTCGCGCTGCCTTTAATGCGAGCTTTAAATCCTTCCGATCGAACGCTTGCTGGGCCACCTCCAACTGTTCCTTGGCACGAGTCCGTGTCCACTTGCCTCCTCCGACCGGTTCATAAGACCACCCCTCCCCAGCCCGATAAACCAGCGGTGCTGGTGTATTGAGCGGCAGCAGCAGCAAACAGAACGCCGCCAGGGCGAAACGAAGTATCCAACGAGTCATGGGGTGACGGTAATGAACGGAAAAACTCAAGTCAAGGCGGGGACCTGTAGGAACACACCCTCGCCAACCGAGGCGCCCGATGGGCGATCAATGATCGCTCAGGGCTGTCGATTCCACTTTATCCCGAAACGAGCCGCCCAGATCGATTGCCCGGTCAGGGGGCGGCAACCGACGCGTGCGAAGTCTGAACCGGTCCTGCGGCCGGCAAGTGCCCAGGAGACGAATGAATCAAGGAGTGGTAAATCTGGTCTTTCAACCAAGCCCTCCGCTTTTTCAACTCCTCGGTCTCCTGATCATTGGCGAACTCGATCTCCTCTTCAATTCGGTAGATCGCTTCATCCAACGTATGGTACTCGTCGTAGAATCGCCGGAACTGGTCGCTTCCCGCGCGAAGGCGCTTGATCGCGTCCCGATGTTCCGGAAATTCCCGCAGGATCGGATGATGAAGGTCCATAGACTTGTCCTGGTTAGTACTTAATTACAGCCATTCTAGTCTGGCCAGGAGTACAGTAAAGGGTTTCTTAACCTAACTACCGAATGTCTCGCCCACTTGGAACCGAGTAAACCGCCGGATCGTGATTTCGTCTCCAAGCTGCTTCTCCAATAAGGCGACATGCTCTTTCACTGTGATCTCGGAGTTCTTCTTAACAAACCCTTGATCAACAAGGCAAAAGGACTGGTAAAACTTCTCCAGCTTCCCTTCGACAATCTTGGCAATGGCCTGGGCTGGCTTGTTCTTCACTTGCTCCTCAGCGATCTCTTTTTCCTTGGCAATCAGCGCTGGATCTACCTGCTGGCGAGAGACCGCCACTGGATTGGCCGCCGCGATCTGCAAGGTGATGTCCTTCACCAATTGACGGAACCCGTCAGTCGCCACCGTTGCTTCTTTGCCAGCCCCGACTTCAACCAACACGCCAACCTTCGCGCCGGTGTGGATATATCCTCCGATCAGCCCATTACCCTGCACTTCCAACCGCTGGTGACGCGAGATGCGGATGTTCTCTCCCATCTTCGCGACCTGCGCCGTGCGCATCGCTTCGATATCGGCGCCCGGGTTTACCGCAATGGTTTTCGCGATCTCATCGCAAAACGCCCGAAACTGGTCATTTTTTGCTACGAAGTCCGTTTCGCAATTCACTTCTACAATAACGCCTTGGCGCGCCCCAGACGGGATATGTTGCGCAATGACCCCCTCTTTGGCTTCACGCGACGCTTTCTTGGCCGCCGTCGCAACCCCTCGTTTCCGCAACACGTCCACCGCCGTCTCCAGATCGCCTCCGGCTTCGGCCAACGCTTTCTTGCAGTCCATCAAACCAGCGTTCGTGAGTTCGCGCAGTTTGCCCACCAATGCCGCAGTAATTTCTGCCATATGAAAATTGACGAGATTGTTTCCGACTTTCTACCCGTTTCCTTTGTCCTGGAGCAGAAGCTCAGGCTTACACGGAAGCAGGAGCCGGGGCGGCCACCGCCGGTGCCGTTTCCACGGGGGCGCTTTCAGGCGCGACTGCCTCTGGCGCGGCCGCTGCGACCTCCGCCGTCTTGCGTCGCCCGTACTTGGCTTCGTACTCAGCGCGCGCCTGCATGATTGTTTGCACGATCACGGTTAAGATAAGCCGCACCGAGCGAATCGCGTCGTCATTGCCAGCAATCGGAAAATCAACAAGATCCGGATCGCAATTGGTGTCAACGATCGCCACGATTGGGATCTTCAAACGTCGAGCTTCAGCCACGGCATTGTGCTCGCGTTTGATATCCACCACAAAGAGTGCATCCGGAAGCGACTCCATCGTCCGAATACCGTCCAAATTCTTAAACAGGCGGGCCGCCTCGCGTCGGAGAGCAGCTTGCTCCTGTTTGACGTAGTTGCTCATCGTCCCGTCGGTTTCCATCTTTTCGATATGATGGAGGCGACCGAGCGAACGCTTGATGGTCTTCAAGTTTGTGAGCGTCCCACCCAGCCAGCGTTCCGTCACATAGAGCTGACCGCACGATTTCGCAGACTCTTTAACCGCTTCTTGCGCTTGCTTCTTGGTCCCCACGAAGAGTGCGCGTCCCCCTTTAGCAATGGTCTTGCTAAGGAATTCACAGGCTGCCTCCAAGCCGGCCAACGTCTTGCTTAAGTCGATGATGTAGATGCCGTTGCGTGCATCGAAGATAAACTTCTTCATCTTCGGATTCCAACGCTTGGTTTGGTGACCGAAGTGCACTCCCGCTTCCAACAACTCTTTAACTCCGATATTAATCACAGATTTCCTTTGGTTCGAAGCTCACCTATCTGGTGAACCATCCCGCGGAACACGGGATTTTCTTTAATGTTGTTATGGCCACCCAGGCTGACTCAGGCCGAGGCTCAATTGAGGCCGTTTCCACAACCGATTCTGATCTCCCAGCGTATCGCCAGAATCTCAAAAGGGGTCAGACCATACCAAAGAACGCTTCGATCGCAACGTTTATTTTCTCGGTTTCTGCGAACGCAGTGCTCGATCTCGGCTCAACCTCCGGATGAGCGCCGCAGCGCGCTCACGATACTCGGAACGTCACGGTCGCGCGCAAGGAACGTCGGTGCAATCGAGTCGGACTCGAAACGCTCGTTTTCGCTTCGTCCTTCGCTCGTCACCCACAGGTAACCCACTTCGAGTGGGTCACCTGTGGGTGACCTACGGCAGAAGAGCGAAGGGAGGAGCGATGACCCCCAAGGGTTGAGGGGGTCGTAACTTGTTGTATTCCTGACGCAATCCGGTGCCTGTAGTCTCTCCCTCAATCGCTAAAACGGTGCCGGATCCACAGGCGTCTTGGCAATCGAACCTTCGGAGATGGGTCTGGGGCGCCGAGGACCCGTTAACGAATTGACGACAAGATGTGCGACAAATCCAGGCATCGTCGATGTTCTTGGGAACGGCCCGGCGCCAATTTGTGGGTGCGCTGTAGCCACACAGGTACTAGCGTTTCCAGAACGCGCTCTGTCGTTGCGACGGAGGTGCCCGTCCGCAAATTGCGGACACTCGGTGGGAGCGATCCGAGGAAGATTCGGTGACAATTGTCACCACCAACGCGTAAACCCTTGCGTCAGAGACGTGAACCGCGTAGCGAACGTCTTTGGCCCCTCGGTTTGAGAGCGAATTGCTCTCACTTGGCCCCAGCCATGGGTGGTCGAAGGCGCCGCCGTGGAAAACCGTTGGACAGAGCGCCTGATTAAAGCGACGTTAAGGCTTTGTCGGATCAGTCTTGTTCGTCCATGGAGCGTCGTCAATCCAGTGGTCAAATCCCCGGAACACGAGATGTCACTTTGCTCGATTTCCTGGCCCGTCGCTTTATCTCGCCTATACTTCGAACTCGTTGGCTTCGAAGCCCGTGCGTTCAGGTGGCAGATTATATCCTCGCGGCGCAGCAACTGTTTGAGATCGGAGCTGTCCTTGGTCGGAAGTTCCACCCGAGTCTTCCCTTGATCGCCAGCCTGTTCACGGAGCCGGGCCAGGAAGAAGCCGCTGCCGAACAGCTTCGAGATGCCGGAACCCTCTTGTTAACTTCTGGTTCAGCTCAGCCGCAGGATTTTCTCGATCTATGCTTCAAGCCCGAGACTGAGCGGCTCTGTCAGGTATTGGGTTACGGCGTGAACCGAGGGATCCGAAAGATCCGAAAGCGCAAGCTGACTGAAGACGACGCTCTCCAGGGATTCCGAAATGCTTTTCGTAAGGGGTTGGGGTTCGGAGCCTGTGCGCCAGCGTTAACTCATCAACTTTTGAACCAATCATCCACTCCGAAAAACTGGGACAAATTCCGGGCGGGTTCTGACTACCTCCCTTCGAGGCCGCCGCCTCCAAAATCGCTCGCGGAGCAGGAAGCTGAGGCAACCGCGCTCCTCAAGGAATTGTGGAGCCGTCCCGTCCTGATCTCCTCTTTCGCTTGGGTCTGCCAATAGGAAGAGTTCGCCAAATGACTTTCAACAGCGGTTCCGCTTACTGAAGTCCATTTGGGGCCACCCCACGTAAGGTCGCCGAGTGTTCCGTGCTGCGAGTCCCGCGCAGTCGCAGTCGCGTGGTCACCCTGTGGCGATGGCTCGGGCGGTGAAGCTCAGCAAAGTGGAATCCATGCTTGGACGTTGGCTCCTTCTCTTCTAGCCTCTCGGACGTGAGTTGTTTATCCTTCAACGTCGTTCAAAAGCCATGAAACCACTATTTGCTCTCTCCTGGGTTACGCTGGCGCTTTGCGCTTCGCTTCACACGGTCGCCGCGGACAAAAAGATCGTTTTCATCGCGGGCACTCCCAGTCATGCGCCCGGAGATCACGAACATCGCGCGGGCTGCCTACTGCTAGCGCGCTGTCTAAGCAATGTTCCGGGCGTCACGTCGATGGTCTACTCAAACGGGTGGCCGAGTGACGCGAGCGCGTTTGATGGAGCGAGCGCTGTGGTGATCTATGCGGACGGAGGGACAGGACACCCGGCAATCCGACCCGAGCGCCTCAAAATCCTAGGCGACCTGGTTCAAAAAGGGGTGGGCCTTGGATGTTTACACTACGCCGTGGAAGTTCCCAAAGACAAGGGTGGCCCGGAATTCCTAAATTGGATTGGAGGGTACTTCGAAATGTTTTGGTCGGTGAATCCGACGTGGCAGGCCAGTTTCGACCGCCTTCCGGAGCACGCCGTGACTCGTGGCGTCGCACCGTTCACCATTCACGACGAGTGGTACTACCATATGCGTTTCCCAGAAGGGATGAAGAACGTTACGCCCATCCTGACGACGATCCCCCCAGAAAGCACCCGCGGTAAACCAGGCGCCAACGAAGCCCATGGTGGCAACCCGGAAGTGCAGAGCCATAAAGGCGAGCCGGAGCACATGATGTGGGTCATCGAGCGGCCGGACGGTGGCCGCGGGTTCGGGTTCACAGGAGCGCATTACCACAAGAATTGGGGGAACGACCAATTCCGCAAAGTGGTCCTCAACTCCATTCTTTGGATTGCGAAGATGGATGTTCCTAACCGCGGAGTTGAATCCACTGTCACTCCCGAAGACTTAAAACAAAATCTCGACCGCAAGTAGGGCAGGTTCTACTCTACCTCAAAGTTCCCGAAGGCACGGCCTGACCGCGATCAGACTGTCGTAAAGTTTTTGTCTGCCCATGACCGAACGGGAGCAGTAACCAAGCTACCAATCCCGTTCAGCATGAGAGTCCTTTCGCCAGTCCAGCTCGCTTTCCTAGTCACCACCACCACGTTTCTCACCACCGCGCGCGCCGCTGAGAACCCGGAAGGGGTCGGCCCTCAAGCAGCCCGCAAACAGATGGCGAAGCTGCACGCCGCGGAGGGTTTGGAAATCTCGTTGTTCGCCTCAGAACCGATGGTCCGCAATCCCGCAAACCTGGATATCGATGCGCGAGGTCGCGTCTGGGTCACTGAAGGGGTCAATTATCGCACGTGGCAAAAGTGGGGGAAGCTTCGCCCGAACGGTGATCGGATCGTGATTTTAGAGGACACCGATGGGGACGGCGCCGCGGACAAAGAGACGACGTTTTATCAAGGCAACGACATCAATACGGCCCTCGGGATTTGCGTGTTGGGCAATCGCGTGATCGTTTCGTGTGCCCCAAATGTTTTTGTGTTCACGGACGCCGACGGAGATGACAAAGCTGACAAGAAAGAGGTGCTCTTCACTGGCATCAAAGGCGTTGATCACGATCACGGAGTGCATGCCGTGACGTTCGGTCCCGATGGGAAGCTCTACTTCAACATGGGCAACGAAGGTATGGAGATCCACCGTCCGGACGGTTCGCCTGTCCGGGACAAAGAGGGCCGAGTGGTGAACGCGCTCGGAAAACCGTTCCGCCAAGGGATGGCCTTTCGCTGCAATTTGGACGGAAGTGATTTGGAAGTCCTTGCCTACAATTTCCGAAACCCCTACGAATTGGCGGTCGACTCGTTTGGCTCACTTTGGCAGTCGGACAATGATGACGATGGCAACCAAGGCGTCCGCATCAATCACGTCTTTCCTCACGGCAATTTCGGGTATACCGACGAAGTGACAGGGGCTAGCTGGGGCACCGCCTGGAAAAGGGCGATCGACCAGGGAATGCCTGAAACGGAGAAGGTCTGCTACGAGTGGCATCAGCACGACCCGGGCGTTGTTCCGAATGTGTTGCACACAGGGGCAGGTTCGCCCACGGGCCTGTGCGTCTACGAAGGACAGCTCCTCCCCGCAGTGTTCCACAATCAATTAATTCACTGCGACGCCGGCCCGCGCGTCGTACGAGCGTATCGAATTGAGCCGGATGGGGCAGGCTATCGCGCCACGATCACCAATATCGTGAGTAGCACCGATGCTTGGTTTCGTCCTTCCGATGTTTGTGTCGCACCAGATGGATCGCTTTACGTCGCGGATTGGAACGATGCCGGTGTCGGCGGGCACTACATGGCCGATCAAAGTCTGGCAACGATGACTGGGCGCATTTATCGCGTCGCACCAAAAGGTAACAAAGCGAGCATCCCCCGCTTCGATCTCGGGACGGCGAACGGTTGCGCGGATGCGCTGCAATCGCCCAATCTAGCCACGCGGTCTCTTGCCTGGACCAAGCTGCACGATCTGAAAGGCGCCGCGGAGATGGCGTTAGCCAAAAGCTGGCACAGCACCGATCCCCGCCAGCGCGCGCGTGCGCTTCAACTGCTCGCTCGCCTGCCAGAGACGGGTGGGAAGTATTTGGATGAAGCCGTTGCCGATGCCGATGCCGACATCCGCATCGCCGGACTACGCATTTCGGCCGCGACTGATCTCCATGTCGACACCAGCCTAAAGCGGCTTGTCCAGGACCCCTCGGCGGCAGTTCGCCGCGAATGCGCCATTGCTTTGCACCACCGCCATAGCCAGGACGCTCCGCAACTCTGGTCCACACTCGCTCAGCGCTACGACGGGCGAGATCGTTGGTATCTTGAAGCTCTTGGGATTGGTGCGGACGGCCAGTGGGACGCTTTTTTGACGGCGTGGCTCCGCGAGGTGGGCGAGAATTGGAAAAGCGGGCCGGGCCAAGGCATCGTTTGGCGATCCCGCGC
>JBGAIN010000260.1:0-8620 GCA_044225505.1 Limisphaerales bacterium
GGCCGCCATCCCACCGACATTAACCTTGGCGGTACCGGTTTGTAGCGGCTAGACCACCTCTGGTCCCCGAAACACCGTTCTCGTCTCAGAAGACCAGCAGCAGCAGGCTTTTCAATTGCACGGAAAAGCCAAATGGGAGGGTGCGTACCAATCCAAGTCTGCTTCTGAGTCGTCTATTCTCACCTTTTAAAACGGATGAAGTTGAAACAACTGAACTCAAAAAACTGGCGCATATCGGATGGGCTCATGCGCGCTCCAGGAGATCTTTCGTGTACGCCAGACGCTCGGTCGCGACTGATCGTAATTTCAAACCGGCTGCCGTTCACGGCTTCCATAAAGGAAGGACAACCTTGCTTCACTGCGAGCGCAGGGGGGTTGGCGAGTGGATTATGGAACTACTTGGAAAGGTTGAGCACCGAACATCAACAGGAGGCAGATTTCCTTTGGTTGGGATGGCCTGGTTCGACCATCGATTCGGTGCACCAAGCCGCCGTTCAGGAGCATGGGCAGAAGGCGTATCGGGCATCCTCAGTCTTCCTCCCAGAAGAGAGCATGGATCGGTTCTATCTCGGGTTCTGCAATCGCACCATATGGCCTCTGTTTCACTATTTTCCGTCGCTCGCCCGCTATGAGCAAACGTATTGGAACGAATATAAACGAGTAAATCAGCGCTTCTTCGAATCCCTGCTGGAGATCCTACGGCCGGACGACACGGTTTGGGTGCACGACTACCAGCTCATGCTTCTGCCGGCGTTGATACGGGAACGATTCCCCAACATGCCAATAGGCTACTTTTTGCACATTCCATTCCCCTCGTTCGAGCTATTCCGGCTGTTGCCGAACGCATGGCGCACCGAACTGATTGAGGGAATGCTGGGAGCAAGTCTAATTGGGTTCCACACGCACGATTACACGCGACACTTTCTCGGATGCGTTTTGAGGACCAGTGGGATCGACCATCAACTAGGCAGCCTGACTGTACGCGATCGAATAATCAAAGTGGATACGTTTCCAATGGGCGTCGATTTCCAGAAGTTCGACGCAGCTGCGCGCTCGAAGGTAACCGCCGATCACGTCGAACAACTCCGCGACCGGTGCGCAGGTCAAAAGGTGATCTTCTCTGTGGATCGTCTTGACTACACCAAAGGGCTCCTCAATCGGTTGCGCGGTTATGATCTATTTCTCAGGCGCAATCCCCAATGGCACGGCAAGGTGACTTTTATTCTCTCGGTCGCCCCCTCCCGGACCGGAGTTGAGAGCTACCGAACGATGAGAAAAGAGATCGAGCAGACGGTGGGGCGTATTGCTGGTGCATACGGAAATGTGCATTGGTCGCCTCTGACTTACCAGTATCGCAATCTGTCGTTTGACGAAATTGTGGCCATGTATCGCCTTTGCGATGTGGCACTCATCACTCCGCTGAGAGATGGAATGAACCTGGTTGCCAAGGAATTTGTGGCGTCGCGCCCGGATCAAACCGGCGTTCTGATCCTGAGTGAGATGGCCGGAGCAGCAAAAGAAATGGGGGAAGCCATTCTCGTCAGCCCCTTTCATGACGATGAGATTGCCGATGCCATCGAGCAGGCGCTCAACGTCTCAGCACAGGAGCAGGTCCGACGCAACCTGCTCCTGCAGGACCGCCTGCGTCGCTATGATAGCAATCGGTGGGCGAATGACTTTCTTCATTCCCTGGCGTCCACCCGAACGAACGAAGAGGCCCAAAGGGCGTTGTCGCTCACCAGCACGAGGCAGGCGACCCTTGTCCGGGAGTACCAGAGCGCGAAGCGCCGAACCCTCTTCCTGGACTACGACGGCAGTTTGGTCCCATTCGCAACTGATCCGAAGGTGGCTCAGCCAGATCCGGAAGTTCTTGAGTTGCTTCGGATCCTAGGGAGCGACCCCGCCACATCGGTCGTGATCGTGAGCGGCCGACCGCGCGTTGATCTGGAGAATTGGCTCGGGCAGCTGCCAATCGGGTTGATTGCGGAGCATGGAGTGTGGCTTCGCCCGAGGGGTGGGGCATGGCAAATGCCCACAGCGGTGACGGCTGGCTGGAAGACTCATGTACGCCCCATCCTTCGGCTCTACGTCGATCGTCTTCCTGGTGCGCTACTCGAAGAAAAGGAATTCTCTCTGGCTTGGCACTACCGGCGGGCAGACGCCGAGCAGGCGTCTCGGCGTGCCAGGGAGCTTCTGGATGACCTCGCCGACTACACCCGGAACATTGACGTGCAAGTGTTAGAGGGCAACAAAGTCATTGAGGTCCGCAATACGGTAGTCACCAAAGGAACCGCCGCAATCGGATGGCTAAATGGGGACCCTGCAGGATTTGTCCTGGCGACTGGCGACGACTGGACCGATGAAGACCTGTTTCGTGCGTTGCCTCCTGGGGCCTTCTCGATCCGCGTCGGGTTGGCCAACACCGCAGCGCGGTTCCACGTAGGATCCTTGCGGAGCATCCGACGACTTTTGCGAGAACTCTGTGACGCACGGATTGCGACATGAATCAATTGCACACAAACCGGAACACCGTGCATGTGGAGGCGTTTACCCGTGACGGCCGGCGAGTCTCGGAAGAAACGATGAAGCTTGAGGCCTTCTACGAAAGGTCGTACGCGCTTCTCGACGATGCGGACTTCAGGAAGACCGCGGAAATCGTTCGCGTGACGGCGGTTTTCTGTAATGCCAGTGGGGAAGTCTCCGATGCGTTCGAGGTCCATTTCGACGATTCCGGGTTGCCCGTCGGCGAAAGGCGCTCGATCTGCGAGAGGGGCTCCACTCAGGGCGTATTGAACACGAAGACCAAAGCTGGGGGGCAGAAATGAGCATCACTCATCGAACGATGAACAAGACCAACGTATTACGAAGCGGTCGCGGTGGACAAGCCCATGAGCCACTGGATGCGGAAAAGCGTAACGGAACAACGAGAAGTAGAGAGCATCCAGCCGGGCCATCAGCGTCGCTCGATGTCAGAAGTCAGCTCGCCGCCATTGTCGAATCATCCAGCGACGCCATATTCAGTCGAACGTTCGACGGCGTTATTACAACCTGGAACGGCGCCGCGCAACGAATGTTCGGCTATACGTCAAGAGAAATCATCGGCGCCTCCAGTCGCATGTTGTTTCCGCCCGGACGTCACGAGGAATTCAGCGACTTGGCGGAGCGAATCCGCGCCGGCAGTGCGGTTCAGCATTTCGAGACAGACAGGATTCGGAAGAACGGCAGCTCAATTCGAGTATCTCTGGCGCTGTCTCCGATCAGGGATACGGTTGGAAAGCTCGTTGGGATTTCCACCATCGCCCGGGATATTTCGGAGCAGGAGCGTATGAGAGAGGCGCTTGTTGAGCGAGAGCGTGAGTTGGCGGACTTGTTTGAAGAAGCGTCGGTTGGCTTGATCTGGGTTTCACCGCAAGGTGTCGTGTTGCGCGCCAATCGTGCGTTTCTCCGATTGCTGAAATGCAAACTGAAGCAGTGCATCGGTCGGCCACTCAGACATTTTCAGCCTGATGAAACTTGCGTCGAGGATCTTTTAGTGCAGCTGGCAAACCGGGGGACCATTCGCAATTTCCCGGCGGAGTTTTTGGCTGCTACCGGCGAAGCTCGGCCGGTCTTAATCGACGCAAACGCATTTTGGAGGGATGGGCGCCTGGTGCATTCCCGTTGGTTTGTTCGGGACATTTCTCAGCGCAAGAGACTGGAGCGAGAGTTGCTGGAGTTGAGCGACCGTGAGCGGCGGACGTTCGCCCAGGAACTGCATGATGGCCTAGGGCAGCAATTGGGGGGCGTCGCCTATCTGGCCAACGTGCTTCATGAAAGGTTGATGGAGGGCGGCGCATCTTCACAAGCGGACGAAGCAGCCCGAATTTGCAGTTTGGTCCGGGACGCGGTTGAGCAAACCCGTCGGCTGGCCCGAGGGCTGTCACCGATTCGAGAAGAACCCGAAGGGTTGAGCCACGCTCTCGAGGAACTCGCGATGCAAACGCGCGAGGTATTCAAAGTAACCTGTCAGTTTCATTGTCGGAAGCCAGTCCAGGTGGTGGAGACGGCCATAGCCGGCCACTTATATCGAATTGCCCAGGAAGCCGTAAATAACGCGTTGAAACACTCCGGCGCGCACAAAATTGGGATTCGCCTTAGCCGTCGGGCGCGACAGTTGGTACTGACCATTCGGGACGATGGCAAGGGCATCGGAGTGCTGTCACCGCTCCGCCGCGGGCTCGGATTGAGAATCATGCAGTATCGCAGTGAACTGATGCGGGGTCGGCTGAGAATTGGGCCGAGACGAGATGGAACGGGTACCGAAGTCAGCTGCATTGCTCCCTGCCCAGCAAGGATTAATTCAAAATGATCTACAACAACGGCCTTATGAACAGCACCATGGATAAATCAACGGAGATCCGGCGAAGAATCCTCGTAGTGGATGACCACACGGTCCTGCGAGAAGGCTTGGTCGCTCAAATTAATCACCAACCCGACCTCGTTGTCTGCGGTGAGGCCGCAGATGCGCCGCACGCACTTGCGGCCGTCGAGAGACTAAGACCGGACCTAGTTCTCGCGGATATCAATTTGCCAGGCCGGAATGGTCTCGAACTCATTCGTGATCTTCGCTCCTTGTTCCCGCGCCTGCCTGTCCTCGTTCTTTCCATGCATGAAGAGTCGGTTTTCGCAGAGCGGGTGCTCCGGGCCGGCGGCCGAGGCTACGTTTCCAAGCAGTCGGGTGGCAAGCAACTCGTCGAAGCGATTCACTGCGTGTTGCGAGGTCAGATCTATTTAAGCCCCGATGCCTCGACCCGATTACTGGATAGCCTCTCTGGTCCGAGGTCGGCCAAAACCGTTTCTCCAATCGAACAGCTTACCGACCGGGAGCTGGAAGTGTTCACGCTGATCGGGCAGGCCAAGGAAACCGGGGACCTAGCGCGAGCCTTGAACATGAGCGTCAAGACCGTGGAGGCTCATCGGGCGAGCATCAAACGAAAACTCAAGCTTAAAACGGGCCCAGAACTTACGCGCCACGCGGTGCTTTGGGTTGAGGCCTTTGGGTGCGAGAAGTAGCTGGCTCTCGGTCGATGATTCCAGACAGTCTGCCTCACCCGATCCCCGGACAATGCCTTTGGCCGGAGATTTGCCATTTCGGCATCTCGGCGGATCTCAGGCATCCGCTGAGGCAGAGCAAGATATTCAGCCTAATCCATGGGCGGGAGGTATCCAATAGAGCCGGGGCTCAATCGCGACTAGAATTACCTAAAGAGCGAATCCGAGCAGAATGAAACGGAATGCGAAACAGAACTCACAGTCTAGACCATGGTCTTACCGTGGTCGAGTTGCTCGTCCTGATTGCGATCGTGGCGGTCGCAATGTCCAAAGCAATTCCCGTGTATTGACATTTGGCGACAGGCGACACGAACCGGCAAGATCGAGAATGCAGGTGCTCAAAGCCAGAACAAGTCGGTCTGAACTGGTTCTGAGAGTGAAAACGTGGTCGTTCGCAAGATGGGACACACCCTTGCTCCGCTCTGACCAAGCCGATGAAACGCTCAGTTCCATATCAGCCCGAGCCGATCACGCCCGGTTTGACCAAGCGAATGATTCGCAGACATGCCCGTCAACTCTTCCGCGACGTGTGCGGCAATAGAAGCCTCACAAAGAAGGAATGGTTGCTGGTTGAACAGGATCTGGCACGCCTTCTCGAGACTGAGGCCGCCTAAATTCATAAGGAGCGCCTCCTTTGTGACGTGTGGCGACAGGAATCTCCGAACGCATCCTCCGATACGAGTCGTTGGGCGTGCGTCCGGGCGTGGGGCGTCTGTCCTCAGTGGCAACCGTGAACAGAAGCGCCAGAATGCCAAATAGCTGCGAATCGATGGGCACGAAGTGCATCATGACTTCTCGGCAGGACCAGCGCCGGTCAAAGGCTCAAAGTGACAGTGTGTAACGATAACGTCCCATTCCCCTTGAAGCATCGTGGAATAAGAGAAGCACAACAATGAACGAAAGGCGATTCACCATGCGTACGATTTACATGACGACAGAAAATCATCGACGTCTGCACAGCCTTTTGGCTGCTGCTTCCCGAGACGGCCGGAATCGGGATGTCGCACGGGACCTGGAGAGCGAATTGAATCGCGCGCGCGTCGTGCCCAACGACGAACTCCCCAATGACGTGGTCACGATGCACTCCAAGGTGCGGATTCTGGACATGGACGGCAGAGAAGAAATGATGTTCACCCTGGTATTCCCAGGTGAGGCAAAGGTCGAAGAAGGCAAAGTATCAGTTCTGGCGCCGCTTGCGACGGCAATTCTCGGTTACCGTGCCGGCGATACCCTTACCTGGAAGATGCCCGACGGCGACCGACGGATAAAGGTATTGGAAATCCTTTATCAACCAGAAGCTCAGCGAAGCGCGAACGGATCCTGATTTTCGGCTTTCTTGACGGAGCTGATTCCAAGAGGTCGAGCGACGAAGAGGCGATTCGGGCCATCAAAGACGGTGTGATCGTAAAGGGGAAGAGACGAATGAAAGGATATGCGGACAAACTGGATGCTGAGGTCAAGGAATTGGTTGAGTTTCTGCGCCGGTTTGAAAAGACCTAACCTGCACGCCTCGGTGACCGAAGCACAGCGGAAAGGTCCGATCGCCGGGTGCGGCAGATAGGTGGAATGGTGGAATTGAGTTGGAATGGACTTGCCGAGTTCAGTCGAGAGCCTATTCTCCAGAGTGGCTCGGTTGGCTTCGCCTCTGATCCCTAATGGCCCAGACCCAGGTTCAACTTAGCTGTTGCTGGATAAACCGTGTAATTCATCGAAGGACGCTGCGGCCGCAGACAGCGGGTGGTGCCTTCTAACAAAACGACGGACCACAATATGGACTATCAAACCTGTTCTTCGGCCGAGGAGCCTTCGGCCGTACTTGCCAAAACGACATCCGACGCGGACGATCTCACGGGTTCCGAGAAACCATGCCGGAAATATCGACCTATTCTCGTCGCCATCGATTTCTCGCCGGCATCCCGACGTGCGCTCGACATAGCTGTGACGTTGGCAGAACGACAGGAGGCACAGCTCGTGCTTGTGCATGTCGTGAAGTCTTGCGTATACGCGACGCACCTGGGCCGGACCCCAGCGGATCTGGCATCCGTGGCGCCTCCCGTCAAGCAGCGCCTTGAAACGTGGGCAGCCGAGGCTATACCGGCGCGTCTTCTCTCCCGGACCGCTCTGTTCGGTCGTAGCGTCCTTTCACATGAGATCCGTGACGCGGCGCAGAAGCTGCGTGCGGATTTAGTCAGCTGTCAACCCGATGAGACGCTGCACGTCAATGCGTTTCCGCCCTCCCGTCGTTCAGACTGACAGATCGACACAGGACAGATCAAGACTGAGCCAGGCTTCTTACCGGATAGTTACTCGGCAGAGCATCGCATCTCCCCGTTAACCGGCTTTCTGCAGGTCTTGCCTACGTCCTTTCATCATTATGAATAACCGATTTCTTGGCGCCCGGTGCCGGAAGGGACAGGGCTGCGAATTCCGGGTCTGGGCGCCCTCTGCAAAAAAGGTTGAAGTTCTGATCAGTAGTCCAGTAAACCGCTTGATCGAAATGGAGCGTCAGGAAAGGGGCTACTACCATGCCTGCTTGACAGGTGTGGAGCCCGGCGCGCGCTATCGTTTTCGCCTGGACGGCCAGCACGAGCGTCCGGATCCTGCATCTCATTACCAGCCTGAAGGGAGCGTCCGGATCCTGCATCTCATTACCAGCCTGAAGGGGTCCACCTGGCATCAGAGGTGGTGGATCCTATCTTTGACTGGCATGACGACCATTGGTTCGGCTTACCGTTGCGGGACTTTATCATCTACGAGTTGCACGTCGGAACATTCACAATCGAGGGCACTTTCGACGCAGTTATCCCACGGCTGGCAGATCTCAAAGACTTGGGCATCACCGCCGTGGAGCTCATGCCGGTAGCCCAGTTTCCCGGCGATTGGAATTGGGGCTATGACGGTGTCTATCCGTTTGCGGTCCAGAATACGTATGGCGGTCCGCCAGGTCTCAAGAGGCTCGTCGACGCGGCTCATCAGGCGGGCCTGGCAGTCATCCTCGACGTCGTCTACAATCATCTTGGGCCCGAAGGCAACTACCTGGGAGAGTACGGCCCATATTTTACCGACCGTTACCGGACGCCATGGGGGCATGCGCTCAATTTTGACGGAGCCGGCAGTGATGAAGTTCGGCACTATTTCATCGAAAACGCGCTTTACTGGCAAACTGAGTTCCATGTCGACGCGCTTCGCCTGGATGCCGTCCACGCCATAGTTGACAACTCCGCAGTGACATTCCTGGAAGATTTGGCGAAGGCGACTCGACGGCAGAGCGACCGTTTGAATCGCCGCTTTCATCTGATCGCCGAGAGCGATCTGAACAATCCGAGAATCATCCTGCCTCAATCAATGGGAGGTTACGGAATGGACGCCCAGTGGAATGATGATTTCCATCATTCGGTGCATGCTCTTTTGACCGAAGAAACCCATGGCTATTACAAGGATTTCGGCGGGATCGACCTTTTTTCGCAAGTGCTCCGGGACGGCTTCGGCTACGTTAATCAATACTCTCCGCACCGCGACCGGAGGCACG
>JBGAIN010000261.1:0-8381 GCA_044225505.1 Limisphaerales bacterium
ATCACGGGCAGCTTCAACGGGTCCGAGGAGGGCGTCGCCGCCCCTGCCCCTTCGGATGACTGGATTGGCGCGGCGGTGTTCATGGCAATGCGCGTGCCCGGCGGCAACACGTAGTTCAGCGATTGTTCGCTCTGGACCGTTTGCGTGGACGATTCCTTCGGATTTTCTGATTGTGCCAGGTGCACGGCATTGCTTACCCCGGGCCGGCGAATCAGAGTCCAGGCGCGGCCGCCTTGCTGCCCCCGGGGAACTGCGCAGCCGAAAAGGGCCAGCAACACGAACCCAAGCGTGCAGGCGAGGGTTGGCCAGAGTGAAAAACGAATTTGCAGTCGTTGGACTGTGAGGGAATGACCCGGGCCGCGTTGCCTGGTGGAGGTCCAAATGGCACGCGGAGCTTGGATGGTTTTCATAGAGTATTCCTTCGTCGGCCAAAAAGTTTGCCCTTTTGCCGCACCACGCGCAGGTAACGCAGAAGGACCGCGCCAAAGCCCGTGAAGGCCAGCGCCAGCCAGGATCGTTTGTCCGTCTGAATGACCACCATGGTCGGTCGTGCACGACGAGGTTCTTTGTTGGATTTCATGGAGTGCTTCAATTGTCCGCGGCCGTCATGCTCGGAGGCAGGGTCGCTTGGAAGTTGAGAGGAGTAATTGGGAGCCGTGGACCGTCCGCGGACAATTTAAAGAGAGAGAGGGGTTGGGCTTGGCAGGAAACGACATGAACCTGGCCGAGACATTCTCCCAACCCCAGGTCAACGCATCGCTGACCTAACTCCGGGACTGAGTCCGAGTGCTCTTGTGCCCGGGACGATCGGTGGCCGAGACTTCGATGGAGACCGCTTGCCCTTGGGTGAGATTGGTCGTCGTCGTATACGACCAGGTCGCCGTGCCCATCGTCAACGTGGCGGCGCCCTGCTCGATCACAGCCCCACCCTGATCGCGAATGACGACCGTCACTCCCCGCACTTCCACATCGTCACTGGCGCGGATCCGAATCTTCTCGCCCGTCTTGCCGCTGTAGGAGGCCAGATCGATTTCGTCGACCGCGGGCGGGTTGAGGAAATCGCCCACCGTCACCGCAAACACCGATTGGGCGCGGCGATCGGCCACATCCGCGTAGATCTCCTTGGCCTCCGGGTCCATCATGACGGCATTGCCGTACAGAACCGCCAATCGGAATCGATCCTGTTGCGCCACCTGGTTCGCCGTCGGTTCGATTCCTGTCCGATCGGGCATCCGGCACACGATCTCTTCGTGATGGAATTGTTTGAAGACCAGGTCGCCTACTTTGCCTTGGATCGCTTCGAGCACGGGATTGAGTTTTACTTTAGCCATAGTGCTTCCGTCTTTCCTTTCCGTGAAAGACAACCTCCTTTATTTTGGGAGCGTTCGGCGTATCAGTGATCACTCGGAAAGGAGCGGTGGTTCTCTGGAGAGAAACCCGCCCTTGGAGCGGATACGCCGGAGCGCAAGGTCGTCTATCAGAACGGACGCTTCTAATGCCCCTTTTATGCCGAATAAGCTTTGGTGATTATAGTCCTCAACCCAAGCTCACCGGCCTTAACTCTCGCGCCGCCATATTGCCTTGTTCCTGGACGCCCCTGTCTTGGAATAGGACTCCCCACAGGACACTCTACAGCCGCTCAAGCGGCCGTATCTCTTGCGCCTGGTTCCTGGCTAAACGACTTCTGTTCAAGGAGCTGCAGGTTCGAGCAGTGCATAGTCGACCTTGGACGTCACCACGTTGCCCGGACGGTCCATGGCCGTCGCCAGGACGACCACCGTTTGGCCCTGGGAAATCGTGCCTTGAGTCCAATAAATGAAGCGGCCGCTCGCCTCCTCCCTCTCCAAAGCCGGCCCTTGTTCGAAAAGGTTGCCGGTCAAATCGCGAATCTCGACCTGGACGCGGAACAGTTCGAAGTTATCGGACGCTTGCACGACGATCGGCTGCTGCGCAGCTCCAGTATAGCTGGTGAGCTCAATGCCGTGAATGATCGGTGGCACCAGAAAATCGGCCGTCGCCAGGTCGCACGCGCGTTTGCCGCGCAACCGGGCCGCGCGACGGTAAATCGCACGCAGTTCCGGAGTAGCGAGCGCATCGCGCATGTATCGGATGGCTTTGGCGAATTGACCTTGGCTCCGCTTCTCGGCTGGAGTGGATTCCGCGGTGTGCACAGGTCGACGGCGGACGATGACTCGATCATTTGGGTAAGTCGCGTAAACGAGGTTGCCGATTTTTCCCCGGAACACGCCCGCGGACGGATTAGGACGAACGGTTGCCATAATTTTTATGCTCCTTGATTGCCTCGGTTGAGCGGCAGTTTCCGTGCCTTTTTTCTTAGAGCAGGACCGCAGCTGTGTCGCAGACCAGCCGCAGCCTTGTTCATCTCAGCCATTCATCCCTGCGGCATTAAGCACTTATTCTGCGGCTGATCCTTCGGATACAACCGCGCCCCGTAACTCGCGATCCCTTTCGCTCACATCCCAGTCCAAACCCAGTCTAATCCCACTCATATCCCAGTCAGGAACGGCCATTGAGTGGGATTGGAACGCGATTGGATTGGGGGATTCTGAGTTGGATACTAAAAGTGGCAGAGCCGTCTCGGCTCTGGTTTTCCCCTGGCCCTGCGGCGAGACGCCGCAGCCACTTTAGTCTCAGAGTTTCAGAGTCTCAGAGTCTCAGAGTTTCAGAGTTTCAGCGTATCAGCTTTTCAGAGCTTCCGCTCCTCGCCGAGACTAAGATGCCGGAGGCATGACTGAAAGTAGCTCGGACGCTTTAGCGCCGAGAATCAAACGTCCAAGGAGATTAGCCCCGACGAGGGGCGACTGATCCTTGCGAGAGGAAGGATAGCGAATACGATTAAGATCAAGAGCAAGAACAGGATTACGATACCGATACCGACCCCGACCCCGATTCGAAACGAGAAAAACCCTGTCGCGGTCAGCGACCACGTCAATTTCAGCGTTTCAGAGTTTCAGCGTTTCAGCTTTTCCCCAAGTCCCTCTGCTGCGGACTATAATCCTCGGTACATCAGCTGCTAACCTGTTTTTCCGTCGGAGATAACCGCTCCCGCTTGCGTGAGCCTCTCCTCAGGGACGGGTTTCGTCATCGCGAACACCCGCACACCATGAGCACAAGTCACCGCGGGACTGTTCCCTTCGGAACGCTGGAATCTCCAACTCAAGGAGTCGTGTTATGCAGAATGTCATGCCGGTTCGAAATGCTTTCGATGCTAACTGAGGCACCGACGCGCGTTCGTCATTGAGATTCGGCGCGCTTCAACTAAAGCCCTCGTTCCATCGTTTCGATGGATTCCCTTCCTCCGCATAGCCCCGAGGCCGAGCGTGGCGTGCTCGGTTGCTGCTTGATTGACATCGCCAAGGCCGCCCTGGCCGTGAAGGCCGGCGTGACGCCGCGTTGGTTTTACGACGCCCGGCACGCGGAGATTTTTGGCGTTCTCACAGACATGGCCGCGAGTGGAGTGGGCGATCCACTCATCGCGGGCCTTCGCTTGCGCGATCGGGGCAAATTAGACGCCGTCGGCGGGTTTCCTTATCTTGGGGAACTGCAAAGCGCCGTTCCCAGCGCCGAAAATTTCGATTACTACCTCCCTGAACTCCGAGACCGGTTCCAACGCCGGCAAGTGATCGACGCCGCCACGCGCCTGCGCATGTTGGCTAGTGAAGAATCGATCGACTCGGCCGTGGTTCTGGCGGACACGAAATCCTTGCTTGAGCGGTTGCACAGGCAAGCGGGCGGCCATGCCTTGCCTGAGATTGTGCCGGCCACAGCGCTGCTGGAAACGGAAATGGTTCCACCGGCCGAACTCGTCTTGGGCGTCCTCCATGCCGGGAACAAGTTGATCCTGGGCGGGGCATCCAAGAGCTACAAAACCTGGAGCCTCATCGACCTGGCGGTCTCTGTCGCCACTGGATCCCCGTGGCTCGGCTTTCCCACTCGGCCCGGGAAAGTCCTCTACGTCAACCTCGAGATCCAGACCGCATTCTTCCGGCAACGCATCGCGCAGGTCGTGGAAGCGAAGGGGGTGGACCCACCCGAGCGGTTGGAAGTGTGGAACTTGCGAGGCTGGGCGGCGGACTATCGCGTCTTGGTGCCGAAAATCCAGGAACGAATCCGCGACGAGCACTACGCCATGGTGATCTTGGATCCCACCTACAAACTGCTCGGAACCGCCGACGAAAACAGCGCCACCGACATCAGCGCGCTCTTGAACACCATCGAGGCCCTGGCGGTCGGGACCGGGGCCGCTGTCGCGATGGCCGGGCATTTCGCCAAAGGCAACGCTTCCAGCAAAGAGACTATCGACCGGATCAGCGGCAGCGGCGTCTTCGCGCGCGATCCGGACAGTTTGATCATTTTCACCCGGCATGAAGAAGAAGGCGCCTTCACCGTGGAGATGGTCTTGCGCAACCTGCCGCCCGTGCCGTCGTTTGTGGTGCAGTGGGAACATCCCTGTTTTCGCGCGAATGCCGAGCTCGATCCGAGTCGACTCAAATCCAAGGTGGGACGGCCACGCAAACACACCGCGGAGAGTCTCCTGGCGGTGCTCGGTGACCAACGCCTCACCAGCGGCCAATGGAAGAAGCTGGCCATGACCGAAGAAGGCGTCACGCACGCCCGCTTTTTTGAGCTGCTCAAAGAACTTCAGAAAGGCCAAAAGGTGCTCAAATCCGTCATTGACGGAAAATGGGAGCAAACTCGGAGACAGTCCCAATATTCCAACCATGAAAATGAGCCGTTTTAACAAGGGGAATATCGAAAGTCCCGAAAGTCCCAAAATCCATTTCCGGACTGGCAGTCCCGAAAGTCCCGAAACCTTTTAAGTTTCGGGACTAACGGGACCAAGCCCGTTCTTAGAAGCAAGAAACCACGTTCTTCAGAACCAAAAATACCTCAATCCAAACCGAAAAATGAATGCTCCAGACCCTGCCACTCGCGTCTCGGAAACGCCAAGCTCCGAATCCAACTTGCCTCTCGCACTGCCGGGCGCGGCCGCTGGCTCCGCCTCGCCGGCTCCATCGACCGCGCCTTCGGTCAGTTGCTTGGGGACCGTCGATATCCTGACCGACAACGAAATGATCAGCTCCTGGAGTGCCCGAATCGATCATCCGCAGTGGTTGGGAATCGTTTGTGCGCGTGGGACTGGCCTTGGTGCGCATTCGGGACGGGCGTTTGTATCGAAACGATTTTGAGTACCTTTGAAGTTTATTGCCAGGCCAAGTGGCGTTACGGCCGGCGTTACGTAAATCTGCTGATCTCGGCGTCTGAGCACTTTGGGAACGGACCGTTCCCAAAGTGTGCCCGAAAACGAGTGGCAAGTCCGGCCGTTGATCGGATTGACGCCGGAACAGGCGCTGCTCGCTTGGGAATGCGCGGTGCGAATCGCCAGATCCGGCCGCGTCACGGCTGGTGTGGTCGGGCGGGCCATTAAAGAGCTCAGGTTCGCACCGCAGCAACGGATCCTTCAACCCCGGCTGAGCAAAGTGGCACGGCGTCGAATGATTACGGATGGTTTTGGTGAACTGTTGACCCTGCTGCGCCGAATCCCCGCGGAATTATTGGTGGAAAAGGCCGAAGCGTTGCACGGTCAGTTGATGGCACTTTTGGTGAAGAGTTGGAACGGTTTACGGAGCGCGACTGTGTGCTCTGAGCACCAGTCGCAGAGTGCGGACCGAAGTCTTCGTTGCATAGAGTTGGAAAACGGTGAAGTCCAGGAAGAGCGAGTAGGATTACGATTACGATTACGATTACGATTCCGACCCCGATGCGGAGCGAGAAAACCGTCAGCGACCACTTCTCTCTTCGCTTTTTTCAGCGTTTCAGTTTTCAGCTTTTCCTCTTCACACCGGCTCTGGGACGGGTAAATCGCGGGTCAAAGTGCCAAGGTCCATATCCAACGTCTCGGCCAGGTCGCAAAGAGTGATCACGGAAGGGTTGCGCGTGCCGCGTTCGATCCCGCCGACATAGCTGCGGTCGACATCCGATTTCAAGGCAAGGTCCTCCTGCGAGAGGCCCCTGGCTTTGCGGGCCCTACCGAATCCGATCCCTAACACCCAGTGACGCTGATCGCCTCAAAGTTGGCGGCGATCATCTGCCATCAGTGCCGGACGAACGTCCACGGACTATAATCCTCATTTTGGAAGAACAACGAGGTCGATCGATACCGCCCGACACTTCACTGCCGCTTCCCACCACTGCCTCTGCAACCGGTAATCAGCGCGTAAACACAGCGCAAGTAGTTTATCGTGCGGCATTAGCTCCTGCGCTCCGCCCAGTTGATGAGTGCCGGTGGACCTCCACCACTTTTCCGAGAGGGCCAATACCGCCGTTGGCGACAGGTTCCAGATGACAAAGTTCAACCCTCATTCGGCAATCGTGGAAGTCTTTGCGGGTCGTACCGGTGATTGGCACCCCAGCGTGATCTCCTGGAAGTACTTCCATCCGCCTAGGGCTGCAAACTTTCTGAGAAGATTTGAAAGATCTGGCCAGCGAGCTCCGTATCTCAGGGTGAAGTCCAAGACATGCAGAATGACAAAAGCTCAGCAAACGTGGATGTGCTGGATGTCTCATCTAGACCGGGCGATGCCTATTGCCGACGTTCCAGTCGGAGCGACAATAAATCAGCGATTCGCACACCGACGTTGGGTCCTGTCGCATTTTCTTCTGGCCAACCCGATCCACGGTTGCTACGAACAAGAATCTCATCAAGGAAGCCACCGTCAGCACCCTCCTTGTCGGGATACCAAGCAGGAGATTTGATGCAATGCTGCGTCGCGCGGGCGGATGAGAAAAGAGGAGCCCTAGCTCTCGGCCGGTTCTCGGCGAGTGCGACCATTTTGGCGCCATCCTTCAACCATGGCGATTTTGTCGAATCAGGGCGGCCATTCGGCCGATGTGAAAATGCGACTGCTGGTCAACGGCCGCTCGCTCGCCGTTGCCCAGATGGGGCCAGACTTTTTATTCGTAGACACACCATTCGAGCATCCGCCCGGCCAGGCCAGCCTGACGTTGCAAGTCGATTACAGCCAGCGCACTTGGGAAGTTCATTTGCCACAAGGTATTACAGCGAAGTCAAAACGGATTTTGATTGCACCGACTCCATCGTCGCTGTCCGGCTGAGGCTTGAAAGCAAGCTCGTCGATGTCTGCCCGTCCGTGCTGGCACGCCGATCAAATCGGTATCCGAAGAGTGCTGAAATAGCTGTTCGTGATCATCGCCAACGGCTTGGGCAATCGGAATTCCACCGGTGGGAAGTCAATGGATTCAGAGCCAACGAATAAGTTCATGAGTCAAGTCACGTTCAGTGATTTCTTCAAGGCGGCAACGGACGGAAACGCGCCTTACGATTACCAATGCCGCTTGGCGTGCGACGAGTGCGTCGCGTTTGTAAGATGTGAAACTCTAAGAAATCCTCAAATTTACTGACCACAGCCTATCAACATCCACACAGGCCTTGGAGATACCACGGCTAAATGACGTTCCTTCTCATGCGATCACAAGATTTTCCCAAGCTCTTTCATGAACTGACCGGATTTTCTCCCTTCCCCTGGCAAGAAGCGCTCTATGCACATTTCATGGACGGAAAGATTCCAGAATCTGCCAACCTGCCTACGGGTTTAGGTAAGACGTCCATTGTCGCCGTCTGGCTTTGCGCGCTTGCTTTTGCACCTGGGAAGACTCCTCGTCGCCTCGTCTACGTCGTCAACCGCCGCACGGTGGTCGACCAAACCACCGTCGAGGCAGAACGGCTACGTGAAGCGCTCAACAAGCCGGCACTCGCTGAAGTCCGCGGCGCCCTAATCTCTTTGTGCGCTTTGCCATTGCCGGCAGCCGATGCGCCGCCGCTAGCCATCAGCACATTGCGCGGACAGTTTGCCGACAACGGTGAGTGGTGCGTAGATCCAAGCCGCCCCGCTATCATCGTTGGCACTGTTGACATGATTGGCAGCGGATTGCTGTTCAGCCGCTACACGCGTGGATTCAAGACGCGACCCCTTCACGCCGGTTTCCTCGGCCAGGATGCGCTACTTGTCCATGACGAAGCCCATCTCGAACCGGCCTTTCAAGAACTGCTTCAACGTATCGTCGCTGCACAAGGCGCGTCCAACGACCCGCGCAAACTGCGCGTCATCGAACTCACCGCGACCAGTCGCGCAGCGAACGCGAACGTTAACGCGAAGCCGTTTGGGTTGGACGAGAATCCAAACAACAAGGACACGGATAACGAAACTGTTCGAAAGCGCTTCAACGCCACCAAAAGGCTCTCGCTTGTCCCGGTCACCAAGATAGAGGGCGAGAAAGACAAGGCAAACGACGACACCGTTCTCGACAAAATCTTCGAACTCGTTCGGAACAAAAAAGAC
>JBGAIN010000018.1:0-78641 GCA_044225505.1 Limisphaerales bacterium
GGATCGTCCACCTGACTCAACCACCCCTCAAACTTGGCATCGATTTCATCAATTCGGAATCCACCGTGCCCTTCGTGATCCGGATCGGGCAACGCGACCGGAGGATTAGCGTTCTGGAGAGTTCCGACGAAGTCCACGGCATAACCGGCATTGATCAGCTTTGTATACAGCTCGGTGCGGTATCCTCCTTCGACGGCCGGCCCAAAGCCGGATGTGATGGAATCCCCAAGAGGTAAAATTCGGATTGGCAGCGGCGCGGCTCCCCAAAGCACCTGTGTAAAACCCAGCGCGGCCAGCAAAAGATAAAAATGAGCCCTAAACCTTCTCATGAAAACCAAAGATCAGCCTCGCTTGCAGCTACGAAAATATTTGACGTTGGAAAAGGGAATTCACTGCTTCCACACGAAAACTCGAAGGATTGAAAACGCGTCAGTTTGGGATGGTAATCTCCCCGGTGGGAAGGTCTGACGCTGAACTAAGACTAATAGGAGGGAATTTAGGACCGAGAACGATCCGGAAGTTACGCCCGTCCGCTGGCACATCGAAATAAACCAGGGCTCGATTCAAGCCACGCCCGGGCAACCCACGTTTTGCAGTCATTCCGCTGGCACGAAACTCTCCCCCTTCGCGGCTCAACGCGCCGACGCACTTATAAACGGCGCCAGAATCGTCGTAGAGGGTAAAATCAGGCTTTCCATCCCAGAGCGGATCTGTCGGAGGAACGTTGCTGGCCCAAACATAACGAAGCTCAACAATCAAAAACTGCCCCTTCGCCGGGGCCAGACTGGTCTTACGCTCGCCCGATTGTCGCCGGTCGACATACTCAGGGGAGGCTTCGGTCACAACAGAGCGCCGGGTTGCAGACACGGAAACGATCTCCCAGCCACGGATGAACACGCGTGGATTTAGCCCCGGCCGATCGGGAATTGAAGCCAATGCCGCTCCCGTCCGTTGTGCACTACTTACTTGTGATTTGGGAGTCTGTGCAAAAGTCACTCCAGCAACGCCGAAAACGATGAACGCTGCAAAAATTTTCATACGACTTATTCCACTTCAGGTAGAGCTACCCCTTGATTTCCACCGCCGCCAAAGAAATTGAAAGCAAACCGTTTCCAATAGCTTTTTTGAAAAACTGGTGGCCAACACCTAAGATTTAACGCCTCCGGGATCAATTTCTGTTGATAGACACACGAAACCCTCGGGAAAGGTAGCGGAGTCTTCCGAACTAGTCAAATCTGTACGTGGTGCACTCAGGAACGGCAATCTCCGATCGAACGGAAATCCTACTCGTTCCTCAAAACAATTTCTCAGGCACGAAGACTATATCGAACGGCTCGAGATTGAACGGAACAACGTTTTCTCCTTTCAGCACAGGCCTCAGATTGAGCTCGTTCCGAGTGTACCGTCCCTCCTTATTTCGAATGATTGCAACTCTCTTAACGTTAGCTCTCTTAGGATCAAAGCCTCCCGCTTCCATAATCGCGTCAAGCACCGTCATTGGTCGCTCCATGGGAACTCTACCCGGTCGATTGACCGCACCCGAAACAAACACCGAAGCCGATGTAGAGGCTAAAATCACGACCACCTCCTTGACCTGCAAGTGTTTAGCATACAACGCGGAAAGTTCCGTTTGAAGCTGCGCAGGAGATTTTCCCGCCGCCGCAACTTCGCCGATCAACGGCAAAAACAAATTGCCATCGAGGCGGACCCGTTCCATGACGTTCATGGCTGGAGCGCCTGGAAACCGAAGGTCTACGACGTCCCCAGGATTCACGCGAACAGACGCCTTCGCAACCGTTTCCGAAAGGAGCGCCGCATCGGGTGAGGACGTTTTGCAGCCTGTGGTAACGAAAACGAGGGCGAAAAACACCACCCAGAGCCCCAAGGCAGCTGACATCCGTCGCTTTCGACGATTCTTAATCCCACCCATTCCTTTGGATTGCCACGTCATAGAATTCCTGGTTCCGCCTTACTGAACACCGAAATCCATCGCTTCGTCAATCTCCGATACACAACGATGGCTTGAGGGATGCGATTGAAAGCGGGTAAGAAGGAGTTGAAGAAAAGAGTGTGCTTTTTTATACACCTACCTCAATACAGTGATGAAGAGGAAAAAGGCAGCTGGGCTGTTCACATCGGCGGAGATAAAGTTGGTGGAGCGACTGCGGGAAAGTCCCGAAATGCTGCCGCGGGTGCAGGAGATCATGGCCCTGGCAGACTGTAAAGACGGCCCTTTGAAGATGGCGGATGAGGTAGAGGAATTCCTCATAGCGGCGATACATTACCTGGGCCATGAGATTAAGAGTCAATGGGCTAGCGGAGGAGCGAATGGGTCGGGAACTCAAGGAGCAAGATCCGACGGTGCGGAGTCATAAAAGAAAACGCTGAAGTGGTGGGGTGTCTTTGGGCTGGTGAGCGTGAAGGAACGGATCTGGCGCACGGCGGCCAAGAGCTATGTGCGCCTTCTGCCCAAACGGTGGGAAGTAACACCCCGAGGACGGAGCCGACGGTTGCAGTGGGTGCTAACCGACTTTGGTTGCAAGCACACTTTTGTCCAACCGGCCGAGCATGTCCTAGAGCACTAGGGATTTGCGATTGGAGCCAGCGCCGTGCACTCGACGACGTTGGAGCACGCTCCGAGAGAGCGCAGAAGCAGCTGCAAGACAAGTATCAACGATCTTTTCGAATTTTACCTCCGTTGCGTGCCGAGCATGTGATTGCCGAGGTGGGTGTTGCGATGATTTCACTGTGAAGGCAGGACGCCCCCCGGAAAGGCAAGCGCACTCGAGATTGGAAGGAGATGAGGCTGGTGGCGGCCCAAGCCCAGGGCAGTTGCACAACCGTTCATGGCGCCACCTTCGGCAGTGTGGAAGTAGCCGGGAGACGCTGAGTGGATTAGACTGTAAACCCAGGAGATCTTTCAGAAACAAGGCAGAATCCTCTGCGACTTAGACCATGTCAGTGAATACCTGGGAACCGCGGCGAAAACCTGTCGAGCCCAGAGGCCCGATGCTTGGCGTCGGACGCAACAGAAAAGACTACGCCGCGGGCAAAGGCAGAAGGTGATCGATGCTTAAGCACCGTTTCTGGAGCCCGAAGGCACGGCGGAAGAGGAAAGTCCGGTCCGCAACGCTTACCGTTACTTGAACAATCGATGGCAGTCCCTAAGTTATACTCGCGCTTTGCAGTTGGGCCTTCCCATCGGTTCAGGCATGATCGAGAGAGGACACCAGCATGTGCTTCAGGCACGCCTCAAAAAAAGCCGGCGCAGCTTGGCAGCAAGACAACGCCGATCAAATCGCTCACTTACACGTCCTCAGGGCCAACCGAGAATGGGAATCCTTCTGGAATCACGCCTCACCCGGTTTTGATCATACGCGGCTTGAAGCCGAAAGGAACTACGAGTCAACCATGACGAGCCAAGCTAGCAAGGGCGAATCCTACCCGTCCGTCGGAAGCGCCGCCCTGTCCGTGGCGTAGAGACGCGCTAGCGCCGGGAATCGGACGACCGGAGAATCCGCGGGCTCAGCCCGACATCATTCAGCCAACTCTGAATGATCTCTGGAGCAGATTCGGGCCACCGGAGCTCGCCCTTTAACCAGGCCTTCATGTCACTGCGGGCGGCGGCCGATCCACTCAATACCTTCGAGATTAACGAAAGGCGCCGTTTGACTAACCCTTTGCTATGACGAATCTCCCAGGCAAGCTGACGGCATTCTTTGGCTCGGCTTGCCCAATCCGGTAACGCTCGCCTCACCCGCTCGTCCAAACGCGCCTCTGAAAACGCGACGGCGTTTTCAATCATGGCGTCGACCTTTCGTAAGCGATCGACCGAATCCATGTCGACCGCCCCAGTGGCTTGTGCACTGTGAACCCGCCATCCCCCCCAGGTATCAGGCACGTGCACCGTATTGGCGACCAAAGTCGCCCGCATGTGCCAATTATAATCGCTTTGCGAGCCCCATTGCTTTTCAAACATGCCGACCTTTTCGAAAAGAGATCGACGAATCAGCATCTGCGTAATTGAAACATAGACCTGGTCTCCAGAAAGGTGAAGCAAGCCGTCGAATGGAGCTAACCTCACATGCTGCTCGGTCAAAAGCTCACCGCAGCTCCGCGCAAAAACACAGCCCTTCCACCAATCGGGTCCTTCTTTGCCCTTTTCATCAATCACCTTGATGCGGCAGTGAGCCAGATCGCAGTCTGGGTTAGCATCGAGCGCGGCGGCAAGGCGCTCCAAGCAATTCGGCGGCATCGTATCGTCACTGGTTGCGATGTAAACGTACTTCCCGCGGGCTGCTTGCACACAAGGGTTCCAACTGCCAGGGGTTCCAGCACGCGGACCCTGCCACGCTTTTATCTTCGGTTCTCGAGCGGCGAGCTCCTGGATGTATTCCCAGGCGCCATCGTCTGAGTAGCTGTCGTAGACCAGAACTTCGAAGTCGTCCATGGTCTGCTTGAAGATGGTCTCAAACCTCTCCGGCAAGAACGGACGCATGTTTAGGTTCGGAACACAGACACTGACTCTTGGATTGGAGGTCGCTTTCATTCAGTGAAACCACACGTCGTATCAGGCAGGACTAGTTTAGGCGGCGCGTTCAGCATGAGCCAGGTGCCTCATCGGCCTAGGGAATAAACGGTATTGCCGCTACTTGGCCAGGCTTCGATACAAATCCACAGTCCGGACGGCCATCTTGTCCCACGAAAAGGCTGCGACGCGCTTTTTCCCGCGATCAATATAGTCGAAGCGGCGGGCACCTAAGTTCTTAAGCGCAAGGATGCACTCTGCTAACTGTTCGGTGGAGGTCGGATTGAAGAGTATAGCGGCGTCGCCGACCACCTCCGGGATGCTCGAGGTTTCCGCGGCGATGACAACTGTCCCACAAGCCATTGCTTCTAGCAATGGAATGCCAAATCCCTCGTAAAGGGATGGATAGATCAAAGCCTGCGAACTTCGGTACAGAGCCGCCAAGCGTCCATCGTCGACATCGGGTATGAGCGTCACTCGTTCCCAGAGATTTAACGCACGCAACCATTCTTCTTCCGCCGGACTGAATGGCGGACCGACGACTCCTAAACGAAGTTCCGGCCAACTGTTCCGAATACTACTGAAGGCCACGAGAAGCCGAGCAAAATTTTTGTAAAAGGTCCGACTACCGACAAATAAAACGTACGGCTCCGCCAGCGAGACTTTCTCGTGGCGGCCCATTTCTTCGCCCATCTCTGTTGCCAAATAAATGACTCGAATTCTTTCGGGCGGGACGCCCATGAATTCAACCAGATCTCTCTTCGTGTGTTCCGAAATGCAAATGATGGCGTCTGCCGCCGCAACCGCGTCGCGCTTCCGGGAAGTCTCACCGCCGCTCGAGTCGAGACGCGGAAAGCGCTCGCTGATCATATCGTAGACGGTAACCACCAGTGGCACCTTTCTCTTCGCAACGGCCTTCCCCGAAAGCAGCGAATAGTAGGTGGGATGAATCAGATCCCAGCTTCCGAGGGTTTGAGTCAAATTCCAGTGACACTGAGCCCACGCCCTTCCCGCCTTTTCCGATCCCAGGATCCGCTTCGGCAAAATCCGACAACGCAGTTTCTTGTTCGAAGGAAAGTTGTTCTCCTGCCTTCCGAACGCAGTTAGCGAAGGAGAAAAATCTTGGGGCAGTCGATCGATAAGGTTGCTAAAATATCGATTCACGCCTCCGGCGCGTTGGATGGAAAAAATAAACCCTTCGTAAAGAACCTTCATGGGGGTCGCGAAGTCGAAACTACTCGTCAGCAGGGAACAATGGTCGGGCCAAGCTGCGCCTCGTGGAACCACTGGGTCACCAACTCCGGTATCTTTTGCCCTAGCGTCAGACTTTTCCCCCTCCCGAGTCTTGCGAAAACATGATCACGAGCCGCTTTGGAACCGCCCAATATCTCGCGGATCAAGAAAGCCCTCCGCGCGCCCGCGTTGCTTAAACGTTCCACCTCCCAGCAGACATTACGCAAATCAGCGGCAATGCTACACCACTTTTTGAGCGACTCTAAGGGCAGTTTATCTTTCAGAACCGGTTGCGAAACATGCATAGCGTCCTCGATCATTTCTGTGATCTTGCGGTTGTAATCGCGGGGGTCCTTCGTATTGTTGGCACCATCCTGCCGCGAATGGATACGCCAGCCACCCCACGTGTCAGGGACATGGATTGTATTCGTAACCAGGGCCACTCTCATACTCCAATGAAAATCTCCCACGCCTCCCCAGCGGTTATTATAAAAGCCGACGTCATCAAACACAGTGCGGCGAACCAAAAGCTGAGTTAAGGTGACGTAAACGCTTTCCCCACACAAATACAACAGACCGTCGAAGGGTGCTCTCCGTAAATGGCGTTGATTGACCAGTCCATCGCTACTGCGCGCGAAAATCGATGTGGTCTGCCAGTTATTCGTCCGTTCGTTGCCATTTTCGTCAATCAGCCGAAGAGGACAGTGCGCCAGACCGCACTCCGGGTGGGCTTCCATGGCATTCACCAACGTCTCTAAGAAGTTCGCCGGCATCACGTCGTCGGCACCGAGCCCGGAAACATACTTGCCTCGAGTTTGTCGGAAGCAATTATTCCAGTTATCGCTCAACGACAAAAATTTGTCATTGTTTGATATTTTGATGCGAGGATCCAACTTTGCGTACTTTTGCGCAATGGCGAGCGTCCCGTCCGTGCTACAATTGTTGCCGATCAGATAGGTCCAGTTTTGGTAGGACTGCGCGCACACGCTTTCTATACACTCCGCCAAAAAAGCTTCGCCATTATAGACTGGCGTCATGATCGTGACTGGGGGCTGTTCTTTCATCGAAATAGTGTTGAAGCTACACGTCATCCTGTCCAACCCGCCTCGGGCCAGGTCTCGCAGTGCTGTCGCGCTTTGAAGAAAATCCTAGAGAGACCCGGGTCGCTTTCGCCCATCTTCCAGACGCGAGTCTCTGCAAACCAAGCGGAGTTCCAATGTCCAGATACTCCGCTGATGGGAAAATCACGCTCTGCACCCGCAACCCGCTCTGAAGAGCCGCTTCCACCACATGGCCCGCCGTCAGTTCGGGGGGCAGTCCCCGCCCGACTCGCTGAGCTGAGGTTCGCGGACTCTTCAAATAAGTGTGTAAGAATTCGGTAAACCGCGGCGTCCAAACTGCGAGGAGCCACGTCAGCCTCAGATCAGTCGCCTGCGGCTTAAGCAGGATACGATGCACTTGCCCTTGCTCATCGATCTCGACCATATCCATCATTTGAGGGTCATGGGCCTTAAAAAGACCGAGAACAAGTTCAGCCTTGGTTTTCCGCAACCGTTGCAGAGCCTTGCCGAAGGCGTCCATGGCGGTAAAGAGGATGTCGGGAAATCCTATGGCAATGGTCGCCCCGCGCACGAAAGGGTACGCTTGATCCAGGGTGTAGGGTGGGCCATACGGCGCTCCGACCATCAAATAGCCCAAATCCAAACCCACCAGCTTGCCGTCTCCGTAATACTCCGGAATGTCCCACTTGCCTTTTCGAAGAATTAAGAACGCCTTGCTTACCCCGCCTGTTCGCATCTTCTCCAAAAGGTGTTCGGAGACGAGCTGTAACCTGGCTTTCCCATTTCCAAACTGACCGACTCCCACGGGCAGCAACTCTTTGCTGCAAGGCAGCGGCGAAATTCGAGTCGCGTAGCCTCCGCATGGGATCAAACCGATTACATCCTTATTTCGCATGAAAGACGGCCTAGACAGAGTCAATCGGCTTCGTTCGTCATCCAGGCAGGAGTCGCGCTCGGATTAAAGTCTCTTTCACTCACGACCTCGGGCTCAATGAATATCCGCCGTTTCCCATCCATGAAATACAACGAGGGCTGATGGAGAGCTGCCTTGGCAGTGAAAAGTTCTAGAAACTCGCGGCCGGTCAACTCCTCGTTCAGATCAAGGCGGGCTGGTTCCGCACCCACCGAGCTTAAGCTCCTATCCGCAGGTCGATCGGTGTCATCGTAGAGCCGAACCCGCATATGGACTCGGTTGGAGCCATCAACAAAATAGGCACATGGATACGGCGGATAGGTCCGCGCCCGAAGCAGATTGACGATTTCGCTGCCCCGGTATTTTTTCTCCACGGAAATCGCATCTACCTTCGACAGCTCGGCCTTGCGATGGAGGGTTGCCTTGGAATGATCTTGCGTGCGCCGTTGTTGTGTATCTTCCCTAAGCAAGGGCCATGTTTCTTTAAATAGCTGGACCAGACCGCGGGTAGTTTTTTCATGAAGCGAGCCGGCGGTGTCTGTCGGCCCCACCATAATCTCCCGTTGGGCAATGACGTCTCCCGTATCCACGCCTTCATCGATATAGTGGATCGTGTAGCCTGCCGGGGTGCCGTCCAAGAGCGGCCAAACGTTGGTGTGCCATCCCCGGTTCCACGGCAAGAGCGCTGTGTGGAGGTTGATGCAGCCTTTGGGAAAGATTTCGAGGAGCTCCGGCTTGAGGATATACCCAAACCAGCCGGAAACACCCATCTCGGGCTTTAACTCACGAATCTGGCGCAGCGTTTCCGGCACGCGCAACGCAGGCGCCCGCCAAACTCGATCAGGAGGCAGGTTTAACTCCGACAGGATCTGAGGGGCGAAGCGCTGATCCGACTCAGGCTGAACTATCAGGCCTACGATCTCCTCGCCCGATTGGTGGAGCCACTTGGCGATTTGCCATCCACCCCAATTATTCAAGAACAAAAACGTGCGCATTTTCTAAGTCATCCAAGAATTTTTCGATCTCGCGCCTGTGCGGATTTACGCCGCCTTCATAGCCGCTGGGCAACAGATCAACCGTTCCACCATCGGATGTGGCATGATTCCGCGCACAGCTTGAAAATATCGTGTCTGCAGAGCCTTCAATACGGAGCTTTCCGACGACAGCGGAAAACCTTCGATCGACTTGACGGGTAACACTTCAGCCAGGGTACCGCACAACGCCAGCTCATCGGCGATCAGCAACTCCGTCCGATCGATCGGCCTTCGGACAAAAGGGATGTTCAGTGAGGCAGCCAGCGCTTCGATGACATCGACGGTGATACTTTCAAGCGCTCCTTCGCTGGCCGGAGGTGTATACACCGTTCCTTCGCGAACCATCAATATGCAACTGCCGGTGGATTCGGCCACACGCCCCCACTGGTTCAGCAAAACCATATCTTGACACCCGACGCGCCGCCCCTCGATCCGAGCCAACCGTCCCACCTGGTAGTTCGTGCCGGTTTTAATGCGTGCGGGAAGAGAAACGTCTGGGCTTCGGCGCCAGGTGCTAACCCCTAAATCAATCGCCTGCGGCAGTGCCGGGTCCGCTTGATAAGCCGTAACGATGAATTCGGCAACTTGATCCTCCCCCCAGTGACCTTGCGTGACAAATAGGGTTGGGCGGAACCACATCTCCTTTCCAGGCTGAAGAAGAGCGCCAGCCAAGTCGGATGCGGCTTTCGCAAATTCTTCGAAGGAGAGGTCGAATGGAACGTGCAACAACCGGGCAGACCGTTTCAGGCGATTGTAGTGACTCCGAAGCATGACGATGGCAAGCGAGCCATCGGGTTGCCGGTACCCCTTGAGGCCCTCAAATACGTTTAACCCTCGTATTGCGGCTTCGCATCCCACGTGCAACGTGGCCTTGTCCCAGTCGCACAGCTGACCACCCATGTACGCGAATTCAGGTTTTTGCAGTTTCATTTTGAATTGACAATACTCTTCTCTCGATCACTGAGCTTTTCTTAGTAGTTGATGGCTAACCAGACTATCTGCCGCCTGCCTTATAATGTCGAACTTCACACCCGCTCGTTCTGCAATCTCAAGCAGCGTGTTTTCACCATCGGATAGATTTAGAACCCAAAGCAATGCCATTTCGAAAGCCTTGCCTTGGTTCTGCCCACCCATCGTTGCATACAGACCACGCCTCCCTAATTGCGGTTCGCATTTTGGATTCTTATTGATAAATCGCTCGTTACCCTCCAAGATCGAAATGACTTGTAGAAGTTTGCCCAACGAGTCTCGCAGGGCATCTGGCCGCACTAACTCCAAATTGTCCGCAGAGGTGTGATACTCTGGATAGCGCCCATTGGGAGTCCGAAGAAAACATCCCACTGGCAAGTTAAACCCTGGCGAACAGTACTGTCGCTCGTCATAACCATACGGCGTGAACTCGAGAACCTCATGGGGTTCCCCAGAATGCTTTAGAACATGAACCGCTGCCCGGTCGATCTCCGCCGTCCCCTGCCGGCTCCTCTTGTAGGTGCAGTGCCCCGGATCTCCGACACAGCTGAGCACCAGCCCGTGCCTGACTTTTGCCGCTTGCGCTTCATTCTGAGCCAACCAGGTGATCGATCCAATCGTCCCCGGAATGAAGAGAAACCGATAAGTGAATCGTCGATGTGCTCTTGCCTGGAGCAAGCGCGCCAGGTAGACCGCTACGGCGATTCCCGAAAGATTGTCGTTTGCAAGTGACGGATGGCAAACATGACAAGACAATAAAACCTCGGCGCTCTCTTCGCCCGGGAGAATGAACTCGCCATACGTTAGCGAACCAGGCGCTAAAGTGGAGTCAATGCAAACGTCGTAATCAGCCTCGGCCAAGCGGTTCAGTTGCCTATCGCTCAAGCAAAAGCCCCATCGATCCGCGTAGTAGGACGTTCGATAGGGAACCCAGTCCGGGTGGTCCGGGAGCGAATACAAGTGTTTTCTTAGCTCCGAAAGTCCCATTCGCTGACTGACTGGAATGCTATAATTAAGCACATGAAGATTGCATTTCTTAAAGTCCACCACGCGTTCACCCTGGGGATTTTTAATATACGCATCGCGAATGTTCCACTCCTTCGGGACCGTCCAGTCGAATACGGGAGTTCCACTCGGGACCTCAACTACGGATAGGGGCAACCGCGACGCCACTCGTCGCAGTGTCTCTCGCACCCCTTCGCCAGTGATACTACGGCAGATCGGAAACAGCTCGGCAACGAGCTCGAACATCTCTTGTCCCAACGCTTTCGATGGAAGTTCACTCCACGAAGGGTGCCCGACCGGCGAACCTGGATTTGGATTCATGGGGGGCGCAGAACCTCAACCCACAACTCGCACTTGGGGAATCGGCACAACAAATTGTCCTCCCCATTCTCTTATCGATTTCATTTGAGTCCGAATCTCCTCCTGCAGGTTCCACGGTAGAATGAGAAGGTAATCGGGCTTCGTTTGCATAATTCTTTCCGGGCCGTGGATCGGAATGCGAGTTCCGGGCAAGTAGAGACCTTGTTTGTGCGGGCTGCGGTCCACCACATAGTCGATAAAATCCGTTCGCACGCCGCAGTAATTCAAGAGGGTGTTCCCTTTGGCAGCCGCCCCATACGCCACAACCGTCTTTCCAGCATCCTTCGCCTGAATTAAGAACTGCAACAGTTTTCTCTTTGTCGCTTGGACCTTCTTTGTAAACGCCGCATAGGTTTCTGCCGAGGCCAATCCCGCAGCCTTCTCGGCGCTAATTACCTCGTCCACATTCGTCGACCGCTCGCGCGTCCCCGCGTGGCAGGCGAAAATCCTTAGTGAACCGCCGTGCGTCGGTAATTCCTGCACGTCAAAAATGTCCAAACCGTGCGCAGCAAATACTTTCTCCACGGTCATCAAGGATAAATACGAAAAGTGCTCGTGGTAGATCGTATCAAACTGATTGTGTTCCACCAACCGTAGCAAGTGAGGAAACTCAATCGTTAACGCCCCGCTAGGCTTGAGGACCAGTTTCAACCCTTTGACGAAGTCATTCAGATTAGGCACATGGGCCAAAACGTTATTTCCGAGAAGCAAGTCGGCCTGCGTTGCCTGGCCCAGCAACTCACGCGCGGTCGCTTCGCCGAAGAAACGCACCAGTGTTGGCACTCCCTTCTTTTCCGCAGCCGCTGCGACATTCGCGGCCGGGTCAATTCCCAAAACTGGAATGCCCTGATTTACGAAATACTGCAGTAAATAGCCGTCATTTGAGGCGATCTCAATCACCTTGCTCTTGGCATTAAGCCCGAACCTTTGAACGGCCATTGCCACGTAGTTTTGCGCGTGCTTCAGCCAGGAATCCGAAAACGATGAAAAGTAGGCGTAATGATCGCTGAAGATGTGCTCTGGGCTCTGGCACTCCTGCAACTGGACAAGCCAACAACTATCACAAACAAGCACATGGAGTGGATAGAATGGCTCCATTTGTGTGAGTTGCTCCGATTTAAGATAATCGTTCGCAACTGGAGACAGCCCTAGATCAACAAATGTGGTGTTCAGTTTGGAGTTGCAAAACCGGCAGTTCTGAGAGTGCTTCATGTCTAATTAACTTAGTTTTTATTATGAGCGAGTCTTAACTGAGGAACGTCGCCCCTCTGGTCATTTTCCAACTTTCGAGCCACATAGCGACACGACGAAAGCGGGCTAATCATCCGCCGTTTTTCAATCCCTAGCGTCCTGAAGCAATGGCCAGGTGGCGTCCTTTTCACTGACGACAGTCACCGGCAGCGGCCACGGAATGCCAAGAACAGGGTCATTGTAACGAAGTCCACGCTCCTGGCCCGCCGCGTAGAACTCCCCCATCAGGTAGAGCAGTTCGGACCCGTCCACTAGCGTCTGGTTTCCGTGGGCAAACATGTCGGGGATATAGATTGCCAATCGATTCTCGGCGCTTAGTTCGAACGCGACGTGTTGCAGATAGGTTGGTGAACCAGGGCGAAGGTCGACGATCACGTCCCAGATAGCTCCGCGAACGCAGCGAACGAACTTTGGTTCACTCGCGGGTGCCATCGCATAGTGCATGCCACGAACTGTTCCTCTTTTTTCGTTGAAGGACAAATTCGCCTGCACCATCGTGCTACTCAGTCCACGTTCGGAAAACTCTCTAGCGCAGTAAGCTCGGGCAAAAAAACCTCGCTGGTCGATTTTCTTGTCGAGATCGACTAGAAACGCTCCCTTCAACTTGGTCTCTTGAAATAGCATGGAAACCAGAATCAATTAATCACTGAGCTTTGTCCAAAAGAAGTCCTTGTCAATCTGTTGCGTCCGAATCAAGTACTCCAGTTCTTTGAGCCGCGTAAACGCTCGATGAGTGAATACATCGCGGTTAAGATCGATTCGCTTGAAAAGTTTGTAGAGTTGCTGGACGCCCTTTTCCACGTTCCACGTACATTCAAACCCAGGCAATCGTGTCGCTGCCTTTTCGAATGATACCCGATAACTTCGATTATCCGCTCCGCTCGTTCCGAATTTCAAATCACAGCCTACAAAAGTCCGCGCGATGATTTCGGCAATCTCCCGCACTTTGTAGTTTTGGCGTGTGTCACCAACGTTGAATATCTCGTTATGAATCGCATCGATAGGTGCCGCCAAAGCGCAAACGACGGCTCGGCAGATATCAAGGCCGTGAACTAAAGGACGCCAAGGAGAGCCGTCGCTGGTCATCTTAATCTCATTTGTGGTCCATGCCAGACCACAGAGATTGTTCACCACGAGATCAAATCGTTGCCGGGGGGAAGCCCCAAATGCGGTTGCGTTTCGAAGGAACACCGGGCTGAACTTGCTATCGGCCAGCTTTTTGACATCTCGTTCCACCAAAGTTTTGCAGACCGCGTATGCAGTTTGAGGATTTGTCGGTGACTCCTCAGTGACAAAATCTTCACTCGCCACCCCGTAGACACTGCATGACGAGGTGTATATGAAACGCCTCACGCCAGCACTCTTGGCCAACTGGGCGAGACGAACTGAGCCCTGATGATTGATTTGATACGTAATGTTTGGAGAGAGTTCTCCGGTCGGGTCGTTCGAAAGTTCCGCGAGATGGACAACCGCATCAAATCCGCGTAGATCGTCGATCTCGAGATGTCGGATGTCTTTTGAGAGCGTCTTTGGAGTCGGCAGGGCGGGAGTAAAAAGCCAGCCATCCCTATAGAACCCGGTATCGACACCTGTAACTTCGTCACCTCTCTGAATTAGCGTGGGAGCGAGCAACGCCCCTAAGTATCCTTCCGTGCCTGTAACTAGAATTTTCATTGCATTTGACCTGTCATGCGCCATCCCAATAGGCATAAGCGCCCAATAAGTTTTTCGGACTTTATCCAGTGAGCCTACCAAATAACTTAACAGCTTCTGCGCGACTCCGGCTATTCGCGCCCATGCCAGCCTCGTCTGGCTTTACCAGACTTTCCAAGGGGCTTGGCCCGAGTTCCAGATTTCCTCGAGCATTTGTTTCTCCTTAAGTGTGTCCATGCACGACCAAAACCCAACATGGCGGTAACCAGCTAGCTGGCCATCATGCGCAAGTTTCTCAACGGGTTCACGCTCCCACGCGATATCATCGCCAGCGATGTATTTCAACGCTTCGCGCTGAAGGGCAAAATATCCTCCGTTAATCCACCCTTCTCCCGCCTCGGGCTTTTCACGAAACTCGCGCACCAAAGGCCCGTCGAAGCCGATGCGTCCAAAGCGCGCCGGAGGCCGAACGGTGGTGATGGTGGCAAGTTTTCCGTGCTCATGGTGATATTTGAGCAGAGCCTGCAGATCGACGTCGGCAACCCCGTCCCCGTACGCGAACATGAAGGTCTCATCGTCTCCAAGCCAGCGCTCCAGTCGTTTCAGGCGCCCCCCCGTGTTGGTCCTAAGCCCAGTGTCCACCAAGTGAACCTTCCATTTCGGCTCGTTTCCATGGTGGATGATGGTCTGGCCTGAGGCAAGGTCGATAGAAACATCGTTATTCAGGGCGTAGAGATTCAAGAAATACTCTTTAACAATTTCTCCTTTATAGCCTAAAGCAATAATGAACTCCGTGAAGCCATTGGCAGAAAAAATGTTCATGATGTGCCATAACATCGGACGCCCTCCAATTTCCACCATGGGTTTTGGGCGCAACCCAGTTTCTTCAGACAGTCTTGAACCCAATCCTCCCGCAAGAATGATAGTCTTCATCACTATTTAGTGTTTCTGCTCTATGTGTTTGTAGAAGTCCTTTGATCAAAGCCGGCGCTTTTTGCTCGGTCCCCTACCGGTGCGCCCGTTCCATCACGGTATTTAACAACTCTAGCTGCGTTGCCGATCGCGATCGCCCCTGCGGGCACGTCCCGAGTGACGACCGCACCAGCTCCGACCACTGCGCCCTTCCCAATGGTAACTCCACAGAGGACCGTCGCCCCCACTCCCAGCCACGCATCTTCTTCAATGACAATAGGGCCCTTGGAACAAAGCGGCTGTTCATAAATCGCGCGGCCGGCCACGGCCTGGTGATCGTAGGAAAAAAAAGTGCAGTAAGGTGCGATCTGCACGCGCCGCCCGATACGTATTGGCTGCACCGCCGCCACGAAAAGGCAGCGGGCTTGAACCTTAGCGTCATCCCCAATCTCAATTTGCCCGCCAGTGAAGAGCTCCAAACTACACTCGCGATTAATATGGACCCTAGCCCCCAGCTTGACGTTGCCAGTGCCTTCCCACTTTGCAAACAGAGCGCCTTCCCCAATGTAAACATTGGCTCCAAGCTGAAGATTAAGACCGATGATCTCTGCATCCGGCGCGACGTAGCCTTTGGGCGTGAGATCCGCGAGTAAATAACGGCCCCGGAAAGGAAGAACGCCGACCGACCCCAAGCGGGTGGCGATGCGCTGCAGCGAACCCACGCCGCCCCGTTGAAGCCAAAAAATTTGCCATCGCCGATAGAATTTTTGCGACCAGCTCGACATGCTCAGGCACACGCGCGAACTAACCCGTCCGAACCAGGTTCTTCACCCACAGCTGACGAACAACTCGACGGCAGCGACATACGGCTGGAATTCGCTGGCCCTTTTTCACCTTTAGGCACAAAGGTCGTCGTCCATTGCAGCATGGGACGTAAAATTCCGGGCAGTGGCCGATCGTAATCTCCACGCGAAGTGTCCTGGGCGGTTAAGCAATCGATGACCCGGAACGCGACAGCATCTTCTACCAGCGCTCGCACTGTCTCCGGCCGCAAGGTCATGACCACTGCCAAAACGGAAACAAGTCCTTCGGCCAGGAGATTACCTGGAATCCAGCCCGTGCTAATGTACCGACCCGGGGGACGCTTTCGGCCTCGCCATTCCGGATCAACATCGACACCGACAAAGAGGAGGGTCCCATCTTCGTTTCTTAAGCCGAAGTGAGGGAAAAAGAGATGTCCAGGCTCCAAGACTTCAAATTCCAACTCAATTCCCACCTCGTGACGCACATCGATCGAATCCACCAGCGCTCCCGACCTGGACCTCACCCGCACAGCGCAGAGGCGGCCTGCGCTATCACCGGGAGCTTCCTTCAGGGTAGGCCACTCGCGGGACGCAGACGTGGTGGCGTCCGTTTTTAGATAGGCGTTCGCCACTTGTTTCGAAGGTCCATCCATTTTGACTTCGCCGCGGTGCAACAGCACACACCGAGAGCAAAGCCGAGTGACTGCTTGCATATTGTGCGACACGAACAAGACCGTGCGACCCGCTTGGGCCACGTCGCCCATCCGGTTTAAGCACTTTTTCTGAAACTCTGAGTCACCCACCGCCAGCACCTCATCCACGACCAGTATTTCGGGTTCCAGATGCGCCGCGACGGCAAAGGCAAGTCGCACATACATGCCAGAGGAATACCGCTTTACAGGCGTGTCGAGGAATTTCTCAATGTCCGCAAAAGCGACAATTTCATCAAATTTGCGCCGGATCTCCGATCGCGCCATACCCAGGATCGCACCATTTAGGTAGACATTCTCTCGTCCGGACAACTCCGGGTGAAATCCGGTGCCAACTTCAAGCAAGCTTGCCACTCGGCCGCGAATACGAACGCGTCCCGATGTGGGTTCGGTAATCCTGCTCAGCAGTTTCAGCAAAGTCGACTTACCCGCACCATTTCGCCCGATGATTCCAATCACCTCGCCCCGCTTGACTTCGATGGAGATATCGCGCAAAGCCCAGAAATCCTCAGGCGGCGCTTGGACGCGACGGACGCCCCTTAACCACTGCCACGGCGACCTTATCGCGTCCTCTAAACGGTGGCGGAGGCCATGATCTTGTTCAACCCTAGCTCCTAGAGTGTATCTCTTAGAGAGCTGCTCAACCTGGATAACGATGTCGCTCATCTCGAACTCAAATTACATCAGCAAAACCACGTTCGGTCTTTCGGAAATAATAAATGCCGGTCGTCAACAAAAACACAATGATTGCGCAGGACATGAGGAAGCTCATCCAATTTAGGCTATGGTCACCGCCAAGGACTGCCCAGCGGAACCCGTCGATTACCCCTACCATTGGATTTAACGAATATAGGAATCGCCACTGCTCCGGAACAACGTTACTCGTAAACCCCACGGGCGAGACGTAAAGTCCGAACTGTGTCACGAATGGAAGGATGTGGCGGAAATCTCGATATTTTACCATAAGAGCTGAAACCCACAGTCCAGCACCTAGTGCCGCGCCAAAAGCCAGCAAGACGAATGCCGGTAAGAGGATAATCCTCGGACCTGGTACAAACTGAAACCAAATCATCAAAACCGCCATAAACAGCGCCGATATCGCGAAATCCACAAGGCTCGTGATTATACTGCTGGCTGGCACGACTAGTCGTGGGAAATAGACCTTCGAGATGAGGTTCGAATTGTTCACAAGGCTAGCGCCGCTTTCAGATATTCCTGTCGCAAAGAACTGCCAAGGCAACATGCCGCAAAAGACAAGCAGTGAGTAGGGCGCTCCGCCTGAAGGCAGCTTGGCGAACCGTCCGAAGACCACGGTCAAGACGACCATCGTCAAGACTGGCCTAATAAGTGACCACGCTATACCAACCGCAGTCTGTTTATAGCGCACCAGGAGGTCTCGCCACGCCAGGAAATAAAAGAGCTCACGGAATCGCCAAAGATCCTGCCAGTACTGACGTTCTTTGCGTCCGGCTTCAATTACTAGTTCTTGCACAAGTTTCTCTCGAGTTAACAGCAATGGATTGTAGCAACTTTGGTGCCTTCGTAAACCTGTCTGGCGCTAAGAGTGCGCGCTGAGCATTTGCGTCGTCTCACCTCCGCCGCTTTTCAATCTTCGGAGTGGAGGTCGCGACGCATCCCTTGGTCGCCATGGTTGGATCGTTGACCAGCGCAGTCAGACCGAATCGACGAACTTGGCCGACGGAATGAAGCAGGGCATGAGGACCTTATGCGCACATCAGCAGCTAGCGGAGAGAAGCAAAAGCAATCTATTCATCAGATTTTAAGACTTGAGGGTCACTGGATCGCCTCGCTACCAAATGTAGCAATCTAAGCCCGAATGGCAAGGTCGAACATTCGGGTGTTCCGGAAAAGTCACTCCCCCCGAAACGCGCCACGATCCATTAAATGCGAAGCTAGCGCCCCGGTTAAATCTACCGCCCTCCGACCGCTCCCCGTCACGGGATCGATGCAGAATGGACCTTCGGCGTAACCCGTGTTTCCACAAGCGCGCGATTCGATAAATTGTCTGACTCTCGAACTCGCGTAACTTCTTCGCGAACGACATTCAAATATTGGTGGCCAAATCGCAAATCGGGTTCCAGGTAGTTTCCTTCCGCCCATTCGTTCCAAGACTTGACGAATACAATTTTTTGTCCCGATGGGAGCGCTCGAGTACGGGCTAGCACCTCGCGTAGGTGTGTGCGGAACAACTCGGGGGTCGACTGATGGAGAATCGTCGCTCGGGTTCCCGAACGTGGCGAATTGTCCCACTGTGGGACGGCACAAGGGTAAATGGGCTGACCTGGCTGAATGTCCAATCCCTCAAGAAAAAACGCAACCGCATCGGCATAGTCGAAGACTAATCGTGGCTGACCCGCACATCTTCGGAACAGCGTCCGAGCGCGTTCCCTCAGCGCTATGCTTCGAGCCTGAAGTTGGGCCGCAAAGTCCGGCCGTCCACTCCCACCGCGTAGAGTCCGAGCTAAACCGATTTCCGTTTTCGAATGTTTACCAATGCGAGCTGGGTTAGACATCGTGCCGGCGTCAAATCCTTCTTCTCGAGGATCATACCCCAAGTCGGGCCCAAACATATGAGCGACGAAGTGGATCCCTGGAAGACCGTTCTTTTGCGCTAAAGCCTGCCACTGATCTATAAACTCGCGAGGATTTGGCAATTTTCGAGGTTGATAGACTAGAAATAGCGGCTTGCCATTCACCCGAATGTACCTGCGGTCTTGAAATGCCGGCAGCACCGAGTAGAAGTGCTTCTCATGGTCATCCACTCCTGGATAAAGCTGCTCGATCAGAATCCGCTTCGGAGCCCCATGCCATATTCCAGTCCATGTCTCATTCGCCCATCCTAAGCAGAAAGGGAAGTCCGGCTCGCCTGACGCTAGAACTTCGTCGAATGGCCTCTCCAACAGGCGCTTCCCTGCGAACCAATAATGCCAATAGCAAAAACCCTCAATTCCCGCGTTCCTTGCCAAGGCCGCTTGAGCGGCTCTCGTTTCCGGAACCCGGAGGTCGTAAAACCCAAGGTCCGCAGGAACGCGCGGCTGATCGTGCCCAGGAAACAATGGCTTGGCTTTAGCCACATTGGTCCATTCAGTAAAACCCTTTCCCCACCAAGAATCGTTTTCAGGTATTGGGTGAAATTGAGGGAGATAAAAGGCAATCAACCGAGGAGATTGTTTCATAATACAACGGCTCGAGCCGAATATAAACCAGAGTCAAAACCGCTACACCGGCTTGCAGCAAAGCGTCAGCCGGAAATCCGCCGCGGACAGTCGCGCATCACTTTCTCAATTGCGCCCGCCACACAAGGCTCGATAGCATCCCAAGTCCAGCAGCGGCGGTACTTTTCGAAGGCACGCTCCGCAATTTCGGATCCCAACCGAGGTTCGCGGACAAGTCTTGTGCAAGCTTGAGTGAACTGATTCGGTGTCTCCGCGAAGAGAATCTCAGCCTCTGTTTGGACCTCATAACCAAATGCACCAAGTGGAGTTGAGACAACAGGGCATTTTCGCGCAAATCCTTCGGCTACCTTAATCCTTGTGCCCCCTCCAGCCTGCACTGGCACTACCATCAAACACCAACTCGCAATCTCCGTCGCAGGATCTTCAACCCAACCCAGCCCGTCGATATCAGCGCCGGACGCTGAAATCCCAGTATCGGTTTCTGCACCGATGAGCCGCAGACGAACGGCCGGGACTTCCGCTTTGAGGCGAGGCCAGACTTTTCGAATAAACCATTCAAGCCCATCTCGATTCGGCGGGTGCCGAAGAGTACCAATGAACCCAATCCGTGGAGGTTGCGACAGCATCCGCGTGGTCTGGACCTCGGGCAAGTTGAACCCATTCGGGATAATGTGGATTCGATCATCGTCGCCCATGTATTGGCGGTCGGCTTTGCTACAAACACCCAGAACACCGAAGCGCCCAAGCAGCGTTCGCTCGCGTCGTTTCGAAAACCAGCAGCGGCGAAGGGCAAGCGCCTTTTTTTTCAGTGAGTGCGCCGATCTCGCTTCGCTCCAATGGTACTGGCTCGGGATATCATCGATGTCCAGAACCGAGCGAGGCCAATGAGAAATCCCGCTGCCATTCGGAATCGCAGTGCCTCTGAACCAAACCACATCATGAGACTCGGCAAGAGCTTTAAGGCGCCGCGAATCTTGAGGGGAGAGCCGTTTCCCGTCTGTGTTTAAGAACCACGGATCGAACTCATGCCGCAATCGGGCCTCGAATCCCCTGACCGGCCAAGGTTCAAAGTTCATCAGGGCCTCTAAACCAAACTCGGCCTCTGTTTTGGAAACTGCCGGTTCCTCAATTCTTCCTTCGAGCGGAACGACGACCAGCGACAACCGACTGCACCGTTTGAGCAGTCGCGCCATTTGAAGAGTCCTCAACTGTCCGCCGAACGTTCGGTCGTGCGGGAATTGATGAGTCGCGTAGAGGATCGTAGGCTTATCCATGAACAGGCTGCCGTGGCGAAAGAGAGCAAGTCTCCGGAATCACACTTCGGGCCATGAACCGCGCCCGCAACGTCCAATTCTCGGCGAAAAACCGGCCTAGACCAGGGCGGCCGCGAATTCTGCCGCACGAATGGGATTGTCGGCGCCAGAGTTTCGCATCAAGCAACATCCCCGAACGAACCAACGATTTCCAAGCCATTCCGATCCACTGTCGAGGTCCTCGTGACACGTGCACCGAACCACTCAGCGTAACACCATGCTGGGCAGCTCTCCAGATAATGGCCTCCGGGTCAAAACCCGCCTCCGCCAACAGCCGGACAACGCTTCCCATACCAAGAGCATTGACACCACAATGCACGTAGTTGCCGATCTTCCGCATTTCCCCTGCACCAGCGATTCGCTTTACCTGCAATGGCAAATACTCAAAATTAGGCCCGGACATCACAATGTATCCTCCTGGCCTCAGAACTCGTCGGTATTCGTCTAAGAACTGTGCGGGGTATTCAAACAAGTGAAGCAGATTTGTGATCACAATGCAGTCGAACTCCGCAGTCGCGAATTTTGTGGCACCTTCTGCTAAAGTGGCGTCCACAACCTTGATCCCACGTTGAGCCGCACAGGCGCCGATCACCGAGTCAAGAGGCAAGCCGCTTACGAGCACACCTCGTCTCACTAAGGCAGCCTCGGTCTGCCCGAAGCCGCAGCCAATAGACAAGACCTTTTTTACCGCTTGAGGAACGAGACTAAGAACGTCCTCAGCAGGAGGCTCGTAGAATCGCTTGGACCAACGCGCTCCACTTACTTTCGTCTCGGTTTCGCAGAGTCGTATTGGGCGGCGCTCGCCCTTTCCAATCTCAAGGAGGGCTTCAATTTGCTCTTGCACTACTGAGAGCGGCACGCCTTGCTTTTCGATATATCGATTTGGTAGGTGCCGAAGTAAGAAACGATCAAAATTTGAAAGGCACATCACCTTGCGAAAGCCACAACTGGTGTAGGGATCGGTAGCCGCGGTGCAGAGCATGTCGTAACGTCCGGCTGAGGGCTCTTTAAGGTACCCTCCCGATGCAATGCACCTTTTGAGTTGCTCCTGCGTGAGAATGTAAAAGCCCGCGTGCTCATTGGAGAATTCCGCGATGGTAAACTCCCCACATCGTCGAACAGATTCGGGCTTCCACCGAAAGTGGCCATGAAACCCTGGTAGCCACCACTCCTTTGAGTCCTCGGTTTCATAAAGATCGAACCCGGCAATCTCATCAGCCTCGAGGACGTCGGAGAGTTTGATGAAATCAACAATGTGCTCTTCCCGGACTTCGATGTCGTCTTCCGAGTAAATGAACAGATCATATTGGGCACAGCGCTCGGCGAACAGCGCCTTGTGCGCAAAAGGTAGTGACCACGGGTCTGCGCTCGGCAATCCCACCCGAACCTCGACATTTTCTTCTATCTCCTTTGGGCTCTCAGAAAAAACCACGATGTCCATATTCATGGACATCGCCTTGTACCCCTGAATGATTCGCCTCAAAAAGCCCAAGTTCTTTTTGCCATAGCTGGCAATTCCTACTAACACACGAGGTCGCGTGTCACTCTTATCAGCAATGCCTCTCACATTCATTACCGAGTTATTGAGCGGCGCGAGCCGTTCTGTTGTCAACGCCCCCACGACGTCTACTCTCCGAGACCGCGTCCGATTGCAGAATTTGGGACTTCAGTCGCTCGCCGCACAAGCGACTGAAAGCCTCGGCTCCCGTGATATTCATGTGCTGCGAGTTATAAAAGTTGGCGCGATCTTGGCACATCGGGTCATTCGAGAAATCCCAGAAACGGATGCCCGAATCCTCCGCAACACGCTTAAACAATCCGAGTGTTTCTTCTCGATTGACGAAAAACTCGCGGGCCGGAGCGTAATCCGGCGAGTAAACCAAGATTAGCTCAACTCCATTCGCCCGGCACAGTTCAATCATGCCCTTCAGCAATTGCAGAGCTCCCGCATCGTTTTCCCATCTTAAACCATGCTTATTTTGCTTTTGAATTCGTTCAAAAGAGAAATCCCAGGTCAAATTCTGGGCGCAAAACCCCTTTGCGTCACCAGCCGTCGGATTCTCCACCTGAAACAGCCCCGCCAGAGCCGCATCCATAGCTCCTTCGCGAACCATCCCGACCATTGGAAACAGCCGATAAGCCAAGTAATACCGCTTTCTCTTAACCAGTGAATTGAACACCATTTCATCCATCAACCATGGCAAATACTGCTTGGCGTCCGTGATATCTTCACTTCGTTGTAAACTCGTGAAATCCAGGTTCTGAATCACGCATTTTGGCGCAGGGTTTCGAGCGAAGAACACCCTCAACAGTTCGACCTGCTCGTGCAGCTTAGTCCCATTTCGACCAACATTGTATGCCATTAACCCTGTCCGCTCTGAGATCACTTTTGGATCATAATGGTAAGCGGCTCGCGACGACCCTGAAATGACCAAATCCGCCTTCACCTGGCCTCGGATTACTCTTCCAAGAACACCCAAGTTTCCCTCTCGATTCGCCCGCAACCCCAATAATAGCCCGTGTTGTAGTATTAACAGAAGCACGAGTCCCATTCCTACAAAAGCCCCGACCTGTAACCATTCGCTGCGAGAGCCAGAACTCCTCTGCGAAGAGTTCCCCCGCTCCGGAGCATTTGCGCCCCTGGGCGCGGTCCGCTCACCTGTTGTGAATTCTCCTGGCGCGCCCACGATTTAATCAGAATTGAAAGTAAACAAACTTACTGCCTTGAAAAACACCAAACACCAAAGCGATCGCAATCATCCCATAGTAAACCGCCCACCGCGCGTAGACTGGCCATGACCATTTCTGGCCGACGTCATGCAACCGGGCGCTATACCATTGTACGCCCTCAAGTATTGTTATCGCTAACAGCGCTACCAACGCATCGAAGCGAGAGAATTCTGCGAGACCCTGGCTGACGCTCCAGTCCCACCAACCGTGACTTAAATGGCCCATAACGTAGAGCGCACTTCGGACACTGTCCGCTCGAAAAAACACCCAGGAAACGCAAACCAACAACAGCGTAGATGCTACGGAAAGGCCATTCAGCAAACGCTTCTTCTCCGAGAGCCCTAGCACCTCCGCAATTTGTCTCCTGACAGGTTGTAACACTTTTCCCAACACTAAGTACGCGCCATTCAACCCACCCCATATCACAAATGTCCAATTGGCGCCATGCCACAAGCCGCTAATCAAGAATGTAATCATCAAATTCCGATAATGACACCAAGTCGAGACCCGGCTTCCGCCGAGCGGAACGTAGACGTAGTCGCGAAACCAGGTTGACAGGGAAATGTGCCAACGCTGCCAGAATTCGGCGATAGATCGCGCTGCGTAGGGGCGATTGAAATTGGTCATGAGCTTGAAGCCCATGACACGTGCTGCGCCGATCGCGATGTCCGAGTAGCCAGAGAAGTCGCAGTATATTTGGTAGGCAAACGCTAACGTCGCTGTCACCAAGATGGGACCACTATGAGATCTTGGCTCATCATAGACGGCGTTGACCAAAATAGCCAAGCGATCTGCGATTACGACCTTCTTAAACAAGCCCCAAAGGATCAAACGCAGCCCTGAAGTAAAATCGTCAAAGTTGAAGGATTTTTCCGAATGAAACTGATGCAGCAGATTCTGAGGTCGTTCAATCGGCCCGGCCACCAGCTGCGGATAAAACATCACGTAGAGCGAGTAGATCCCGAAATGTCGCTCCGCGCGTTGATGACCTCGGTAAACTTCGATGACATAGCTTAGGCTCTGGAAAGTATGAAATGATAATCCGATAGGGAGGATAATGTTAAGAATATTAGTTGGATAGTTCCAGCCAATGAAGCTTGCCAGAGCCGATAAATTGCTGTTGAAGAATCCAAAGTATTTGAAAACAAACAGAACCAGACAGGTACTCACGATACTTGCTAACAGCAACCTGCTTTTGGTTCGGCCTTCGGTTTTTTCAATGTAGATCGCCGCGAAATAGTCGATCAAGATGGTGACAAACAGTATTGTTATATAGATCGGAATAAACGCCATGTAGAATAAACAGCTGGCGAATAACAAAACGCTCCACCTTCTCCGATGCGGGATTAGCCAATACAAAGCCGTCACCACGGGGAAGAAAATCGCGAACTGAGCAGAATTAAATAGCATCGTCGGAAGCGCGCGTGTCGAGCGTTAGCAATGGACAAGTCCTTAAGGCATGCGAATCAGAGTCCACCGGCCACCCGGCCCACCTGCACCAGCGGTGAAACAACCGAAGTCCCGCATGATCCGGCAGGATCAGCACCTTTTTTGATTATTGACGATCGAAGCACTGCGCTACACACCCCAGGAACAAGCCCCAGGGGAAAGGCGAACAGAACAAAGCTCTGATCATAATAGTACACTGAGAAAAACGTGATCACGTGCGCAAACAAGGCGGAACCAAGGCACCACAGCAGCCAATGGTCTTCACCACCACTAACACGCGGTGTTTTCATTGTCCGGCCGAGTGTGCGAAAGGCGCTAACCAGCATCGCGATGAAACTGAGCATCAGAGCCAGGCCGCCAATAACGCCCATTTTGAGATAATAATTTGTAATGTCGGTGTGGTCGTCGCTCCACCACACACCTGTCGGCATCCAGTGCCTCGTATGGTCAGTTCCGATCAACCACCACTCTCCGAAGTGCTCCAGGGCCTGCGTTATAAGTTCAGCGCGATGCCACCCTGTGCTTCCTCCGGTCAAGTCTATACGTGCCAATAGATACCAGACAGGCGATTTCATCACGAAGTGTAAACCCAAGATCGCGAGAATAGCGGCGATTTGGAAACGTCGAAGATACCCGCGCCACCTCCAGAGAAACAAGGCTGCCGCCCCTGTCATCAGAGTCATGATCGGCCCACTTGAGCCCGAAGCGTAGACGACGACCGCGCACCCCAGCGCCCCAATAGCAGTCCGGCGTGGAGAGGCTCGCCTCAGGGCGAAGATCAGGGGAATCGCAACCGCTCCTGCCGTTCCCAAAAGGATCGGGTGAGCAAATGGGCCAGAGGCTCGGACTTTGCCGCCCCGAATTGCGGCTTGAGGTGAACCGGCACCGACACCGGCGTAGAAGTTCCGCGCAGTCACCTTCTCGGCTAATAGTGGAGCGGCTGCCGCCACCACAACGATTGCGCTCACTTTGGCGACTCGCAGGAAATCGCCTTTGGATCTCACATACGACCGAGCATAGAGATAAACCCCAGCGAGGTCGTAAATCAGAGAAAGCCTTTCCGTTAATGGGTTTCCCTTCCGGGGGTGGTGTCCCACAGTACTGACAAGAGCAATTGCCGCCCAAACCGCCAGGAGCCGGTCCAAAGGCACGGTCGCGGACCAGGAGAGAATTCCTCGCGAGACAGCTCGCAACAATCCCGCGAAAATCAGTAGCCGAACAACCGTAAAACCTGCTCCTCCGAAATTCACAGCTTCGATGTTAGGCAGGTGATATACCGCGATCAACAGCGGTACGAAGCCCAACCGAAGCGGTAACAGCATCTGCGCTGCAACTAGGACAACTGCGAAGAGGATGTAAAGAACTGTCACTTATCTAGGCCCCAGCCAGTCGGAGCCCTCCGTTTCGAACTATTCTAATCTACTCTGCGAACGGCAGGTATCCTAAGCCGTGCGATGGATCTCAGAGCAAGGTCGCTTGGAGGCGTGAGGTTCGAGGGGTGTCCTCCCCGAACCACCATCTCGAGCGAAGGGACGACTACATCCCAAACACCCGTAGCGAAATCTCCCCTGGAACTACTTTTGGACCACTCGAAGGTTCGACGGCGGCTGTGGCGGTGCCGATCGAGCTAAGGCCAGAACTTCTGATGCAGACAACGCACGACTGTAGACCTTGAGCTCATCCATGGAACCCTTAAACACGTCGCCGCCTATTCCATTGCGGCCAACGAGAAGTGGTTGATCTGTGCGAGCGATACTCCCCGAAAACGGGGTCGTCCCGGCCAAAACTCCGTTCACGTAGACGCTTATACTGGAACCGTCGTAGACACCAGCCAAGTGATACCACGCACCGTAGGTGATCGGACTCGAACTATAGCACACTTCGCGAACTCCGTCTGGGCGGCTTACGGCCATTCTTACTCGCGGAGATCCTGTGGTATCTTCAATGATTAGGTCATAAGCGGAGTAGGGATATGAGTGCACGCCCTCCTGCAAGACCTTACGTGCGATAGCCTGCCATGAACCATTCGCCTGCGATTTTACCCAAGCCGCGATGGTCACTTGGTCGGAGGTGAGCTCCAAAGTAGGAGAAGTCGGAATCCGCAAATAGTCATCAACGCCATCAAAACTCGCGCACGCGGAGAGTTTTCCAGCAGTCCAACCGAGTCCGTTTAAGCAAGCTGCCGCATTGCCCGCTCCTGAAGAATCGTTGGCCACCAACCCCCCCGTCTCATCCAGCTTCAGATATGCGAGCATTTCGGGAGCGACGTTAACTGAGTTCTGAACAGAGAACTGAATCGTGACCGGCACAGACTGATTCCCTTTACGGTCTAGGGCTATCGCCTTCAGAGTATGGTTACCGCTAGCCACCGCACCGCTGTTCCATGATAGGGAGTAAGGCGACGAAGCGGCGTCAACGGCTCCAATTGAAGCGTCGTCGACGTAAAAACTCACGCGAGCCAATCCATACCCGCTCGAGCCATCCACAGCATTAGCCGTAATGACCGTCGTCCCGTTAACAGAAGCCCCGATGCTGGGAGCCACGATTACCACTGATGGCGGATTGGTGACAGTCGGTGGATCAACTAGTGGCGGAGTGACGTTTCCTCCGCTCACATACTGGAAAGCCCCAATACTCCAAGCTCCGGAACTTCGAACGTTCCCAGCGGCGTCCACATTGTAGGGTGTGCCAAGGTCCTCCCCAGCACGAGTGTTAGCAGTCAAGCGGAAGTCACCATTCTTAGGATCAACAAAGCTCACCTCGCCTGTGTTTTTGATGTTACTAGATTCCGAACAAAGAGTGAAGTTTGGAAGGCACTTGTTCCCCTGCCAGATGTTATTCCTCACATAAACCGAGGAACCGGCGACGTTCCCGCCCCAGACTCCTGGCTGCTGACTATTCAAACCGTAGATAGTGTTGTTGAAGATGAAAACATTCTTGCAGGTATCACTACTCGTGATGGCCAGAATCCCTTGGCTGCAACCTTCCCAGGCCTGAGTTCCTCGAAAGACGTTTCCGTAGATGTAAACACCGTCCCCCACAATTTGCGGTTCTATATATGTCGTGCTTCCGTTTTGATACATGTCTTGTAAGACCGAGTTGCGGATCGTCACATTTTTGTTACCGGCAAATACAATTCCAGCCGAATGATAAGCCGAGTTTCCCGACCCGCACGACTTGAAGTAGCAATGATCAACCAGTAACCCTGACCCAGTACTTTCCGTCAGCCACGTCTGACCACCATCGCGAAGAAAGCAGTACTCAAAAACATGATCGGTGTAGCTGTTAGCTGAATTGTAGAACACTTTTGATTGAGATCCAATTCCAGCACCAGCGCCGCTCATTTCGACGTGCCGAAATCGCAAATGATCAGCGGTATAGCCATTGTATATCCGAACAGTGCCCGCGTCCGCCGTTGTCGAGGAGGAAATTCGTATGCCATGGCCGCTGGTACCTTCCCCCGTGACGCCATCGATATCCAGGTAGCTCATGCGAACATCCATCGTCACTCCAGCTCCAGAGAAGACGGCTTGCCCGTTACCATAGGCGGCGTCCCAACCGGCGTCGGTCCCGTGGTTGTCTCCAGTCGCCTTCCGAATGTAGACGAAATCAGTGCCAGCCAGTGGGCGGAATATGTAAGAACCGTAATTTCCCGAGGCAATGTAATAGGTGTCGCCACGAACTAGAGTTGCCGGGAGATAGGGCCATGCCGTGCTCCAATCGGCGCCGGTGCCTGGTGCGGCCGCATCGGGACGAATGTAGTGATTGGCGGCCATCACTGCCACGTGTCCTACCAGCAGGAGAAGGCTAGTAAATACTGTCTTTTTCATCTTTTGCTAATTGTTACTACTCAAGCTCGCATCGTAAACTAGCGCTGCATTCCAGCACTGCCAAAACGGAGGCGAAACTCATCGTTACGGTTTCCCGAAATTGCTCATTCGGGATAAGCAAGCCGCGCACCAAAAGGTCGCCAGAGAGTAAACTTTTCAACACAGTGAGTCTGGTCAATAAAATCCATCACTAGTTCCAAGCCTCAAGAAATGCCTCTTGTTACTCATGTCCTGTTCTTAGACATTGCCTGTCTCGCGTGTCACAATCGCTTAGCCCAAACTTCCAATCCTAAGGTCCATCTCAGCCGAGGGTACCATTTCCCTATGATCTGCTTCCATCGCGCAAATCGATTAAAGATCAATCCCAATGGGGAGCTTAAGACGGCAAGCATAATCCTTGAGAAACAAACCAAGGTCATCTCGATGCGGTAGAGCCACGCATACATCTCCGAACGGGTTCGTCGAAAGAAGCGCCATCTGGATTCCAACATGAGCACACTAGAAAAACTCGATGTAGTTGTTTGTGCGCTTGAAGCGCCTCCGTGATGGACGACGACCGATTTTGGAACAAAATAGTTCTTGTGGCCTGCCGCTTTGCTTTTGAAGCACAAATCGACGTCCTCCGAATACATGAAATAGGCCTCAGTAAACATTCCAAGCTGTTTAAAAATATCGCGGCGCAGCAACATGCAAGCTCCAGAAATGACGTCAACCTCGGCAACGCTTTCACCCGCATCATGTAAGGCCGCCATGCCCCAAAGCTTCGCCCGCGGAAAGAGTTTCTGAAGAAACTCCGTGTCGAGCATTTGGTTCAAGAGACTTGGGAAGGCCTTAATACAGCTGCTTTGAATCGTTCCATCTGTGTTTAGCAGCTTGCAGCCAACGACACCAGCTTGGGGCAGACGCTGAATTGCAGAAAACATTGAATCAAGGGCACCTTTGGCCATTTCCGTATCAGGATTTAGGAAAAGCACAAATTCACCCTTCGCCTGAGCAAAAGCCAGATTATTTGAGCGTGCGAAGCCGATGTTCTCGGCTTGAAAAAAACGCACCGAAGGAAACTCTTCTTTGAGCATCAAGTCGCAGCCATCGCGAGATCCCGAATCGACGACCAGCACCTCCCATTCAAATGGGTGAGGTTCTGTGGCAATAGAATCCAAGCATCGTCGAAGGAAGTCCTTGGAATTCCAATTGACGATTATGATCGACAGATCCACGGTGTCAGCGAAGGCAGTCTACCCGAGAGAGAAGCAAACTACTTCCGAAGGAATGCGCGGTGCCAGAGTTCTAGCGAGACAAGCAAATAGATGTTACGCATGTAGTTCTCCGAACCACTGCGATCGCGTTCAAGCATCTGTCGAATGTAAGACTGATCGAAGTACTGCCCCATGGACGAATCCGAACTGAGCAAACAATCATCCACAATGTAACGCAGCGACTGCCGCAGCCAAGTGGCGATTGGGTGCGCAAATCCCTTCTTCTTGCGGCGAATCACCTCACGAGGAAGCCATTTCTGTAATGCCTTTTTGTGCAGGTATTTTCCCGTCAAGCCGCGCAGTTTTAAATGCGGCGGTAAGCTCTCAATAAACTCCACCAAGCGGTAGTCCAAGAACGGAACTCGAACTTCGAGTGAATTTGCCATGGAGGTCTTGTCGGCCACCATCAAGAGATCATCAGGCAGACTCGCGCGTGCATCAATGTAAAGCATTTGAGTCAACGGATCAAGGTCACGGACGTCGCTTTGAAGCCGGCGCAGGGCTTCCTTTGCCCCGTAGGGATCACGAGCGAATCGCTCCTGAATTGGGCCTTTGAACAGCTGCCGCTTCATGTCCGCGCTGAAAAACGAATAGATGCGAGCAAACCGAGTTAAAACGTCCGGTTCGCCCAGTGAGGCAAGACCGCGTTTGAATCGCTCCATGCGCCCTGGGATTCGTCCAAGCAAAGGCATCATGCCTTCGGTTACCATTTTTGGCATGCGACTGTACCACTCCGAAATCTTCACTCCCACATAGCGATCGTAACCTGCCCATGGTTCATCCGCACCTTGACCAGTCAGCGCGACCTTGACTCTTTGACGAGTAATTTTTGAGACAAAGTAAAACGCCGCGGCTGGCTCGTGGGCAACCGGCTCTTCCAGATCGCCCATATAGCGCTCATAGTAGTTGACGTAGTCGTCTGGCGTCACGATCATGGACTGGTGGTTTGCACCGAAAGTCTGTGCTATTCGTTTGGCATCTTCCACCTCACTAGTTTCCTCTCCTCCCAAGAAGCCGATGGTGAAGGACTCAATGGGCTTTGAGGAGTACTGGCTCATGATTGCCAATAGCACTCCTGAATCGACCCCAGAGCTTAGAAAGAGCCCGAGCGGGACGTCACTACGCAGTTGCAAGCGCACAGCATCCTCGAGCAGCGATTGATATTCGGCGACCAGATCATCCTCGTTCCACACCTTCCGCAATTGCGGTACCCAATTCCAAAATCGATTGATTTCGACGCCTCGGGCGCTTAGCCGCATTGAATGGCCAGGTTCGAGTTTTCGGATGCCTTTGAACAACGTCTTCGGAGAAGGAACGGCTCTAAAGGAAAGCAACTCGACCAACGCGTCGAGATCAACCTCTCTGGGACATCCAGGAGATTGAAGCAGGGCTTTTATTTCGGACGCGAACAACACGCAGTCACCGACCGTGACAAAGTAGAGCGGTTTAATTCCCAGATGATCTCGCGCCAGGAAGACTTCCCGTTTTCGCTTGTCCCAAATGGCAAAGGCGAACATGCCGTTAAATCGCTTAACGCAGTCCGCCCCCCATTGTTCGAACGCATGGACTATGACCTCCGTATCCGAGCGTGTTCGAAATACGTGACCAAATGGTTCCAGCTCTTTTCTGAGTTCGACGAAGTTATAGATCTCCCCATTGAAAACAATCTGAAGCGAGCCATCCTCGTTACCGATCGGCTGACCGCCCCCCTCGAGATCAATAATGCTTAACCGCCTGTGGCCAAGCCCCACTTCGCGGTCAACGTAATGGCCACTTCCATCCGGCCCGCGGTGCTGGATACTCGATGTCATCTGATCCAATAACCGCGAGCTTATCGGAGCACCGGACCGATCAAAAATTCCACAAATGCCGCACATAGCTAATCTTTAAGGTTGTCCTGGGACGGCCAATCGAACTATCTGTTCGTTAGCCACGAATCAATGATTCAACCATACACCGTGAGATTCATTCCTCGAGTATCTCTGTTAAGTGAAATGAAAGCATTCATGCCCACCAACGCCACGCATCCCAGTCGAGATCTACGAGGAGTATTAAAGCGTACCAATGGCTGCAGACGCGTATTCGTTGATTCGCATGAGACCTCTTGGCCAGGATCTATCGCTTGAGCCAGTTGCACCAATCGAGTCGGGCGGCAAAGCAAGGACAGAACGACTCTCGGTGCGGGGGTTAACCAGGCTGCCGTTCCCTGGTATTAAGACACGCGGCTGGGCGCTGCTTTTGAGCATTGTCCCGCTTCTGCGCCCACGGTCTTAGGAAGTGGAATACCGAGGGTCCGCATGAGCTTATGGCGTTGCTCAATTCTCAGATAACGTTGCGCATCTTTGGGAAGAACAATCGGTGCGCGGCATAAGATGCTCTCGAGATATCCATAAAGAGACAACAAACTTCCGATGAGCACGGGTTGATCGGGAAGCCTGTAAATACAACGCATCAGGTAAAACAAGCCGCCGTATCCGAGCGAGTGGAACCGCCTGCCCTCCCTAATTTTTGCGGCAAGAGGTCGGGCCTTGGCAGTACCCGTGCGACGGTGCTCAAGCACGCGGCACTCCGGGAACTTACGAACACGCCATCCTTTCATTCGAGCCATAATTTCAGCGGCAGCGTCGATTCCACCGAACGGCAGACGCATGTATCCTCCGACTTGCTCAAAGCACGCACGACGAAAAAACTGCACAGCGCCAGCCACACTGTCTAACGTGCCATCTTGGGTTACGAAGCCATTTCCGATTTTGGTGTGAACAATGCCGCCCGTGATGCCCAAGACAGGATCGTCGTCGAACTTCTGCAACAGAGTTTGAAAGTAGTTCGGCTCAAATGATGTGTCCGCATCGAGATTTCCAATATATTCATATGGGATATCCTTTATCAGCTCAAAGCCACGCATGAAGGCGTCGACTTTCCGTCCAAAGTCACGGTCTCCGCTTCGCTGGAGATGGAGCGGTTGAATGAATGCGTGCCCCCGCACTTTCTCCTCAATCACCTTTTGCGTTTCATCGGTCGAACCGTCGTTGACAATCACCCAGCGGCTAGGGCGCACGGTCTGGTTGATCATCGAATCGATGGTCTTGCCGATGAGCGGGGCTTCATTATGAGCCGGAGTAATGATGACGAAACTGGACATGGAAAATTCGATTCTAAACTAAGCCGATTATCGTGTCGCCCCTAGGCCATTCCTCGCGCCGTTTTGGCACTGGGGAGTTAATACGGTAGCAAATGTGCCAAACTGAAATCGTTGTGGATTTGCCGCCACCGCTTCGAGAAATGGTTTTAGAGACCGCTCATTATACCGGGTGTAGATTTTCGAATGACCAATCAAGACAAAAGGCACTCGATTACTTGAAGAAGACTTGACTTGGGCATCGGCTCGATTCAGAGCGCGGATCAATTGTCTTCCTGTGCATTGATTAAAGTCCGCCTTCCAAGCATGCGACTCTGTCAGCAACGAAAGGCGTTGGAGCCATTTCGATTTGCGAACGGGCTTACACTCGGCGGCAGCGCCCGGACTGACTGGGCGCTGTTCGATCTTATGCTTAGAACCAGACAGGGCTCGGTGAATTCGGTTCGCCGACAAAAACGCTCCAATCCAACGCCTTTCACAATAGATCGGCGCTTCCCAAAGCGGGCTGCTTTCGTCTTGAAGACAGATGTCCGACTCTCGAGCACGCCACGGCTGAATCGCGCTGTGCGCGTTGCTATAGTCAAAGTTAACGATTCCGGACCTCTGACCGTACTTGAACACAGATGTATCAAGCTCGATATCGTTGGCCACTAAAGCGCGAACAACATTACGTGACGGACTCACAGACCAGTTTGCGGCGCGAAATGCCCAACAGCGATAACTCGGCTCGATAGGCTGCAACAAGCGCTCCAGGTAACTCTTTCCTATCCTTATCATCTCCTCCATTCGCGGATAAGGTAGCCCGGCAAAATTATACTCAGCCCAGTCTTGTTTCCATCGTCCGCCTTCGGCTCGAGCGTTGAAATAAGATGAGTGGAGGTGTAGTTGAACATCGTGTCCTGTTCGGATCGCGCGCTGCAATTGCTCGGCAATTGCGTTGTAAGAAAAATCATCTCTGCCCGTCTCCTCTTTATACTGCTTGAAACGGAGGATTTCGGCCGCATCTGCCATGATTGTCAATTTTGCACCAAATCGATCAAAAAACTTCAGCAACCTATCGGTAGGTTCCACCATGAGTTCCCAAGGGGAACCGTCTCCATTGCCATGGATTTCATAATCGAGGGTGAAAATCGGAATGAGCATGTCGACACCTGGATGAACTAACTTGCCGAAGATCTTGCTGTCGCCTCGAACAAGGCATCCACAATACGCTCGGCGGTTCTTCCGTCCCAAAACTCGGGAACTTTTCCAATCGGCTCAACCCGCGACAGCACCTGACGCAAATCCTCCGCCAAGCGATCAGGAGTTGTCAGTCGGTTCGAACCCACAGTTACAGTCACAGGCCGTTCCGTATTCGGACGAAGGGTCAGGCAAGGAGTCCTGAAATAAGTAGATTCTTCCTGGAGTCCGCCCGAGTCCGTCACGACCACTTTGGCGTTTTCGGTTAGAGCTAATGAATCGTGGTATCCGAGTGGATCCAAAATGACGAATCCAGTTTCGTTTTCAATCGGAATGCCCGATGTTGCGACGATTTTTCGCGTCCTTGGATGCATTGGAAAAATGACGGGCATGAGTTGCGCCATCTTCTTCAATTCTTGGAGAATGCGAATCAGCGTGGCTGGAACGTCTACGTTAGAGGGCCGGTGTAACGTCACATACGCAAAATTCTTAGCGCGGACGCTGAGCCTACTTAAGACATCGGACTGACGGGCTTTGGGAAGATTCGCGATTAGAGCATCGATCATGATGTTTCCGACCAGTTTCACTTTCGACGAGGGCACGCCTTCGCGGTGGAGATTTTCGTTGGCGTCGGCCGACGGAGTTAGAAGGAGATCCGCCAAGGCGTCCGTAACGAGCCGATTCACCTCTTCGGGCATGGACCGATCAAAGCTGCGAAGCCCTGCTTCAACGTGAGCGACTTTGATCCCCAGTTTGGAAGCGACGACGGTGCATGCCATGGTCGAGTTAACGTCGCCAACCACGACGAGCCAATCGGGCTGGACATCGACGCAGACAGGCTCAAAGGCCATCATTATTTTGGCTGTCTGAACAGCATGAGAGCCTGACCCAACTTCTAAATTGAAGTCCGGCGCAGGAATTCCCATTTCATCGAAAAACACCTGCGACATTCTTGCATCGTAATGTTGTCCGGTGTGAATCAGACGAAAATCAAGGCGGCGCTTCGGATCGGCCGACTGATTCTGCCTTTGCATCGCGCTGATGAGCGGCGCAATCTTTACAAAGTTAGGTCTAGCACCGGCAACCAAGAGCAATTTGAGCGGCTTTGTGGTCATTGATCGTTAATCGGACGGAGGAATCGGTTAGGATCCGGAATATTCGTGTTGGAGGATCGTTTGGACGTGGTCCACGATATCGGTTAGCGCCTTTCGGGGGGTTCCTGTTGGAAGGTTTGACTTTTGCCGTTTGCCGATCACGATTTTTTTGTCGACGTCGTCGACCGACCCAAGGAGCGTCAGCCGACCTTGCGACTGCAAATGCTTATCCACGGCCCCAATCGGTCCGCGGAAGATGCTGTAGACTGGTACCCCCAAGGCTGCAGATTCACGGTTCATCGTCCCTCCCCCGCTTATCACTAGATCGGCATGCCAAATCAGATTCAATCCATTGACCGCCTTTCCAGGAACAACGATACGTCCGGTTGTAAACCACTGCGGCCAAGTCGACCGAACCCACTCCTCCTGGCGATGGTTCCGTGGCAGAAGTACGATTCGAACCTTTTTGTTTTCGGTAAGTCGCGTCATTGCGCGCTCGAACAGCAGCTCACTTTCCGGATTATGGTAATGCGCCTCGGTTGCTGGGGGTCTAACAAGGGCTACAATATCACCATTCTGGATGCTGAGATCCTTGAGCAACGAGTCGTCTGGAATTAGAGTCCAGGCATAAACGTCCTCCTTAATACCCGAGTACTTCTTAATCCGACCGTTCTGGCAATGGAGCACGTCGTCGGGAATTGCTTCCGGAGCCAGTTCCCATTTGGGCCGCATGAGCGGGGGCGTTTGTGCGTGCTCGTAGTCCGCGATCAAAATGGTTGGAATTCGCAGGAGATTGCAGGCGATCATTTGAGCTCGCGAGCCGTGTGAGAGCCCAAGGGCAGGCTTCTCGCCCAGCGCGAACGGGATCAACTGGGTAGCGCGGTAAAACAAGCCTGCGACTTTTGCGATCTTGTTTTTCCCATAATGGCGTCCGATTCGGCGATAGGGAAGGCGATGAAAATCCGCCAACTCACAGACTTGAAATGCATCGCGAGCGGTAACGACGACGTCGTAGCGTCGCCTTCGGAGTTCCTCGATGATCGGAATAAAGAAAGGAACATGGGGTGTGTTATCGAGATCCACCCAAATTTTTTGTTGCTGAGCCATTGATTTTAAAGATTACTTGCAACCCCGCGCCTGCTCTGCTCGCCAGATCCGTATCCGTTTTGCGCGTTGATGTAGGCAGCGACCTCGCGGGGAAGCGGCTGCCAGTACCGACCGCTGAATTTGGAGGACGCATACTCCAAGAACTCGCGATAATAATCGACCGGGTAACATCCTCGATCCAGCGCGCCTGGTTGAAAACTCATATAATCGGGATGAGTGTCTAACAGCGCCATGCCACCATGCTGGGCAATCCAATCGAGCTTCTGTTTCCAGATGGCGGGACTGGATTGTTCAAGAACGATGAACAGAGAAAAGTCTTGAACCAAGGTGTATGGCAGCTCCACATACCCTGCACCATTCTCATCTGAAACTTTAAACGGGAAGATCGTATCGACGCCATCTGGCTGCGGTTCGAAAGGGTCAGTGTCAAAGGTCGAACTGTCGTAAAGGATATTCAAATCGTGGAGCCATTGGATTTCATGCAGCATGAAGGCCGATCGGAAACCGACCGCCTGCCACTCAGCCAAATAGCTGTTGATTCGCTTGGCACACGCTCGAAAAGCGCGCCGAGAGCGGTAGAGCTTCCCGTCATGCGCTAGGTCATGGACACCGATCTCAAATCCTTCGCTTGCCAAATCTCCGCGAAGTTCTGGAGATACCCGATAGTCACCTTCGGGAACGAAGTTGAAGCAAGATCGAAATCCCAGTTCTTTTTCCAACGCCAGCAAAGGCCGGCAGCGGTTCAAGCCGGCTTCGCCTTCGACATCGTGGGTGAGAACAAGGGCAAACTGTTTTTCTTGAGGCCACCCGGTCCAACCCACCGGCGGCAAACCGGCTCGAGGGTTAATCGGCCAGGTATCAGAATACCGCGCCCAGCGTCGCATTGCTCGTCGCCTGCGGAATGCCAAACGCAGCGACCATGGAATGATCGGCTTGAGATCGTAGTAGAAATTTCTGAGCACGCCGTAACTCGCGATTCACTGGATCTAGCTCAATCCACTGTTGACTCGCCGTTTCGGACTTTGTCCAGAGAGACTTCGTCCCGGTCGCTTCGCAGAGGCGAGCGACCTGGTGACCGACAACGGCGCTGATCTGCCAACAGGACTTGGCTAGCAACCACCGTACCAGCGATCGTTTCGACTGAACTGCCTGCATTAGGCCTATCCTGCAACGGCCGCAAAATGCAGTCGCTGCGCCGTTTGCGAAGCTTTCGCTAAACGGGCTACGGCTACCTTCGCAGTCGTATTCACAATCAATCTCGAGATTTCAATTTACGTCAGGCACAAGGCACAATCGGTCCGACCTTCGCCCGCAAAGCGGGCCTTCCGAAATTCCATTCCACCGCTTCAGATTCGTTCCTGAAGCCACTTTGGCACGCTCGCTGGAGCGTCCTTGAAAACAATCGCCACTTGGGACGTAAACTCCAAAAGCAAATTCCCAGCAAGCTTGACGGACTTTTTCGGCACTGTCTCGCCTTCAACCACCAAGAGCGTTAAGTCCATGTATTTGGCAAGCCCTGGAGTAATGCTCATTTGGTCAACCACAGGCAAATCGAATACAATATAATCGTAATCGCTGGCATTCAGCCGAGGAACCACCTTGGTAAACTTGCTGGGAGAGGTCATAATCTGTTGCTCGTCTCCAACATTTCCCGTCGCCAAGTATAGGTTCGGCGCGATCAACGCTTCCTGTCGTTTGTCCCCTTCCAAGGCTTCAAGAAGCGTGCAGGACTTCCGAGAACTCGCGAGGCCCACATCCTTCTTTCGGTCCGCTTTCTTTAAATCGACCAAGAGGACTTTCAAGTCACCAGACTCGGATAGAGCGGCTGCCAAGCCCGTCGCCGTGACCGTAGAACCAGAGTTTTCACCACACCCACAAACGCCCACCAATTTCGGTTTCCGAGCTAGTGTCTCAAAGCGGTTCAGGATTCGATCGCGGAGCGCAGCGAAGTAAGGCTGCAGGATATCGTCGACCGTATGACCTGCAGCGTTGGTAATCTGCAAACGCCCGCCACCACCAGCAGGCGACAATTGGTCCCGGTTCTTGGAAGCGCCGAGGAATCTGCGACTTCGCCTCGTGGTTGGAATCGAGAGATAAACGGGAATCGGCAGAAGCCGGTCCAATTCTGAAACCCGTTTGACGGTCTGGTTGACGAACAACTCCAACAGCAGCGCCAGCCCGATTCCGAATCCCAAGCCGGCGGCAACAGCCATTCCCATTTTCTTTGCTATGGGAACGACTACCCTCACAGGCGGTGTGGGATCTTGCACACGACTGATATTTGAAATGCGAGTCGCGCTTAGACCCGCGTCTAACTGCGCCTTGTCTAATTCCGTGGCAAAGTAGCGATAGTTTTTCTCTAAAAGCTCCTTTTTCCGGCGCAACTCCACAATAGGCTGCTCGATGGTGTAAAGCCTTGCCTCCTCGGCTTTCGCTTTGACCAATTCGTTCGTCCGGAGTCCGATCTTCATTCGTAGAAGCGCAATCTTAAGTTTCTCGGAAATTGGGTCGAAAGGCTGGTCGCCATTGGTTTGGGCTTTGCCGAGCAAAAGGGTCGGATTCTTTTTTTCCATGTCTTTCTTTTGAGCCTCAAGCTTCTCCATGCGTTCGCGCAGGGGTTGGACCAAGCCGCTGTCCTCCGTGTATTGGCTAGTGAGATCAGCAACCTGCCGGCGGATTTGCTGCAGATTCCCAGTCAATCGCTCATATTTTTCACGTTCGGCTTCTCGTTGCTCTAGGTTCTGGACGGGCGCGTCCGCGGGTAATTGCTGCTGCATGTACTGGACGGCCGTTTCACGTTCAGCGACATCGGTCTCGGCGGTTCTAAGTTCCTCTTCTATCTTGAGCACACGAGCTCCCGCCGCTTTCTTCGACTCTTCGAGAGCATATGCGCCATTGGTCTCGAGGTAGTTTCGAAGTTTCAGTTCGGTATCGCGGAGCTGATCCGCGTAGGTATCGCGCTGTTGTTTGAACTCATCCAAACTGGCTAGAGCGCGATGGATTTCCCAATGTCGCTTAACATACTCATTGAGTAATTCAGTCAAGACGGGCTGAACAATTAAGGGATCTGGGTGGTCAAAGCTGACATCTATAACGCCACCGCCAGGCGTGGTGGGAATTGTTCCTTTATGAATCAGCAAAGCCGCCTGGTTAGTGTCGTTTCCGCCTCCCGCTTTAGCGAGAATCCGTTCTGGCCCAATCTTCGCAGCGACCTTTTGAGCCAAGTCCATGCTCCAAATGATCTGAGCCTCAGAAGTGACGGCCGCATCGCCGCGGATGATCGAGGATTTTTCTTGTTCATCTTTGTCGCCTGGGCCAACCGTCTGCCGCTCAGGCACGTACTTAACCATGACCTGCGCTCGCGACTGAAATAGCTTCGGCAATGATACATAGATGAAGGCGGCACCCGCTACGCCAAGGAGCGTACAGAACAGGATCATCCACTTGTGGCGAACCAGTGCCAAGATGATGTCCGCGGGTGTGATACCGCCCGACCTCGACTCCGAATTAAGATTTTCCCCGTCTGTGTCCATAGTAGGAGTTCAGCTCGGTTTCAACGGCGACTTCGCCCCACTCTTTCTCATAGGCTTGTCAACGTTGCACAAACCGCCCGTAGAGAAGAGAGCCAGCCACGCGACTCAACCACAACGGAGCCCATCGGAATAGCTGAGCAGGCCACCCCAGAGCTCGATCGTGGTCTTTCAAAAAACTCATTTTACCGAGACTAAATCGAAAATATTCTATCACTTCTTCGGTCGCACCCCAACTAAGCTTAAATCTCCTTAGACCTTCATTGGCCAAGGAGGTTCGACCTAAATGCAAACGAGAGCATTCGCCGTGCGCAAGGAATTTGATGGCCTCCCACATTACCAAGTGGTTCGGACGAAGGTCTCGGTGTTCCCATGCGGATGCCCCGAACTTGAACACTGCCTTGTCTCCGAACCGAAAAAAAACGGCCCCACCCACCGGGACGCTGTCTTTTACTGCGATCACCACAAAACCAAGTCCCGCCCGGATCACATATTCATATATGTTTCGGAACAGAGAAATAGGCTGAGGCGGCACCCCGTGCCGTCTGCGGGTGGCGCAGTGAAGCTTATAATAGCTTAAAACCGCGTCAAATCCAACGGAAACGACAGCGCTAACCCCTTCTCTTTCAGCTTTCCGAATGCCTCGCCGCACCGAGGGGTCGAAGCTCTGGAAAGTTTCCTCAATCTTTGGATTAATGTTCAGACGGTGGCCGTAAAACGTGAGCGAGGGCGACGCCTGAGGGTTTAGAGTTCTACCCCCGCGCCATTCCAACGTCTGCCAACTCCGTTCTCGAGCCATTTGAGTCAAGCGTTGCCAAGTGCTGGACGCTTCCGCTTCGTCCCAGAACAACGGCTCGCACAAGTCTGTGAACGGTAGGCAGGTGCCGTGTTTTTTCCCCAAGACAGAAGTCGTTTCCAGAAAGGGAATCAACGCGCCAGTCTGATTCTTCCCGCCGGAAATAAATCCCAGCGGGCGAAACCCGTAAGTGTGACTCAATAGCCGCAGCCAGTGCGTCGTATGAAAAAAGGTACTTTCCGGGTGCCCAGCACAGACGTCATTCCAATCCGCCCGAGCGTTTGGGTCAAAGAAATCCAACTCGCTTTTGCTAGCGTCGACTTCCCCATGCGCGACCGGCTTGTCACACGCCAGCACCATAGTGGGATTACGTACGCTGACCGCAGAAACTGCGCACTTCCCGAGCGACAGTCTCCACGTCTGGACGACTCAATCCGGGAAACATAGGGAGTGACAGGATCTCTTCCGTTGCGCGCTCGACACAAGGAAACGAACCTTGCCCGAGGCCCAAAAACGCATAAGCCGGCGTCAAATGGATCGGGACAGGATAATGGATCAACGAGCCAATCCCTTTGGCCGAGAGGTGGCGCATGAGTTCCGCTCTGTCACCTCGAATGCGAATCACATAAAGGTGATAAACATGCCGGCTGTAGTCGGCTTCAACCGGTGTGGAGACGCAGGATAGCCCTTGCAGCGCCTGATTGTAGACAGCCGCGCATTCTCGCCGCAGGTCATTCGCCGGGGTCAACTCTTTCAGTTTGGCCCGTAAAACCGCACCTTGGATACCGTCCATACGTCCATTCCAGCCCACCAACTTGTGCTGGTAACGAGCGACCTGGCCATGGTCTCTCAGACAGTCAACGTGTTCCTTGACCTTCCGGTTATTTGTGACCACTGCTCCGGCTTCGCCAAATGCTCCCAGGTTCTTGGTAGGATAAAAACTAAAGCAGCCAGCATCCCCTAAACTCCCAACCCGGCGACCTTTGTAGGTCGCTCCGTGGGCTTGGCAGGCATCTTCGACAACCGCGAGCTTGTGGCGCTTGGCAATCTCGAGGATTGGATCCATGTCCGCCGGCTGCCCGTACAGATGGACCGGGATGATCGCCTTGGTCCGCGGCGAGATCGCTCGCTCTATCTTGTTTGGGTCCATCGTGAATGTCTTTTCATCGACATCCACAAACTTCGGAATCGCTCCGCACCAGCTGATCGCTTCGGCCGTGGCGATAAAACTATTGGGGACTGTGATCACTTCGTCGCCGGGCTGCACACCGAGCGCGAGGAGCGCCAGCCACAAAGCATCGGTGCCATTTCCGACTCCGGAAGCAAATTGTGTCTGGCAATAAGCTGCAAAATCCGTCTCAAACGCCGTTACAAAAGAACCGCCCGCAAAGGCGCTGCTTTTGATCACCTGTTGGATAGACTCGTTGATCTCTTGAAGCAATGAGTCGTGAACTTTTAGACTGACAAATGGAATTTGCATCTACTTACCTTGTGGAACTTTTCGGACGGTTCGAGCCGGGTTTCCGGCAACTATGACGTTGGCTGGGACATCTTTGGTCACGACGCTGCCAGCCCCGACGATGGCGTTCTCCCCAATGGTGACACCGCACAGAATGGTCGCACCCGATCCGACAGACGCGCCGCGGTGGATGCGAGTTGCCTCGCATTTCCAATCCGCTTCGCTCTGCAGTTGGCCCGTCTGATTTGTGGAGCGGGGAAAGCGGTCATTAATGAAGGTAACTCCGTGCCCGATAAAGACGTCGTCGTCGATGGTGACACCTTCGCAAATAAAAGTATGGCTGGAGATCTTGCAGCGATTTCCGATCGTCACGCCTTTCTGGATTTCAACAAAGGTTCCGACCTTAACGTCATCACCTATCTTGCAGCCATAAAGGTTCGTGAAATCACGAATTTGGACGCGCTCTCCCAATCGCACGTCGGGTGCGATCTTCTGTAACCCGGAAGATTGGCTCATTGGGCGATTACCTCAGTGCGCCCGGGCTTGCCGTTCGCTGGAGTCTTTACGCGCTTTTCCTTGGGAGCCCCGATAGCGACGGCCGAACCGCCACGACGGAGAGATGCTGACGCCGCTTCTAAGAGAGTCACCAAGTCACGTCCCTGTTCGCCGTCGCTCAAGGGCCGGGAACCGTTGCGAATGCAGTCGATGAAATGCTGACATTCAATCTTCAACGGTTCTTCTTGGCGTACGAACGGCGCATACATATCTCCGTAATGATACGCGTATTGAAATTCGGCGAAGGTGTCGTAGTGAGGAGGGACCTCGACCCGGGAGTCGTAAATCTTGATCTTCTCCAGAGGCGCGACGTCGTCGTAAACCACCATTCGCCGGGTACCAACGATGGTCATTTCACGTACTTTTCTGGGGTCCAACCAACTATTGTGGACGGTCGCTAAGCGGTCCTTTCGGAATACCAGCGACATGTTGGTCACGTCTTCCACGCCGCGACTGACATGGGCTTTACCCGAGCAATTCACCATCAAAGGCATTTCTCCAATTATATAAAGGATGATGGACAGATCATGCGGAGCCAGATCCCAGGTAACGTTGATATCCTTCTGAAACAATCCGAGATTCAGGCGGCGGCTGCTAATGTATTGGATGTCGCCAATGTCACCTTTATCGACAATCTCTTTAATTTTTCTGACATGAGCGGAGTAGAGAAACGTGTGGCCGACCATCAAGACGAGATTCCGTTCGGCAGCGAGATCAATCAGCTGATCGCACTCCTGGGAGGACGAAGCCATCGGCTTTTCCACCAAGGTATGCAAGCCCGCGGACAGGCTTTGCTTTGTTAGGCTGTAGTGCGATTTAACAGCCGTGGCAATCACCACAGCGTCGAGCTTGGAGCGCTCGATCATCTCATCAAAAGTCTTAAAACACTCGATTTGCGGGTAAAGGGACTTGAGATGTGCCAGCCGTTGCGGATCCTTGTCGCACACCGCCCGCAAGGAACAGTCCGATAGACTGTTTAGATTTCTTGCATGGTTCGGTCCCCAATAGCCACAACCCACCACCCCAACATTGACCTGCTCTTTTCCCATGAATCTAATTCTTTCTGCTTTCCTGAGTTCGAAGGCGCTTGGCTAAACGGGACTCTCGCACTTGCGCACAGACGGCTGGGAGCGTCTGGAGAATGATCGACAAATCCAACCAGAAACTTCGGTTTGCCACATAATGCAAATCCAGCTGCATCATTTCGGAGAAACTAGTGCCCGACCGCCGCTTGATCTGCCACAACCCGGTCATTCCGGGAGGACTATTAAAGCGCTGCCTGTGCCAAGGTAGGAGTTGATTGTATTCATACTCCATACACGGGCGCGGACCGACAATACTCATCTCTCCAAGCATGACATTGATCAACTGTGGAATCTCGTCCACGCACGACGTGCGAAGGAACCTTCCAAGCGGAATTACCCGCTTGTCCCCTCGCAAATCCAGCTTCACCAACGGCAAATCATTAGCAATTAACTTGCCTACGTATTCCCGGTGCAAACCAGGATCCGCGTTGACGTGCATTGTCCGAAATTTCCAACAGGTAAACGGCTTTCCACGGTATCCAATGCGCTCTTGCCGGAAGAATACAGGTCCCTTTGAAACCAATTTAATTAACAAAGCGACCACCAGCATCACCGGCAGAATGACTGGCAGACCGAGCAGAAGCAGGAATAGGTCCAAGCAGCGTTTCCAAACTGGCGCCCCCGAACCCGACTCATTGGTTGTCGCCGGCGACACCAAACTCAGTTTCCCAGGATCCCCTTCGACGCACTCCTTATGCACAGCACCTCCGTTGGTAGAATTAACACAGCTGCCTTTCGATCTACTCGCCGAACTTTCTAGAGTAGGACCGCTGACGTCGTCAAGGTTGGGGTAGGCTGTCGAGAATCTGAAAGATGGTTGGGGGAACACCTTACAGAAGTTTTCGGCACGCTTAAAACGAAATAAAAAAGGGATCCGGCTTTTCATAACAGTCTATGCCAACAGACTAGATTGCTGTGAATCGGACGTAAGCCGGGGTCGCAACGGAACACGATGGGTTGCGATGCAACAGCAGCGAGCCGCCCTTTACGAGAAGCCCCCTGGGCGCTTCGATACCCACTCGCGCCCGAGCACTACCATGTCCCAGATGACTCATGGCCAATCCCTTGCCAATTTCCAAGCTCGAATCGGCACAGTCGCCCGCCATGTTTGAAAAGATTCCGATACTATCGGATTCTATTCCTAGATTCCCGCTCGGTGTCAAGTTGATTGTCATCTGTGTCTAATTATCACCCACGCCTACAGACTGATAACCACTCAGGAACTCCAAATGGTAACCGGTCCACCATTGCGCTTCCCAAACTGGCAAACCGGCATATTATCCGCCGTTGAAATACTCCCTATCGGGAACTATGAAGCTCCCAACCACTTCGGACTAAAACTCAACCTCTACAATCGAAACTGCGAGACGGTCTCGCTCCAGCCCCCATTAATGCAACGCCAACTGACCACCAGTCCGTGGCCCAGGGGGTGGAAGTCAGAGGAAACAAGCTCGTCGCGCGAACGACCGCCATCACAGTATTGTCGCCGAAAAAGTCCATACATGTCGTTCAAAATGGACGTGTTGGTTGTCTGAATTAACCAACGGCAACGAAAAATCTAACGTAGATCCCAGAGGTTCGCTTACTTTAGGCGATAAAAAACACAACGCTCCTCAATTGGCAAAGGACCGTCTACAAAGGTCGCTCCCTCCCCGTCCGCAGCGTTTACAGTCACAGAACCGACACTCATCCAACTCTGACCGTCAGTTGACCGAAGCACGTGATAACTGCCGGGAGTGGCATAAACTCGTAACTCGAACGGCCCAGCGGCAGCACCAGAAGCGATTTTCAATCTTGGTAAAATCTGCACTGCAACCCCTGCATTTTGAAGCACAGCGGCAGCAACGTTAACCGCGAGATTTCCAGCAGGAGCGGTCAACAGGCGCAGCGGATTGCCAACCAAGTCCAAATTGGAGAGGTTGGGCGCGTCCAACCACAAATTCGTCAGCTGATTGAATGAAAGATTTAATGTTTTTAACGCGACTGAGCCTGGTGGAATCCGAAGATCCTTTAACTGGTTAGCGCTCAAGTCTAAAGACTCCAATAAGGGCAAGTCTGCCAAAAAGCTCGCGTCTGACAGCCGATTGACTCCCAGCGATAATGTCGAGAGGTTCAGCCCCACCGGGAGCTTCAACTGGGCAAGGTCATTCGCCCGCAGGTTCAACTCTTTCAAACTTGGCAAGGAGGTAAGAAAGGCGAAAGCGCGAAGCACATTGCCGCCAAGGTCCAAACTCTCCAATCGGTCCAAAGAGGCATCGACATTAAATTCGGACAGCCGGTTGTTGGCAAGATTCAAACGGACTAATCCTGGGCACGCTTTGATAAACCCAAGGTCGCCAATGCGATTCGCTCCTAAATTTAGGTCCTGGAGGCTTACTAGACCGGCCGGAAGCCCCAAACTGGTCAGACCACACCCGTAGAGGTTTAACGACTGAAGGCTGCCCCAACCTTCCAAAAATCGAAAATCGGAAATCGTATTTCCTGCCAAATTGAGCGATCGCAATCCCGTTGCTCCCTTCAACGATTCGCCGCTCACTAAAGGATTGAATGGCAACTCAAGCTTCCGAAGTGCCGGAAGCGTAGCGGCGAAAGAAACCTCCGTGAAATCATTATTCCCCAAATAAAGCTCCGTTAATCGAGATAAACCGGCCGGTAACACTAAACTGGACAAGTTGTTATATCCTAAATCCAGAACTGACAGGTTAGCCAAGTCATCGGGAAGACTTACTGACCGCAACTCATTGATAGTCAGCCGAAGAACAGTCAAACGGGTTAATCCGCGCGGCAATACCAAATCCTTTAAGCCCGTCCCCTGCAACTCCAGTGACGTTAGGTTGACCGCATTCTCCAAACCCACAAGGCTCTGAATAGGAACAGACCGAACGCTCAGACTCTGCAATTGTTCGATCTCAGACTTACCAATTTCCCCCGATGGCAGTCCTAAAGTATTGAGAATTGCCTGTTTTAGGTTGGGATCAGCAATCGAGACGGTCTGTGCAGAATTAGATAGGCTGCTGCCGAACAACCACGCGAATAAGGGCAGCCAGTAACGAACGGTTTTCATACGAATTCTACACCCGATAAGCCACAACCCATGATGTGTCAAGGCCACCTCCCCAAGCGTATCTTCTGAATCCTATCAGAACCGCCACACCAAGAACAGTTAACACAAGTTCTCGGAAACCTTTGAACTCGTGTGAGTAAATGTGCGAATGGTGCGCGCCGTCGTAGCAGCTTCCCTTTTATGGTGATCTCGGGCGATCGCTCAAACCCGGTATCGCGAAGGCACCGAACCGGGTAAATCTGAGCGGTCGCCCGGCCAGCCCCCCTAAGGCCCTCATACGGTTCGAGCCTCTGCAAAGACCGCCCTCAGAGGAGGTAATCCGGCAATCAGGATCAGAGAGGAGACGATCAAGAGACTGACCGATACTGCTTCGGCCGAAAGGTCCGAGTGGAGCTGATGGGATAGGCGCGCCAAGCAAAGCATCGCCGTTTCTCGAAGTACTACCTGTATAAAGAGGGTCGTAAGGGTTGGCGGCTCTTCGGACCTTGATATGGTGTTCAATCGTGGTCTGGGCCGTGCGGTAGACTTTCAGCACGCCCTCCAGACCTTGAGGGTTCTTAGTTGGAGCCGAAAAGGCACCGGTGGGATCGGCGGAGAAGTAGCGCTTGCGAATCCAGGTAGAGGATTTGTTGGGATGTTCCCGGCGCGCCCAGCGCCGGAGCACTGCGTGCACGTAGAAGTCTGCTTCCCCAACGACGCGTTCGGAGACGGCGTGCCGATGATGATTGGCCCACCTTCGTAGAAGCGGATTGCGAGATCGCAACGGGACCTTTGAGCCCAAGATCGTGCCCAAAGGGCAACGGCGCTTCGAAGGTTTCGATCAGGCCATTCTCAGCCTCTATGCGCGAGAACTGTCGATGCTTGCGAGTGTGAGACTTCTTTGACCCTACCGTCCGATTCAAGCGCCGGGACCCGGAGTGAGGCTTCCAGGCCGGCTACATTGTCTGGGGGGCTTTGGACCTTTGGCAGTGACACTGGTCGCCCGCCAAACGCCCGCTCCCATAGAATACCCGCTGCGAAAAGCAGGACCGGATCACGAAAAATCGTGTCCGGCAGCGATTTATGTAGTTCATAGTTCATTTCTTACTGACCGACGCGTCGCGAGACAATTTGTCACCAGCACTGCCATTTGCCGATTTCGTGGAGAAAAGGCGAGTAAGGTCACCATCCAAACGGTCTTAACAGCGTGCAAACAGCCTGATGACAGCGTGCAAACAGCTTCGTGATGCGGTTCACATCGAGTTCTCATCGGGTTCTCATCCTGCTTAGATCGGGTTCTCAGTGCGATCAACGGGAAGAACTGGAGTGTAACAATCCGCGAAATCGGAATTGTCACGGCTGCAATTCGGCTGAAATGGATGACACGAAAATCTGACCGAAGCGTCGCCTACAGCTTCACCCCGAGAGCGCTTCTTTTCGTGGGAGAGCGGCAGTGCATTCGTACACTCCCGCTCACTTCCCGAGATGCCTAATCGACCAGATCTGCCATGACCCTAAGGCGCAACTCGCCTGTCACGACCGGCAGCAGTTTGGGACTACGGCCCGACCGTAAACAGAAAAAAGGATTTACACCCCCGCCTCGTAACCAGCTTAAATTGAGCCACATTTCGTAGGGCCCGACGCTGGTTCGCGGACCGAACATTGGTTAAAGGAAAGCCGATGGTCTGGTGTTGGGGTCGGCCCACCTGGGGTCTCCCTGAGGAAAACGCCAGGGTAGACCTCTTTAGAATCTGCTTGACGGCCTATATCGGGATGGCTAGAACCGATAGATTATAAGGACTTCCTGTCCACACAGGGCGAATCTCTGTAGGCGGAGTGGCGGGAGCAATCGACAGTAGCATCGATGACTTGACTTGGTCGGTTTAATAAACAACCTAACGGCCTATGCGTATTCAAACTTCGTGCCTGAGGGCTTTGAGCCTGGCACTTCTTACGACAGCGGTGGTCCCCATCTGTAACGCTCAGATCACGCTGGGAGATCTTCCCAACAGCGCGAATGTCACACTCTGGCTTAAGGCCGATACCGGAGTTTCCACAGACGTTAACGGCGTAACGCAATGGCAGGATGGCTCCAATAGTGGCTTTCACTTGAGCGCTTCTGGAGGTCCTCAACCGCAGCTCATCGCCAACGGGCAAACTGTCGGGCTGCCTGTAAACCTTCCGGTGGTTCAGTTTGACGGAGTGCAAGACGTGCTCTCGCGGACTGGAGTGGACGGGACTTCGTTAGTTTCGGCGAACTCCGGCGCATTTTTCGTCGTCCTGAAGGCAAACTCACAGGACGTCAAGAGTATCCTCGGATGGGTGGACGACAATGCCCCTGGCAATGGATACAATAATTTGGTCCAAGTGGCGGAGAACGGCAGCTTGATTTATCTCCACGGTGACGCAGGCCAGGATTTAATATCTGCTCCGAAACCCGGGGATTGGGCGACAGCGTGGCACGTCTTATCGGTGACGCGCACTGGCTCCTCCGGAGATATCAGAGTGGATGGCCAGAGCTTGAGTCCGTCGGGAAGCTTCAACGGCAGTGGGATTTTCAGTGCGAATGGGACCTTAGCCGTCGGCAGTTTGAATGCCGGTGAGAATTGGGGCGGAAATATTGCTGAAATCCTCGCTTACAATTCTGGTAGTATCGACGTTGCTGGAGTGGAGAACTACCTCGGGACAAAATATGGATTGACCCCAGTACCTGAGCCGAGTGAGTACGCAATGATTTTCGGTGTTATTTGCGTGCTGGGAGCGTTGGTAGTCCGGAGCCGCCGGGTGGCTGTCGTTAGCTAATAAAACGACGGTACGTTTACTCTTCCAGGCTTCTGGCGTTAACGAACGCCGAAGCCGGAATCAGCAAACCAATGTTGTGGACAAAAATGCAGGATCCCTTGCGGGTAGTCATTGCCCGCTAAGATCTTTGTTTCGGAGATTTTGTTGTTTCGTTTTGCTGTTGAGTTTGAGTAAGGCAGGCAGCCGCGCGCAAACGGCTGCCTTTTCCAGGGAGGGGTTACCCTCGGGAGTTATCAATCCCAACCCCGGAATTCATTTGGGCCGTTTCGATCTTCATGGGGGATTCGACACTAGCGTCGCGTACGACGACATGGTTGAGAATACCATCGATGGAACTGAGAGCGACGTAACGCTCACGTTTTCTCCACGTGCGTCGATCGAGACCGATGGCCCGAACGCGCGAAATCTGAAGGTGACTTACCGCCCGAGTTACTTAGCCTTCATAGATCATTCTCGCCTTAACAATCTCAATCACTTCGGCACGGTGGATATCAAATGGCCATTGAATCGGCTCACACTCAGTCTCCAGGAGAATGTTTCTGTAGCGTCAGTGGTCGTTCGGGACATTAGCGATCGAGCTGAGCAGGCTCGGTATCTGACCGAAGCGACTGCGGATTACGAGATTAGTCATCGGAGCTCCTTAAATGGCGTTTTTGACTACGAACGGTCGGACTACGGCGGAAACTTCATTAACTACCAACAGTTTACGGAACAACTGAGGCTAGATTATCATTTCGGAGACCGGCTAACGGTGGGAGGAGGATTTTCAGCGACGCAAGTCGTCGTAGATCAAGGGCCTGGGCAATCATCAGAAGGGCCGCTAGTCCGTGCCACACTTACCTTGAACCCTGAATTTAGCGTCACAGCGCAAGTTGGCATCCAATGGTTGCACTTTGATAGCGGGGCTCCAGTGTCGCTGGCGGAAACTTTTAACGTGACGGGACTTTACCAAGTCCGTCCCGGAACATCGATTTCACTGAACGCCCGTCGTGCGGAACAGCCGTCGGCATTGCTCCTTGGACAGAATTATACCGACACTGGTTTTTCTCTTGATCTGAACCAAGTGCTTTCCAGACGCTTGGGACTGACCTTCATTGGAGGCTACACCCAAGCCGATTATTATGCGACAGATGTCGGCGTTGTAACCCAACGTTCAGATAGCTATTACTTTGTGCGGCTGACACTTAACTGGGCAGTAACAGACAAGTGGACCACGGGCGTTTTCGTCGATCGAAGCTCCAATCAATCCAGCGGAAGTTTCAGCTACGACCACAATGTCGCGGGAGTGCAGGCCTCTTGGACATTTTAAGCTGACCAGAAGCAATCCTTGAATTTCCCTCACGGATCTGTATACTCCCGCCCCAGTGAAGGGCATCATCTTGGCCGGCGGGGCAGGTTCTCGTTTGTATCCACTTACCCGAGTGGCAAGCAAGCAACTTCAGCCAGTTTACGATAAACCAATGGTTTATTATCCCCTCTCGACACTGATCGAGAATGGGGTTCGAGAGTTCTGTCTGATATCGACTCCACACGACCTGCCTCGATTCTCCCAGCTTCTCGGGGATGGAAGCGCCTGGGGAATCTCGATAGAGTATCGCGAGCAAGCCAAGCCTGACGGGATCGCGCAGGCTTTTCTCATCGCCGAATCGTTCATCAAGAACGAGTCTGTGGTGCTGATCCTGGGGGATAACGTATTCTACGGCGGTGACACATTTCCCCGGGCTTTTTCGGAGTTTCGGGATGGGGCGACGATTTTCGGATACCCCGTCAAGGATCCTGAACGCTATGGTGTGGTGGAGTTCGACGGCCAAGGCAGGGCGATCTCGATCGAGGAGAAGCCCAAAGCGCCGAAGAGCGATTATGCCGTGCCGGGACTCTACATATTTGACAATCAGGTTGTTAACATTACTAAGAGCCTGAAGCCGTCGGCGCGTGGAGAGCTTGAAATAACGGATCTAAATCTTGCTTACCTCAAGCGAGGCCAGTTGAAGGTCTACCGACTCAATCGCGGGTTTGCTTGGCTGGACGCTGGCACGAGCAGCAGCCTTCACGAAGCTTCCGCCTACGTGCAGACCATAGAAAAGCGGCAAGGCATCAAAGTCGGATGTCCTGAAGAAGCCGCTTTTCTGCGGGGCTTTCTCACCGTTGATCAGCTAGAAAGTCTTTTGACAAAGATTCCCAATTGCGAATACCGCGAGTATCTTGCGGGCGTTGTTGCCGAAGCGCGACGACCCCACCGTTAACTCTGTTTGACCTCTATGATTGTTCTTCTCGGTGCCAGCGGCTACGTTGGCGAAGCCTTTGCCAGACAACTCCGTGAGCGCCAATGGGCCTTTACTGCTCTGAGTCGCAAAGAGCTCGATTACACGCGCATGGAGACCCTGTTGGATTTCCTGCGGAAAGTGAAGCCCGCGTTTTTGATTAACGCTGCTGGATACACCGGCAAGCCGAATGTCGACGCGTGCGAAACAGCTCGAGCGGATACCCTTTGGGGAAATACGCTTTTCCCTCAGGCCGTCGCAAACGCCTGTTTGGTCGCTGGCGTGCCTTGGGGGCATATCTCCTCGGGATGTATCTACACAGGCGCCAAGGTCGAGCAAGGGGGCAAGCTTCATGTCGAGCCGGATTTGATGAAGCCGGAGCTGGCCAGACTGGTAGACGAGCACCCGGAACGAATTCACGGTTTTACGGAAAACGACCCGCCAAATTTCTCGTTTCGATCGCCGCCATGCAGTTTCTACAGCGGCACGAAGGCGTTGGGAGAGGAGGTAGTGGCTGGGGTTGGCCAGTCCTATCTTTGGCGGTTGCGTATACCTTTCGACGAGTTTGACAACCCGCGGAATTACCTCACTAAGGTGCAGCGCTATGCAAAGGTTTACGTCAACGTAAACTCACTATCGCATCGCACCGACTACGCTCGGGCTTGCTTAGACCTGTGGGAACGACGCGCGCCATTCGGGATCTACAATGTCACCAACCCCGGTTACGTGACGACCCGCCAGGTAATCGATCGTATCCAGCGAACCCTCAAGTTGAACCGCTCGTTCGAGTTCTGGACGGATGACAGCGAGTTCTATCGTTTGGGCGCCAAAACGCCGCGTTCGAATTGTGTTCTGGATGTCTCAAAACTGTTGGCCACAGGGGTTAAAATGCGATCCGTCGAAGCGGCCGTTGATGATGCTCTGAAGAATTGGCAAAAATAATGAATCTCCTCGTTACTGGCGGTGCTGGCTTTATCGGCTCCAATTTAATTCATCATATCATCTCCAAGCCGGAGATCCAACGTCTGGTGAATCTGGATGCCTTGACCTACGCTGGACATCTCGCGAACTTGCGATCGGTCGAAAAGCATCCCGCGTATGTCTTCGAGAAGGTTGATCTGCGCGACAAGGCATCCGTTTTGCGAGTGGTCGAGCAGCACGGGATCACGCACGTTCTCCACTTGGCGGCCGAATCTCACGTCGACCGCTCGATTAGCGGCCCCGGCGATTTCATTCATACGAATGTCACTGGCACCTTTCATCTCCTGGAAGCATGTCGCGCGTGCTGGGCCAAATCGCCGCAAAACAAACGTTTCCACCATGTCTCGACCGATGAAGTTTACGGCAGCCTCGGTCCGACAGGTTACTTCACGGAATCGAGCTCCTACGCCCCTAACTCGCCATACTCCGCGAGCAAGGCCGCAAGTGATATGCTCGTCCGGGCATATCATCATACCTACGGCCTGCCCGCGGTAATTACCAATTGTTCGAACAATTACGGTCCCTACCAGTTTCCTGAGAAGCTCATCCCTGTTGTCATTCAAAGCGTCATCGCCCGGAAGTCGATCCCGGTGTATGGAGACGGGATGAACGTTCGCGATTGGCTGTACGTCCTGGACCATGCGGAGGCCCTCTGGCAGGTCCTCACGCGAGGACGCGATGGCGAAACATATAACATCGGCGGTCACAACGAATGGCCCAATCTGCGCACAGTGGAGTTGATTTGTGATTTCGTGGACGAGCTCTCTCCGAAGATTGGAGGTCAATCTCGGAAGCTGATCACTTTCGTTAAAGACCGTCCTGGCCACGATCGGCGCTACGCGATTGACGCCGGCAAGATCAAGAGTGAATTGGGGTGGCGCCCTGCCTTTACATTTGAAAGTGGCCTCAAGCAGACCGTCCAGTGGTATTTGGACAATCAGACTTGGGTCCAGGAAGTTAAAGGCAGCCAGTCGTAAGTCTCCAGACCCTTCTGGCTCAGTGCCGCTGAGCTCCGCACTGGAAAATGTTGGAGCGAGTGGAGTGCGCGGAAACCCCTTGGCGTTGGGACGGCCCGATGAGTGCTTGGGCAACTTCTGGCTTAGTTGCCGCCCGCTTAATGCAAGCCTTTGGACCAGCTCGCGAGGTGCACTGGTTCACCAGCAGGTATCAGCTCCTCCTGCCGGGTCTGCACAGGATCTCAACCCGTTAGGAATTGCTCACTCTCACCGCCAAAAAAAACCCTCGCTGTTCAGGCGAGGGCTCGAGAGAGTTCGTGTTAGTCCAACTTTGCGGGCGCAGATCCACTGCTGACGTTCGCCGCCTCACTGCGGACCCGATAGAACTTCATCGAGGCACTAGAGGCACTTTCATCTTTGAGCTCGTCGACATTCGAAAAACTTCCAACTTCCACCCAGTTTCTCAGATCTTGCGACGCTTCCAGGTGATGAATCCAGAGCCCGCCTTGCATATTGTTCGGCAGAAGATGAGCGAATTGAACGGATTGTGCGGTGCCAGTTTCGGCGGACCAACGCAGCGTGTGAAGTCCAGTCACTCTCACATTTGCTCCCGCCGTCTTCGAGCCTTTACCCGCAACGATGAGGCTGAACGATTTTGCATCGGACATAGACGGAACTCCATTGTCCGAAACGCTCACCGTAATCAAGTTCGTCGACGAAGGATCCGCCTTGCTCAACCGCCAAGTAAGAACGCCAGTGGTCGAGTCCAGCGACATACCAGAGGGGGCCGACACCAGCCGATAGGTAAGTTTGTTCGCGGGCAAGTCCGAATCGGTTGCGGTTAGAGCAAACATGAAGACTTGTCCGGCGCTAATCCGCTGTTCCCCGATAGGCGTCAACACTGGCGCACGGTTGGCCTCGCCCACGACCACCGTGAAAGTCGCTGTCGCCGAGAGCGCTGGAGTGCCGTTGTCGCTGACTCGCACCGTAACCACGTTCGTACTGAGCCCTTGGAGTTCCGTCGGCACCCAGGTCAACGTCCCGCGGATCGTGTCTACGGTCATACCGGCCGGACCGGAGACAAGCGAGTAAGCCAGCACATTCGCGGGGAGATCTGCGTCGGTTGCCGTGAGATTGACCAACAGCGTGCTTCCTTCGGTTACAAATTGGTTGCTGACGGCCGCCAGCACGGGTGCCGAGTTCACATCTTTGACCGTGACAACAAATGTCTTGGTGGCAGTCAGTGCTGGACTTCCGGTGTCAGAGACCTGCACGGTGACAAGCGCTGAGCTCGGGCCCTGGGCTTCGGTCGGAGTCCAGCTGAACACCCCGGTCGCAGAGTTCACACTCGAACCTTGAGGCCCGCTCACCAGCGAGTAGATCAGCCCAGTCGCTGATTCTGCGTCAGTTGCGGTCAATTGGACGGTAAGCGCGGTTCCTTCCGAAATCTGCTGGTCAGCAATCGTTGCGAGGACAGGAGCGGTATTCAATTTCCTCACCCCTATGTTGAAACTGGTTTGCGCGGTCAAGGGCGGTTGTTGATTGTCGCTGACTTGCACCGTTGCAGTCGTAACTGCGATGTTCATGCTACCAACAGCCGGTTTCCAGGAAAACATACCCGTCGCGGCATCCACTGCGGCACCCGCGGGTCCACTCACCAAGGTGTAGGTCAAATTGTTTGCAGGGAGATCAAGATCATTGCCGATCAACTTGACGGACAAAGTGTTCCCTTCAGCCACAGTCTGGTCCGCGACTGCGGCCAGTGTCGGCGGGGTGTTCGCCTCCGTGACCGAAACGACAAACGTGGTGATTGCCACCGATGAAGCTATCGAACTGTCGTTCACCTGTACTGAAATCGTGTAGCTGCCTGGACCTTGCGCTTCCGTTGGAGTCCAGGAAAAGACGCCGGATGCAGGATTCAAGGCCGCCCCCGCAGGACCGCTCACTAGAGCGAAGGTCAGTGTCTTGGTCGGATCCGGGCTCGCGACCATCAATCCGAAGGAGAGCGGATTGCCTTCTTGGACTGTTTGAGTCGAAACGGGAACAAACGAGATTCCGGTCGAAGGAACTGTGTAGGTTAAAAGGTTAGAGGGCTGACTTTCAGTCCCGGACGTAGAAACGGTCGTGGCGAATGCGAAGTAGCTCTTTCCGGCGACGAGGTCGAGGGTGCTAGTCGTGCCCGCGGAGGCGACTCGATTTGTAGCTCCGCGACCCACTTCGCCGTAATACAGAGCATAGTAACTAATATCAGAATCCGAACTCTGATCCCAAGCAACTGCTACACTCTGCCCGGCCCGAACAGCAGAGAGGCCCACGCATAAACACAACAATACCAGCAGTAACGACAGATTCGTGGAAACGCTCTTCATGCTGGACTAGGTAGCACCGCATGTACCACGGGTCGCAAGGTTGATAATCCTCGCCCATGTTCAACCACTCGCAGCATGCAGCTGGGTAATGCTGTCCCACTCCATCCCTGTCTCTACCCTAAGTGTCCTGCCGGTATACACACCGCAGCAGTGGCGTCTAGCTCCGGTGCGTACCACCGACTCCAAACTCGGCCAAAAATCTGTCATTAGTCGCGGACACTGGATAAATTCCTATCAGCAGCAATTGCAAACAGACTTCCATGTCTACGAACCCATGCGAAAACTTCGCTTCCTAGCTCTTGCATTCGCCGGATTGTGGGTGACCGCCACCTTACTGTGTTGCGGCTGTGGCCGATTCATTCCCAGTCAAACAGCGAACGCAAACGGGCCGACGAAGCAGTCTGTGGATGTCGCGGGAAGAAGTTTCTCGAGGGCGATCCTCCTCAAACCGGAGCGAATCGGCGGTGACATGACCGATGAATTGGCGCCCCTTTTTATCGTCGAGCAACCCACAAATGCCGTTCCAATTCCACGACCGCAGTTCCGAAAAGATCCAATCACTAATGCCGCGCGCGAGCCGTTCACGCCGCACGTCCTTCAGTTCGTAAGAACCGTGGACATCAATGGCCGTCAGTATTTCCAATGTAGTTACCTCTGGTCTGGAATCGAGTCAGAAAGCTCAAGGCACGCGCCGCTCCAATGCGTCCGAATGACACTAAACAAGGCAGGATTCCCCGTCGTATGGGAAGTCTTGTCGGAATCCGTCCGACAAAAAGTTTTCTTTGTCGCCGAGTCACTGGAACAGGCCGCGAATCGAGAGTACGGAGCGCCGCTCTCCGGTCGCCAATTCTCGATCGAGAGAAGTATTCAGGAATCACCCGACACGATTGTTGTTAAAACCTTGTCTGATGGTCCAATCCCGATGGGCCCATTCGTGTATCTGGAAGCCCAGTCAAAAATGGTAACCACAATTTTGTGTCGCTGCATGCCCGCACAAGTGGAAGAGATTTCAGAAACTCGGACCTATCCAATGCAAAGTCTTAGCGGTGAAAACTCACGCGAATTAGCAACCGTATTGGCAGTGATGGGCTACGACGGGCGCTGGGCACGATTCGTCAAACGACTGGTGCAGGCAGATTCCTTTCTTGGTTGTTTGCGATTCCCACATGACTTTTAGGAATCACGAAGCTGATCTTATCGACACCCGACGTCGCATCAATGTCGAGAAGTTGCTTAATCGCGGCCTTAAGCCATTGGTTTCCCACGGTCTACTTTTCAGAGGGATCCCCTATAGAACTCGGGGCCGAGGCAGCTTAGCCTGGGATTAGTTACGAGAACGCTCCACGGCTGAGAAAAAGGAGAACGCGGGGGGCGTAAGGGTGACAACAGCTCCGAGTTTTCGGAGCTGTTGTCGTTATTGTCGCCTGCTCTCCCCCAACCGACCATCACGGCTGCCATCGCTTGGCACGGAAGCCGCTCCCGACTCGCCTATGGCATATAATTTGAGCAAACCCGATCTCATGAAGCTCAAAAACCGGCTTCGACGTGTACGAATCGCCTCCTGGTCCGCCATTGAGCAAGGCGATTGTCACGCCGTTGCACGGTTGACGTGTGAAGCTGTTCGTCTGCAAGAAGCTATTCACACGGTAGAGCTGCGCGCGGCTTAAGCCAGGTGGAACGACGGGCTTTGTGCCCTAAACCGTTGACCACTAGCTCCGCGTCGGGACCATCAACGGTTTAGCCGGGTGTTCGCGGCGAAGTTGACTACGTCAGTGTCGAACCGACTTTCTGTCCCGCGGGTTCGTTTAGCTTCCCTGGGGACAGGGTGCTTCTTACGGCTCCTGAGAAGCACGCGCCCTCAGCTTGCGAGACGTGATCCAAGCTGGGGGCGTTCTAGTTTCAGCTAACGGTCTGTCCCGCCTTGGGGCAAGATTTTCCATGGTTGCCGGGCAAGCCAACAAGCTAAATCCCACGATGGAACATAGTTGCGGTCCGGAATTCGTCCTATCTCAGCAGCCGGCGATAGACCGGTTGCGGAACATATTTCCTGACCACTTCCTGCCAGCCTTGAGGTCCCACCAGATTCTTTACCATGCTTGAGCTCACCTCAGCGATATCGCGCGGGGGCATGAGGAAGACCGTGCAGATCTTACCGTCGAGATCGCCATTGATGTAGCGCATGGTCCGCTCATATTCGGAATCGCTTTCCGAACGAATTCCACGGAGCACATGCGTCGCCCCAAGCGACTGTGCAAAATCAATCAGGTAACGGTTAGAGAACGAAACGACCGAGACATTGTGAAATTTCTTCAACGACTCGCGGAGCATCGCTAAACGCTCCTCCAGGCTGAATGTGTAGCGCTTCTCAAGGTTTGTCCCGATCGCGACGACCAAGCGATCAAACAATAAAACTCCTTGGTCGATCATCCAAAGATGACCCACAGTCAGCGGGTCGAAACTCCCCGCATAAACTCCCATTCTTTGCGGCCGGTTTGGGCGCATCTCTTGACGGTAGCAACCCTGCGCGTTTTGTCAGCAGCGAAGCCGCTTAAGCGAATCTGCCAAACGCCAGTGTTCTGATTCCCCGCTCGCTTGACTTGAATCCGCCGGTGGAGTGAGCGATGGTAAGTCGCACAAGGTACGAATGGGAGTCCGCGGATCCCCGTCGTCTGAGTACGGGGGGCTAGGATTCATCTTTCAAGGGAACGCCGGTCCAGTAAAACTGTGCGTGTGGGTATGAGTTCGGGCGACTCAGACGTGACTCGGCTCAAACGTCCGCAGTGCGACGCAGGAAATATGAAAAAGCTATTCTCTTCCCCGGACAGTGCGGAGGTGGACCTTCTAAAGAATATTCTGGCGGATGCCGGAGTGGTCTGCGAAGTCCGAAACGGCGCCCTGGCGCAAATCGTCCCGGCGCCACCCTTTTATGAGGAGCTTTGGGTTTCCGAAGAGAGCTTTGCGAAAGCTGCCGAAATCGTGGCTGGTTGGGAACGCCCTGCTGCGGCCCCCGCGTCGGGTTGGACATGCGCGCAATGCAGCGAAATCGTAGGCGGCGAGTTTACTTCTTGCTGGAAGTGCGGGACACAACGTCCCCAGATGGTATGATGCGATGTCCTGAGGCCGGGAAGAGCCGATCAGTCCCGAAAATTCTGAAAGCTTAGCGTGACAGGAAAATCCTGGCCTCGGACTGTGCCCATGACCGCTTGGAGATCGTCTTTGCTCTTGCCCGTGACCCGAATCTGATCGCCCAGGATTTGTGTGGTCACCTTGAGCTTCGTGTCGCGAATAAATGCCGTCACCTGTTTTGCCACCGGCCCCTCGATGCCCTGTTTGATCTTAATAATCTGTCTCGCATGTCCTAGAGGCGAGATGTCCGGATCTCCCTTATCGACGTTCTTGAGGCTGACCTGACGTTTGGCGAGTTTTCCGATGACGATCTCCTCGAGAGCCTTGATCTTGAACTGATCTTCGGCCGACAGCGTGATCTGATCCTTCTCGAGCGTAATCTCTGCTTTCGACCCTTTGAAGTCGAAGCGGTTCGCCAATTCCTTCTTGGCTTGATTCACGGCATTCTCAATTTCCATGGAATTGACCTGAGAAACAATATCGAACGACGGCATGCGCAGAGCCTATCGAGACTCGGCTGAAATGGAAATAGCCAAAATGCCCTCGCTTGCGAATCGACACCCGCTGCAAAATCGCTAAGCTCCTTGCCACTCGTCGGTTCCAAGAAGCGATGCGCAGGCAGATTCTCAGCCGATTGGTCCTGGTTCTTACCGCTGGTGCCGCGGTAATGTTATGGCTACTTCACGGAACCCAGCAGACTCAGCTTCGGCCCCCAGCCGAGCCGCCTCTCTCCCCCACCCTCGTCCGCGCGGAACCGGAGGAAGCCCCACTCCAACAAGCGCGCGAGCTCGAAAAAAAGGCTAGAGACTTGGACCAATCCATCTGGGCCAAGGAGGTCCTGGCCATACAGCACGAAGCCGTCTTTGCCAAGCTTTGGGATGATCTCAGGACCAATACGAATCACCTCGAAGTGCTAAGCCAATTCTCGTTTGGCGAACTGGTTCTGACTGACGGTTGGGAACCGACGCTGACAGAACCTTTCTTTGCCGTGGCGCAAGCCGTTGGCGCGCCCCGCCGATTCACGGCTCAGGAGTGGCGCATGTGGATCAAGAACTGGCTTGACGAAGGATTTCGGCTCGACCAATTCGAGATTCGCCACGTCGCTTTTGACGCGAACGTCGACGGAACCGTCCGATCAAAGTTCACCATGCGCGCGGATGTGGTTCACGTCCAGAACCCCGAGCGCTATGTCTTTCGCGGCGAACTCACCGTCGATTGGAAAGAATCGGCGACGCCGACTATTCCTCCGTTGCCTGAACTCATTCGATTCACCCGGTTGGAGCGTATGACAACACAGAAGGCTCCAACTTTTGAACCAAGCTTCACCTATGAAATCCCTAGCCTGTCATCTGCGACGCTCCTCGGACCGCTAATTGTGTATGACCTCAATGGGGACGGCTTATCAGACATCGTGCTGGTCGACCAGAACCTTGCTCTCCGCAACCAAGGAAATGGTGATTTTCAGCCGACGCCGCTCTGCACGGAACCCTCTCCGGCGCTAAAGACAGGTGTCCTCGCGGATTTCACAGGCGACGGGGCGGTAGACCTCCTGGGGGCGGATGTGGACGGATTGCTCCTTTGGACAGGCGACTCGGCGGGGCGCTTTACGACCCCAAGTCAACGGATTCATTTCACCGTTGCTGGTGTTGCCAATCCGTCCGTCTTGACGGTCGGTGACGTCGATGGAGATGGCGATCTGGATGTCTGGCTAGGCCAAGACAAGCCCCCTTACCAATCTGGGCAGATGCCGACGCCTTATTACGACGCTAACGATGGGTTTCCCTCGTTTCTCCTGCTTAACGACGGCCACGGTGATTTCACAGATGGGACAGCCGAGGCAAACCTGGCCGCCAAGCGATTCAGGCGTGCCCATAGTGGATCACTTGTTGACGTGGATAACGACGGCGATTTAGACCTACTGGTCGTCAGCGACTTTGCCGGGGTTGATCTCTATTACAACGATGGACGCGGACACTTCGCCGACGGAGCTCGCACGCTTGGCGAAACTCATCTGTTTGGGATGTCTCATACGTTCGGCGACTACGATGGGGATGGCACGCTCGATTTTCTCGTTCTAGGAAAACACTTTTACGCCGCCGAGAGGTTGGACCGCCTAGGCTTGGGTCGCGAAGAGTTTTCCGAGCACCAAGCTATGCGATCGCGCATGGGCGCGGGCAATCGCCTCTACGGGAAGCTGGATGAGAATTGGCAATCGTTACGCCTTGGGGAAACCATTGTGAACTCGGGTTGGTCTTGGGGGGCGACCAGCTTTGACTTTGATAACGACGGGGATCTGGATGTCTACGTTGCTAACGGAAACCAAAGCCGAGCGCTCAGCCTGGATTACGAAAGTCAATTTTGGCGTCATGACATTTATCTTGGAACTTCCAGCCCGAACCGAGGCTTGGACGAGTACTTCCGGACTTCATTGAGCCAAGTTGAACGAGAAGGTCTATCGTTCGGCGGATATCAAAAAAATTGCCTCTTTCTTAACCTGGGATGGCAATCATTTCGGGAGATTGGCTTTCTGGCAGGCGTTGCGCTGGAACGAGACTGCCGCAACGTCGTCAGTGAAGACGTGGACCATGACGGACGCATGGATCTGATCGTCATCGATACCGTCCTCGGACCACAGAATCGTCAAACGTTGCATGTCCTTTTGAATCGATGGCCTTCGTCCAACCGCTGGATCGGCTTTAATTTTCGGGAAACCCGCCCGGGCTATGCCCCAGTGGGAACCAGAGTCACTCTCCAAACCGTCAGCGGTCGACAAATTCGACACATCGTCACCGGTGATTCGTATCGCTCTCAACATGCGAACACGGCTCATTTTGGTCTTGGAGATGCGGAAAAAATCCTCAACGTCCAGATTCGCTGGCCGAACGGGCAGGTCGAAGAGCTGAGCCATCCAGGCCTTAACCGTTACCTAACCGTGCTACCGAGCACGCCGACCGCGCCTCCGAATCCCTAATTACTTGCGGGTACAACGCTCTTGCATCCAGAGAACATCGGGATTGCTGGGCGACGGCACATTGAGCGGTAAATCTGTCTTTCCTAACTTCGGCATCGTCCGATTGTCTCGCCACTTCTTGATTTCAGAATGACCGTCAGCAAAAGAGAAGCCGCCGGCCTTGTTGTGATAACTGGCCGGATAGTCGACGATCCTAAAGGCGTTCGGCTTGTCAGCATACCCGGCCATATCGGTCACGAAATAGCCGTCATTGATGCTGTCTTCCCGTTCGTCCAGAAAGACCCATGTCGATCCTGGCCCGGGATCGTTCATCGCGCCTTGTTTTAGGTAAACCATCCATCCACTGCCGCTTTTAGGCCGCCAGGATCCTGACGCATCCCAGCCAGGCCCTCCTACCCAGCAGCTCATGGACATACTGCGAATGCGCGGCACCGTCTGCTTTTGTCGAGTGACCGCAGTACTCTTGTCTGCGGGACAGTGCCAGATCCCCATACTCCCCCCGCCATACGGCCAGAGCGGGCTCGTTTTATTATACTTCTCTGCATTCCAGTTGTTTTCGTCGGACTTGTTGTTGAGGGTAAGCCAATTTCCTCCGGTCCAGTTCGGCAGAGCATTGCCAAAGAATGGGCCGGCGCCTGGACCCGCCGGATAACCTGGCGGCGTCCAATTGGCTGCCCCCACCAAATTATCGTTGTTGTCATCCGAATATAACCTCCAAGCCAGAGTCAGCTGCTTGTGATTGTTCATACACATGATGCCTTGGGCCTTCGTTTTCGACTTGGCCAAAGCCGGCAGAAGCATTCCCGCGAGAATGGCGATGATGGCGATCACCACAAGCAACTCGATCAAAGTGAAACCCGCGCCAGAATATGACTCGGAAGGAGCGCGGCCTCTAGGTACGAAGTAACGCATAAGAGTCCTTTGTTAGGTCTACGGGTTGAGAATGCTCGTTCTTAGCAGGACACAACGCTAATTTCAACTGTGCGTCTGCGTGCACACTTGCCCTCTTGCACCGTGAGACTCCAGTTCACATAATCGCCCGAGGACGCGCGGTTTCCTCCCCGTTCTCCCAATCACGCTCCTTCTGGACTGGGATACTCCTTATCGCCGTGTCGCATCCCCTCGAAAAAAGAAGCGTTCAACGTCTAAGGCCCTTTGCGGAGCCGTCGCCGTGACGCTGATCAAGGGAATGGCGTCTCCAACCGGACGCGATAATAATAAGGCCCTGGCGAACGCGCATTCGTGTCGACCACCCGACTGATCTCACCAACCGCGGCAATTCTTGGCACGACAGTAACAAACGCTCCATTGTCCGGAGTCGTGGCTCGTTCGAGGGCGTAGAACTTGCCCGGCACGGTGGACCATTGAATTTCCATTTGGCCATTAGCCTGCGGCAGCGCCGAAGTGATGCGGAGCAGCGACGTGGCATCCTTTGGATCGGTTCCAGCCTTAGCCTCCATCAAGTCAAGAAAGCCATCGCCATCGAAGTCCGTGGATTTTGATGCACCCGATAAGTCACCAAACTGCGCAAGCTCCCAGAAGTCGGAGATACCATCGTTGTCGGCGTCGTCTGTCTCCAAGTTAAAACGAACCACTTGGTAGCGGCGGCCTTGAGGATTGAAGTGGTGCAAAAGGAGGAGCTCCACCGGTCTGTCCAGGGCGGCCGAGGCCACTCGATCGATTCGCACCGCGATTGTATCCCCATCGTCTCGAGTTGGATAACCCTCCAGTCCAAACAGGGCTGTATCAACCGCCGGCTTGGCGACATCGTAAGGAACCCACGCCGTCTGGTCCACAACGGTCAGACCGTCCGGCCCTCTCGCAACGACTCGGTAACTGAATTTGGGATTAGAGTCCGTCAACCCTAAGTCGCCGGCGTTAACCGATAACACCAAGACGCTATTGTTAAACGGCGCGGTCTCACGCTCATTCGCTGCGTATATATTCACGAATCCTCCGGCAAACAGCTCATCGGTGAGAGTGTCTCGCACCACTGTCAAAAAGACGTCGTTCGCCACTTCCGGATTGCCTAAATCAAAGTCAGCCAACTCGCCGTCACTCCCATTTGCCAAGACGTAATCGATCACCCCGTCATGATCGACATCGATGACCACCTCCAGATCTACCAGGAAACTTTGCGGCGTCGTCCAGGATCCGGCTGTCACAAGCCCAAAGAACAACGTGCTGTTTTGCACGCGGTGTTGAGTTCCAAAGTCGCTCGCGGCGCCCACCGCCAAAACGTCTGCCGCTGAATAGATGGGGTCACCCAAGTGCTGATTCGAGCTAACGGCACCCAGCTGAAAAACGGACAAAAGCGGCTTCGCCAATGCAGCGGTTCCGCGAACCGGAAGGATCGCGTCCACCAGGTTAGTTCCTAGCGGCAGGCCCACTTCGCTCGCCGTGACTGAATAGTCCGCTCCTGCCTGAAGGATGGCGTGGTAAGGCAGATGTATCGCTACATTCGTCCCTTCAAAGTGAATCTGCCCACTGACCTCAAGGAGCGTATGTCGTGGCAGGCCATTCAGGCGAGTTGGGGTGGTGGGATCACCGCTCGCGCCGAAGCTTGAGGGATCCGCTCTTAACTGAAATGGAAGAGACACCGAGCCTAGCGGCGGGACGATGGCGGAGGGACTGATCGGAACTAATTCCGCCTCTGCGCCGTTCAACGTCGATTGCACGGAAACGCGTAATGCAACCGCATTGGTTCCGTGGTTGGTTAAGTGAACGAACCGTGTCTCGTTTATCGCATTCGTTACGGTCAGCGCACCAAAAGAGAGAGAGACCAATCCCTTCCCGTTCTCCGCCGACGCGGTCAGCACCGTCCGTGCCGCCCGATCGACCTGCAACCGTCCAGCTCCAACCCGTGATTCCGGGTAGGGAGTCGCATCCTCGTCCTGCGTCGGCGCGGCCGTATTCATGAGAGCCGCTTTGATCTCTTCGACACTCCAGCGCGGATGCAATTTCTTGAGCAACGCCGCAGCGCCCGCCACATGCGGTGTGGACATCGACGTGCTGCTCGCACTCACTCCGTTGGTTCCGGTGCCCATGGACGCGGAGATAATGGCTTCACCAGGGGCCGTCAGTTCGGGCTTAAGGAGACTCCCTGGCGAGCCAGTCCCCGCGAGCGAGTTGAAGTCCGATAGTTGATCGGTCAGCCCGGAGCCAGGCAATGTCAACGAGGCGTCCAATCGAACCGGTAAATTCGAGCGGAACAGAGCCCAGAAGATTCCATCCGCCTGTGAAACCATGACCGCTGGGATTCGCGCGGCCGCGCTCTCTCCAGCCATCGGAAACGGGGCTTCCCCGGTATTGTTGACCATAATCACAGCTATGGCTCCGGCTTCCTCGGCACGCGCAATCTTTTCGGAGAACAAGCACGTTCCTCGATCGATCAAAGCGATTTTCCCTTTCAAGTCGGCGGCATTGGTCAACGCGTCGCACGCTTTGCTGGGCGCTGCCAAAACCACGAAGTTCGTCAGCGGCCCAATCTCGGCCAGCGGCGGCGTAAAGCTCGCTTCGACCGCTTCGTAGAGCCCCGCCACTCGCTTGGGGGAGAGAATTTCCAGCGCCGGACTGGTAAATCGAGCATCCAAGGAATTAGCGACACTCACTGCACGCTCGGCCACTCCCGGCGCCGCGATCGTATAATAAATATTGCCGCTATTCCCAGCAGCCACTACCACCACGCACCCCAGTTCCGCGAGTTGATTCGCGGCATTTAACACCACGTCATCCGGAGAAACCTGGCCAAAGGAGCTGCCCAACGACAGATTCACAACGTCAAGGTGATCCTCAAAACTACCATCGCCGTTGGGATCCGCAGCCCACTCCAGAGCATCGAGGATCAAATCGGTCGGACCATCGCAGCCAAAAATCTTCAGAGCGTAAATCTGCGCTTTCGGGGCAATGCCCGGGCCAACCAAGAATTGACTCATCTCTAACGAGGGGGAGTACAAGCCGCCATACGTGCTTCCATTCGTTAGCACGCCATACCCCGCGGCTATGCCTGCGACGTGCGTTCCATGACCATTGCAGTCGAGCGGGTCCGGATCGGGAAATGGGGTGTAGCGCGCCGAGTCAGAGGACGATGGATCGTAGCTGTTACCAGCAAAGTCAAAGCCCCCAACCACCTTCGCGGTCGGAAACGATCCCGGCTCGATCCGTGTCGGATCGTTATTTTCATAGTCGATAGGGTCGCCCGACCCACCAAAATCGGCGTGGGTATAGTCGACGCCGGTATCGATAAATCCGATGCGCACCCCGGTTCCATCCGCATTTTCAAGCTGAGCCCCCCACACTTGGGAAGCGCCGACAAATGGAATACTCTTTGAAGTCTGTCGGGAATAATATCGAACGGGTTGCACCGTCGCTACGCCAGGGAAAGATCGCACTCGCGCCAACTTGCTGACTGGAACCCTCGCCTTGATCACGTTGGCCAGACGCTGGTACTTTCCTATGACATCGATTCCCTCTCCGGCCAGGCGCGCGGAGACCAACGATTGTCGCGCTTGAACTTGGCTCACCCGCATTTGAGCAGTCCCAGCGAGTGCGACACTTCTGCCCGAATAAAAGGTATCCAGCTCCATTTTGGCGGCCGAGCCCCCGTCCAGGACGATATAAACCAAGGAAGTTCCAGGCCCGCTTGGAATAGTCGCATCAGCGGCAGGAGCCGCTCGGTCGGTCCACGATTGGAGCCTGGCAACAAGGAGCGCCGTTAGAAGGAAAGTGCGAGACGAGATTTTCACCGGAAATGAAAGCACCCGAGTTAATTGGATGACCGACATTAGGCAGACCCCGTCTCAGATAGCAAGTGGAAGCCGCCGGCGAGCTAATCTTCGACTCGCAAATAGATTGTCTTCAAGTACTCCGCTTCACGAAAAGCCGCAGGATGATCCACCGGATGGCGCGTGGTGGCGAGTTCGATCACGCGAGGCCAAGTCGTGCGCGTGCTCTGACGAACCACCTCAAAGAATTCACTCACGCTAACATGAGCTGAACACGACGCCGCGACCAACAGGCCGGTCGACCGGAGCCTAGCTGCACCTTGAAGCGCGAGCCGACGGTAAGCAGCCAAGGCACGCGCCCGTTCCGATTCCTTTTTCGCCAGGGAGGGCGGGTCGAGAATGACGAGGTCAAAACGAGTGGATTGTTGGTCCAACCACTCAAACGCGTCCGCTTGCACCCGCCGTTGCAAGCACGCTGCGACCGTGGGAATGCTTTGATTCAGAGCGAAGTTACGGCGGGACGAGTCCAACGCATGTGAACTGATATCCACGTCCATGACCGAGCGAGCTCCTCCTCGCGCCGCATACAGCGAAAATCCCCCCGAAAAGCTGAACACGTTCAGAACCTCTCGCCCCGAGCTTAAGCTCTCAATGCGTTGTCGATTCTCCCGTTGGTCGAGAAAGAACCCGGTTTTCTGGCCACGCAACACCTCCGCCTCGAAGCGCAGGCCATTCTCCAGGAAAGTGACGGGACCTTGGATGGGAGGGCCGAAGACAATGTCCCCGTCGCGGCGCTGAAATTTCTGTTCCGCTTGCGCCTGAATGTTGCGACTAAGCCGGAGCACCAACCGCTCGGGAGAAAACGCCTTCTGGAATAGGTCGATTAGCAATGGCCAGTGGGGCAGCCAGGCTGCCGTGTAAAGCTTAACCACAAGGGTGGAGTCGTAACGGTCCAAGACGAGCCCGGGCCAGCCGTCGCTCTCTCCATGAATCCATCGATACCCAGTGGTTTGCGTATCGAATCCCGCGGCCTGGCGTCGCCCGATCGCCTGCTGCAGGTGGCTCTGCCACCAGACTGAATCGATCTGAACTGGCTTGCCGACATGCAATACCCGCATGCGTAGCGGAGAGTCCGGATCGAACAAACCAATCGCCAGAAACCGGTTGTTCCGATCGTAAACGACGGCGAGTTCTCCCAGGATACCTTCGCGGTTCTGTTCACGAATGCTGTCGGCGTAAAGCCACGGATGGCCACTCCGCAGAATAGATTCCGCGGTCGACGTGATCCGAAGTCGCAGCTTGGCCGTCACAGTAAGGATTGGCCATCGGGGGCGCCGGACCTCGCGGGGACCCCCCTTGGAGCCTGTTGAAGAATTAGCATAGGCGATGTTTCCAAGGAAAAGGCTGAGTGGCGAGGCGCGAGCAAGGGCGCATTTGCCGGTCAAACCGACCGCTCGTGGCTCCCGGGTTCAGACTGGGAAAGCCCGTTCGGAAACAGGCGATCGATCTTTGCCCGAACCTCGCCACTCATTCGAATCAAAGGCGGCCAGGGTCGCTTGAACCCTTCGCCAGGCAGTTTTCGGGTTGCGTCGATGCCGAGTTTTGAACCCACCGCGATGTCGGTGGTGGCGTGATCTAACACGTCCGCTGGGCCTTTGGTGAAAATCGTATCCCGCTGGGGATCGGTGTTGGAACATTTCTCAAAGCCAGAAAGGTAATAGCTTGTATTCTGGACATCGACATCGTCATCACCACCTCAGGTGGCTTTCGTGAACATCATCTGCCCCATACCCATAGCCCGTGCATAATCTTATAAGCCTGCATCAGGATGGTCTGCCCGATGCTAACAAACGCACTAGATTTGGCAACACTCTTACCGCGGGCAATGCCAGGTCCACAATCTCCGGAAAATTCATACGGAAGATCGGCAGGAAGAGCCGTAACGAGGCACTTCCCATGTAAAAATCCTCCATCGGCGGCCGACCCACGATCGTTGCGGGATAAACCGCATCCTTTCGGTGGGTGATCGCTGTAATATGAAAGACCGGGTACGGTTCCGGCAATGTGTAGAACCCCGTGTGATCCCCAAATGGCCCCTCCGCACGCAGCGGTTCCCGAGGGTCCACATATCCTTCGATGACGAAATCCGCGTTCGCTGGAACTTCCAGGTTGTTCGTCTCGCATCTTACCAGTTCGACGGATTTCTTTCGCAGGTAACCCGCCAACAGAAACTCGTCCAAACCGTCTGGCAAAGGCGCAGTCGCGGAGAACGGAAAGATCGGGTCGCCACCGAGAAAGACGGCGACGGGCATTCGTTCACCGCGTTCGTAGTACCGTCGCCCATGCCGCGCCCCTACCTTCTGCAATTGCCAGTGCATTCCAGTCGTTCCAGCATCGAAGACTTGCATCCGGTACATCCCCACGTTGCGCTCGCCAGTATCTGGATCCTGGGTCACGACGCAGGGCAAGGTAATGAATCGGCCCGCGTCCAGAGGCCAGCACTTGAGAATAGGAATATCCAGGAGCGTCGCATCGGCGCCGGCTCGAACGGCGCTGCCAACCGTTTGGGTCAAAATATCGGGCGCCGGGGGCCAAGCCTCCAACCGGGTCGCAGGCGACTCAAAGCGGACGATTTTCTCCTTGCACGGCCCGCTTTTCACCGTCTTCGGCTTGGCGTGCCGCAATTCGAGCGCTGTGCCGAACAAGCGGATGGCTTCGCGCAGATTCATTGGTGGCTTGGCCTTCATGAGAGAACCAAGCTCCATGGCGACCTCCTCTACCGAGTTGGCACCTAACGCCAGAGCCATCCGCTTCCAGGATCCCATGGTGTTAATGGCCACCGGGAACGGGGATCGAACACCTCCGACCAGAGGTTGGGTAAAGACGATCGCCTTGCCCCCGCCCGGTAATTTCATCTGGCGCTCGGCGATTTCGGTAATCTCAAGCTCGGTGGCGATCGGTTCTGTGACGCGCAACAACTCGCCGGCGGCATCGAGCGCACGCAGGAAGTCTTGGTATGACGCAAAAGCCATGCGCGTGAGGTTGCGAGTCAGCTTCTCAGAAACGCGAACGCTCGCAGATTTGAGAAACGCTCATTTACTCCCGGGTTTGGTTGCGGGAATAGTCTGCAGGTCTGGCGGAAGTCGGGCCGGTGAGAATGTCTCCACTTTGAGCCGAATGAGGCTAACGAGGGGCACTCCCAGATCCACTGCCCCGTCCGATCGGTCCACTAACATTGCGACCGCCACCGTTTCTCCACCGGCATCTCGAACGATGTCCATCGTCTCGCGGACCCGCCCGCCTTGGGTAACGACGTCTTCCACCACTAACACCCGCTCGCGCGGGGCGATGCGAAAACCTCGGCGCAACACCAGCTTTCCGTCCTCTTTCTCGGCAAATATAAAGCGCACGCCCAATTGCCGGGCCACTTCTTGGCCAATCACCAGCCCCCCCATGGCCGGCGCGATGACAGTGGCGGCTCCGAGTGAGCGTAACGGCTCGGCCAGAGCACGGCCGAACCGTTCGACCACCGGCATTTGCTGGAGGGCCAAGGCACACTGGAAGTACTGCCGGCTGTGCAGGCCGCTGCGCAGGATGAAGTGGCCGTCGAGGAGAGCTCCAGTGTCCCTGAAGACCCGGATGGCGTCGTCGCTAGTCATTGGGAAGGATGAAAGACGAAGGATGGCGAAATGACAATCCCTAACCCGTGGTGGCGCGGAAAAGCTGAATAAGGATTTAAGTATTTAGAAGGGAAGGCTTTAATCTCAATTGGAGAAGAATTTTTGGAGTCAGGCATTGCCAAACCTAACTGGACGCATCAGATTAGCAGGGCAAACGAGGCGTATCTGGATGAAAAAGACTCCAAATGACCTTAAAATAATGTTTGACTTGAAGCGGCAAAATCTTTACAACCAAGCTCATTGAACGGGGAACAACTACTTAGAAACGAAAATATGAAACGAAATAAAGCAACCTTGGCTGTCTTACTAGCCGCTCTTTCATTCTTCGCTGCTCCCTCTGCTAGCGCTATTTCGCAATCTGACGTTTTAGCGATCAAAAAGGCTGTGGCTAATGTCCCCGCCGCAGAAGTTGCTGCTAAAGCCGGTCAGATTGTCTCGCAAGCCAGCGATTCAGACCGAAAAGAAGTTGCCTTGGCAACAGTTCGCGAAACTGTCGGGCAAAAGCCAGCAGCTTTAGTCGCGGTTGTTGCGGCAATCGCGAAAGCTGCACCAGAGGTGACAGTGGCAGTGGCCGCCGAGGCCGCGAAACTTTCGAACGATCAAGCGGCGGATATCGCGAAGGCCGCAACGACGAGCGCACCTGATCAAGCAGAACAGATTGCGGCTGCCGTGGCTAAAGCGACGCCGAAATCCGCAACGAGCGTGGCTCGTTCTGTGGCAACGGTTACGCCAGATCGAACCGACAAGATTGTGGAAGTTGTGTTGGCCGCTGTGCCAGCCGCTCGGAACGAGATCGCCAATGACTCGACGCTCACCCGTTTGAGCCAACGCAGCGCGGGAACACAAGGGCAAGGCGGTATTTTCACCACTCGCCCAGGATCGATCAGCGGCAAGCCGAACCCTGGAGTACCTCCTACTGTAGTGACTGGCGCCACGGTCGGTTCTGATCAGCGTCGTAAATACGGTTCGGTTACCCCGTAATTCAAACGTTTCAGGTAGCTTTCCCAAAACCCTGTCCTCTTCGAAGGACAGGGTTTTTTATTATCTGTGACCAAGCAGCGCCTGATTTTCGAGTGACGCCAAGCATATCTCAACGGATGCTTGTCTGGAACGCCACCTTCAGACGAATGATGCTGCGGCACGCAAAGTTGTTGATTGCTATTTTACTGCTCCCGCTGTGCCTGGGCACAGGTCAAGCCCTCGTCCGGATCATTCAGGCTTCTGGAAGAGCGGACACCGTCTGGATTATTCTGGCTACAGGGTTTGCCTGCTGGCTGGTCATCTACCTCTTACTCCCTCGTCCGATGTGGGCATACGTATTCGGACACGAGCTAACCCACGCTCTTTGGACGTATCTTTTCGGAGGGAAAGTGAAGCGATTCAAAGCCACCGCCAAGGGAGGCCAGGTCGTGGTGACGCGCACAAATTTCCTAATCGCTCTTGCCCCGTATTTCTTCCCAATTTACGCGGCAGGAATCGTGCTCCTATTTGCCGTGGGAGACTTCTTGTGGAACTGGAAGCCTTATGCCATCTGGTTCCACTTGCTGATCGGTGGAGCGTATGGATTTCACCTCACCCTCACTTGGCATATTCTGAGAACCGAACAATCGGATATCACAGATCAGGGCTTTCTGTTTTCCGCCGTCATCATCTGGCTGGGTAACGTCGGAGTGCTGCTGGTGGGGATCCCATTGCTCGCGGGCCATGTTTCGATTCCCACGGCGCTGTCATGGTGCTGGACTGAGACCGTTTCTGCTTGGCAGCGCCTGGCAGCGATCCTCGGAGGAATTCGCTCTTGAAATGGACCCGTGAATCAGGCGAAATGAAACCTCGCGTTTGCGAATATGAATCTCGGTGACATCCTGACGAGAGAACAGATCATACCAGAGTTGCAGGCGACCAATCGTTGGGAGGCCATCGACGAGTTGCTCAACACGCTTGTGACCTGCGGCAAGATCAAAGCGGAGCATCGGCAAGCGATCGCTGCCGTGGTCAAGAAGCGTGAGACATCCATGAGCACGGGCATTGGGTTTGGCATTGGCATCCCTCACGCCTCAACGGATTTGATTTATGAGGTTGTTGGGGCGCTTGGCCGCTCTCGCCGCGGAGTCAACTTCGATGCCTTGGATAATCAACCCGTGAACCTGGTCATGCTTTTCTTGGTGCCCCAAGGCCAATTCCAGAAGCACCTCCATACTCTCGCCAACATCGCCAAGCTGCTTCATCGAAAAGAATTTCGACAGTCTCTCGAGGAAGCGACCGATGCTGAGGTGATGTACAAGATCATCCAAGATACGTCGGCCGGAAAGTAGCCGCACGCACGATCCGCTTCAACCGGCCGAAAGCAGCCCAGATTTCATCGCGCTCCTGTGTTACCGCATCTCTTGCTTGAACAAAGACTGCAGACGGCGATTCGTTCTGTTTTACCAGACGCGGATCTCGCCACCGCCCTGATTCGGTCGTGTCCAGACCCCAAGTTCGGAGACTATCAGTCCACCATCCTGATGACGCTGGCCAAACAGCGTCGGCTGAACCCGCGGCAACTCGCCGCAGAGGTTGTCGGCCGGTTGGATGTGTCGCCCTGGTGCCACCCTGTGGAAATCGCCGGCGCTGGTTTCCTCAACTTTCGCCTTACGGCCTCCGCCATCAGTGCAGCGCTCACCTCCGCACATCGAGGAGAAGGGCTGTTTTTCGAGAAGACAACTCACCCGCGGACCCTGGTCATCGATTTCAGTTCACCGAACGTGGCGAAGCCGATGCATGTGGGACACATTCGTTCAACGATTCTCGGCGAATGCCTGTCGCGAGTCGTTCGTCTGCTCGGCCACCGCGTGATCACGGACAATCATATCGGAGATTGGGGAACGCAGTTCGGCAAACTACTGGTAGGTTGGAAGCATCATCTCGATCCCGCCGCGTTGCAGACCGATCCCATCGCGGAAATGGAACGTCTCTACCGCCTGGTCGATCAATTGTGCAAAGCTGATCCTGCGGTCTTGGAAGAGGCCCGGCAAGAGCTTGTCAAATTGCAGGGAGGCGATGCTGAAAATCTCCAACTGTGGCGGAAGATGATTGCGCTTTCCGCGGCGCAGTTTGACACGATCTACAATCGTCTCGATGTCCATTTCGACCACGCGCTCGGCGAAAGTTTCTACAATCCGAAATTGCGCAGCATCGTGGAGCGCCTCACGGCGCTCGGTTTGGCCGAACCAAGCGAAGGGGCCATCGCGGTGTTTTTCCTCGATAATCCCGAACTCAAGGACCATCCCGCGCTGATCCAGAAGAGCGACGGTGGCTTTAACTACACGACGACCGATTTGGCCACGCTCGACCACCGCCTGGAGCAATGGCACCCCGACGAGATCATTTACGTCACAGACGGGCGGCAGCAACTCCACTTTAAGCAACTTTTCGCCATCTTTAAACGCTGGCACCCCGATGCCAAAGTCCGCCTCCATCACGTTTGGTTCGGGGCGATCCTGGGCGAGGATGGACGTCCATTCAAAACCCGGTCCGGGGACACCATCAAGCTCGCCGATCTGCTGGACGAAGCGGAGGAGCGGGCCTTCCGAGTAGTTTCCGAGAAGAACTCGGATTTGACCGAAAGCGAGCGGCGCCAGATTGCGGCCGTCGTCGGGATAGGGGCCGTTAAGTATGCAGACTTGCTGCCGAACCGGCAAAGCGATTACGTTTTCAGCTGGGACAAAATGCTGGCCTTGAGTGGCAACACCGCGCCCTATCTGCTTTATGCCTACACTCGGATTCGCAGCATCCTGCGCCGGAACGAAGAGAGTTCTGCAGCTTCCGCTGGAGGCGGGCAACGGGGCGGCGAAATGATCTTATCCGCCCCGGAAGAGTTGACCCTAGCCAAGCATTTGCTGAATTTCGGGACAGTCCTGGAAGCGGTCGCAGAGGAATTCCGACCAAATTACCTCTGCAACTATCTCTACGAACTCGCCGGAAAATTCACGAGCTTTTACGAGAATTGCCCTGTGCTCAAAGCAGCCGAGCCAGAACGCCAGACTCGGCTAGCAATCTGCGAACTGACTGGCAAGGTGCTCAAACAAGGGCTGTTTTGGGACTGCAGACGGTCGAACGCATGTGATTCCAAAGGCCATCGGGGCTGCGCCTTGGGAAAATTAAAGCTCGGTAGCGTGTCGTATTAAGCCCGCTTCCAAACGAGTGAAAAGTGTCGGCGCGTCGGTAAGATCTTCACATGATTCACCGCGCACAACTCTGCCAAATCCTTCTCCGTAAGCCGGCCCATTGACCACGCAGGCATCGGTCCGACAGTTCTCCATCTGCGCAAGCGCCATGTTGATCGCGTCCGCGCGAGTGCCATCCACCTCGTACTTCCATCCGACTAACTGCGCCCGAGGATACCATTCTCGCAACCGCGCAATGATCTTGGGAGTCGGCACCAACTCTACGAGCAGCGTTCCTCCGCGAGTCGAAAACTTGCCCGACCGAACCTGCTGCAAATCGCCTCTATCCGATCGCTGGTAAACGGCGCCGAAAGCGAAATCACTCACTGCCGCGACATGAAAGACCGCATCGATGGCGGTCTGGGCGAGGGTTTGCAGGCGAGAACTTAGATCCGCCGTCGTCGTAAAGGTTGCCACCTCCGAAGCTTTGATCTCACCGGGGTGAATCGAGTAGTAACCTTTCAGCAGAACAACCTCATGACCACGACTCTGCAAGTGAGAAGCCAAGTCACACCCCAACTTTCCCGTGGAGAAATTCGTCAATCGCCGGACTTGATCCAGCGATTCATAGGTCGGGCCTGCTGTGACAATACATTTCACGGAAGCTCCCGGCTCGATCTCGGGAAGGACCATGGCCCGCCGCCTCAGATGGGTTTCCGAGGCGCTTGACTAACCGCTCCGTCAACTGGCGCCCGATCAGGCGGTCGTTGTGGCCTGAGTGGCCTGGCGGGATTCCTTCTCTTTCACCGCGGTCGCGCCCTTGCCAATCCGCTGGCGCAAATAAGTAAGTTTAGCGCGGCGCACCGACCCCTTTCGCTCAACCTCAACTTTTTCGACGCGCGGAGAATGGACAGGAAACACACGTTCCACTCCCTCGCCATAGCTGATGCGGCGGACGGTGAACGTGGAGTTCAAACCATGACCTCGGCGTCCGATCACGACCCCGGCAAAAATCTGGATACGTTCTTTATCCCCTTCAACGACTTTGGTGTGAACCCGCACCGAGTCTCCGACCGCAAAATTGGTGGAATCCTTTCGGTATTGCTCAGATTCAATCTTATCAAACAAGGCTTGGCTCATAATTCTGGTTCAGTTGCGCGGGGCCGTCGGGCTGGGCTAACCGCTGGTTCACTTAATAAATCTGGTCTTCGCTGTTCTGTTCTCTGTTGCGCCTGATCCAAGCGCCACTTGGCAATCTCTGCGTGATGGCCGGATAACAGCACGTCCGGGACTTTCCATCCTCGGTACTCGGCCGGTCGCGTGTATTGCGGATACTCAATCAAACCGCCGCTAAACGACTCGACTTCGGAACTCTGCTCATCGCCGAGCACTCCCGGCAGCAGCCGAGTCACGGCATCGATTATAACCATCGCGGGCAGTGCCCCATTGGTCAGCACGTAATCCCCAATCGATAGCTCGTCGTGCACCAAGTGCTCGCGGATTCGTTCGTCAAATCCTTCGTAACTTCCGCAAATCAACAACAAATGAGACTGCAAGGCTAACTCCCGCGCCACGCTCTGGTCAAATCGACGCCCCGCCGGCGTCAACAGCACCACTCGCGTCTCGCTGCTGGCGATGCTTTCCACCGCCTCGAATACCGGCTCCGGTTTGAGCAGCATTCCCGGACCACCGCCGAACGGACGATCATCCACCGTCTTGTGCCGGTCGTGCGTATAATCTCGAAGCTGATGGATCCCAAGTTCCAACGCCCCGGACTTTCGGGCACGTTGGATGATGCTCTCATCCAAAGGCCCCGCGAACATCCCCGGAAACAGCGTCAAAACATCGATCTTCATGGGCAAGCGGGCGTTCCGTGAGACTTTCCCCGCGGCCATCCAGCATGGCCCGCTACCGCGGCGCCGAACTACGCCCCTTCCTCGGGGCGTTCTTCAACAATCTCCACCATGCAGCGAACGCCCTTCTTCGCTGCTCCCACTTGCAAGAGAGACCGGATCGCATGGATGGTGGCCCCCTGCCGACCAATGATCTTCCCAATATCGGTTGGGTGCAGTCGCAACTCGTACAAGGTCATCCCGTTGCGATCCACTGGCGTAATCGTTACCGCGTCCGGGCGCTCCACCAGACCCTTTACCACATACTCGAGGAAGTCTTGCATAAAGCCCCGATCGGCCAGCCCTTAGGCGGTCGCTTTGGCTTTTCGCGCCTTCTTCAAAAAGCTTGCGACGGTATCGGACGGAAGGGCCCCTTTGCTCAACCAGTACTCCGCCCGCTCGACATTTACCGTGTAATTGTCGGACTTCTTAAGCGGCGCATAGGTGCCGATTTCCTCGATGAACTTACCGTCCCGCGGACTTCGGCTGTCTGCCACCACGATCCGGTAAGCCGGCGTGTTGGTTGTTCCGACCCGCTTCATGCGAATTCTAACTGCCATAAAATAAATAGTTCCTGATCGCCCATCAGACAATCCACGCCCGAGGCCGATCCACAGCGGTTCTCAAAAGAGTGGGGAGAGTAATGTCCGCCTGCCAGCTTGGCAAGCCCTGTTTTGACACACGTTTTGGGCGCTGGTGGCCTCAGATTAAGAAACACCGGGAATCGGTGGAGATGCACATGAGTCACGAGATGAAAGCAGACCTGTTAGCCGCGCTGAGAATTCGCTATGCGCGACGCAATCGAGAGGGCAAAGGCCGGATGCAGTTTTCCATGGACGAGCAAGGCTTTGCCGCTTCGCCCAATCCCCAACCTCAGTTCATCTCAGATGTCTGGCCAAAACCCATGGGCGGCATCCGAGGGATCGCAGGTCGGATCGATGGCGCCCAAGCGGGACGCGGAACCTCGCGCGACAGAGCGCAGGCTCAGTGACTGCCAAGCAAATAACTTTGAGCCTGAAACCTCTCTGCCGCGCGACCGATCGTTCCTCATCCCAACCTGGCGCTGTAGTACGGGACCAACCAGTTCGTCAAGTGAGCTGGTTACCTGGACGGCTGCAGATAACTCCGATCATTCATCATCGCTGATCTGATACCACCCGTCTTTTAAGATCGTGTAATCGGACGGACCGACAGCACCATCCCCATCGATGTCCGCCGACGGATCGTTGGTTCGCCATCGACTCCTCAGGATGAAATAGTCCACCGAGTTCACTTTGTCGTCGTGGTTTAAGTCTCCACCGAGTAGTTGGTGGTTCGTTTCTCCCTCCTGGGACTTTTTGACAAAATCTAATGCCGCTTCGTTAGGGTTTGCTTCATCGAACGCCACAGGCAGCTTTCGCCGAAGGTAAAAATCGGACTGAACACTGACATGGGACGTTCCATTCGGGAGACCGACGCGATAGTGGAAGTATCCAGTTCGAATGTCTCTAGTCAGTTCCAGCCCCTCGATCCGACCCAGAGTGGAGTTCTCGTCGGTCAT
>JBGAIN010000262.1:0-9029 GCA_044225505.1 Limisphaerales bacterium
ATCCAGGGGGAGCTCAGTGCAGGAAAGCCAAACCGCGAACAGGTGGCTTTCGACCAGGTCTCGGTTGGCCAGATCCAGCAGGGGCGGTCTTACCTCGCCGTGGACCATGGCTTTAGGGTTGCGGAAGAAGTACTGGTCATGCGGGCTCAAGGCGGAGCTGTAGGTCAGAACCAGGGCTGCCTGTCCGCTGCGTCCGGCTCGACCGCTGCGCTGGGCGTAATTCGCAGGAGTGGGCGGAACGTTGCGAAGGTAAACTGCGTTCAGCGCCGAGATATCTACACCCAACTCCATAGTCGGGGAGCAAAACAGCACCGGCAGGAAACGGTTCGCTTCCCCAATTTCCCGCAGATGCTTCTCATCAGCCGACAACTCGCCTCGTTCCTTTTCACCAAAACGGAACCGTTTTTCTCTGACCGCGCGCTTTTCACCATCGACCTGCGCTGTGTGCTCCCGTGCCTCAAACCCAAAGAGGGGGTGAACCGGGGCGCTCAGGGTGCCGGCGAGGTTCTCATATAACGCTGTGAAGAACGCGTTTTCTTCAGATTCGGCAGGCCCCAATGGCGCTCCTCGTTTAAAGAGAACGCATGCGTCGTTCAGCCTGAAGCCGACCTGCTCGCCAAACGGCGTCGTTTCTTCTGACACGAGTCCATGAACACAGGCGGCCCTGAGAAGCGCCTCGATCAAGGTGTCGAACTCCTTGGGCTTGAGATCCCGCACCGCTACCGGACTGGCCCAGAGCGGACCGCCTTCCGGAGTTTTAGAGGAGCGAAGGGTTTTCCCAAGGGAACTGCGGGAACCACCGCGAACGATTAAATCCTCATCCCGTAGGCTGGTGTCCTTTCGCGCTGGGGGTGAGATCAGAAGCCAGCGGGCCCGACGCGGTTTCTCATCGATGCCAAATCCCCAGGGAGCCCGCAGGCGACTGTGGGACTTTTGCAGGAGTTGCTCAACGAAAGTTCCCTCCAGAATTTGGCTCCGGATGGCCATCCACTTGCGCAAATGATCGAAAACCTGCCGATATACGGCTTTGCGCTCTGCAGGGCTTGCGAGACGCAACACATCAGGAGCGGTGGCGAACGCGGGTTCATCAGACGCCAAATCGTCCAGACCGAGGTAATCCACCGTGACCAGCTTGAGCTGTTCAAGGTTTGGGTTGGTGTAGCGCCAACCGCGGCGTTGATCAAACCAGACCCGATACGAGAGCACCTGACGCAGTGTCGTTTCCGCTTCCTGCAGGTTGAAACCCTTGAGACCGGGCTCCTGCAGCCACTCGGCACGCAATTCAGGTGAGCTACGGTCGAGGCCAAGCGCCCGCTGCTGGGCAAGGCCAAGTTCATCGGCGCGCAGACCCTTCGCTCTCGCCGCATCCAAGGCGCCAAGGAAGGCCGCGCGAATGAGGCTGACGAAAAGAAAGTCGTTGAAGTGACCCGATTGAAGAGCCGCATCCTGACGGTTGTCCGTGAACCCCAGCAGCTTGCGGGTATGAGGCGTAAGCCCCGAGTCTGAGCCGTGCATCCAGCGGAGTGCACTGGCAACCAGCACCGTGGTGGCTGAGCTACGTCCCTCAGCAGAAAGTGAGGCCAGCCGCGTGCGGTCTCGCGCGGAGGTGCTGTGAGTCATGCCGCATCGCAGGCAAAAGCGGAACCGGCCAGGAATGAACCAGGCCTTCAAGCCGTTCCCGACTCGTCCTTCTGGAGATACACGAAAATTCAGCGCCCGGGAGGAGCTGTAATGCTTCTTAAGACGAGGCGTGCCGTTTGCGTCAAACTCCAGCCAGATCTCCGGGTAATCCTCTTCTCGATCCGAGAACTTGAAATCCTCATCCTGCGCGTGCGGGGTCAGGAATCCAAAGACCTCTTTGTCGGTCGGCGCCGACTCGTCTTCCTCTGTTTCCTCATCCGGCCTAGAGGGGGCGGTGTCTTCGATGTCACGCGGAAGGAAGGCGCGGATCTCGCCATCCAAAGTCAGACGGACAGGGTGGTATTCGTGGCCACATTCACGACAAAAATGAAGCGGGTAGAGCCGCTTGTCCGGCTGGCCAGGCAGGAACTGTTGTCCCTCGACGGTGATCTTCCTTTGCCAGCAGATTCAAGAGTTGCGTATGCGTGTCCGGCTCCCGGAAATAAACTGGTGCAGTTTGAAGGCAAAGAAGCTCTTGGTGGAAGCTGCGTCACGCCCGGTGCGATCCTGCTCCGTAAGACTTGATTGAAGCAGCAAAGTTCTCAGGGCCGCTCGGCTCAGTTGCTCGGGACGATCGGCATCCTTGCTCAAGCCTTCCGCGGCCTCGTTGAGCGTGAGTGGACGTGCCCGCACCCAGCGTTGATCAGCTTCTGACCAGGCCACCCCGAGCCGGGTCTCCACCCAGATAACCAATGGATGCAGACGCAAATCGGTATCCGACAATCCGGACGAAATGCCCGCGTCTATCGCCGGTCCCAGGCGGCTTCTTACGGAAGCGGCGGTTTCGGCCGGATTCGTCACCCGCTCCAGCGTCTCGACGATGACATTGCTTTCCGGGATCTCCGTAGCAAACAGGCGCGAAGCCACGCGGCTGACGACTTTGCCCTTATCCTCCATGGACCCCTCGCTGGCCATCGTGGCGGAGGTGCCAATGCACAGGAGGTTTTCCGGGGACAGCCGCTCGCGCACACGTCGAACAAGCAAAGCCACATCGGCTCCCTGGCGTCCCCGATACGTGTGTAATTCGTCGAGGACCAGGAAACGCAGCCCGGCACAGTTCCCGATGACTTTTCGGTCCACCTCGTCCTGACGGGTCATCAGGAGTTCGAGCATCATGAAGTTCGTAAGAAGGATATCCGGCGGGTTGTCCGCGATGGACCGGCGTTCGTCCATATCCTCCTGACCGGTGTAGCGAGCAAACGTGACCGGGCGCTCGCCTTTCACATTGCCAACGAATTTATTGAGCTCCTCCAACTGGCTGTTGGCCAAGGCATTCATCGGGTAGATGATGATTGCCCGCGTTCGCCGCCCTGCTGTCTTGGCCTTTTCTGTCAAAACCGCGCTGACGATCGGAATGAAAAAACACAGCGACTTGCCGGAACCCGTGCCCGTGGTCACGACAAAGCTCTCGCCTTGAGCTGCCAGGGCAATCGCTTGCTCCTGGTGCTTGTGAAGACGAAGGGGAATGCCCTTGTCCTGGAAAATCTCAGGAATGCGCGGATGGAGCGCACCGCCTTTTACCAGGCTGTCGAACGAAGCGCCCGGTTTGTAGCTCGGATTGATTTGGATGAGCGGGTCCGGCCAGAAACGCCCCTCGGCGTAGATTGCTTCGACCTGCTTCTTAATGTCCTCCGCCCGAATGGTGGTGAACGAGGTGGCGAATTTTCGATATTCCCCAACGACCGCATCTCGCAAAGAAAAAACGTCCATGCTTCGGGCGCTCATCTTATTGGTAGATGGACGTGAGTCTGCCTGCCGGACTTCGCGGTACGTGGTCTTCGCGAGAGCCGGTGGCTCCGATGTCGTCTCCAGCTGCCCCCCGTCTTGACCCACGAATCAACCAACGCTGTTGCATAGAATTCTCCCCCACTGTTCACATCGCAATCCGTTCCAACGCAGCAGCAGAGGGTACTTGCGCCAGAGTGTAGAGATTTTGTCCGATTGAGCCAGAGAAAAGCTCACGACGCCGGTTACGGTGTACTGTCATAGACCACTTGAACTAACGCACACCTTTGTGCCAAGCAGGGCCGCCGGTTGATCGTTGGGCACAACCTTCAGCACCAGCATTAGCAGCTCCAATAAGGTCGGAGCTCACCCGCGCGCCCTTCGAGTGGAGATAATCTCGCTGGGGCCAAGAACCTGGTGAAGTTGGTTTGACGGCGAGGTTTGGGAGCGCTCGGCCGTTTGTGATCAGTCCCTCAAAACCCTGAGCCGCAAAATTGCAGCGCCGGAATCAGCGCCAAACATGAACTTCGATGAACCATAAAAGCATTAAGCAAAGTCCCAACGCAACCAAACCCACTCAGACACTCCTGCGCGCCAACCCTCAGCTCATGTTCCTGCCGGCAGGCTGCGAGGATCTTCAGGACTCCCATTACGAGCCCTACCTCGATTGCTACGTGCCCGAGGGAGCAATCGTACTGGAAAGCAAAGGAAAGGGCCGAGTAGGAGTCGGAAATGGATGTGTCCCGATCGTGCTGCTTCGCACCAAAGCAGCCGGTCTGACGTTTACTCCGTCAACTCGCGACCGCGTACCGGCCGAAGTGGCGCGGATATTGCACGAGCAATTCGAAAGCTTGACTGGGAAGCCCAACCAAGGATGTGCGCTCCGTTTTGTCGAATGGCTGTACGACAAGCGGCCACTGACCAAAGTGGCGCTTTTGGAATACTTTTTATCAAAGCCTGATGACTGGTTGATCGGGCTTCCGGGTGAGACTCAGCTACGAGATTTTTTCTCTCAACCGCCACTGGGCGCAGGGCCTGATGGCTCGACGATTTGGTATTCCCTTCGACACCTTCAGCCAAGTGAGAATGACCTAACCAAGCAGCCAGGGCAGCAAAATGAGGCTGCCTTTAACAATTCACGCGGTTTCGCTCGAACCGGCATTTGGCGAGCATGATGTTCCTTCCGCTCCCAAGAGCGCCAGCGCAGGCGTCAATTGGATTTCCAACTTGTGGCTCTTTGGGCATCACCGCATCGCGCTGAGCCCGCATGGGCAGCTGTCGCCGTCTCTTGAAAAAGCGGATGAAGATTCTCCCCCTACAACTCTGCTCGGCCCATGCGAGATGGGTTTCTTCTGAAGAGGAAAGAATCGCCGCCGTCAGGGATCAGTGAATCAGTGCAAGTGAGCCGGGCGCAGACGCAGGTAGACACCGCCAACTGACTCAGCATTCTGCCTTTGGGATACAAGAATCACAACGTCCTTTACGAATCACTTTCTGGTAGGTAGCGAAGATGGGATCTCATCTTGACCGGCCTCGCAATGCGCTGTCGGTCGTTCCTTTCTGTCAACAGTTACTCGTTCGACGCGGACGCTGGTGTAACAAACCCAAGCCACTTCTGAAGGTCTTTGTCAATCGTGACGTTGGCGTGGCGGATGCAAGCTGGTCTCAAATGACAGAACTGGATCTGGCCTACGGCCAAGCCCGAGTTAAAGCCGTGGGCACTTGAAATGAGGAAATGGCGCGCGAAAAGGCACCGGTCCCGCCCACTCGCAGAGTTCTCCAACCCAGAGGAATGGTTCGTCGCGTTATGAACACCACTCGAAATTCGTAAACGGCTTTCGCCCAACCACATGAAGAACATTGGAAACAGGTCGCAACGCAACTTTGGGAATAACTCTACTCAAATCTCTTGCCCAAAATCGTTGGTTAGTGAATCTTGCCTGTCCCCGATGAATCCGGTTGACATTCAAGACGAGATTCGAAACCTCGAGATAATTCTCTCGGGAGGCTCGCCTGTTCGGCCAGCGGCCGATTACGGCAAAGGAGAAGTGGGACACTTTGATGGAGTGAAGGCGCGAAACCCTTCAGTTGAGCCTATCCCAGCCACAGATTCTGTGCGACCGGAAGTGATTTGGGAATCCTACGTGATTGCGGAAACCGGCGAAATGACGGTGCAACAGCCCCGCGCCCGTTCGGGTCTCGATGAATGATCGCGCTTTTCTTTCCCTCTTCCACGACCTAGCGGCGACACCGAAGTATCTCGTTAGGATTCGCTCCGCTGACCCGCTCAGCGAGGCCCCTCCGGAAGGCTTTGTCCTGGCTTCTTCAAGCCCGATCTTCAGTCTGGGAGGAAAACCAGTTCTACCCGATCACCAGGCGTCATTTTCAATCCTGTTCCTCGTCGTACGTGATGCTTTTGTCACGCTTGGACGAATCCCTACTGACAAACGGCCGCATGTCTGGTTTTCGATTGGAATCACCGCTGTAATTGGAATCCTGACTGGAGCCGTCACTGAAAAAGAGCTTCTGGCCGAAATCCCAGAAGCTGACGTTCTCCTGATCGAACGCTGGGAAGTCGAAAAGGGCGAACTGCGACCACCAGTCTCGAAAATCTACGGGGAACGACCCTCGGTGACCAGAACAACTCTTCCCAAGGAACTGCCCAGCGACCCTGACATCCGCCGCATTATTCGTGAGCTATATTTGAATTTTGATTCTTTAAAGAATCACGCCAGAATCGTCAATCCGCATCTCCTTCCCATAATAGAGAAACTGTTGAAAGAATCGGATGATGAAATCAGGCGCCTCATACAGCAAGAACGCGCATTGGCTTCAATATCTAAAGAAGCCAAAAGCTCCGATACCGCTGATGCGGTTTTGAGTTTACATAAGAAGACAAATCTTTCTACGGATTCGCTTGTCCAACTCAACTCCGCTTTGGCCTACATAATCTCGCAGAGTTTCTACGGCGGGCCGCCCCTGCTCCAGAACGTCTCGTTGATAAGCAGTCATTCTATCTTGGGAATTGGAACCGCAATCAAAGCTATACAGCGGCTCACCGAATTCGTAGCAGAAGGGTTTGCTTCCCATCCGGTGGCGGTTGCAATCAAGAAGTTTTATCGCCTGATTACGGTTGAGACATATCTCTCGAAGGACGGCGGGATTGCAGTGAAGTCCACTCCCGACCAATATCTGAATGATGTGACCAAGGCGGCTCAAATTCCCAAATTAGCCTATTTTAGCACTCGGATGGGGTTTTCTGAGCATGGCTTCTGTGTCACGGCGGCGACGCAATGTTTAGGTTGTGCCGATTCTGCACGGCGCAACTTACTTACGGTTACGCACGAGCTATTGCATTCGCACGCCAAGGGATTGTTTGCCGTTCTTCTGGCAACCGACGGCCCGGAACCCGAAGGCGCACAACTCCGCTCTCTGATTCAGAATACAGGCGTCTCAGTCACGAATTCGACCGTGACCCAACGGTTCTGCGGCGCGTTACTGTTCTTCAGTTTTTACGTATCCGCATCTTTTTTTTGCGGATGGTATAAACAACGTGGTCGCAGAGTATCCACGCTTCGAAGTTGCGGGATCGACAATCAAAAATCTCGATACGGGTCCTGACCCGGATGACGACGTCGAGATGGCGAGGTTTATGAATTCCTTCGGCTTTCTAAACGAGCTGGTCGTTCACGTTTTAGACCTTCACTACTTTTACGACGCCAACGCTTCTTTGTATCTTTGCCTCGTCAGCAGAATTTGTGGGTAGTTTCGGGCTCCGGAAGCCGGCCGAGGTTGTGATAAAGGGCTAATTCCATCGCGTGATAGGTTCGGAATCCGTAAGAGCGTCTAGTCACCACTCGAATCTTATTATTCAGGCCCTCGACCGCACCAGCGGATACTTCGCCTTTGGCTTTGAACCAGTTCAGCAACAGTGGGCGGTGCTTGCGTAGCATCCGCGCCACCTTCTTCATCGGTTCGAGTCGCGTGCGCATCGCCCGGCTGGTCCAGTAGTCCAGAAAACTCCCAGCCCAGTGGATGGACTTGATCCGCCAGAAATATTGAAAGCACTCTTTGAGATCCCAAGCCCGGCCCGTGGCCAGCTTGCTCTGCAAGAGTCCCTCCAGCTTGATCCGCACCTGGCGACTGACCCGGTTGCGTCGCCGCAGGAGTTTCCAGCGCATCTTCTTGAGCTTGGCCGCCATCGGTTTGCCGTGCAGCCGGGTGCTCTCGGCTCGACGGACCTGGTCCACCGCGCGGTTGAGATGCTGCACAATGTGAAAACGATCCAGGATGTGCAAGGCGTGGCCCGCCTTCTTGGCCATGACCGCGAGATAGGGTTGCCACATATCGCTGCAGACGTAGCGCAGACCGCTGAGCACCTGCGGCCCCAGCACTTTCAAGCCACACCGCAAGGTCGCCTTGGTTCGGCGACGCCCCACCCACAATAGTCGCCGACAATGTCCGTCAATTTGATAAATGACGGTCAGGAAACTGTCGGCCCGTTTACCCTGACCCCAGTGGATCTCGTCAATGCCAATCGAACGAACTGCCTCCAACACCCGGTGAGCCAGCCCCCATTCCACGAACCATTCGACCGAGTGGTAAACCGCTTCCCAACTGGTATGAAAAGTCCGAGCGGTCTCGCGCCAGGAAAGTCGCCGCGCCCACCGGGCCAGAAAACCCATCATGGCCGTCGTCACCGGTCTCTTACCTTGGCTCCAGGGGATGTGCTCGACTCCCACGCCGTGCTCCGCGCATTCCACGCGCCGCGGTTGGTAGAAGAAATGAACGATGATCCCCCACAGCGGTACAAAGAGCCACCGACGCTCCGGTAGTTGATCGTAGCCGGGAGAGGGTGTCAGACATGTGGCGCATTTGCCCCGAATCCCTCGGTGCGCCTGGATTTGGGCTTCGATGCGCAACGATCCGCCCGACCCGCGCAGCTGAATACTCGAATAAACAAATCCAACGAAGCGTTGAATCCGGTTCAGGATCGTCTTAACCTCCAGCTGAGTGGTTGGTTCTTTTTTCACACCCGATTCTTGTGAATCGGTTAAAACTATCAACCACTCGTTCTTTCTTCGCTTCGCTTCGGCCTCAGAGCGCGTCGACAAACCGTCCGTTCACATCCTCGAGATAGAAGCAGCAGAGCGGTGGCTTGCGAGCCCAAGCTCGCACCGCTCTGCGGTAAATACCCCGTGATCCTCCGTCTTCTTACCCACAAATTCTGCTATAGAGCCGTATCTTTCAGCGCTCTGGAAATCGTGGGCAATGGTTCCCGGCGTCGCCGACAAACTCGAATGGTATATTCTACGAAGCATTGTTTCGGTTTCAGTAATCAATATTACAGGACTTTGCTTGGAAGATTTTGGGGGCCTTAATGGCCTTGTAGAACCTTGCGGGCAGACAATAAATGCCCGATTCGATGCTGCTCTTGCTCCGCTAATCGCAACAGTCGAGAACCTATGTACCACCGCGGTAAGAGGTTCTGTCCTGCATTCCGTGTTAGCAAAACTGAAGAATGACGCGACCAGGCGGTGGTTGCGGAAGGCGTTTTTTCCGAGCCATCTCTTTGCACAGGTTGTCAAGCAATTCCTGTTTTCCCCACAGCTTATGGGCTATTT
>JBGAIN010000263.1:0-8433 GCA_044225505.1 Limisphaerales bacterium
CTCAGGGACGCCCTACGAAATCCAAGGGTTGGCGTTTGACAGCGGGACCGGCATCGAGCGCGTGGAGCTGTCCGTGGACGGTGGACGCACCTGGCAAATGACGTCCCTGGATCGCGATCTGGGCAAATACTCTTGGCGTCGGTGGCGTTTCGGATGGATGCCCCCTCAAACTGGCACTCACCAACTCCAAGTTCGAGCCTTCAATCGCGGGGGCCAGAGCCAAACCAAAAACCTCTGGAATCGAAGCGGTTATATGCGAAACGTCATTGAACAACTGGATGTGGAGGTCCTTTGATATGAGACAGGGTATCCCTTGGATCTCGCGTCGGTTTGCTCATGGTTTGGTTTGGCTCGCAATCGGCGCCTGGGGCTGCCTCGGCCTCAAGGCCGCTTCGCAAGACGGCCGCGGACCAGCCTTAGCAGCCGAGCCGTCGGTCACTCTCCACTCGATCGACCTGCCGCACTTCGAACCCGCAATGCCGGTTGCTGCTGGGTTCAACGAGTTTCAGGTCGTCTGCGTCAGTTGCCACTCGCCCCGTTACGTCTTGATGCAACCGCCGTTCTCACAACGCCAATGGGAAGAGTCGGTAGATAAGATGGTTAAGGTCTATGGCGCACAAATGGACAGTGAGCAGAGAAAAGGAATCGTCGACTACCTGTTGGCCATTCGCGGCCCGAACGGTAACGCGGAATCGCAGCCCAAGGCCGATGACGATTCAGACTTTTCCTCGGCACCAATCCTCGCGGCGCCGTCGGATTGGGCTCCCACTCTCCGCATAGCAACCAACGATAGCGAACGGCAAAAGGATTTAGATCGCGGGGCAGAACTGTTTGCCCAGAACTGCGCTGGCTGCCATGGTCCATCCGGCCAAGGCAACGGATGGATTAGCCACGTTCTCCTGCGAAAACCCAAAGACCTGTCGTCCATGCGCTTTTCCAGGCAGCTCCTCAGCCAAATCCTTTGGAATGGGAAACGGGGAACGGCTATGCCATCCTGGCGATCCCTCCCCCAAAACGATTTGGCGGCGTTGACCGCGTTTGTGCAAAAACTCCATGTTCCTCCCGACGATGAACTGGCCACGGCCGAGGACCGTCAGCGCGGGAGTAGCATTTTTGCTGTCAACTGTGCTCCTTGCCATGGGGCGTCTGGAGACGGAAAAGGCGCTGTCGCGATGAACCTGGTTCCAGAACCTGCCAATTTTAAGCTGAAGCAGCCCAACCCCGAATATATTCGGCGCGTTTTGGCGGAGGGCATCCCTGGGACTGCCATGCCGTCATGGAAGGAACAAATCCCCGAAGCCGATCGCCGGGTTCTGGCCATCCACGTGCGCTCACTGTTCGAACCAAACGAGCAAGCCGGTCATTGAACCTATTCCTCGCGAAGCGATCGTGGAATTTCTGTCGGTATCCATCCTCGACGTCGTGTCCTGCGCGGATCGTCGGCGCTTGTGCGCGAATCTATTTCGACAAACCCGCCGTTACGGGCCGGATTTCGCTGCGGACCGGCCAGGACGCACGATGGATGTCCTGATAAAGCCCGATCCTCTCAAATGGAATCTCCTGAAACCCAAGTCGAAACGCTGGTGAATCGGGGAGCAGCCGAAAGTCCCGCCTGGACCGGTCCTGGAAATGCGGATCCTGGTCGACGAGATTGTCTTGCGCAGTGAGAAACGGCCGAGCTTGCGACTCAATTTCGTCCCATCGCCCGCCGGAACGAATATTACACCGAATTAGGTTTCCTTTGGGAGCCCATGGATTCTCCTGGAGGATCTGGACCAACTCCGGATAGCGTTCACTGTAGGGTCGATTCCGATATTCAACACCGGATAAAGTGCCCTTTTCGTGCCCCTCTTTAACCCACTCATCCGCGTGATATTTCGCCCACCCGAGCGCCCGCGCATCGACATGGATCGCAGGATTGCAGTCGACAAACACATTGCCTTCAATCCGGCAATCTCGCCCGCCGCCGACAAACGCCGCTCGGGTGACCTTAACAAACAGATTGCCCACAATCTCCGTCCCGCAGTACATGTCGTCCAAATAGACCCCGACGCAGCCGCGGCCTTCGAACCCAGTGATATCGTGGAGGTAATTGTTGGCAATCGTTGTACCACGCATCGTCCAGTCCCGGCCGGCGTAAATCGCGCCGGCATCGTTCGATTCGAAACAAACGCTGTGAATCTCGTTTCGCTCGATTCGATGGTCGTTTCCGCTGAACGAGATCGCCTGATGCGGCGCGTTGTCTATCAGGTTGTGAGTCGCTTTTAGCCCAACGCCCGCCAAACTCAGTCCTGCTGAATACATCGGCTGCCAACGACCGTAATGGTGAATGTGATTGTTGTCTGCAAAATGGCGGGCCGGGAGTAAGGTCTTGCGATCTCCACCGCTCAGGGCGATCCCTCCAGCGCCGCACTCCGACACATCGCATCCCACGACGGCATGATCCGAACCACCCGTAACCGTGAGCGCAACTCCCCCGAGATTCCTGAGGGTACAACCAACGACACGGTTACTTCGGCCGTTGGCGATGGTAAATGCCGTGGCGCGCGCCGCTTCGAGGATAAAACCCTCGACCGAAACGTGCGCTACGTTGTTCAAGGTCATCAACGTTGGCAGCAAGGAAACGACAACACTCGACCGGTTGATGGCCGATGGCGGCCAGAAGTAGAGAACGCCCGTTTCACGGTCGAGATACCATTCGCCAGGCTCATCGAGCTCAGCCAACAAGTTGTAAGCATAATACCATTGCCCCTTTCGATACCCGTAACCATGGTACGGAGGTTGGAGGTCAATTCTTCGCTGTGCCAGATCGATCGCCGCAACCTTTTGACGCTGATCTGCCCAGTCCCAAAACCAATAGCCGTGCAGCCAAATATCCTTCTCTGCCGCCCACCTTCTCGGTCGATCGCCGTCATACGTAAACGCTCCTTCGACACATCCCTTCGTGCCCCGAACATCCACCGGTGTAGGTCCCGACTCCTGAATTATTCGCGTAAATCCCGAATTCGGCCAGCGTGCTAGAGGCATGGGTCGATCGTCAAAGAACACCTCCAGGCCACCTCCCGCAGCGGAACCGAACTCACTAATGCCAAGCTCACGCAGGTTCGCCTGCAAGACTTTGCCACGAGCAGACTCGTCCAATCGACTTAGCACCGTTGGATCTGTTACCACGACGAACGTAGGAACAACTTTCCCTCCCACAATTCGAACTTCTTGACCGGGTGCAGCACGGTAAACTACCGGCGCTTCGGCGGTCCCAGAATCCTCCGCCGCAAGCAGGAATGGTTTTTCCAACGGGTAAAGTCCCCTCTGCACAGTTACGGTGAAAGGCTCGGTCAGCGTTCCAGGAACGGAACGGCTTGCGCGAATCACATCACGGGCTCGATCAAGAGTGGCTAAAGGTCCGTCCGATCGCGCCGCATTTGGCGTCCGTAAAGTCCCTGACCACCCATCGAATCCCTCTTTGGCAACGTAGAGTTCACGAGCACTCAGCAACTGACCTGCCGCCAGGCCGAGGCCGACCAGGCCCAAGAATTGTTTTCGAGGATAGCACATCGAGGTCATGAAAGTCGTTGTTAGCAGCTGGATACCATCCACATTCTTGCGAAGAGCAGACAATTAACAGAAAAAACCATCGTGCCTGAGACGAGTTTCACCAGCAAGGCTTGGTCAGAGCTAGTTCTTTAAAACATTCCTCTCACCACCCAACCTCCCCAGACATCGGGTCCGAGCTCGCTCAACTCGGACACCTACTGGAACCTGGCCAGTCTGGCTCTACCCGATTCCAGCTTAACAGAGCGATTATCGTTAGAGTGCCTGGTGTGAAGCGTGGTTGGAGAGTTGCCGTCGTTTGCAGTCAATCGACTGGTTCGGCTCAGGGCTTCATCCACAACAAGCCTCAAGTTCTTCCCTTTGGCCTCGCTTCCGGTATAGTCGGTAGCCGTGGCGAAAACTTGCCTTGCCCCAGCGGAGCGACACTCTGGTGCTGTCGCCTGCATTGTAATTCCACCAGTCCGACAAGAGGCCCGACAAGAAACGGTTGCAGCGGCACTTTCTCTCCTGGGTGCTGTCCTGCTTGCCGTGAATGCCTTCGCAAACGGCGAGGCGTCCCCTGGCCAACTTGGCGGCGCCGGAGACACCATCTCAGCCGGAAATAGAATCAGCCAACCGTTGGCTCCGATTCTGCCGAGAGTCCGGCTAGATACCGAGCAGGGGGAGATAATCTTGGAAATGAATCTGGTCGCAGCGCCGAAGACGGTTCGCAACTTTCTCGATTACGTGCGCGGCGGATTCTACCGGAACGGCTCTTTTTTCAGAACCGTGACCCTGTCCAATCAACCAAACGATCATGTTAAGATTCAAGTCATCCAAGGCGGCGCCAATCCGAAGCGGGAAGCAGACTTGCGCCCGGCGATCCAACTCGAACGAACCCGTGAAACAGGGTTGCAACACATGGATGGCACAATCAGTATGGCTCGCGATGGCCCGGACACTGCCCAGGATAGCTTCTTCATTTGCCTCGGCCGACAACCGGAGCTTGATTTCGGAGGCAAGCGAAATCCAGACGGCCAAGGATTTGCCGCCTTTGGCCGAGTGGTGAAAGGCATGGACACGGTGAAGCGCATTCACGCCTTACCGTCAATGGATCAAAAACTCACACCACCCACTTTGATCCGCAGCGCAGAACTGCTGCTGGATCAGCCCGCGTCAGAACGACCGGATCGGGCCGAGCCAACCGGCGGAGAATAAATACGGCATAGGGGTTGGCGTACTGTAGACAAAGGCCCTCCGACGCGCAGACTCGTTCGCGTTTTTGAGACACCACGTCGCTGATTTCTGTGCGGGAGGTTCCGGCAACCATAATCGTCCTCTCGGAGCGGAAACCGAACCTTGAAAGCGAGATCCACAGCGTTCGCGGCGACCCAATAGATTAGGGTTTTCCCCGGTGCGCTTAGGCAGGACGAAACGCGCAATTAAGGCGTTTCCAGCATTGAGTCGAGCAGCCGCTTGATGTCCACAAGGCCGGTCGCTGGGATGACAATGGAATTGCGACGCCCACTGACCTCCTCGGTAATGCGAAGGAGCCGCCCTCGGATATTCTCCTGCAGCTCGAATGAGAAAGTCTTACGCTCGATCTGAACCGTTCCAGTCTTAAGAGTAACTGCTGGCACAGGCGCCTTGCGGTCCTCCGAGCCTCGAAAACTGTGGGCACCATTGTTTAGAACCATAATAATCTCTACCCTTCCGCTGATCTGCCCGGCGACTCTCCGCCACGGCCATGTCTGGTAGGCCACCGTCCGTAGGCAACCCATCGGCCGCCGCATAGCCTAAAGCAGCAAGGTATGCCGCCGCCGAAGTAACCCATGCGAAGATTAGAAGCGCGATCATCGTAGTTTGAATAACATTAGGCCCACACGTTATCTCACCCTATTTTGTCAATCTTAAGGCGACGCTTGCGCATGACCTTTCTGATCAACGTTTTTTCTCTGACTCGGGTGCTCGCCTTAAGGAAGAGTGGCAACGGCAATTTGGCAAGGAGATTCAAACGAATTCCTCAAAACCAGCCAACTCTGTCTAATTCCGCAACGCCATCATTCGAAAACTCTCCAGTCGTTGGAGACAACGCTTGTCCAAAGCGATCCTCCCGTCAAAGCCACGAGCAACGGTTCTTCGGCGTGACACATCGACACTCACGACGAGTATTTCGAGTCGATGTGCGATCGTCGATTCCCCGAAGCGTCATGTTAAGTTCGCAGCGGATTGGCAAAAACAAGCCAGATATTCGCCCGTCTCGCAACGGTTGCAGGCTAGGAAAGAGGCGAACCGCAAGCGTGCAAGCAATAAAATGTTCAGAAATAAGGATTCGGCTCGGAATTTTGGGACCATTCGTCTAAAAACCAGCAGCCGTGGCGCAATTTCTGCTACCGTAGGTAATCCGTGCGCGTTACACGGCGTTGCAAACGAAGAATTCAGGCGGAGCCCTTGCGTCACCCGACTGGATTCATACTTCAAAGGGCAGAGGGGTGGCTTGAATTGGATAATCCTTCGGAAGCGCTTGTTGAACTCAACCAAATCAGCACCGGCCAAAGACTACGCCCAGAGGTCCTCCATATACGTTGGCGGGTTTACGCAATGCTCCAGAACTGGAGACGCTGCAAGGTGATCGCGCGTGCCCTGACAGAACAACAGTCGGACGACCCACGAAGTTGGCTGTTACTGGCAAAAAGCCTGCGGAGACTGGGTAAAATCCATCACGCCTTCGCTGTCGCCACGAAACACGCGCTCGATTACCCGCGCTCTTGGCAATTGCTTTACGATACGGCTCGATATGCCTGTCTCTTAGGAAAACGAAAGGAAGCCCGACGCTACCTTTATCTGGCGATGACGGCGTGCGATCCTGCGACAATCGAACGTCGAATCTCTGTCGATCCAGACTTCCAAGACTTGCCTCCGCTCTGAAAGCTTGCCATGCCCTCGTAGACTCTACTCTTCTGGTGAGTGCTTCCGTGCCACGGAAAAGAACGTGTTCATCACTGATACGATCAAGGGATGGAAACCGCATCCCTCGGTTTGCCTTCTAAGGTGTTACGTTTAGGAAGAACGTTACGATTGAAATCCCGGTGAGCTTCTGACCCAAAGCTCTCCAAAGTTGCCATCGTGATTACAGGCAACGGATGGCGTCGGGGCAGGGCCGACCTCGCCGGGCTGTTGGATGTAGACTCCTAAGCATCGTTGTGAGGCAAGGATTTAGCCAAGGTATCACAGACAATCTGAACGATAAGCGTTCGCTCCGGGTCACAAAACCGGTTCTGCTTGAGCGCCTCGTCGACGGCCTCCGCCAAAGTCTTGCGGTCAGGCAGAGCGGCTGGCAGTGAACAACGGTTCTCGGAACGAACCTCAAAGTGGTTGGTTTTCGTCATAGATTTAGAATGTAAGGACTTCCGTATACCGGTGCGCTATCCGGCACTACGAAGCATGCAGCGTGCCATAAAGCGTAACCGTAATTAGTTCATAGTCTCCCCCTCGTTACGTGCGAAACATCAGGTCTGTCCAATCTCGTAAACTCTCCCGAGTTTAACTACAAGAACCTCTACTCGCAGAGCTCATCCGCGTCGATTAGATGGGTAACCTATTCACAAAAACACGGTCCGCATTCGGACCAAAGAGTTTCTTAAAACTTAAGAGCCGCCAATGCAGAGGCGGCTGAGTAGATTGGCACACCTGCCAGAATGTATCTCACTGTGAAGGATCTGCAACGTCGCGGTACTACCCACCCCCAGAACAGGGAGACACCGAGCCGACAAATTCCCAGGAGTATTTGACGTCCATCAAAGTTCAAGCACAGGATTCTCCTAAGATACGGTCCATATACCAGAGCCCTAACGGATGATCGCACACAAACCATTTTCAGGGAGCCTAAGAACACACGCAACTCGATTTCAGGCACTTACAATCGTTGCCGCCTGGATGTGCAGCTGGCCGATCGCCGCCGACTTTCAGGGCTCAACGCACATGATGCCTTTTGACGAGGAAGCGCTGCAGTACTCAAAAACCACAGATCAAAGCCGTGTCGCCCAACTGCAGACTGCTCTTCGGGAAAACCGTAAAACGCTTCCATACGATCCCAAATTTGGATTTTTACCAGCACTCCTCCACGAGCTTGGGATCTCTACCAACTCGCAAATGCTCGTTTTTTCAAAAACCTCATTTCAGCGGGAGCGCATTTCGCCACAGACGCCGCGAGCCATCTATTTTGGCGACGACACCTACGTGGGTTACATCCCCGGGGCGCCACTACTCGAAATCAGCGCTGTGGACCCGAATTTGGGCGCCGTATTCTATACGCTCGAGCAAAAGCCGAGGATAAAGCCCGAATTCGTGCGAACGGACCAATGTCTCGAGTGTCATGCGTCTGCCAAATCGATGGGGGTGCCCGGACATCTGGTCAGGTCATTCTTCACAGATAAGAGCGGTGTCGTCGACTTGGTTTCGGGCATCTCACCCGTGACCCATCGCACACCGCTTGCCGAGCGGTGGGGTGGCTGGTACGTGACGGGCCAGCACGGTTCGCAAACCCATCGTGGCAATAAAATGCAAGATGCGGGGAGTGAGAGCAATGCCACCCCGTCGACAGATTCAGATAACGTCATGGACCTGCGAAGGTTTTTCGATACAACTCCGTACTTGGCTCAGGGGAGTGATATGGTGGCGTTGATGGTCTTGGAGCACCAGACCCATCTACACAACTTCCTCACTCGATTGCATTATGCTGCCACGTTAGCGCTACAGCAGTACGGTCACGTGAATTACTTGAAGAACGTGATTGAAGCTTTCATTAAATATTTACTGTTCACCGAAGAAGTCCAGCTCACCTCCCGTATCTCCGGCAGTTCCGAGTTTGCGAAGTGGTTTTCGCGACAAGGGCCTTTTGAC
>JBGAIN010000264.1:0-8715 GCA_044225505.1 Limisphaerales bacterium
TAATCGCGTTATGGACGACTTTGATCTCCTGCAAGCCTACGCGTCGGAACGAGCCGAAGATGCGTTTGCCACGCTCACGGCTCGATACCTCAACCTGGTGCACTCGGCGGCCCTGCGGCAGATGGGGGATGCCCATGCCGCAGAAGATGTTACCCAAGCCGTCTTTCTCACCTTGGCACGAAAAGCAGGGGTAATTCGGCGCGATGCCGTCCTGTCGGCTTGGCTCTTGCGAACCACGCGATTTGCTGCGGCCAACGCCCGGCGGCTCCAACAAAGACGCCAGTTCTACGAGCAACAAGCCATGCATTCAGACCCATCTTTTAGCGAATCCGAATCGGCCTGGCCGCACATCGCCCCCCTCCTCGATGAAGCCCTTGACCATTTGGGTGCTAAAGATCGAAATGCCGTGGTGCTGCGCTTCTTTGAGCACAGATCTTTGAAGGAGATCGGCACTCGGCTCGGGATGAGCGAGGACACCGCTCAGAAACGGGTCGCTCGGGCGATCGAAAAGCTGCGCGTCTTCTTTGGACGGTGGGGTAGACATGTCTCCGTATCCGTCCTAACGACTGTTATTGCCGCAAAGTCAGTCGAAGCAGCTCCAACGAGCCTGATTACTGCCGTCGGAGCTGCCGTCGCCTCAGAAGGCGTCATGACGGGCACCGCAATTGGCCTTTTGGCTCGGGCGACGGCCGGGACGCTGGCACGAGCGCGCCTGCGATTGCTGGCGACGCGGATTGGCGGGGTGGGACTTGCCGCGGGGCTTGTTGTCGTCACGGCGTTTGAATACGATCGGACTGCCGCTACCGAAACCGCCCTTCGCTCTGCGCCAGCTCTCGCACCGTCAGCTCCACCACTCCACGAACAAGTCAGAGAACGGAGGGCGATGCGTGCCCCGCGGACCAGAGGGAGACAAATCGCGTTTCAAGTGCTGGACGCAAAATCCGACGCACCCATCTCCGGTGCGCGCTTAACGCTACGATCGATTGTGGACCCGGCACAAGCGACGACGAACACATTCATCACTGACGAGCGAGGAAACGGAGTCGTCGGCTACGTGCCCGCCAAAGGCCAATCCTGGGATCATCGGATCGAGGTATTTCACGATGGCTACGTGCCAAAATTTGTGAGCTGGTCTTCGTACCAGGAGGATCGCCCCGAAGAATTGCCGGCGGCCTATTCCCTAAAACTCGATCCGGCCGTCACGATCGGCGGGTTCGTTGAGGACGAACAGAATCGGCCGATTGCCGATGTGCGCGTGGTGTTCAGCGTTTCCGGACCGAGCGTCGGTGCTTCCCGCGCCCGCGAGCGGCTCACCATGATGGGTGACTATCATACCGAAACGACGGATGCCGAGGGGCGCTGGAGCTGCAATCACGTTCCGGCTCGTTTCGGCATGATCGATTTCACCTTGGTGCACCCTCAATTTCAGGAGAAGACCTATCAGTCCGACTCGGTGGATTCGCCGAACGGAATCAACCTGGAACGGATCGCCGAGGCGGATCTTCTCGCCCGAACGGCCGTGATGCGAATCAAACCCGGATTAGGCATCGCTGGCATTGTCATCGATGAAAATAGTCAGCCGGTCGCGGGCGCCAAAGTCACTCAAGATTTTGAGTTCAATCATCCGGAGCGCAACTTGATGACCGGAGCGGACGGGCTGTTTCGTTTCGGCAATGGCCGGCCATCTGACCTGTGGCTCACGATTCAAGCCGAAGGTTTCGCACCGATCGTCACCTCGATCGTAGCGAAGGCAAGTGTCGAGAATTTAAAGGTCATTTTGTCGCCCGGGCGGCTCCTTCGGGGCCGCGTTGTCGATGAAGCCAATGAGCCAATCCCTGGTGCGTCCATTGAAGCAGCGAGCCCGAGTGCAGATTCCCGGATGCTCTTCGAATGGCGGACAAAAACCGACGGCGACGGATTCTTTGGATGGGATGCGGCGCCTGCTCGACAGGAATATGCAATTGAGGCTTCAGGTTTTGGCGAGCAATTGCACGTTTCGCTCACGGCGGATGGAACCGAGCAATTAATTCAGCTCAAGAGGCAGAACACTGCTTCGATCCGGATCACCGGCCGGGTCCTGGATCAGGAAACGAAACGGCCTCCCTCGGCTGCTCGTGTTCAGATTTGGGAAACACGCAATGAGCCTCAGGCTGGTGGTTGGTCCACGTTCACGACCCGCCCTGAAGACACGACCCCTGATGGCGAGTTCCGATTCAGGACCTCACCGGAAACGTTGAGCTACGTGCTCGAAGGACAAGCGGACGGCTATTGGCCCGAGAGAGTGACCAACCAGGTCACAAGCGCGGGCGAAATCCAGATCAACCTTGAACTGAGGAAAGCGCCGCTCTCCGCTGGAATAGTCCTCACGCCTTCCGGAGATCCGGCGGGTGGAGCCACCTTGGCCATCTGCGGACAGAGTGAATGGGCGGCGATGACCGAGCCTGGCAAGCTCCAGATCGGGGCGCACAGCAGCATGCCTGGCGTTTCGGCGGATTCTGCAGGCCGATTTCAGCTCCCGGCCCGAAACGCGCCCGAACTTGTCGTCATTGCCCATCCCGCCGGATTCCTCGAGGTGCCGTTCGTTGACGTAGGTTCAAACACGGTGTTGAGGTTGAAACCATGGGGACGAATTGAAGGCGTGGCCAATCTTGGAAGCAAGCCGCTCGTCGATGAAATGATCGTAATCAACCGGCTATCGACATATCTCGGGCCGCGCGTTGCTCTTCATTTCAGAGTCAGGACCGATTCGGAAGGACGCTTTGCATTCGAGAACGTCCCACCGGGAGAATGGATCGTTGTGCGTGAAATCAATGACACCCCGCTCGCGCCAGGCGCATTGCGGATTGCCGCTTACAGTCACGCAATTCCACTGGCCGTCGAACCAGGCAACGTCACGCGGATTACCGTGGGCGGCGGCGGTCGGCCGGTTACTGGTCGAGCACTCCCGCCCGAGGCTATCCAATCAATCCCCTGGATTGAGAACAGTGCTGAGCTTGTGTTGAAAGTGCCTGCGCCCGAAGCTCCGGAAAGACCCCTCCGCGAAAAGTTTCAATCAGACGGCGAATTTACCGCCGCATTGAAGGTGTTCTATACTCAAAGCGAAACGTACTGGGGATCTGACCGAGGCCTGGCGGTTCGCCGGTTACAGCGGGAATATCGAGCCATGTTTGCTCCAGACGGCACATTCCGCATCGAAGATGTCCCGCCCGGTGATTACACTCTCAAGATTGATTTAGCCGAGCCACCGCGACGTTCCAGCTCCAAGGTTACGGAGCTAGCCCGTTTGGAAATGGATGTGACAGTTCCCTCCATAGCCGCCGACGAGGGCGCTACGACAGTCGATCTTGGCCAGCTTCAATTGCATCCGGCGCCTCAGCAGACTGTGAAGAAGTGATGTGCCATGAGTCAGTCAAATGGTCCGTCAACTGCCGCCTAAGCATACTGCTATCGTTCACCTGCGTGCGAATGAAATGGCTTTACGGAACAGCCTTCGCCCCGCTTTTCGGGTCTGTTTTTAGCCCGTAAGCCACACCGCTTTCCGACAACACCCACATTTCATCACTTACCTCGGTACTCTCCGTTTCTCGCCGGGACAGGATCAGCGGTTTGATCTTCTCCACAAACCTCTCAGTCCCGAAGATACGCATATGTGGCAAAACGTTCGTCACGATTGCTTGAGCCACTCCCGGACAGACCCGACAGCGTAGCCAGCAGCGCCCTTCGGTTCCTCGGGTCCGATCAGAATGGCAAGCGACACCGATCCTACAACCGTTGCGTTACCACCGCGGAACACGCGAAATACGCGGAAAGAACCCACTGCTCCACCTCTCTCTGTATTCGGCGTATTCCGCGTGTTCCGCGGTCCAACTCGGAATAGATTGGCTTTTGAAATCTCGACCCATGGTCGGCCTGAGGAATCTGAGGACGGGGCAGTAGAGGGGTCAGCCATTAGGGCCCTGGTCAACAAGAAAAAACGTTATCTATCCGATTTTTTCAAAACGGTTTTGCCGCAGCTTTTCCGACCCGAACTCTGCCAGCAGACACGAACCTGCGTTCTCGTTGCATGAATCGGATGTCGCTGCAATTTCATCGTCCACAATCTGGTCTAAAGACCTTGCTGTGGTCCGACGAGGCGAACCGGATGGTTGGTCACGACCGTCTGACCGAATGGATTATCTCGGCGCAGAATGATGTGACTGCCGTGCTGCCGCCTGCAAGCGAAAACCAATCGGCTCAAAGCGACAACCTGCTGCCCTGAGGAATGCAAGCCGGCAGCCTGTTCAGTGAACGCCTGGCAGCACTGGTTGCCATGAGTTCCGGTTGACATCATCCCAGAAACGCCGTACTGATAGTGTCAATAAGGGTCAATATGGCTACGCCAAGAGCATTGGAAGAAGTCGGAATCGGGACGGCCAGCCCCCAGGCGACAGTCGAGCGTGGCACTGAAACAATAAAAAGTGTCGTGGCCAAGGTCGGAGAATCCGGGATCCACGCCCTGCAGGTAAGCCTGAACGAGGTTGATTTTTTGATCAAAGCGGCCCAACTCGCTGCGTCCACTATTGTGCATCTAGACTCTACGGAAGAGCGACTTCACAAAGCTCGGTTACGTGGTGTCCATCGCATGATCGAACTGCGCAAGGCGGCCGAGCCTGTGTTGGAAAGTGCCGAGGTTTGCCAACTCTTAGGGGTCAGCCGCGAGACGGTTCGTAAGAAGGTTGACCGTCGCCAAATACTGGCCCTTCCGAAGGGTGGCGATCGAGTCTTTCCAGCTTTCCAATTTAAGGATGGCGCTGTTTTAAACGGATTTGCCGAGTCCTTGGAAGCGCTGGACACGGAATCGGTTTTTTCGGTTTTGGACTTCTTTCTCAGTCCGAATAGGGATTTCGAGAATAAAACTGCAATCCAGATGCTCGAGTCGGGTGAAGTCGAGACGGTGCTTTCAGAGGCGCGGACCTATCTGAAGCATGGCTCTTAATTCGAGGCTTCCTCCGCCACCTGCAGACCTGGCAACCCGCAAACTGCCCCTGGTCACCATTAGCGGTGACCTGTTCAGGATCCACCGAACGATTCATAGCTGGCGGTATTTTGGTCGCAATAAGTCTGAGCGCTTCGACGATCCCCAAGGTGTGTTCGGCGTGCTCTATGGTTCAACGACGGCCGATGCGGCGTTCGCAGAAGTCTTTTTGCGCAGGTTGAACTCGATGTCCGTGGCCCAGGTGGACCTCCAATCACGAGCCGTTTCAACATTTAAAGCAAGGCCGTTGAGGTGCGTTGAGCTGACTGGGAGCGGACTCCGGAAGCTTTCCTGCGATAACCGGATCTCCACCGAAAAACCTTATACTACAACGCACCTGTGGTCCCGGGCGTTGTGTTTGCATCCTCAACAACCCGACGGCCTCGTCTATCGCAGCCGTCATAATCCGCGGTTTAGATGCCTCGCGTTATTTGATCGTTGCGACACCAAACTGACGGATGTGCGTTCCGAGCTCTTGATGGATCCGCCTCGTCGCGCTTGGTGTTCTGTGCCGCTCGACCGCTACGATCTCGCGATGACGTGATTGCTCGTGAAGCACACCGAGGTTACCGACGGCGACAAGTCGATTCCGCTGCAATGGGCCTGCTGCGGCCAGGCTCGTCGGACTCGCCATAGCCGCGCCTCGGAAAGGATCGCTCATTAACTCTGATCGGACCACAGGGACCTCCTGAGCGCCGACGGAAGGACGTAGCCGATTCTTCGCAACGCCCTGCGCCACTCGAAGCTTCCGGCGGAATAAATTCCGCGCTCCAATGACTAAGGAATCGGAGATTCAAAAAAGCAGTATGCTGGCAAGACTCTGCCTCGTCACAAATGCCTAGGAAGGCAACAAAGACCAGCCAGCTCTTCGTTGTCTGATAACTTCTGTCAACAGCCAGGCAGGTCGCTCCCCAGTTATTTCGAACGGCCGAGACCGGTGACTCCACGACACGCATCTGCAATTTGAGACGGCAGTATCATCGCGGGCTTAAGGAATCTGGTGGTTCAGCAATCGCTGTTCAATCTTTTCCACAAACTCGGACCACGACTCTGCGACAAGCGAGGCATCGGCGGCGCCGTCTCCGCCGGACCACTTTTGAAAGGGATCAGAAATCCCGCCCCGACCACCTGCTGCTGGATACCCGGGCTTTCCACGCGACAGCCAGGCACGCATCCGCACGCCGTAAAAATCGCCAAGCCGCTCGGCAATCTCCAACGACCGGATGATTCGAACCTCCTTAGGAGCTTTATTAAGGCGCCGCTACTCGTCGGGCTCGTGACGACGCGGCCTCGGATTCCTTGCCAAGCTTCCATGGATACGCGCTTTGTTCGGGCAAAGACTCAGAAGTCAGCACACTGGCGGTTGAAATAAACAGGGCTACTGCTGACGAGGGAGAATTGCCGGTTTAGTACTTTGTGGGGGCTCGTGTCACCAGAGTGAGTTGACCACGCCTCGGCCAAGGCCGTCGAGCGTTGAGAGTTGTGCTTGCTCTCATAAGCCAAGCGAAGCACAAGAAGAGGACCTGCATTCCATCGCAAAGGCACCGGTCGCCTCGCCCTTATCACTCCGGCTGATAAACGTGCCGCCTTTTGAGTTGGTGAAGACCAGCTCCGTGGTGATTACCCCAGCAACTTCGTCGTTGAGGCAAATGACTGCGGTTCTATCGCCGGTGGGCACATACGTGTGAGTTCCACTGCTTGAGCCCCACTCTGGAGGTGGAAACCAGATCCCATAATGGTCCGAAATCGCCGTGAACGTGTAGTCTTTAGAGGAACCAAACGGACTGATGCCTTCGCGGATTGAAAAAGAGATCTGGATTCCAAGGATCGATTCTGGGGGGAAGGCTAGCTTTAGGCGGAAAAACTCCGTCGCCAGCTCGTGAGAAATCGGATGGATTTCAGGGTTCGCCCAATTCGTGACGAAATTCCAGGGCGCTCCCAGTCTATCTGTCATCTGCAGAGAACCTTTTGACCACCAGACCAAGACCCCGTCGCCCATACGTCTAAAGCCAAGAAAAGGCGGGTCTCCCTGGCAGTCTTTACAGGCGAGGAAATGAAAGGGAATGACAGTGCTTAAGGGTGCCACCGGGATCGGCGTCCCCGCGCCGCCCAAGGTGACACCGAAGAATATTTCAGGTCCCAGCTCAACCTGTTCACTCCACAGCGCGTTACCGAAGACCGTTGCTAAAACAATAGCTCGCGCTCCCACCTTCAAAAATGGGATGGTCACTACTGTGGGATTGACGTACCCCCATAGAGACAGCGCATTTGTCTGAAAGTCCGCGGTGATATCGAGCTTCTGGAGAAGTGAAAATGACGTCCCTTCCGGCCCCGCCCGAAACTCCACGTGGGCGTTCGGTCCGTAAATGCTGAATCCTGGTGGTTCAATGCCCCAGCGGAAGCGGGCATCCATGGTGTCGTGGAATGCATAGTTATCAAACAAGAACTGGCCTTGCCCGACAACTGTCACCGATGCCAAAACCGTCGCCAAACTTAAGAAAACACCTTTCATAACGCCGCCGAACGTTGACATCAGCGAAGGGAAGTCGCCGCCGACAGTGTCTGATTTGTTTGTTCCATACGACGGCTTGCTTTCGATCGCGGCACGGATTTGTTAGCGAAGCGTTTATCTGGTTTCTCGCCAAGACCCGCTTGCCACTCTGCCTTTAGAATGGCCGAATCATACAGCGCCCACCATGAATAGACAAGTTTGAGTCCTGTGTCGCCGAAGCAAGTGATTGCGGCCGGAGAGGATGTGAATTTCGATATCGTTAAAAGAGACCGTTGCGTTCGATTTTCACGGCTCGAAATCGCTTCTAACCACTTGCGTAGTCTGGTCCCCAGCCGAGTGGGGAGGCCTGGGGGCCAACATTTCACACTTCTCGTGAATTAGACTGGGCGGATCGCCATCGTGGAATACGCGGTTCGGTATCCGGCAATCCTCCACTGACGTTCCCATTTTGAGCCCTCCACCTGAATGGGCTTCTATCATCGCTGGATCCTTTCTATGAAGCCGCCGAGCGCCCCACCAGCATCTTCACATGCCGATGTAGCGCTTCAACCCTTTCCGCGATAACGTCATGCGCGGCTTTTTGACTCAGGAGGAGAAGCAACTCACTGAAGGCGTCGGAGAGCAAGCGGCGTTGCGCGGCACGCGTGGACTTCTTCGATGAGGTTTTTTCGGGTTTTGGAGCTGCTAGATCTAGCGCTCGCAACGCGCTCTTGACCATCCGGGCCGTGATGCGCCGGCCTCCGGCCATCTGGACCGCGCATTCCCAGGCGAGCTGGGCCTGGTCGGGCTTGAGGCCAACCAAGGGACGGACCTGGGATTCGTGATCGGGTGGTAACTGTCCGCAATTTGCGGACAGTTGCTTAAACAGCTGCGCTGCAGCAATTAGCTGATACGCGTAGGTTTTCGCATACTCCCACCGAGCCCTGCAATAGGCATCAAAGGAGTCGAAATGGACGCGGTAGAGCTCGGCGTCGCGGATGCGGCCAAGGGCCAGGCCCACCTCGACGTAAGTGCGCCAGCCGCTGGCCACTACGGCTTCGCAGGTGTCGAACTCGGCTTGTTCGGCATCGGAAAGCCGATCGACTTGGCCGAGCACACCGACCGTGGTCACGGCGGAGTCGTCTGACGGTGGAACCGGTGGCGTCGGAGGCGCGGTAAGAGGTGTTGGGGTGTCAGGTGACAAGGTGTC
>JBGAIN010000019.1:0-78281 GCA_044225505.1 Limisphaerales bacterium
CCGCACGTCACCAACGCAGCACGGTCCTTCGCGCCTCCTTCCAACAGGTGACCCGCCAAGGTGGCCCCGAGCATTACAGGCTCCAGCCTTCGCGATACTGGCGGCGGACGTAACCGTTCGCCGTACTGTCATTTGTGACGCGCATGTTTTCTCCATCCCACAACAATTGCCGATTGGGGAAACGCACCGCCAGATTACCCATTAGGACCATTTCGGTGAGCGGACCCGAGTAGTCGAAGCTCGCACTCGACGGCTTTCCATCCTTACACGAACGAATCCAGTCTTTTTCGTGGCCATCCAATCCGCCTGCAACCCGCTCGATCCGCTGCGGCGTTTTGGGCAGTTCGTTCATGATCGAATCTGGAAAGACGCGGGGCTGCCGACCGTAACATCCGCAAATCAAGACGCCCTTTTCGCCAAGGAAAATAACTCCGCCATCCTCATCTCCGAGACTTTCGTCAGCATCCAAACCTTCCGGCCGAGGTGGCATCATTCCACCGTCCCACCAAGTCAAGTTAACCGCAGGAAGCGTTCCGCGCGCCGGGAACTTGTAACGCACAATGGTGGACCGTGGGTAACACTCATTCCGTGGGTTCGTTTTCTTCCAGAGGCCTTCCCAATAGGTGGAAATGCACCCTTCCACGCTAGTCGGGTAGCGAAGGTTCATTGCCCAAAACGGCGCGTCTAAAAGGTGGCATCCCAGATCACCGAGAGCGCCCGTGCCGAAATCCCACCAGGCGCGCCAGGTCCCTGGAATGTATGCCGGATGGTACGGTCGGTAAGCCGCTGGACCGATCCACCGATCCCAATCCAGCCCTTCCGGCACCGCGGGGGTTTCCTTGGGCCGCTCCATTTCAACACTCTGCGACCAGACCGGTCGGTTCGTCCACACGTGGATGTCGCGCACGGCCCCGATCGTGCCGGCCTCGATCCATTCCCGCACCAGACGGGTGCCATCGCCGGAATGTCCCTGATTCCCCATTTGCGTCGCTACCTTATGCTCACGCGCCGCCAGCGTCAGGACGCGGGCTTCATGAACCGAATGGGTCATCGGCTTTTGGACGTAGACATGTTTGCCAGCGCGAATAGCGGCCAAGGCAATCACCGCGTGACTATGGTCAGGCGTCGCCACGATGACCCCTTCGATATCCTTTTGTTTTTCGAGCATCTCCCGAAAATCACGGTATACCGTCGCTTTGGGATATTCCTTGAACGTTTTCGCCGCGTATCCCTGATCGATGTCGCACAGCGCAACGATGTTTTCTCCGTCGCAATGTTTAAGATTACTCTTCCCCATACCCCCGACGCCAATGCCCGCAATATTGAGCTTCTCACTCGGCGCCTTCTGGCCGGAGCCCCCTAAGACATGCCGGGGCACAATGGACACAACCGAACTGACCAAAGCTGCGGTTTTGAGGAATTGACGACGATCCGTTTTCATGGGCAGAGAGATGTTGCGATTGCTGTTTGCCGAAGATAAGAACGGCCGCTGCCCCAAGGCAATGGTCAATTTCAACCAGAAACTGTGGTGAGGCGGGTTGCCCCAGAACGCGCATGAGACCTTGGCTTCGCTTTCCCGGTGCGGAAGGCCATTGAAATGTCTCACATTTCGAGAACAATTTGCGGACGTGGTGTGAGACAATTCGCGGCCAATGACCTGTTCGACCGGTCAAAACTCGCTATGCGTCAATGGATTACACCTAAAACGACCATTGTGTCAGGCTCAATCGGAGCACGGAGGGCGGTCATGCTGCACAGTCGGAGCGCCTTCGCTGGCGAGGCGTTTGAGTTGCGTTAAAGGCAGAGGGACAGGTCGCATGCCCGCGTGCGCCGAGTTCGGCTGGGGTTCCGCAGCACCAGAACGGGGCCTAAGCGTCCCTGGGCCGCTTGGGCCTCAAGCTGTCGGCTGGGGCTGGCTCACGACGACCGGTTCGGCAGGAGCTTCGTCGATCCGCGCTCCGCATTCTTGCTCAAAGCGGATCGCGTGTTTGACCAAGTCCATCGAGGTGGGCAAGTTCAACTTTTCTTTGATGTGAGCGCGATGACTTTCGATCGTTTTCACGCTCAGGAAGAGGAGCTGCGACATTTGGCGCGTGGTCTTTCCCTGTCCGATCATGCGGAAAATATCCAATTCGCGATCACTCAGGCTCTCCAGGGGGCTACGGGTCGTCGGTTCTTGCTGCAGCAAGCGTCGCATCACCTGTTTTTCCATACGCGGACTCAGGTAGGTGTCTCCGTCGAGCACCCGGCGGATGGCCAACAACAACGTATCGGTCGCTTCCTGCTTCATCAGGTATCCGGCTGCCCCAGCGCGCAAGGCGCGGGCGGCGTAAAGGGACTCGTCATGCATGGAAAGAACCAGCACGAGCTGTTTGGGGAACCTGGCTTTAATATCTTTCAATAATTCCAGCCCCCCTCGGCCTTTCAGGGTAATGTCCAGCAACACCAAATCTGGTTTCAGTTTTTCAATGTTCTGCAGTGCGGAGGCGTAATCGTCCGCCGTGCCGCAGACCTGCAAGTCGTTCTCGTAGTTGATCAGGCCAGTCATGCCTGTGCTCACGACGAGATGATCTTCCACCAAAAGGATGCGGCGCCGGTTCGCGGCAGCTGGAGTCGCCGTTTGATTGAGCTCATCCGTTCGGGTTGCAAGCACTGTTGTCTTCATGGCAATCTGGTTCTTCTCGTTGCGTCCGGCACTCGGTCGAGGCCTTCGTTCAGCAGGCCGAGTGGACTAAACCAGATCTAGAGTCCCACGTCTCTCGGGGAAGCCCTGAAATTTGCGTCCGGGCAATCCAGATCCATTAAGCCGTGTTGCCCCAGAGGCTGTTATAGCGGACCTGACCGCGGAGACGCGCTCGCGTTTTCCGGGAAGAGGATTGATGTCGGCGACGCAACCTGGGAGCTTCGCCCCAGCCAAAATCCGACGCTTATGTGCACTGTGCTGGAACTGAATCATGTCGCGCTCCACGTCAGCGACGTGGAGCGAAGTTGTCACTTTTATCGCACCGTCTTGAAGCTCGAACCGATGCCCCGACCGGCGTTCACGTTTCCTGGCGCTTGGTTTCGACTGGGCTCAACGCAGGAATTGCACCTGATTGGCGACCGTTCCGATCCGGTCCATTCGGGCAATCGCGGCAATCACTTTGCCTTGCGGGTGAAAGACCTGGCTCCGTGGGTAGAGTGGTGGCAGAGCCTTGGGGTGGAATTCCGTTCGCCACAAGCTCGGCCCGATGGCGCGATCCAGGTCTTCGTGCGTGACCCGGACGGTCACACCATTGAGCTGTTTACTGATTAACCAAAGCGCGGCGATTCTCGAAATAAGCGTCTCGCAGAGAAACGTACGGGTCGAACGACGACTTGATGAAGCTTTCGTACTCCCCCAGGCGTAACGAAGCCGAGTTCACGGTATCGCCACCCCGAGTGCCGAGAGTGACTTCCCAGCCGCCGATGTAATGGAGTGGGCTGAGAAAGCTGTCTCCAATCGTTCCGACCGTTCCCCGCACGCTGGAGGGCCCAAAAATCGGCCAGTTCAGGTAAATGCCCGTTGGTAGTCGATAGAATCCCAGCGTTTGGTCCAAGTCTTCAGGGTAAGAAGTCAGGTCCCATTCATCGCCGGCCGGATCGAACAACCCACCGATTCCGACTGTGGAATTCACCAGGAATCGAGCGGTCTCCACGCCCGCTTGTTCGAACTTGGCTTGGAGCAAGTTGTTCACCAGGCGGACGGGATAACGGACATTGATGAAAGCGCGCTTGATGCTCTGACGAAACGGTTCGGGAAAGATGGTGCCGTACGCCTTTCCCACCGGGCGCAAAACCCAGAAGTAAAGGCGGTCATTGAACTTGAACAACGCACGATTCACTTTCTCTAGCGGGTCCGAGATTTTCACGGGTGGCGAGTTCGTCTCTCCTTCTTTGGCGAAAGGATCCTGGAAAAAGGATTCCTCAGCGCTGGAAGTGCCAATCTGCGAATCGCGAGTGATCGCGGGAGCGGCCGGCTCATCGGCGGAAACGGCGAGCCACGAGGTGAACAGGACGGCCAGGAGAAAAAGTCGTTTCATAGAGAAAACCTAGAGGACAGCTCAGGGGTTGGGGACGACCTTGCTTTTCAAGTCATCAACCAACGCTTGATACGTCGAGCGGTTGAGGATTTCCTCGAATTGCGTCCGATAATTCTTCACAAAACTGACCCCTTCAATAATCACGTCATAAACGCGCCAAGCCCCGGAAGCGGCCTTTTCGAGCCGATATTCCACGGGATGGTCAATCTTCTGTTTCGTGCGCACGATCGTCTTCACGGAGGCAAAGTTGCCCTCCAAGATGCGTTCCCCCTGATACTCGATCGTGTCGAGTTGGTTGTAATACGGCTCAATCCGGTCCAGGTAAGTGCGCTCAAGGAACTGTTTAAACAGTTCCACAAATTCGTCTCGTTCCTTTGGGGAGAGTTTGGTCCAATATCGGCCCAGGCAAGACCGGCATATCGTTGCCCAATCAAATCGCTCTTCCAACTCTTTGCGAATGAGCCGATGACGTTCAGACCGCTTCTCTTCTTTCTGCAATGCGGGATCATTTAGAATCCCAATAATCTTATCCGCAGTACTTCGCACCTGGCTGAGTGGACGGTCGGGCGCAACAGCGGCACCGAGCAGGGCCAAGCCCAAAATCGCTAAAACGAACGGGCGACACTTCATTCTCATACGGTCCATCACTTCGTGGGCGCAGGTCCAGGCGCTGGCTTATCCAAATTGCCATGCACATACTTGGAGATGAGCCCTTCAATGTCCATGGCCGGTTCAGTATCATGAATCACGCCGCCAGGACGCAGCTTCTCTTCCGCTCCACCAGGTGTCACTTCCACATACTTTTCCCCGATCAGCCCCTTGGTCTTAATCGACGCAATTACGTCTTTCTGAAGCGCGATTTGATCCTGGATCATCATTTGCACTCTGGCTTCGTAATCTTGCAGGCTGATTTTCTTCACCCTCCCGATCTCAACTCCAGCGATCATGACGGAGGAACCCGCTTTAAGACCGCTGCAATTGCTGAAGATCGCTTGCACCTCATAACCTGAGGTATTAAAAAAGTCGTGTCGCGCCACCTTGATACTAAGGTATGCAAGGCAAAGGATCCCAAGGCTTAAGAAAGCGCCCACGACTAACTCGAGGTTAGAAGATTTCATCGGCAAGCCCAGTTAATGCGGCACCATTGACACAGCTTACATGACGGAAAGGTTTTGCCAATGCCAGACTCGATAATGCGAAGCAACTGGCGGTAACCCAACGGTTTGGACGAAGACGATTGGGCTAGGACGCGCGGTTGGGGACCGCGATTTGGTTGCGAAAGAGGCCGGATATTTGGCTTCAAGTCTTTCAATGATAACAACCTAAGCTAGTTCAGCACCTCTTCATAGCTATATAACACGGAGATAACAGGGATTTAACAGGGAAATAACACGGGTTTTATCCCTATTATCTCCCTATTAAACCCTTGTTCATTCCGTGTTAAATACGAATTGAGGCCATCGAAACCTGCAAGATTCGCTTTTCTGTGGGGTCCCTTCTCCTCTGGGTCAACGATATTGGATCGGCCCGTCCGCTCGGCCGTGCACAAACTGTTGTAAATACGGATTCTGCGAACTCATCACGTCCTCTGGCGCTTCCACCGCCACAATCTTCCCCTCGTGCAACATCGCTACCTTCTGCACAATTCGAAACATCTGCGGAATATCATGGGATACAAGGATTCCCGTGAGTTTCAGACGCCGATGAACCGAGTCGAAAAGTTCCAGAATGGAATTCGAGACGATCGGGTCCAACCCGGTGGTCGGTTCGTCAAAAAGCACGATCTCAGGGTCGCGAATGAGCGTCCGCGCCAAGGCGACGCGTTTAATCATTCCGCCACTCAAATGGGCCGGGTATTTGGCTTCGGCACCACTCAACCCAACTTGATCCAGTTCCGCCCGAACCCTTTGAGCGATGGCAGACTCGCTCATCTGCCCCCGTTCGCGGAGTGGAAACGCCACATTATCGAAAACGGTCATGGAATCGAACAAAGCGCCACTTTGGAAGACGTATCCAATTCGGCTGCGGAGCTGTTCCAGGTTTTTGCCGGAGATTGACGCCAGATCGGCCCCGTCCACAGTGATGCGGCCGCGATCCGGAGTGAGCAATCGAACAATATGCTTGAGGAGGATGCTTTTGCCGGTGCCGCTGAGGCCGATCAGAGCCACGAATTCGCCCGACTCCACCGTTAGGTTCACGCCCCGCAACACCTGTTGGTTTCCAAACGCCTTCCAAAGATCTTCAATTTGGATCATGGTCCGATTTAGAAGACAAAAGACGTCACCACGTAATCCCAGACCAGGATTAGGACAGAGGTATTGACGACCGCTTGGGTTGTGGCAGCACTGACGCCTTCCGCGCCGAATCGACTGTAATACCCTTTGTAACAGCAAACCCAGGCAATCAAGACGCCAAAGCTCATGGCTTTGTAGATGCCACCGACGATGTCATTGACCTCGACGTAACTGTTCATTTCACCGAAATACGTGCCCGCGTTGAGCCCGAGCAATCGGACTCCGACCAAGTAGCCTCCCATCAAGCCGATCACATCAAAGATGGCGGCAAGCATGGGCAACGCGATGAGACAAGCCAACAGATTCGGCACCACCAGATATCTCAACGGGTTGAGGCCCATGAGTTGCAGAGCGTCGATCTGATCGTTGGTGCGCATAATGCCGATTTCAGCGGCAATCGCTGACCCCGCACGGCCGGTCACCATGAGAGCCGCGAGCACCGGACCGAGTTCACGAATGAGCGACAACGCGACCAGCGGGCCAAGGAACGCTTCCGATCCCACGCGCCGCAACGTCGGAAATCCCTGGAGGGCGAGGACCATGCCGGTAAATCCGCCGGTCAAGCAGATGACCAGCATCGATTTCCAACCGACGAACCAGATCTGTTTGAGGATCCTGGGAAACTTCCAGGGCGGGGTGAGGGTGCACAGAGTCGTCTCGCCCAGAAATACCCCAGCGCGACCGAGACGCTGGATGCGAGTCAGGAACCAAGAGCCTAGGGAGGTCAGGGCTTGCATTCTCCGCCGACAAGGGTGGGTACTGTCATTGGGCGGTCAACACGACGTAGTTCCGCTTGCCTTTGCGCAATAACAGGTACCGGCCAAACAACAGTTCAGCGGTCGTAATCTGTCGCTCAAGACTGGCTTCACGGTTATTGTTTAAATAAATACCGCCTCCCTCGATGTCTCGGCGAGCTTGTCCTTTACTGTTAGAAAGTCCAGCCAGCACTAAAGCATCCACCAAGGGGAGGCCCGCGCCTTCCAGCAGAGCGCGGGGAGTGTCCTTCGAGGGTGCTTCATTCACGATGTCCTGAAACGTGGTTTCGGAGATCCCTTCGAGGCCACCGCCAAAAAGGATGTCGCTGGCCCGAATCGCCTCAGACGTGGCGGCGGGTCCGTGCACCAAATCCGTGACCGCTTTTGCCAACGCTTTATGAGCGATCCGCGCTTCGGGCTTGGAAGCATGCTGCTGCTCTAACGCTCCGACTTCTTCCTGCGATAGGAAGGTAAAGTATTTGAGATACCGGACCACGTCGCGGTCGTCGGTGCGCACCCAGAACTGATAAAACCGGTAAACACTCGTTCGTTTGGGATCAAGCCACACAGCCCCCTTCTCCGTCTTGCCGAACTTAGTGCCGTCGGCGTTGGTGATTAAGGGCAACGTTAAGCCGAAGACTTGGGCGCTCAGTTTCTTACGGGCCAGGTCGATGCCCGCGGTAATGTTGCCCCATTGGTCACTTCCGCCAATCTGCAACTCGCATTGGAAATCGCGGCGCAGCACGTAGAAATCAAATGCTTGCAGGAGCATATAACTGAACTCGGTGTAGCTAATGCCCGTTTCGCGGTCTTCCATACGAGCGCGGACACTCTCTTTGCTGACCATCATGTTCACCGAAAAGTGCTTTCCAATGTCGCGCAAGAAATCGAGAAAGCTCATCGAGACCGTCCAGGTCGCGTTATCGAGGAGCTGGGCGGGGTTGGCAACACTCTCGAAATCCAAGAGTCGGCGGAGCTGCTCCTTCACGCCGGCGATGTTGGCTTCCAATCGCTCCCGGGTGAGGAGTTGGCGCTCGGCCGCTTTGCCACTCGGATCGCCGATCAAGCCGGTGGCGCCGCCCGCCAGAGCGATGGGAGAATGGCCGAACAACTGGAATCGTCGCAACCCAAGGAGCGGCACCAGATTGCCCACATGCAAACTGTCCGCGGTGGGATCGAACCCGCAATACAAGGTCAGCCGGCTGGTCGTCAGCCGTTGCTGCAACAGTTCAGGCTCGGTCGCGTCGTTGATCAGGCCGCGCCATTGTAGGTCTTGATAGATCGACCGTGCGTTCGCTTCACTGCTCATGTCAGGCGGAAGTTATCGCGGTCCCAATCCCGCGGCACAAGGCGAAACATTTGGAGGGATTATGTGGACAGAGTTTTGGCGGTCCGTTCGATGGCATTTAGAAACGCCTGAATGATCGGGCTGACCTTGCCTTGCCAAACAGCGCCGATGGAGATCGGCTCAAAGTTCTCCAGAGGTAACATCCGCAAGGGCGGCTCTACCTTGGCTTTAGGCAAGGCGACGGAAAGCCCAATGCCATAACCGTGCGCCACGTAGGTTTCCACGAGTTTCAAAGTGCTCACCTCGATGCCAGGAAACCAGTCGACCCCTTGGCGGCTGAGGGCGCGGAGAAAGCTCCGATAGATCGGCTCATTCGCCGGCAGACTAATCAGGGTTTCGTCGATCCGATCGCGCGCCCAAAGCTCTGCAGCACAAGTGATTTTGCTATCTTCCCGCACCAGAAGCACGAGCGGGAGAGAGATCAAGGCACAGCCATGCATGCCCGCTGGGGGTTTGTTTTCCAGGACCGTCACGATCAAGTCTAATTCCTGTTTCTGCAGCGCGGAATAAAGCTGGGGATGATACCCTTCCCGCAAGGTGAGCTTGAGCTTGGGGAACTTCTTGCGAACTTCCGCGACGATCATGGGCAAGTAGTCGCGCAGCACAATTTCTGACGCCCCAATGCGAATGTGTTGAGAGACACCGCCGCGCAACCGATCCGCAGTGGCACTAAGGTTCTCAAAGAAGGGGCGGATGAAGTCGAACAGCTCTTGACCGCCTGGGGTGAGGGCAAAGGGACGGCGATGGAACAACGTCAGGCCTAACGATTCTTCCAGCTGAATGACTTGGGCGCTCATGGCGGGCTGCTGGATTCCGTAGGGCATATGGCGCACCCCTTCACTGATGCCGCCGTGTTTGGCAACATAGTAGAACAGCTCCAGATGATGGATGTTCATAGATTTGGTAATGAGGCTTCCCTCAAACTGACCTTGCGCCACGCGCCATGCAAGCTTAAGCCCTGATAGGCCAGCGGCATTGTCGTTGACGTTCGTTAGCGGCTTTGCCAGGATGTCTACGGTCGAGCCAGACCCGTGCCATGACGAACTACGTTGATCTTCCTTTCAACAAGAAGTTAAACCTGCTTCGCGATCACGATTTCTCGGGCCGATGGCCCGATTTGGATCATGAACGGTGGTGCCTGCATTGTGGCAAGAAATTCAACGGCCATTCTGTCCGCGTCTGGCAAGATAATGACCGCAACCTCTGGCTCGAATGCGGCACCCCGGAATGCTCCGGATCTCCTATCGATTGGGCGGATTTCCCATGGTGGGACGAAAATCATCCGCTGACCAAGAATCGGCGAAAATCCCGCAAGAAACGAAGCAAGAAAGATCCGGGCGCCGATTCCACTTGGTAACCTTGGTAACGACAAGCCTCTTCCTGCGAGGTTTCAGCCGTCATCGGAGAGTCCCTGCGGCACCCAAGGCTCAGCACTTGCCTAGCTCTAGTCCTTCAGCTCTTTGATGAAGATGTTCTTGAACTGAAGCAAACTCGGCGGACCGGACCATTGACCATTCTGCTTGCCGCCATGATGCTGCAACGCGATGCGTCCCTTGGCCGGCAATTGCGGAATTTCAGCTCCGGGCAACACGGTCTTCCCATTGAGAACAACCTGCACGGTGTTCCCTCGAACTGTAATTTCGAACGTATTCCATTCGCCAACCGGTTTGTCCGCTTGGGTCCGCGGCGTGACCGCAGCCCGTAACGCCGGTGCCGTCGCCGGGTCCGTGCGAATGCCATACATCTCTCCCGAACCGATCGGCCAGCACCAGATATTCACCTGGTACCGCCCCTCACCTCGGAGGAAAATCCCCGAATCGGAATCGGGTAAAGCCAACTTCATTTCTTTGCCATGGACGTCGCGCGCGTGGGTTCCATCCGGAAGGATGTAGGGAACGTTTCGATTGATATAAGGCGTCTCTTTGATGCGCCAATCGACACGCAGCACGAAATTCCCATATTCTCGGGTACTCCAAAGCGATTTGTCGCCAGTGGCTTCGCTCTGAGCATCGTAGTCAATGACACCGCCCGTCACCTTCCAATGACCGTTATCGCCCGTTGGCACTGTCCAATTGCTAAGATCGGTCCCGTTAAAGACAGCTGTGAATCCCGGCGGCGCGACGTTGTCCGCTGCCGAAGCCAGAAAAGGTGTGCCACTGAGAACCGACAGGAGAGCAAGCGAGTGCAAGGTGAGTTTCATCGCTGGGCAGAGTAAATGGTTGAATTGTTGCGGTTGCATCGTCGACAACTGCAGTGAATCCCATGGAGATAGCGCCTTCCCGTCAAGCTGGCGAGCAGATTCCCGCGCTACGTAACAAGGCAAGAAGTACTCTCCCCTCGATCGCTACTTCGCCGGAAGAAAATTCTCCGTCAACGACTGGAATGCGAATCGGGCATCTTGGACTACCGCTTTCATTTCTGATTCGAGCGGTTCGTCCAACCTCTCGGATAACGCGACGAGCATCGGCGCCGGACTCGATGGATCAACTAGGGAAGAAGCGGAGCTCTCAACCTCGGTAGAAACGTGGGCTTGCGGCAACGGACGGGGCCTCTCGGATTTCCAAACGACCAACGCCAACACGGCGGCCAGGCCAAGGGCTGGAGCCCAAAATTGCCTGAATGAAAACGCCACCTCCACGGGGCGACGCGCTTCGCGGGAACGATCAGGCAAGGCCGCGATAATCCGATTATGCAACAACGGTGGGAACTCGATCACCTCACTCTGCGCGACATCGCGCAATTCTCGAGCAAGCTTCAAATGGGTCTGCCGGAATTGGTGACACTCCCCGCAAGCCGAGAGATGCCGATCGACCCAGCGAGGCAACGGATCAGAAGTATCCACCGATTCCGCAATGATTCGTCGAGTAAGCCAGCAAAGTTTCATGGGTTCTGGAGTTAAAGTTTATCCCTTAAAGGATCTGTCCGGCGCCTTAACTTCTTGGCCAGTGCCGCCCGTGCCCGGTGCAAAAGCACGCGCACCGCCAGAGAGTTACTCTTCCGCACGCGACAGATTTCAGCAATCGAAAATCCTTCGCCATACCGCAGCCAGAGAGCTTCAAACTGATCCGGTTTCAATGACCGGGCCAGATTCCATAAGCCAGACTTGGAATCTTCACGTTCCATCGCCTCGCTCGGATCTTCTCCCGCCGCCTCCAAGTGCGGTCCAAGCTCATCGGTCGGACGCGTGTCGCGGATATGATTCAGAGCGGTCCGTTTTGCGATGGTAAAGAGCCAGGCACGAAATGCGCGCGTGGATTGGTAACGGTGAATGTTCTGATAAGCCTTGAGAAACGTGACTTGAGTGAGGTCTTCGGCGTCATGCAAATTGCGCGTCAGCTGAAAAAGGTAATTGAAGATCCGTTTCTCAAAGTGGGTGACCAGGGCTTCAAACGACGCGCGGCACCCGTTCCGCGAACGGTCCGCGAGTTCCTCGATCTCCTGGTCCAATCGAACCTCTACCATGGGCGTCGCCTCAGTGGGTTCCACTGAGGCTAACGGACTTTCTAGGCTAAGGACAGGCGTCATCACTTGGAAGGCTCAGCCGGAGCCGGAGCCGCGGAAACCTCCGCTTCCGGCTTGGGTGCATCCGGTTTCGCCGGCTCGGCTTGCGGCGCCTCGGGCTTTTCCGGATCCACTTCCGGTTTGGGCTGCTTGAGTTTCTTGTTCTTGCTCTTCACCTTCTGCTTGGGCGCCTTTTCTTGGGGCGGTTTCGGCGCCATGAGATCGTTCATCTTGGCAATCACCTTGGCTGCCGGGTACTGCACTTGGATGGAGACCACTTGGTCGACCGAAGAGACCTTCGTCGATTTGGCCAGATCCATAAGCTCAGGTATCTCCGGCTGTCCCAGCGTGACGAGCGCGAGCATTCCTTCAAACACCTGTTGGATCTGCCGAGTCACCTCCGCGGTCTTCCCTCGCAGTGCGAGCTGCAGAAACATATCCTGATCTCGTTCTCCGAGGGCAATTTGTCCGCCGTCAGCCATCTGTAGGACTTTAGCTTTCGCTTGAAAAGGATTCGGCACGTTTAATGTGTCGGCAATTCCCAAAAAGACAAAGCTATTGGAAAGGGAAGGAAACTCGCTGAAGGTTTTGGTGGACGCCAAGCTGGGGCTCTTCCCACTCAATAAATCCCGCGCCACCTCTACCTCCGCTTGAGACTTGCTAATGACGACGGTGCCACCTTTCAGCGGCGAAAGGAACACCTGGTTGGCCAGAGAGTACATCGCCTGATCAGCCTCCAGCTTCTTTACCGGCCCGTTCGTGTCAGCGAGTATTTGCGCAACAAGCACGCCTTCCAGCGCTTTTTGAGTCTCATCATCGCTACTAATAAGCAATACTCCGCTCGCATTCACTCCTTTGGTAAAATCTGCGCCATAAGCAGTCAGCGATGTGACCCGCTGCAGTATATTGGAAGCATTGATCTTCAATTCGCCGGACGCTTCGTTCACCTTAGGCAACACAAACCGATTGAGCAGGAAATCGCCGATTTCCGTCTTGCGGAGCGCATCCATGTCGAGATGGACGAGCCATTTGGCATCGGCCGCTACATGTTCCTTCTTGAGGCCTTCGGCCCGGGCCACCAAGGCGGCCCCTAAGAGTATTGCACAGTAAAAAATCCGTTGTTTCATAGCTAAGTTTGGCTGATTGAGATCTTGTCGCTTCGCTTGGGTTCCACGAACCGACCGATCCCGTTTTCTACATCTAAATCACGGCAACGCTCCGATTTGTTACAATGTTCTTTGGGAGGCGTGACAAGCCGCGACTTCCAGGGAGCGTCGCGTGGGTATGCAGTTGGCAAACTGGCCCAACGTCGAGTGAGAGCAAATTGCTCTCACTGGGCGAACTCGGGCGTCGAGACACCTCAGAGACATGTAGCCCCCTGGCGTCCAGACACCTAGGGATTCATAAATTGCGACCTGGTTCACCGCACAGCACCTGAGGCTGAGCCGGGGACTACATGGCCTGCCGCAGAGCGTGCAACTGCGCATCCAATCGCTTCGCCGAGACTGGCTGGGCTGTCCCTAGCTCTTGTGCAAACACGGAAACCTTGAATTCTTCCACCAGAATCCGGAAGTCCTCCAGAGCGCTTCGGGCGGCGATCGGCAGCGACTCGGCGCCAGAGAATTGCCGTAAGGCATCAAGATAAGGTTGGACGAGCTTCGCTTTCTCTGCGTCCTTACCCGGGTTCAAGAGGGCTCGGTCGGCGCGGACCAGGAGAGCTTTGAGGTAGCGCGGCCAATGGGGCAGCCGTTCAAACGCGATAACCGCCAAAAAATTGGCCGGCAATAACCAGTCCAGTTCGGCTCGAAGAAAATTCAATCCCTTTGATGGTGCGGGCTTTTGAGGAGCGCCCAACTGCTTCAAGTCGGTAACCACGCCTGGACGTAGGGCCACAACCGCGGCTGGGTAACCGCGGTGCCGAATTATGTCAGCGCGCAGGCGCAGAATTGGCGTCACCAAATCCATGAGCTTCGGAACAAGGCCGGGGATCAAGCCTCGGGCTCTCTGCACGGTGGCCTCGAATTGGCTCTGGCGCAGCGGCAACAGATCTGGCGGTAGTAAAATCAAGTATCCTCGAATATGGACCGAAGCGGACGTGATCAACGATTCTGAATTCGTAAATCCAACGAGCAAGTCTCGGAGCTTGTCGAGCGCGCCCAGGTCTTTCTCAACCCAGGCTAGCTCTTTGCGGAGGGCCAATTCCGCCAAGCGCGTGAAGCCAAGTCGAGTCGCTGCCGCCGCTTTGAGCGGGTCACGAAACAACTTGAGGTGCACGGCTGATCCTTCCTGTTCCAACCCTGGAAACGCTGCCAGGATGGCTCCCGCAACTTCGGAAACGACGAGGCGTGCGGGCGGATCTCCGAAACTCCAGCCTTGCAGGTCATACCGTTCCCACTGCTCGACCGCTCGATTCCAGGCTAGCTGTTCTCCGGGGGTTTGATGAGTCGCAAGCCCCTGCTTCAAGTCCTTCAGATTCCGGCCGACAGCGAGGACTTTGTTGTTCGGACCTGTAATCTCAATCCGCGGGCGTAAATGCTGGGGTAAGGTATCAGGGCTCCATGCGTCTTCCGGAATGCTCACGCCATATTTCTCTCGCACCAAACCGCGCAGCCCGTCCAAGCCAGCGTCGCTCGCGACGAGCGTGGCAAGCTCCTGGACCTTCGGTGCAATCGGCATGAGCGGAACGCGCAACGACTTGGGCAACGCCTTCAAAAGGAACTCGATCTGTTCCGCACGCAGGCCCGGTACGACCCAGTCGAGCACCTTCGGATCTAACCGCACTGCGAGCGAGGCCGGCACCTTCACGGTCACACCGTCGTGATCCTCACCTGGAGCATAGGCATAGTCCAGGGCGGCACGCTGCTCGGACAAAGTGACTTCGGTAGGAAATGCTTCCGTATCCCAACGAATCGCGATGCCTCCCGTCAATTCTAGCTCCTTGGCGCAGAGAAAATCGGGTGCACCTTTGATCCGCTCGCGAACGAATCGATTCAGGTCGTGCACCGAGGAAACGTTTTCCAAATGCCGGGCGTAGAATTCAAACAACGCATCATCAACACTGGGAAGCCGGTGGTTACGATGTTGGGTGCGCCAGACCTCGATCCTCTGCCGAAGCTTGCGATTCGCTTCTAGAAAATGATGCGGAGAATCCAGCTCTTCCTCGATCAGTGCGGCGCGAATAAATAAATCGGTGGCGTGACGCGGATGGATCCGTCCATAGTCTACGGCCCGTTCCAACACTTCCAAACCAAAGAGAGTCACGCGCTCGCGAGACAATACCCGGCCGGTTTGCCGGTCCCAGAACGGTTCGCCATAGCTCCGCTTACAAACGTGCACCCCCAAATCGGCAATCCAATCTGCCGTCACCTCCGCCACCGTCCGGCCGTAAAGCCTCGAGGTCTCCACGATCTCGCCGGCCACCACCCAAGCGGGCTGCCCGCTCGCCCCGGCACCGGATGCCCCGCCTGGAACTCCGGAACCTTTTGATTTTCCCATGTTCACGTTGCGAGCGAACAATCCTGAACCTGGCCAAAGCATCAACTGCCGATTTCCGGATGCGCGATAAAGGTTCCTTTCGATCCGTTGCGCGACATGACCGAGCAACCCCGCCAACACCGACCGATGAATAGCGGCGAATCGCGGATGGGACAGTGCGGTTTGCGGGCGCGCTGTGGGGCGGCGCTCCGACGCGCCCGCCGGGACTTCAGCGGGTTTCACCGCTTGCGCTGACATCTGGGACAGTGCCACGGATTGCGGAGGAGAGTCCGATCGATGTCGACCGCTGGACTCGAGCTCTCGCAGCGATTGCACGGCATCCTCCAATTGCGCGTGGACGTCGACCCATTCGCGCATGCGCAAGTAGGAAAGGAAATTGGCTTTGCAAAACTTGCGCATCTGTCCCTGCTTCTTCAAGGCCTCGAACTGCGCGTCGTAGGCGTTCCAAATGTTCAGCAACGTCAAGAAGTCAGAAGCGGGGTTGATAAACCGGCGATGCGCCAGGTCCGCCGCTTCTTGTCTGTCCATGGGGCGCTCTCTTGGATCCTGAATGCTCAGACCCGCCGCAATCACCAGGACTTCTGAGAGGGCACCTTCCCGGATGGACTGCAGAATCATCCGGCCAATGGAAGGGTCTACAGGCAATCGGGCGAGGTCGCGGCCGAGGGGGGTCAGAGCCCGCTCCGAGTCCAAAGCGCCTAGCTCCTGGAGCAGCTGATAGCCACTCTGCACGGCTTGCGGCTGCGGAGGATTAACGAAGGGGAACGTCTCCATCTCCCCTAAGCGCCACGCCTTCATCTTGAGGATGACCTCCGCAAGATTCGCTCGTTGGATCTCCGGTTGCGTGTCTCTCGGGCGATTCGCAAAGTCTTCTTCAGTGTAAAGCCGAATACACACCCCATTCTCCACGCGGCCGCTTCGGCCGGCACGCTGGCGAGCGCTGCTTTGAGAGACCGGCTCGATCGGCAACCGCTTGGTTCGGGTGCGGGGGCTGTAGCGGCTCACCCGCGCTAACCCCGGATCAACGACGTAGCGAACGCCAGGAATCGTCAACGACGTTTCCGCTATGTTCGTGGCGACTATAATCTTGCGCCGGACACTCGGTGCAAAGACCCGGTCCTGCTCACCGGCACTGAGCCGACCGAAGAGCGGGATGATCTCGGCCTCGCCTCCATAGCGCCCCTGAAGGTCGTCTTGCGTTTCCCGGATATCCCGCTCGCTCGGCATAAAGATGAGCACGTCCCCTCGGTCGGATTCGAGCAATACATCCTCCGTGGCGGCGACCGCGGCATCAATGTAAGTCATCTCTCCATCCTCTTCCGCGGCCAAATCGTGCGGCCGATATCGCACCTCGACCGGGTATGTCCGCCCGGACACCTCCAAGATCGGTGCGTTATCAAAGGCTTTTGAGAACGCTTCGGTATCGATCGTCGCGCTGGTAATGACAATCTTGAGATCCGATCGCCTTTGCCGCAGCAGCGTCAAGTGGCCCAGAAGGAAATCAATATTCAGGCTACGTTCGTGCGCTTCGTCAATCACGATGGCGTCATATTCGTCGAGGTCCCGGTCGCCCTGAGTTTCTGCCAGCAAAATTCCATCCGTCATCAGCTTGATGTACGTCGCTGGACTCGACTTGTCGGTAAACCGAATCTTGCAGCCCACTTCCTCCCCCCACGTGACGCCAAGTTCACTCGCGATACGCCTGGAGATCGAAAGTGCCGCCACGCGACGCGGTTGAGTACACCCGATCTTTCCTTCCACGCCACACCCCGCTTCCAAGCACATCTTCGGGATCTGAGTCGTTTTGCCGGAGCCGGTCTCACCCGCTATCACGACGACCTGATGCGCCCGAATCGCCGCCACGATCTCTTCCTTGCGACTGGAAATAGGCAAATTGGAGGGATAAGAAACCTGGGGCAAGCGTTCGTGGCGCTGATGTCGGAGCCCGACCGAGCGTTTCGCCTCTGCCAGCCAATGAGCAATGCGGCTCTCTGAAGGAGAACTGGAAGATTCGCGCAGAGTCCGCGTGAGATGTCCAGTCAGTCGCAGTCGATCCTGGCGCAGACAATTCGGCAGTAACTGCGTCAACTCATGCAGGGCACCCGCGGGATTCATAACGTTCGAGCGCGACAGCCTTCCAGGCCTATTCGCCCGTGCCCTCCTCGACAATACTGTGAATCTGGCCAGACTGCAGTCGAGTCTTAAGGCGCTGCGCAGGGCGCACGTCGTCGGACGATCGAATGACTTTTCCGGTGGCCGCGTCCAGCGTGATCGAATACCCACGTTCCAACACGTGGAGTGGGGAAAGCAACCGCAACCGTGCATCGGCGCTGACCAAACGTTCACGGGCCTGCCGAATCCCCAAACGGACGTAGTCAGCCAAGCGGCGTTGCGCGCGGACGACCGCTTCGCGTCGGCGCGCGATAACCAGCCTCGGTTTCACGCGAACAAGCCGCTGCGATAGTTCCTGCCAAACCGTGGCATAGAGGCGATGGTGATAGCGTGCGGATCGCAGCCAGGCGGTTTGCAGATCGTCCAAGCGCTGCCATTGCTCGTGAAGCCACCGCCGTGGATGTTGACGCTGCAGACGCTGGGCCAAATAGGCTAACTGCTCTTGTTGGGCGGCAATCGTCTCGCGAGCGATTTGCCTCAATCGAAACGCCTTTTGTAGCACAAGGGGCCGGCTCGCAACGTAACCTTCTGTGAGGATCTCTGCCGCCGCGGTGGGTGTCGCTGCGCGCACGTCGGCAACGAAATCGGTAATCGTAAAGTCAATCTCGTGGCCGACCGCGGAGACCACCGGGATCTGAGAATCAAAAATCGCTCGTGCGACGACTTCTTCATTGAACGCCCAAAGGTCCTCCAAGCTGCCCCCGCCACGCGTCACTAGCACGACATCGATTTGGCGTCTGACATCCCGCAATTCAGTGCCATGCCATTCGTTGAGCAGGCGGATCGCGCACGCGACTTCCTCACCCGCACCCTGACCTTGGACTCGGCAACACGCGAGCACTAGTTCCAGACCCGAATAGCGCCGCCGCACCGCGTGAATCACGTCGCGCAGGGCCGCTCCCGATCGAGAAGTCACAATGCCGATGCGCCGCGGGAAGCGGGGCAAAGGGCGCTTGCGCGCCGGCGCGAAAAGGCCTTCGGCTTGCAGCTTCTGTTTAAGCTTCTCAAATGCAGCCTGAAGGGCGCCGATCCCTTGCAGTTCTACCACAGTGACAATCAGCTGATATTGACCCCGCGCTTCATAGACCGTGAGTTCTCCGTACAATGTCACCCCAGCCCCATCCCGGAGAAGATCACGATTAAAGCCGCGCGCCTCACCTCGGAATAGAACACAGCTAAGCTGCGCGCTCGCATCCTTAATCGTGAAGTAAAGATGCCCCGAACTCTGCAACCGGAGATTGGTGATCTCCCCCGCCACCCAGACACGCCCGACGTCCCGTTCCAATAGCTTTTTGACTGTCAGCGTCAACTCGCTCACGCTGACGACGCGCCGGGCGGGAGTTGCCTGCTCGAAGAGCTCGCCAAATTCCCATTGAGACTTTAGTTTGGCCATGCCGACCCGCTTGATTTGCTGCGTCACGAACCTTTACCGGGCGTCGACGCTTTCCGCGCCGTCCCAATCGAGAACGGCGGACGGGTCACGCACCGCGGCCGGGACAGAAACTCGTTCGATGGTTATCGCTTTGCCAGTGTGAGAATCCAGTTCAACAATGGCCCCCTGGAGCAAGACGCGCCCGGACGCCACCCCGAAACGCTGAGGCAGGTTGGTCATAAACCGTTTGATGATCGGCTCAATCTCGCGCCCAATGACACTTTCATGAGGGCCCGTAAAGCCAGCATCACAGAGAAAGGCCGTGCCGCCGGGAAAGATCTGTTCATCAGCCGTCTGCACGTGGGTATGTGTGCCAATCACCGCGCTCACTTGGCCATCCAAAAAGCGGCCCAGCGCGATCTTTTCCGAGGTTGCCTCCGCATGAATATCCACGAAGATTAAGTTCGTGACTTCGCGAAGGCGGCGCACTTCAGCTTGCATGCACGAAAATGGATTTTCGAGACTCGGCATGAACGTCCGTCCCTGCACGTTCACCACCGCCACCGGTGGCCGGCCATCTGCCTGAAATATCGTACTGCCTTGGCCAATCGTGTTGACAGGGTAGTTCAACGGCCGAAGCACACGTTTGTCATGCTGCAACAACCCTAACACTTCTTTCTGGTCCCAGACATGATCTCCGGTCGTGATGACATTTACACCGGCCGCAAATATCTCTGCGGCTGTGGCACTGGTAATCCCAGAGCCGCCCGCGGAATTCTCGCCATTCGCAATGACAAGATCTAAATTGTGCCGCTTTCTCAAACGTGGCACCAGCTCCTTCACTGCGCGCCGTCCGGGCTGCCCCACGATATCCCCAATGAAAAGAATTCTCACCGGTCCACAGTAAACTTAAGAATGCCCGTGGCAAGAGTGTTCGCTGGCGCCCTGGTCCATGCCATCGATGTGCTAGTAGGGTTCTCAGAATGCTCATTCCGCGAACGTGCCGTGGCTCCAGGAGCGTCCCGTAACCAAATGCCACGAAAGAGCAACCGCAACTTGCCTACGGCTTGGGCGGCGATGCCGGGTGGGTCAGGCGATCAATGTCCTGCTGATACCTTTCCTGTTCTTTAGTCTTGCCCAATTGCTCTGCCAAAGGCACGAGTTTGCGATAGAGTCCAAGCAAATCCGGATAATCGGGCACAGCTTGAATCAGTTCTTCGTACGCTCGAAAAGCCTCCTCGTTCTGACCGGTCGTTTCCCGTGCTTGGGCAAGCGTTAGATAAAGCCGCACTTTTTGTTGCCTCGAGGGTCCGCGCTGAAGCGCCTCCCGATACTTAGCAGCCGCCTCATCCCATTGTGCCTTTAAATAGTAGAGATCCCCAAGCTTCTCCAAAAGCACCGAGCTCTCGCGCGTCTCTGAGGTTGTCTCCAAGTATTCGATGAGCTTGTCCGCGGGCATCCCTGTCGTCAGATTCAAATTCACCACTTTCAAGTGCGACCATTCCACTAGTTTGCTCTTACGACGCAGCAAGTCTTGGTGAAGTTCCAGAGACGGCCGAGCAATGGGTCGGTAAAGAGGGTCCCCTACGACTGTCGTCTGCCAGGAGAACGCATTCTGACAAGCCGACGCGGCCTCCCCAAAAGTGAAACCAAAGTAAAGCAGGCGAAGGACAAAAGTGACGACATCAGGAGTTCCCTCCAAATAAGGCTCCTCGACACAGCCCATGGTGATGGTTGCTCCTTTGGCGATCAGCGGCCCAACCCAGTTCGCAGTGGTGGAGCGAATGGTTTGAGCACTGAACGAATGAAGGTGGTACGCAAAAGCGCCTGGCATGAACTCCACCTCGGGGAGTGTAAATGGCCCGGAGACATTGGGGTCGTACCAGCCCGCATAAATGGCAATGTGACTCATAGGAAATGACACGGGCAACGTAGCCATTTCCTGGTCGAGAACGGTGTCGAACCCCAGTCGTCGAGTCACCTGCGAGGCGCCTCGGATCCAATCGTCGCCCAGTTTGTAGCTCGAGTTGGTGAAACCTCTGGAATCAAAATAGGCCCGTCCCCAAAGACCGTCCCCTTCCGCTTGAATGGCTTTGTCAACCAGACCGCGAGCCAACTCTACGGTCGGCCCGTCCAATCGGCCGACGACGAGAATTCCATTGGTAGGGGACAACCCAGCAGTATTGGTGACGCCGTAGGCCCGGTTCGGGATCGCCGCGGTCAGGTGCGGCTTAAACCAAATCACGGGTAAAAGGGCCAATTCGCTATCGACCGCCGCGTCATTCCGTTTCAGTTCAGGCCTCACCTTGTCCAGGCCGTCCTCGGCCAGCTTTGGGTCATTGAGAATTTTGAGTGGAACTCCGTAGCAAAGAGTCGCGTAACGGATCTTTGCCTCGACCGGAAATTCGTTCGTAGCGTTTTTGTTATGGCGTTTTCCACTTCCCGAGTAGACCCACCAGCGGTTGTCACGCATCTTTTTTAAAAGCGGTTGCGCCAACCGGTCATCATACTCGTTCCGCGACATAGTCTCCGAGTTCGGCAGGTCTAAACCGCAAAGGCGGTCATTTGGAATCTGTCGGCGTTGTGCATAGTATTCCGCCAGGCTCTTTGACTCCGCCAGATTCCGATTATAGACGACGACAACCTGATCGTTGAGCCCAGCGGCGCGGAGCACGCCTTCCGAAAACGCCAGCACGCCGACAATCGCGATCCAGTTCAGCACGAGTTTCATCAGCCCTTCAAACTTCGCATTCTTCCGTCGGCTTCGAAGAGGGGTTCCGGTTTAGATCACCCCGTTCTCAGACGCTTGACGTGACCCTTAGCCCATCGTATGCGAATTCCACACCTGGAGGCATCTCCGCTTGATCGACATCATGGTCATAGTCATGGGTCAAATGGGTAAAAAGTGTGCGCGGGGCGCCAATCCGACGGGCGACGGTCAGCGCTTCGTCCAAACACATGTGGGTCCAGTGAGGTTCGCGCCGGAGGGCATCGAGAACCACCACCTCACACCCTTGGACTTGTTCAATCACCGCCTCAGGAACCTCTTTACAGTCACTCATATACGCCAAGCGCTTCTTACCGTTCTGCTGAAACAAATAACCGGTAACCCAGATCGCCCCATGGGGCAAGGCGAGCGGAATAACCTCCAGATCTCCTAACCGAAACGGACCTTCCACCAAGTGCGGTTCAGGGGCAAAGTAGCCTTTAGGGATTGGACCGGACTTGAACGCGTAAGCAAAAATCCGCTGCAAGTCCGTCATCGTCTGAGGATTCGCGTAAATAGGAAGAGGTCCATTGCGGAGATCGCAAAACCGACGACAGTCATCCAACCCCATGACATGATCGGCATGAGCGTGGGTAAACAAAACCGCATCCAGCCAGCGAATCTGCTCCCGGAGACATTGGACGCGAAACTCCGGCGTTGTGTCGACCACGAGCTTCACCTGTTCGGTCGCTATATAAACGGACGGACGCGTTCGGTGATTCTTAGGATTGGCCAGAAAACTCGCAGGGTATTCTTTGCCGATCACCGGCACTCCCTGCGAGGTTCCTGATCCGAGAAAAACGAGTTCAAAGGGCATCGGCCCCTGTTTTATGCCCGTGGTCGGGCAGCTTGTCAAAACTCGCCCACACTTTCTTTTTGCGGAAGCGGCTCGAAAACGGCACAGTGCCCCGGCACAAATTACACATGTTGACGACACTGCGGATCAAGAACTTGGCCCTGGTGGCGGACCTCACGCTTGAACTTCGCCCCGGTTATAACGTCATTACGGGCGAGACCGGCGCGGGCAAGTCGATCCTGATCGGAGGGCTCAACTTAGTTCTTGGCCAGCGCGCCGATCGGAACTCGATTCGAAGTGGCAGCGAAAGTTGCTCGGTCGAGGCCGTTTTTGAGATCGGCAACCTTAAGTCCCGTCTTAATGCCCTGCTCGATGAGAGCGGGTTAGAACCCTGCAACGAGGATGGAATAATACTCAAAAGGACGTTTTCCCAGACCGGCACGAACCGGCAGTTCGTCAATGGCTCCCCGGCAACACTCCAGGTCCTGCAACAGATTGGAGAATGGCTGGTGGATATTCACGGGCCTCACGATCATCAATCGCTTCTCCACACAACAAGGCAACTTGAGGTCGTCGACGCCTTTGGAAGTCTGCAACCGCAGCGCGAACGGTTTGCAGAATTACTCCGCCGTCGCCATGGTCTGGAAGCCGAAAAACGCGCGTTGATCGTCGACGAAAAGACATTCGCCCAGCAACTCGACCTGCTCCGATTCCAGGTCAACGAAATCACATCCGCCCATCTGGCGGACACGGACGAAGCGGAATTGCAGGAAGAGTTCCGCCGGGCGAGCAACGCCGCGCGACTCCTGCAGCTCAGTCAAACAATTCTCAGCCTGTTGGCCGAGGAAGAGCATTCGGTTTTGGCGCAAGCTGCTCGGCTGGGCCGAACGCTCCAGGAGCTGCAGAAGGTGGATTCAGGCACCTCCGCTTTCATGGAACTGCACGAAAACGCACTGAGTTCGTTGCAGGACTTGCAGCGTCAACTCGTGACCTACGCCGATGGGCTTGAGATCGACCCGGCACAATACCAGGAGTTGGAAGATCGCCTGAACCTCATTCAAGGATTAAAGCGTAAATATGGATCTTCGTTGGCCGACGTCATCGCGTTCGGAGTCGGCGCGCGCGCGAAGATGACTAGCCTGGAGCAGCGCGATACGGAACTGATTCGGCTAAACCTCGCGCTGGAGCAGAATCAAAAAGAACTCCAGCGGGCGGGCGAAGACCTTACCAAACAGCGCCTCAAAGTGCTACCGAAGCTGAGCAAGGTCGTCAGTAAACAACTGGCTGATCTGGGGTTTCGCCAGAGTCACTTTGACATCGCTCTAACCGGCATCGGCAGCGATCCAAAGACCGCCGGGGCATGGTCTCCGTCCGGGATGGACGCGATCGAGTTTCTGTTCGCGCCAAATCCGGGCGAAACGCCTCGACCTCTCCGAGCCATTGCCTCTTCAGGGGAACTCGCTAGAGTTATGCTCGCCTTGAAAACAGTCCTGGCAGATGAGGACGCCGTTCCTGTCTTGGTCTTTGATGAAGTAGATGCGAATATCGGAGGGGAAACAGCGCGCGCGGTAGGAGAAAAAATGTGTCAGATCGCGAAACAACATCAAGTCGTCTGCATCACGCATCTGGCCGCCGTAGCGGCCCCGGCCCATGCCCATTTCGTCGTCAGCAAGGAGACGCAGCAAGGTCGGACACTCACCCAACTCCAGCTCTTAAAAGGCCCCGCCCGCATCACGGAACTCGCCCGAATGTTGGGTGGACAGTCTGAAGCTGCGCGGAAACACGCCGAAGAGCTGCTTCGCTAACCCACGAGATTTTGGACCTGGATAGCTGGCACAATGATCAGAAATCCGGCGTAGTCCTGATTAACCCGTCTTTGATTGGCATCTTGGTTGCCCCAAGCATTCAGAGAGAGAGGCTTGCAACAGCAACACTCCATCGCGTTGGGTGAAGTGCGTCCAGCCACCACCCCGCTCCACTTCCCGGTCGCGTCATAGATCCGCGACACCAAAGCGCTGTCTGATCGCAGGTGTCGTCCTGGTTTCGAAACCCAGACCCCAGAATTCCAAGTTGCGCAGAACTCACCCCTTTCGTATGGTGCCATGCACGTGAGAGTTCCCATTCTTCTTTTCATTGCGTGTGCGCTCAATTCCCTCACCGACGCAGCTGCGCCTCCACCCAGCATTGCCCGCGTCTGGAACGAAGAGATCCTAGCGGCGATTCGCATCGATCTTCCTCATCCGCCAGTTCACGCACGGAACCTCTTTCATTTTTCTGTGGCGGTCTACGACGCATGGGCCGCTTACGATCAGTCTGCGGTCGGTTACCTCTACCACGAAAAACACCTCGCCGCTGACGTCGCGGCGGCTAGGCGCGAAGCGATCAGCCACGCGGCATACCGTTTTCTAACAGAGCGCTATGCTCTCTCCCGAAATGCCGCAAAAACTTTGGCCGCGTTAGATGAGCGAATGGCAGCACTCGGCTACGATAAGGGAAATGTATCACTGGATCCTCGCACGCCAGCGGGAGTGGGTAATCGTGTGGCCCTGGCCATTTCCGCCTATTCTCTTGAAGACGGCGCACTGCAGACCCGGAGCTATCAGGACTTTCCTGTTGCGTTAGGGGGATACGCTGCGGTTAATCCGCCATTGCTGACGCTGGCAAGTGGCACGTTGGCAGTCGACGTTAACCGGTGGCAGCCGCTGGCCTTCACGAACGCCGTCAGCCAAAATAACATTCCGGTAGAACTGATTCAAAAGTTTCTCGGTGCGCAATGGTTGGGAGTCCGACCGTTTGCGTTGCGCCGCAGACAGTCGAGTTTGCCATGGCTGGACCCCGGCCCGCCGCCGCATTTGGGTGAGGGAAACGATGAAAAGTTCCAAACCAATGTGGTGGAAGTGCTTCGTCGCAGTAGTGAATTGACCGTGGACGACGGGGTGACGATGGATATTTCGCCGGGTGCCTTCGGCAATAACACTCTTGGGAACAATGACGGCATCGGGCACGCGACGAATCCTGCGACCGCGCTCCCCTATCCTCCAAATCTCGTTAAGCGGGGCGACTATGCCCGCGTTCTGGCGGAGTTTTGGGCCGATGGTCCAAACTCAGAAACGCCGCCTGGCCACTGGAACACGCTTGCGAATGCCGTTAGTGACAACCCGTTGTTCGAACGTCGCATTGGAGGAACAGGCCCAACTCTGGAGAACCTGGAATGGGACGTGAAGCTTTACTTTGCACTGAACGGAGCTCTCCATGACGCCGCTTGCGCTGCATGGTCGCTCAAGCGCTACTACGATGGGTGGCGTCCCATTGAGGCGGTTCGCTTCATGGGGCAGCGCGGGCAATCGTCCTTCCCCGAGCAACCAACCTATGACCGTCGTGGATTGCCCATTGTGCCAGATCTAATTGAGGTAGTGACAACGACAACTGCAAAACTCAACGGTCGGCATTCAGGCCTTCCTGTGGGGGCCGTCGTCATCCGCTCCTGGGCGGGACAACCAGCCGATCCAAGCACTCAAACAGGCGGTGTGCGCTGGATCTTGGCTGCTAATTGGCTGCCGTTTCAAAAGCGAACGTTTGTGACGCCCGCGTTTCCCGGATATATTTCCGGTCACAGCACTTTCAGCCGCGCCGCAGCTGAAGTTCTGACTGCCATGACTGGCTCGCCGTTTTTTCCAGGTGGGCTGGGCGTTTTCACGGCCCAAGGCGGGACATACCTCAGCTTTGAGAAAGGGCCGTCAGAGACTGTGCAACTGCAGTGGGGAACTTACTTTGACGCTGCAGATCAAGCTGGACTTTCCCGCATTTGGGGAGGAATTCACCCGCCCATCGATGACTTGACCGGACGCCGCATCGGTTCGGTCTGCGGGCGCGAAGCCTGGATGTTAGCGCAGAAGTACTTTGACGGATCGCTGCTTAACGCCGAACCAATCCTTACGATCAGTCATGCCAATCATGGTGGATGCGAGGTGAGCTTTGCCACAATTCGCGGTTTGACCTACACCCTGGAGAGCACGACGGACCTGGGACGGCCGTTTGTTACCGTCGAATCGACGTCCTTTCAGGCCGTCGAAACCACGTTCACTCGCACCGATCCGGCTCTCGGCAGGGCCACATTCTATAGGCTAGTGCGAACGCCATCGCTTTAAGCATGCGTGTTTGGTGTCTCTGCGGACTTAACGCTTTTCAGGCGTCTTTCTTGAAAAGGTAGGCAGCATCAACCAGGCGACTCCCGCTCTCGCCGGTATTAACGGCGTAGCGAGCGCCACTCCAAACGCTCGCACCACCAAACTCGCCACGCTTTGTGATGGCGTAAAAGGACACGTCAAACTTGGGGCGTCCCTGCTCGTCCAGCAGTCGCTTCATCTTAGTCTGTGCCGCAATTCTTCGGCAGGCTAGCAAGCAAGCATCTTCTGGCGATTTGCCCTGTCGCATAAACTCAACGATCAACACGCTACTACACGCCAAGAGATTCGCTTCTCCGCGACCTGTTGAGCCTGCAGCGCCGACTTCATTATCAACGTAGAGGCCCGCCCCAAGGATTGGCGAATCACCGACGCGACCGGGGATCTTAAAGGCGAGTCCGCTAGTCGTCGTGCACCCGGATACACCGCCCCGGAGATCGACCGCGTCGCAGTTGATCGTTCCGTGATGGCGCAACACCGCTTTCAAGTTCATCGAGATATTCTTGGTCTCAATATCATGAGGAGGCAGCCAATCGTCCGTGTTGCTTAACGTCTCTTTCCACTGCAACCAAGTCTTACGAGACGATTCCGTGAGCAGATCCTCTTCTTTAAATCCATGGGCCTTCGCGAAACGCAATGCGCCTGCTCCAACCAGCAATACATGGTCGCTTCGCTCCATGACTAACTGGGCGACCTTGGACGGATTCCGAATATTCTGCAGCGCCGCAACACACCCTCCACGGCCGGTCGGTCCGTGCATCACGGAGGCGTCCAATTCCACGACTCCATCTTCATTAGGTAAACCTCCGTAACCGACGCTGTTGTCGTTCGGATCGTCTTCAACCAGGTTTACGCCGGCAATCACCGCGTCAAGTGCGTCCGCTCCATTCTGAATCATCTGCATGGCTTTCGCCGTCGCTTGCAAGCCGTTGCCGCTGGAGATGACAACGGGCTTGTTCGCGCCAGCTGGCGCGGCCCTCAGAATTTTGGGAGCGCCGCTGCCCAGCACAGAAGCAAACCCCAAGGCCATCGTAGATTGACAGAAATGGCGGCGCGTTACGGTCGATTTCTTGGAACGGAACATAGTTCTTCGGAGTTTGCCGCTTCTTTCCCCGAATCGTCAAGGAATCGCACACGCTCGGCGTCTTACTCGCGAGAAGGCTTGAACGCGGCCACACTCGCATGGTCGCGTTCATCTAACCGGCGTGGACAGTTGACTTTCGTCAGACTCTGCCGTTTAGTACTGCGTAAGCACCCTGGTACGCTCCGGGAACGGAATGCACGAAATCAGTATTGTGCAAAGCACGTTGGATCTGGCCTTGCAGACCGCCAAAGCTTCCTCTGCCTCTCAGATCCTTACTCTTCATTTGCGCGTGGGCGTCATGACGGGCGTGGTGCCCGAAGCGTTGCAGTTTGCCTTTGATGCCTTGCGCGAAGGCACGATGGCCTCGGCGGCCCGCCTTGAAATCGAGACCGTAGCCGCGACGTCCTGGTGCTCAGGCTGCTTAGCGGAGTTCGAATCGATGCAGTGGCCTCACGCCTGTCCGCTATGCGGCAGCGTGGCCCCCGAACTCCGGCACGGTCTCGAGTTGGAATTGGTTTCACTGGAGGTGACTTAGCTATGTGCCTTGAATGCGGTTGCGGCCACCCAGGTGACGTCGAAATCGATGCCACGCCAAAAGACCAAATTACTTCGCCACTCTTGAATACTACTCCTTCGAACAAGGGTCCCGGAGATTCGCCGTCTCCCCGTGAACATCACTCGGGTCACGGTCACGCCCACGAACCGGAACACTCCGACCACAAAAGTAGCCCGGTAACTCTCGAGGTGCACCAATCTGTGCTGGCGAAGAACGACCGCCTTGCGGAACGCAATCGGGGTTATTTCAAAGCCAAGGGCTTACTTGTTCTCAATATGGTCTCGGGGCCGGGCGCCGGGAAAACGACGCTCATCGAAATGACCGCACGAACACTTGGAGATCGCCTTCGGACAGGTGTCATCGTCGGCGATTTGGCCACAGACAACGATGCTTCGCGCCTTCGAAACGCTGGGGTTCCCGTAGTGCAAATTACGACGGGCACAGTTTGCCACTTGGAGGCCGAGATGGTAGCACGCGCGCTGACCCACCTTGATCTCGATTCGCTCGGGCTGCTGATTATTGAGAATGTCGGCAACCTCGTTTGCCCGGCCGTCTACGATTTAGGCGAGGATCTCCGTGTCGTCTTGCTTTCGACTACCGAAGGCGAGGATAAGCCCCTCAAATATCCGCCCTTGTTTCATTCGGCACATGCGGCTGTAGTGACAAAGATGGACCTTGCGGAGGCGACCGGTTTCAAGCGCGATCAAGCATTAGCCAATTTAAGTCGGATTAGCCATCACGCGCAGCTTTTTGAAGTCTCAGCCCGAACCGGAGCGGGGATTGATCTCTGGTGCGATTACCTCATTTCCCACGCCGGTCGCGAAAGTTAGCCCGAAAAGTCCACCGACTCGCGTAAATCCGTTTGCGCCGCTTGCGCGCAGCTAGGTTCGCTCGTAAATTCTGCGCCAAGGAGCGCAATGCCTGCGGGTTTCAAGCGAAGGAAGATTATGCCAGTTTCGACGACCGAACAATTGCCCGTCACGGACGAGCTTCCCACGCTGGGGAATGCCCCCGTCCTGAGAGTCTCGCACGGAATCGTGAACAGTTACATCGTTGGTCAACCGGGCACAGGTGCGTGGGCGTTGGTAGACACGGGGTTGGCTCCGACATCTGCAGCGTCTATCATCGGAACTGCGGCAAAGCGGTTCGGGCGCAACGTCGCACCAAGCGTGATCGTCCTCACGCATGGTCATTTCGATCACGTCGGGGGGATTTATCAACTGCTCAATCGATGGGACACTCCTGTTTTCGCTCACGCGATGGAGCTCCCGTACCTAACGGGCCGGTCAGCTTATCCGCCTCCCGATCCAACGGTTGGGGGCGGATGCATGCCTCGAATGGCTTACCTGTTCCCTCGCAATCCGATTAACCTGGGAGCGCGGATTCAGGCCTTGCCCGACGACGGCGTCATTCCCGGAATGCCCGGCTGGCGCTGGGTGCATACTCCCGGTCATTCGCCGGGACATGTCTCCATTTTTCGATTCAGCGACAGAGTATTGCTCGCGGGCGACGCCTTTGTCACCGTAAGGCAGGAATCCCTTTGGGCAGTGTTGTCGCGCCGCCAACAGGTCAGTCGACCGCCAGCTTACTTCACACCAGACTGGGGTGCCGCGCAGCGATCATTGGAAACACTCCTCCGACTTCAGCCGGAAGTTGCGGGCACAGGACACGGTATTCCTATGTTTGGAGAACAATTGCGCGACCAACTCCGTGGATTGGTGCTGACATTTGAGACCCGGTCCTTGCCCAGGCGCGGAAGATATGGAAATAAGCCGGCCATTATGGATGAAAAAGGGGTGCGTTCTTTGCCTCCGCCGGTTCCTGATTCATTTCCCAAAGTCGTCCTCGCCAGCGCCATGGGGCTGGCCATCACCGCACTTCTGATACGGTCCCGCACCGAGCGTGGGAGCGCTCGAGGGCTTCCAAAGCGGAAGCTTTCTTCAAACGAACCACACGGCTAATTATCCGTCGGCCGGGAGAAACCCCTCGCGGCGCAGGCGGCCCTGCAACAAGCTGATGTGATCGGGATCGCGGGTTTCAACAACGCAGCGAACTGTAACGGTCGTGATATCGTCGCTAGCGAATGCACGATCGTGCGTCACGTCGACAATGCTTCCACCTTCCTCCGCGATGAGATGAGCAAAACGAGCCAACCCGCCCGGCCGGTCGCTGATGGTCGTTGAAAAACGAAAGAGGCGCCCATCGTGCGCCAACCCACGTTCCAAGACGCGCCCGAGAATTGTGGTATCAATATTTCCGCCACACAACGGCAGAACCACATTCTTACCGACTAATTCAGGAAGCGCGCCGGCCAGGCAGGCGGCAAGCGGTGCTGCACCCGCCCCTTCAACGACGGCTTTTTCAAGTTCCACGAGACGAAGGATGGCTAAGGCAATATCCCGCTCCGAGACATTAATCACCCGATCTACCACTCGACGGGCCAACTCAAATGCGTTCGAGCCGACCTGAGGAACAGCCAAACCATCGGCCAGGGTCGGTTTGATCTCGACCGGAACGGGCCGATCGGCTGCCAAAGCCGCCGCGAAGCTGGCGGCACGGGCCGGTTCAACTCCGATAACTTGAACGTGCGGTTTGAGCGACTTGAGCGCCAAACCGACCCCGGCAACCAAGCCACCACCTCCAATTGGTACGATGACAGCCTCGACGTCAGGAACCTGCGCGGCGATTTCCAACCCCATTGTCCCCTGCCCTGCGATGATCGCCAAATCGTCGAAACCATTGATGTAGGTCAGGCTGTGCTGGGCGACTGATTCGTCGGCCCTGGCGCGGGCCTCGGTAAGGTTTTCGCCGAATAAGATGACTTCAGCCCCCATCCGGCGGCAGTTGACCACTTTCGTAATCGGCGCGAACTTCGGCATCACGACAGTTGCTGGGATCCCAAGCAACCGAGCGTGGTAAGCCAATCCGAGAGCGTGGTTTCCAGCCGACGCTGCGATTACCCCTCTTCGACGTTGCTCAGGGTTCAGGAGCAACAGGGCGTTGCGAGCTCCTCGCTCCTTAAAGCTCCCCGTGCGCTGCAGATAGTCGAGCTTGCAGAATATGTTCATCCCGGTCGCCTCGGAGAGCGGGATAGACATGGGACAGGGAGATGTAATGATCTGGCCGGCGATGCGTGTGGCGGCGGCTTGAATATCCTCAAACGTGGGGACCATAAAATGACGCTGTGCCAAGGTAACGGCTCTCCCTAAGAATTGACAGGCTCGTGTTGATTGGAGCGTGGTTTGGTCAATCGAGAATCGGGAACCGGCATGAGCACGGTGGGGAAGCTGACGTTTCCGGATTGCTCAGCTCTCGTTTCCTGCTACCAGTTGAAGATATGACGCAACAAGAATTGCCGCTGAGTCGCCGCTCATTCCTCAAACGAGCTGGCGCCGCAGCCCTAATCGCTCCGTTTATCACACGAGGGCTGATGGCTGCCTCTCCCAATGAAATGCTTAATCATGCCAGCTTCGGTGCCAACGGCATGGCGTGGGCCGATTTGAGCGAACTCAGCAAGCACCCGAGTTTCCGATTGGCAGCGGTTGCCGAAGTCGATCTCAAGCGAGCCGACCAGGTTCGCAAGCGCTTTCCGGAAGCTAAGATTTATCAAGATTGGCGTGAGATGCTCGACAAGGAAAAGGGACTAAATTCGGTAAACGTATCGACGCCGGACCATATGCATGCCCCCATGGGAATGTCCGCCATGCAATTGGGCTACCATGTCTATGGTCAGAAACCTCTGGCCCACGATATTTACGAGACTCGTCAACTGACCACCACGGCTCGCGACCGCAAGCTCGTGACACAGATGGGCATCCAGATTCACAGCAGCTGGGTCTATCGTTTGGGAGTTCGCCTCATCCAGGATTTCGCGATAGGTAAAGTGAAGGAAGTGCACACCTGGAGCAGTAAGAAATGGGGAGACACCGAACCGATGCCAACAAGGACGGACCCTATCCCAGAGGGATTCAACTGGGATTCGTGGCTGGGCGTTTGCAGCCCCAGGCCCTTTATCGGTCAAGGCTGGTATCATCCGAGCAACTGGAGGAAGCGTCTGGACTTCGGAACTGGGACGTTTGGAGACATGGGTTGCCACATCTACGATCCGGTCTTCAAAGCGCTAGCCCTGACGGCTCCGATTTCTGTGCGATCTGAGGGGCCCAAACCAAACGAACATAGCTGGGCGATCGATGCGGTCATTCACTACGTGTTTCCTGGAACGACCTATACGGAAGGAAAAACGGTCGCCGTCACTTGGTATGACGGGGATGCCAAACCGCCCCAAGAAATCCTGGCGTTGCTCGGTGCCGAGAAAATGCCTGACCAAGGTTCGATCTTTGTCGGCACCAAAGGCGTTCTTGTCCTTCCTCACGTCGACAAGCCCATCTTACTCCCGGTCGAGCAGTTCAAGGACTATCCCATGCCCCAAGTCGCGGGGAATGATCATTGGGCTCAGTTCGTCGACGCCTGCTTAGGCAAAGGGAAAACAGCAGCTAATTTTGGCTATGCGGGTCCCCTGACGGAGGCCGTCCTGTTAGGGAGCGTCGCGACTCGGTTTCCATCGACGACTTTGGAGTGGGACGGGCCTGCCGTTCGGTTCACAAATGTCGTCGATGCCAATCGGTTTTTACGGAGGTCGTATCGTCCCGGATGGGAAGTTCGCGGACTATAAAAGATCTCAACCACACAGGCGCGTTCGTGACGATCGCGAACGCGCCGAGTCACCCGTGAGCCACTGGCGCTCGGTCTTCAGCGGGCCGCGTTGGCGGCGGTACGCTTAGTTCAGCCACGGACTTCTTGGCGAGGAGCAATTCCGCAGCTTTCCTCCGGCAGACTTTGACGAACTCTTCCTCCGCCAAGGTCAGCCGACCTTGCACACGGTGCCCGATACGCCACGGACGAGACAGGCGCCTATTCCCCAATGGCCGCAGCTTGACAAGGCCTGCCTGCAATTCAGGCCCCAACACCCACGGCGCGGCAATTGCCACGCCGAGGTTGCGTCGCACCAGCGCCAACGCAGCGCCAATACTCCGAACCTCCATAAACGGCGTCGGCTCAATCCCGTGGTCGGCAAAATATTGGTAAATGAGTCTGGACGTTGCGCCACCGCGGCTTGGCAACAGCAGCGGTTGCCGAGCAATCTCTTGACGCGATAGGGCTTGACCTTGCGCCCAGGGATGCTCTGGGGAAAAGGCAAATAGGAGCTCGTCCTCGAACAGCGGCTGCAGTTCGAAGTCCGGAGACGGTGGCGGATCAACCGTGATCGCCAAATCGATGCGGTGCTCGCGCAAAAGCTCGAGCAGCGTTCCGCTTGGACCGCTCTCGACAGCGAGAAAAACTCTTGGAAACTCCCGGTGGACTTCAGCAATGACCTGCGGCAGCAAACACTGACAAATTGTCTCGGGCGCACCCACGCGAAGCCGTCCTTGTCCCCAGCGCGCCAACCCTTTTAACGAAGACGCGGCACGTTCCAAAGCCGCGAGCGGCTCCTGCACTCCCTCCAACAACTGCTCGCCAGCTTGGTTCAGGACGAGTTTCTTCCCGGTTCGATCGAACAACCTCACCCCTAATTGCGACTCTAAAGCTTTCAGGCCGTGACTGAGCGCTGACGTACTCAAATGCAGATCTCGAGAAGCTGCAGGCAGTGCGCCGTGACTAGCGATGGCCGTAAAGATTCGAAGTAGCCGAGTATCCATGACTTAGTCCACGCCTGACGGAAGCGCGGCCAAAACGATCCTCCCGGTTGACCCCTTGGTAACAGACCTTGGAACTAGAGACATTGCCCGCACAGAACGCCCATCAAGCACATTGGATACCGCGGAGCGTTCGTGGCAAGCCTCGGTGAGGGTTGCGCCCATCATTCCTCTGGCGCCGCGCCGGCAGTACGCTCGCTGAAATGCGGCTGGGACAACACTTGCAAGCTGTTTCCAGGCTGATCGTTCGGTAGGATCACGATGATTAGGCATTATTCATTACGATACTCTCGAGTCGACCACCTCCCAGCGACGTTCGAAATAGACCACTCCATCTGATCGACTCCTATCAGTCTGATCAAATCCAGCCACAAAACTGCAAGATCTGCGTCGCCTTTCCCAACTCAAGTCACCTTTCTCAAGTCTTGCAAGCAACCGGCGGCACTCTGGCTTCCCTGGCGGCAGTTCGTTGCCATCAGCTCTGGGCGGCTCCTTTGCGTTCATGTGAATATTACGCAACGATTTGTTGAATTCTTTGCACCGTTGAAATGAGACAACTCCAGCCGTTGGCATTCCCGTTGCACTGGTGCGAGCCCGAGTAACCTCAAGAACAGGAGCAGTCCCACGCACCAGTTGGGCCTGCGGTGATCTCCACCGCCTCCTTTTTTGGGAACGCTCTATACCCCAATCAAACACATCGATGAAATCGAAGAAACGAAACCACAAACTGCGAACGCGAGCGGTTCTCCAGGCTTGCTTAGGGAGCACGCTCGCGATGACCGGCTCGTGCTTGCTCCCGACCGCTTGGGCACAAGACGCGCGCCTTGAGAAGATGGAGAGAGAGAACCAGGAACTACGTAGCCGCTTGGACACCTTGGAAACCATCGCTAAGAAGGAAGGAATCCTACCGAGCGGCCAGACACCGCCGAAGTTCGTCTCCGCGTTATCCGATATTAGCATCAGCGGCTTCGTCCAAGCCTCTTACTTCTTCAATACACGCGAACCCGCCGACCGGCAGTCCGATGCTTACCTCTGGAACACAACCCACAACTCTTTTTCCATTAACAAAGTCAAAGTTACACTGGCGAGTAAACCCGCCGAACGTAGCGGCGAAAAATTCGATGCGGGTTTTCGCACGTCGCTGATTTGGGGCGAAGACGCACCCGTCTTAAACACTGGAAACCCCATTGGCGGCCTGGAAGCATTGCGCGAGGCGTATGTCGACTTAAACGTCCCAATTGGAACCGGGCTCAACGTTAAGGCCGGTCAATTGATCTCTCTGCTAAATTGGGAGTCCGGAGACGGCGGCGCGGCCAACCCGAACTTCTCTCAGGGTTACCAGTGGTTCTTCACGGGCAATGGCCCTTCCGCCGGTGTGCAATTGGGCTACACATTCACCGACTGGTTGGACCTCAAAGTGCGCGTTCAAAACGGAATGTACGCGGGGCCGATCGATTCCAACAACGGCAAGACACTCATTGGCAGCATCGGCATCAAACCCGACAGCAAGACTTGGTTTAACTTAATTGGTTTCGGGGGTGACGAAACCACCAAGCTTTCTGTTAAAGGTGGATCCTTGCTCGCGGGACGCGATTGGACATCTGATTTCCACAGCGGACTGGAGTTCGACTATTTCAACTTCGATCCGAGCGGCGCGGCCAGTGGCGACCTATGGTCGATCGGCGGCTGGGTCTGGTACGACTTCACCGCCATGGTCGGCTTGGCTTTGCGGGCAGAATACCTGGATGACGAAAAAGGCCTGGGCTTGAAAGGCATCAATCTACCCGGACGCGGGAGCAGTGCGCTGCTTTCGTCGGACGTGGATGGTGACCTGTCAAGTATCACGTTGACCTTGAATTTACGTCCAACAGCCAATCTCCGCATCCAGCCGGAAATTCGCTATGACCACACGTCGTACGCAGGTGGCTTGGATGGCAAGAAAGACCGATTCATCGTCGGCGCTGGCGTGACCTACGTCTTTTAATACTGGAAACACACTCATTCACAAACAAACAAGAAAGGACCTCAATGAAAGCATCTATTCTGAAACTATCCTACGGCTTGCTGGCCGCAGCGATGTTGTGGACTGCCCAAGCGGCGGAGACGGTCAAGGTAGGCATCTTACACTCGCTTAGCGGCACGATGGCGATCAGTGAGACATCGCTCCGCGACGTGCTTCTATTCACATTCGATGAAATCAACAAAGCTGGCGGAGTTAAGATCGGCGGGAAGAGTTACATGATCGAACCCGTGATCGTCGATGGCGCCTCGAACTGGCCGCTATTTGCTGAGAAAGCCAAACAGTTGCTTGAGCAAGACAAGGTCGCTGTCGTCTTTGGCTGCTGGACCTCTGTCAGTCGCAAGTCTGTGCTCCCGGTGTTTGAGAAAGACAACGGGTTGCTCTTCTACCCAGTGCAGTACGAGGGCGAAGAACTCTCCAAGAATATCTTCTACACGGCGGAGGCCGTGAATCAGCAAGCGACTCCAGCGGTCGATTACCTCCTTGCCCAAGGAAAGAAGAAATTCTATCTCATCGGGACCGACTACGTTTATCCGCAAACAACCAACTTAATCCTCTACAAGTATCTCCTCTTGCACGGAATCACACTTGAGAACATTGGCGGAGGCCTTCGCAAGGATGATTCAGGAAAAGTCATTTCGGCGGGTAAATACACCCCATTTGGTCACACCGACTACCAACAGATTGTCTCGGAAATCAAGCAGTTTGCAGCTTCCGGCGACGCCTGCGTAATCAACACCATCAACGGCGATTCCAACGTGCCATTCTTCAAGGAAATTGCCGCGTCGGGACTGACTCCATCCGATTGTCCGGTCGTCTCGTTCAGTCTCGCGGAAGACGAACTGCGCGCGCTTCCGACAAAGGACTTGGTCGGCGAACTGGGATGTTGGACCTATTTCATGTCCTTAAACACCTCTGAAAACAAAAGCTTCCTGAAGCGTTGGGACTCTTGGCTCAAAGGTCAAAAATATCCAGGCGTGGTCAAAGAGAAGCGAGCCATGGATAGTCCAATGGTGCTCTCCTACAACGGGGTTTATCTCTGGAAGACTGCGGTCGAGAAGGCTGGCACCTTCAATGTAGACAAGGTCCGCGATACCTTAGAATCGGGCATTAGCTTCAACGGCCCTGGTGGCAAAATAACCATGACCAAGAATCACCACGCCACCAAGAACGTGTATATCGGAGAGACGCGCGCGAACGGACAATTCAAGATTCTGAAAACCTTTGATCAAGTTCCAGGCGAACCCTTCCTGCTCAAAGACCTGGATGAGAAGTTATCCGCCATGAAGTAGCCACGAATGCGCTGCCGCTAAGTGAAGGCACTCCTTCCATTCGCAAGCTCAAACGACGGGTCCGACCCCCGTCCTCGGCATCATCTCCTGGTGAAAAACATCCGTCTGCTCTGGATCTTCTGCCTTAGCCTCTCGACGCTCTTCGCCGCAGAGAAGCCCCCAGGGGACCTTGAAGTGCGCCAGTCTCTCGCGCGCGCCATCGTTGCAGAAGGAAAAGAACAACTAGACTTGCTCCAAACCCTTTCAGAGTCGGGCTCGCGGTTTGCGCGAGACGTACTGAGCGCTTGGACGAGGGACGGCGTTTACCTCTACGAGGCCTCAGACGGAGTGAAAACTCCGGTCCAATTGGAGGACCAACCCGATGCGAACGCCCCCGCTCGCGCATTGCGAATCGATACGGGTGAACCTGTCAAAGACGCAACCGGCGCGGAAATGCGCTTCACGTCGAGCGATCTGACAGCAGCGGACACGGACTCGAATCTGCGTGCGACCATTCAACAAGCCCTCGATATGCTCGCGCTGGCGGATCCCGACCCTGAAGCGCGGCGTTCGGTGGTCATGAAACTGGCCAATTCGGGCAAGGCGAAGTACCTGGGTTTACTCCAAGCTCGCGCTGAACGTGAGGCGGATCCGTCAGTAAAGAGGACCATTCACGAAGGGGTGGCTCTCCTGCAACTGACGGTAGGCGACAAGGCCGCGCAGCTCTTCGCGGTGCAGGAATTGGCTCGGCTTAACTCGATCGCCAGCGTGGATCAACTGAAAACTCTCATCGCGTCTTCAAAAACAGATCCTGGAGTCGCAACCGCTGCCAAGTCTGCACTTCGTTCAATCAACGAGCACATTTCCTGGGTAAACTTTTTTGGAACATTGTTCCGTGGACTCAGCCTCGGGTCTGTTCTTCTGGTCGTCGCCTTGGGTTTGGCAATAACGTTTGGTTTGATGGGCATCATCAATATGGCCCACGGCGAGATGATCGCTATCGGAGCGTATACCTGCTACGTGGTGCAGAACGTCATGGGAAGCGGCTTCGGATTCTCGGTCACCCTCCCATTCCAATTTGCGGGTAACCCCATTAGCTTCGGTCTACACTTGCCCGGCTTCAATGCGACGGGTTGGTGGTACGAAAGCTATTTTCTTTTCGCGCTGCCGCTGAGTTTTATGGCTGCCGCCCTGGCTGGTCTCGCGATAGAACGGGCCGTCATCCAGTTTCTGTACCGACGTCCGCTCGAATCACTCCTCGCCACCTGGGGCATTTCGCTAGTGATGCAGCAGTGTTTTCGCATGGTTTTCGGAGCCAACAATGTCCAAGTCAACTCGCCATCCTGGCTGCAGGGCCATTTCTCTATCCACGATGTCATTTTTGGATATAACCGAGTCTTTGTGATCGGCTTTGCAGTCTTGATCGTCGTCGGCACTTGGCTGCTCCTAACACGAACACCCCTTGGACTCTTGATCCGCGCCGTGATGCAAAACCGGGGGATGGCCTCCTGTATGGGAGTGCGCACCGATCGAGTCAACCGACTCACGTTCGCATTTGGCTCTGGTCTGGCCGGGTTGGCCGGAGCGTTCCTATCCCAAATCGGCAATGTCGGTCCGAGCCTGGGTCAAACCTACATTGTAGATAGCTTTATGACGGTGGTCGTCGGCGGCGTGGGCAGTATCGCGGGAACGGTTTGCTCCGCGATCGGGATCGGGACGGCAGATCAGATTCTTCAACAAACCACCGGTTCACCCGTGACCGGTAAGATCGTCGTGCTTCTGGCGATCATTCTTTTTCTCCAATGGAAACCCGGCGGCTTGTTTGCCATGCGCAGCCGCAGTTTGGACTAGTCTCGTGCGCTTCACTTCTCTAAAGCTCGAACAGTGGTGCATCTTTGCAGGAGCAGTCTTCCTCATTGCGGTGCTGCCAGGCCTCAACGCGTGGCTACCAGTTGACAATCCTTTCCACGTCAGCAATTTCACAATCAACCTCTACGGGAAATATGTGTGTTACGCGATGCTGGCGATTAGCGTGGACTTGCTGTGGGGCTATACCGGACTGTTGAGTCTTGGGCAGGCGCTGTTCTTCACCTTGGGTGGCTACATGATGGGCATGTACCTGATGCGCCAAATCGGAACCCTGGGGCAGTACCATCAGCCGATCCCTGACTTTCTGGTTTTCTTGGGCTGGAGCACGCTTCCGACATTCTGGCGGCCATTCTCCAATTTCCCATTCGCTCTGGCGATGGGGTTTCTGTTGCCAGCCGCCTTGGCCCTGGTGTTTGGTTATCTCGCATTTCGCTCTCGAATTCGCGGCGTCTACTTCTCCATTCTGACGCAGGCATTGACCTATGGAGCATGCCTTCTCTTCTTTCGAAACAGTTTGCTCATGGGAGGAAACAATGGATTTACGGACTTTAAGTTCATTCTGGGCCACGATGTCCGGTCGCCCGCCACGCAGCGTGGCTTGTACATCTTCAGCGCTTGTTGTTTGCTTGGCGTCTTTCTGGGTTGCCGATGGCTCAGTCGAACCAAGTTTGGGCTCGTGCAGCGGGCCATCCGCGACAGTGAAAACCGCGTTTTATTCAGCGGCTATGCCGCTGGGAACTACAAACTCTTCATCTTCGTACTGAGTGCCATGATCGCGTCCGCCGGTGGAATTCTTTATGTTCCTCAGATCGGCATTATCAATCCGAGCGAGATGCAACCGGACAAGTCCCTGGAAGCAGTCATCTGGGTGGCGGTCGGTGGACGCGGAACACTTATTGGACCTGTCTTGGGCGCCTTTGGGGTAAACATCTTAAAAAGTTGGGCTACCCGCGCATATCCCGATTCGTGGCTCCTCTTTCTGGGAGCGCTCTTTGTTCTGGCGACACTGTTCTTGCCGAAGGGCATCGTCGGTCTCCCTAGCCAAATTCAAACGTGGAGACGCCGCTGGTCATCCAAGCCAACAGGAGCTTCGAATCGAGCGGCGGTCCCGACTCCGAAACGACTGGCAGAATCCGAGCCATGACGCCTCATACTTCTCCAATTCTGTCACTCGAAGGCGTCTACAAGAGCTTTGAAGGGTTCGAGGCCATTTCGAATCTGACGTTTTACCTTGACGAAGGCGAACTCCGAGTGGTGATAGGACCTAATGGCGCCGGTAAAAGCACCATGCTCGATCTGATCACCGGACGCACCAAACCGGACAAAGGCAGGATTGAGTTCGGGAAAGACACGGATCTGACCGCACTGGGCGAGTACCAAATCAATCGCCTCGGGATCGGACGAAAGTTCCAGACGCCGTCTGTCTACGTCGATCACACCGTTTTCGAAAACCTTTGGCTCTCGCTTAAAGGGAGCCGGGCCGTTTGGACAACTATTTTTGCCCGACTCACTCCCGACGACCGGGAGCGTATCCAGCATCTCCTGCGTACCGTTGGACTAGAGAGCAAGGCGCAGTCGAAAGCCGCCGCGCTCAGCCACGGCGAGAAGCAGTGGCTGGAGATTGGCATGTTGCTCGCCCAGGATCCAAAGGTTTTACTCGTTGACGAACCGGCGGCCGGGATGACAGATGAAGAGACGCGCAAGACGGGCGATTTGCTCGTTGGTCTTTCCGGAAAGCACAGCATTATTGTCATCGAACACGACATGGTCTTTGTTCGCCAAATCGCTCGGAAGGTAACCGTGCTCCATCAAGGCACCGTTCTATGCGAAGGCACGGTTGATCAGGTGCAGAATGATGATCGAGTCATGGAAGTCTACCTCGGCCGCAAAAAGAAAGAGAAGCAGGTGGCGGTATGCTGACCCTCACCGGTTTGAGCGTTTCCTATGATGGTTCGCGCATCCTGCGGGACGTGAGTTTGACAGTGCCTCCCGGGCAAGTCGTCTGCCTGATGGGCCGGAATGGTGTCGGCAAAACCACGACTCTTAAAGCCATCGTCGGCTTGGTCAAGCCGGACTCTGGATCCGTGGAGATTGGCGGAAATTCCCTGACCGGATTGAAACCCGACCAGCGCGCGCGGTCAGGGCTGGGCTATGTCCCTCAGGGCCGGGACATTTTTCCCAACCTGACCGTCTGGGAGAACCTCTGCATCGGCGCGGTCGCGCAGGGCCGAAAGCTCAACGGCGAGGTGGACCGCGTCTTTAGCCTTTTTCCAGTCCTCAAAGATATGCTCTCTCGCAAAGGGGGTGTCCTCAGCGGGGGCCAGCAACAGCAGCTGGCCATTGGCCGCGCACTGCTCACAAATCCGAAAGTCCTCCTGCTGGATGAGCCAACCGAGGGCATCCAGCCAAATATCATCGACCAGATCGGCCATACCATTAAAAAGCTGCGCGATGAAGGTTTCGGCCACGACTACGCGGAGGAAATCAATGACGCCATTCGCAAGATTCGGGCGGAAGGACGTATGGGCATCTTGCTCGTAGAACAATACCTGGATTTTTGCCTGGAAGTGGGAAATACGTTTTACATTATGGATCGAGGCGCCATTGTCGCGGAGGGCCCGATTAAGACTCTCAACGATGACCTGGTTAAACTCCATCTGACCGTATGATCCCCGCCAAGATTTCCTCCCGGACAAATCATGCCAAGCGACAGTTCAAGCGCCGCTGTATCGAAATAAAGCCCCGAACGGTCCTTTCATTCCACTGACTGTGGTCGCTCCCGCATCCAAGTTTGCACGACCCGCGGGACGCGCCGAAGTCGAAGTGGCGGTCGTCTCCGGCCAGAGCGCAGTCACCCACGCACGGGCGACAAGTCCCTTGCGCATTCTAGCACCTCGCCCACGCGGCGAAAGTGCCTGGGTCTACTTGAGCAGTTTGGGCGGGGGATATCTCGCAGGCGACGAAACGGAGCTCAAGGTGCAGGTAAGAAGCAGGGCGACCATCTTCCTCAGTACCCAAGCGCTCACCAAGGTTTATCGCAATCCCAGCGACCGTCCGTGTGGTCATCAAACGGTCGCCTCCATTGAATCCGATGGATTTCTCTGCTTCGCACCCGACCCAGTTCAGGCTTTTACCGGCTCGAGCTACCGGCAGAACGGGCGCTACGATCTGGCGTCGACGGCGAACCTTGTCCTCCTCGACTGGTATTCCTGTGGACGGCACGCTTGCGGAGAACGCTGGGATTTTACCGCGTATAGCAGTCGCAACGAAATCCGCGTCGACGGCCAACCCATCCTCATTGACGCGTTATCTTTGCGCGCTGCCGACGGGCTGATTGCTTCGGCCCATCGCACCGGTCGATTCCATTGTCTGGCCACGCTGGCGTTTGTCGGCCCGGCACTTTGCCGGCATGTCGATCGACTGTTGCAAGATATTGCCGCTCGTGCAGTACGACGCCAAGAGGCTCTCCTCTGCACAGCCAGCGCGCTTCGTGGCGGTGGGATCATCCGCGTCGCGGGCTGTTCCGCCGAGGCTGTCGGACAAGAGCTCAGTCGGTTTCTTAAACCTCTCCAGGTATTTCTTGGAGACGATCCTTGGCAACGGAAATGGTGATTTCTCAATCATGCACCTCTCACCTCGTGAAATCGACAAGCTCCTCCTCCACAATGCCGGGTTCCTGGCGCAGAAACGACTCGCCCGAGGTCTGCGCCTCAACTATCCCGAGTCCGTGGCGCTAATTGCCACGCAACTCCTGGAACTGGTCCGCGACGGTCACTCGGTCTCGGAGTTAATGAGCCTGGGACGTAAGTTTCTCGGACGCCGACAGGTCCTCGCCGGAGTTCCAGAGATGATTTTGGAGGTGCAAGTGGAAGGAACGTTTCCGGATGGGACCAAGCTCGTGACGGTGCATCATCCCGTTGCTAGCACAGACGGGGATTTAGCCCTCGCGCTCTATGGCAGCTTTCTGCCCGTGCCGGATTTGATCAAGTTTGGGGCGACCGACTCGCCGCTCATCCCGGGCGAGTGCGTGGTCTCAGAAGGCGAGATCGAACTCAACGTGGGCCGATCGCACACGCAGATTCAGGTGACCAACTTGGGCGATCGCCCAATTCAAGTTGGCAGCCACTACCACTTTATTGAGACCAACGCGGCTCTTCAGTTCGACCGTGCAACGGCCTATGGCAAACGTCTGGACATCCCTGCAGGGACAGCGGTTCGCTTCGAGCCGGGAGAAACCAAAACGGTGCGCCTTGTCGAGATCGCCGGCCACAAGGTCATTCGCGGCGGCAATGCCCTCGCCACTGGCCCTGTCTCAGAATCTGGACGCGCCGATGCTCTGCGCCATGTGCAAGCGCGCGGATTCGCCAATACCTGATCGCTCTTATGTCGCACTCCATGAAACGCCAGCACTACGCCGAGATGTTTGGCCCCACCACGGGCGACCAGGTGCGCCTGGGAGATACCTCTCTCGTGCTCGAAGTTGAACATGACCACACCGTCTACGGAGACGAGTGCAAGTTCGGAGGGGGCAAGGTAATTCGCGATGGCATGGGACAGGCCGCTGGGGTTAGCGACCGGGACGCGCTCGACTGCGTCATCACCAATGCCCTGGTCGTAGATTGGAGCGGAATCTTCAAGGCCGACATTGGCATTAAGCACGGATCGATCGTCGGCATTGGCAAGGCGGGCAATCCCGATGTGATGGCGGGCGTGTCGCCGAACTTGATTATAGGCGTGACGACTGAGGTGATCGCTGGTGAAGGGCTATTGTTAACCGCGGGCGGATTGGACACGCACATTCATTTTATCTGTCCGCAACAGGCGCATGAAGCGATCGCGGCCGGATTGACGACCATGATCGGGGGCGGCACAGGCCCAGCGGTTGGGACATGCGCCACGACCTGCACTCCCGGGTCCTTCTACCTGCGCAGTATGCTGCAAGCGCTGGACTCGCTGCCGCTCAACTTCGGCTTAACAGGCAAAGGGAATAGTGCATCGCCAGCAGGCTTGGTCGAGCAGATCGAGGCCGGAGCCATCGGTCTCAAATTGCACGAAGACTGGGGCACAACACCGGCCGCGATCGATTGCTGTCTCTCCGTGGCCGACGCCCATGACATCCAAGTAACCATCCATACCGACACTCTCAACGAGTCCGCCTTCGTTGAAGGCACGGTGTCCGCGTTCAAAGGCCGGACCATCCATACCTATCACTCCGAAGGCGCGGGAGGTGGGCATGCCCCTGACATTTTGCGGATCTGTAGTGAGCCGAACGTGTTGCCGAGTTCGACCAACCCCACCCGACCGTTCACGGTAAATACGTTGGACGAACATCTCGATATGTTGATGGTCTGCCATCATCTCGATCCTAACCTCCCTGAAGATGTCGCGTTTGCCGAAAGCCGCATCCGCGGCGAAACCATCGCCGCCGAAGATATCCTACATGATCTGGGGGTTATCAGCATGATGAGCAGCGATAGCCAAGCGATGGGGCGGATTGGCGAAGTCATCACCCGGACCTGGCAAACCGCAGACAAGATGAAGCAACAGCGTGGTCGGCTTCCTGAAGAAAAAGGGGCCAACGACAATCTCCGGATCAAGCGCTACATCTCGAAATACACGGTCAACCCGGCGTTGGCCCACGGGATTGAGCACCGGGTGGGATCGGTGGCCGTGGGCCGCCTGGCCGACCTCGTCCTCTGGAAGCCCGCCATGTTTGGTGTCAAACCAGAAATGGTGATCAAAGGAGGACTTATTGCTTGGTCCCAAATGGGTGACCCCAACGCCAGCATCCCAACACCGCAGCCGGTTTACATGCGGCCGATGTTCGGCAGCTTCGGCCGCGCAACCGGCGCAAGCAGCATCGCGTTCGTTAGTCAAAGCTGTCAGGCGAGCGGCCTGGCAAAGTCCTACGGCCTCACCAAAACGATCCAAGCGGTCCGAGGCTGTCGTTCCGTAACCAAGAAATCACTCAAATGGAATGATGCGACCCCCAAGATCACTGTCGACCCCGAAACTTACGAAGTTCGTGCCGATGGTGAACTCTTGACGTGCGAACCGGCCGCTGCCCTCGCGCTGGCACAGCGCTACTTCCTCTTTTAGGCCATGACCTGGCTGATCTGGCAGCTCGCGGATTCTGCCTTTCCCAACGGCAGCTTCGCTCACTCGGGCGGATTGGAAGCCGCCTGCCAGCAGGGAGAAGTGCGTCACGGGGCTGATCTGGCTTCATTCAGCAACGCGAGCCTCCAACAGATCGGCTCATCCTCCCTGCCCTATCTGAACGCAGCATACCAAGAGCCCGATCTTTTGCCGGACCTTGATGGTCACTACGACGCGTTCACATCGAATCATGTGGCGAATCGCGCCAGTCGACTCCAAGGCTGCGCGTTTCTAGCGGCGGTGACACGGATCTTTCCTCAAACGATCCCACTTTCGGCACGGGCTCCAAGCCATGGGGTCAACCGGACGCCGGTTGCCGATTTCGATCCGAGAACTCAAGGAATCCCCAATCAGAGCCGCTGGTTTGCTCGCCCCCCGTTCGGACACTTTGCACCCATCTTTGGAGCAGCACTTCAACGGCTTGGCGTCAGTCAGGAAATGGCAAATCGGCTCTTTCTGTTTGGTCATTTGCGCTCCCTGATTGCGGCCGCGGTTCGATTGAACATCGTGGGCCCCATGGAGGCACAACGAATACAGCACGAACTTACGAGCTCTGCGGAAGAGACTCTGCATCGTTGCGCTTCCCTTCGTGTCGAAGACGCGGCTCAAACTGCGCCCGTCCTGGATCTTTGGCAAGGGGCTCACGACCGGCTGCACTCTCGCCTCTTTCAAAGCTGATCCCATGGGCGCTTCTATGAACGATTCTTTAACACCGTCCCATTCCCACTCTGATTCGAACGGTGGGCACCGGCATACCCACGAACACTGGACGCACGCCGGACATTTCCACGAACGCGAGTCGCGTCTGACTCGGGACTTTGGGCAGCGAGCCTTTACCGTTGGCATTGGAGGCCCGGTCGGCTCTGGCAAAACGGCTTTGATGCTGCAGCTATGCCAGCACTTACGCGATCAACTGAGCATGGCTGCGGTGACCAACGACATATTCACCAAAGAGGACGGTGAGTTTCTCATGCGGCACCACGCCTTGGAGAACACTCGCATCCGCGCGGTCGAAACGGGCGGCTGCCCGCATGCCGCCATTCGCGACGATATCTCCCTCAACCTGCTGGCTTTGGAAGATCTGCACCAGATGTTCCGCACCGAGCTGCTGTTGATCGAATCTGGCGGCGACAATCTCGCGGCTTGCTTCAGCCGCGAATTAGCCGATTTCACCATCCAAGTGATCGATGTCGCGGGCGGAGACAAAATCCCCCGCAAAGGAGGGCCTGGCCTCACACAGTCCGATCTGCTCGTAATCAACAAGACGGACTTGGCTCCAGCCGTCGGTGCGGATTTGAAGGTCATGGAGCGCGACACGTTGCGGATGCGCGGCGAGGGACCTTTGTTTTGCTCAGGTCAAGCACGGGGGTGGGCATCGAAGCCATTGTGAGCCACATTTTGCATGCCCGAGAACACGCGCTCGGCATTGCACATCAACACGAACCGCACCCTTGAAGACCGGATCGGTCTGGCTCGCGACTGGAGTTCAAGCCGGATCGGTGCCCGCGCCTCAGGGACGCTAAACGCCGCTCTGTTACCCCGATACGGAGTGGATCCGGCTCCCTCGCAGACAAAAACCTAGCGATTAGCCATGGCACGCCGACCGTCAAACGGGTTTGATCCGCTCCAAACGCACAGCAAGGCCGGTGCAAGGCCGCTCGCGACCGGGGTTACAGCGGGATTGAACTGGGATTAGACCGGGGTTAGTCCGAATGGAACCCCGTTCGTCCCAGGTTCCTCGCGCGTCCCGCCATTCCCCAAGTCGCGAGCTCGTCCGATGGTGACATTTTGTCACCAGCCCGCTGTGAACCGCTGAATCCCCCACTTTGAAACGTGGTGTGTCAGGTGGGCCTCTTGGCAGGCGCTAATCAAGCGCGAGAAGTTCTTCTGCTGTCCTGGAACAATCTCACCTCGGTGTAAAGCAGAGTGCGCTTAAACCGAACTGATTCAGAAAGGAAAGACTATCGCGCCGCATCGACAGGGCTGGTATTGGCGTCGGATAACCTCGATCATTGGGGGGTGGATCGCTCGGCCGCGCGGCGACATGTGGCGGCGACAGTCAGGCCATCGCCGCGCACTCATCGTTTGGTTTCAGTGAAGTTCTTTCACCTTCAAATTTCGGAACTCGATCCGGTATCCTTCGCCTTCAAGTCCAACTCGCCCTTTGGCTTGACCGCAATCGTCAAACTGGCACGTGACCGCGCCATTGATCCAGAGTGTCACCGTTTTGCCTCGTGCGATGATCTCCATCGTATTCCACTCACCCGCCGGTTTGACGCGAGGATCGGTGACCTTACTCTTCGTGTTGAAGAAGCGTTTCTTGCCGCCTTCCACAGGCGTCTCTCCAAAGAGAAAGCCGTCCTTGCCATCCCCGAACTGCGCTTGATGCCAAATGGCACCGTCCGGCGAATTTCGCACGTAGGCCCCGCTATTGTAACCGGTTTTCCCTTCGATCTTGGTATAGCAAAACTCCACATGAAAGACCGCGTCCCCTACGTCGCGATCCCAAAGCAACATGTCATGGCCGCCGTCGCCGTCACAGATGAGCAGTTTTTTCGACGCATCCATGTGCCATTGTTGGCGCCCTAACTTGCCGGTGGGCGGCACCGGGACTCGGTTCCAACTACCCAGGTCGGCATTGGGCATGATATCAGTCCAACCCGCAGGGTCGGTCTGGAGAAGGCTCTTTCCTTCGGGAGTCTCCGCCGAGTCGACACGGCCTACCAGGGCGCAACCGAGCAGCAAGGCAACGATAACATTCTTAACTTGAGAGGGGGTGACAGAGGTTTTGATACGCATAGATTTCACCGGCCGATAATGCCTCTAATCCTATAGGTGCTTCACGGCGGGTCTCGCGTTCGATCTTGCGCCTGATCCTCGAAATTTCAAACACCTTTGGCAAAAATCCATCCGAGGGAAATTCACGAAACGCACCCCAGATCCTTGAGCCGCGCGCGCCAGTGCGGTCGCCGGGCGGAGCAATGGGCGGATTGCCTATACGTCACACACCTGCGCCGCGTGGCGCAATGCCAGAACCTTGTCCGGCCAGGTCGGGATAAACTCCTGGGCGACGTATCCTTCGTAGCCGGTTTCCAGAATCGCGCGGAGCACTGCCGGATAATTGATTTCCTGAGTCCCATCCAACTCACCTCGTCCGGGAACGCCGGCGGTGTGATAGTGTGCAATGTACTCCTTATATTGCCGCAAACGACGGATGACATCGCCGTTCATGATCTGGACATGATAAATATCGAACAGCAATTTCATGTTGGGCGATCCCACCTGCTTGATAAGGTCGACGCAAAAATCAACATTGTCTCCGAAGTACCCTGGGTGCCCCTTCATCGGGTGAGTGCTATCCCTGCTATTCAAGTGTTCGAGACAAAGATTGATTTTCTTCTCCTCGGCATACCCAATCACCCGCTTCCAGCTTTCGACACAGTTCCGCGCTCCCGCCTCGTCGCTGATTCCGGGCTCGCGCATGCCGGTGAAGGTAATGACGTTCTTGCAAGCAACTTGCACCGCCAGATCAATTCCCTCTCGAAGCTTCTTCTCTACGAGGGTGTGATTGGCAGGGTTGAACGGGCCTTGCCCGAATCCATGACTCCCGACCAACGAGACAGCCAATCCTAATTCGCGAATCATCGAGTAATGCTTTTCGTCGATGCCTTCCATCGCGACCAAGCCGATTGCTTTGCAGTGTTTTGCCAGTTCGGGCGTCGGCATCGGATTGAAGGTCCAGCCCATGATGGATTGCCGAATACGACCGTGGCGAATCCTGAAATTTGGATCGACGGCGGCGGCGACGCCTGCAATTCCGTCCCCCCTGGAGGGCGAAGCGTCGGCGGCGTTCAACTGCGGTGCGCCTCCTCTAGCCACAGCCGCGATCCCCATTCCAGCCAGGCCCTGTGCAATCCATCCACGGCGGGTCAGCATTTTGGAAGAACGATATGGCGCGATGGTAAGGAATGAGCGTCCAGTGGTGTTCACACCCGGACTATGTCAGGAACAACTGGGGGGAGCAATCCCTCGCACAATGCCGACTGCCAGTGCATCGAACCGGGGGCACACGGCTCTACTCCGGCTCGTCCACGATCGGGGGCGGTTCCCTTCGGGCCAGAGAATCGGCAACGTAGACGACGATTCCCACCCAGCAAAGAGCAAAGCTTACGAGCTTTACCCGATCCATGGGCTCGTGGAATAAGCAGGTCGCAACGGTGAACTGCAGAGTCGGGCCGACATACTGAAGAAAACCCATCGTCGACAAGCGGAGGCGCCGCAGTGCGCCGCCAAAGAATAACAACGGCACGGCCGTGATGACCCCCGAAAGCGAGAGCAGCCCCCAGGTTCCTAGAGAGGGATGCGCAGCCGGGACCACTCCCAAACCCACCACGGCGAGCGGCACGAGAACGGTCGATTCCACCAACAGGGCGTGGACTGAGTTAATATCGACCTTCTTTCGCACCAGCCCGTAAAGTCCAAACGAGCACGCCAAGCCAATGGCAATCCAGGGAAAACTGGGAGATCGAAAAGCCAGGTTGGCCACGGCGCCGCCAGCAATGGCCACCGCAACCCATTGGCCTGGCCGAAGGCGTTCGCGCAGAAAGATCATACCCAACGCCACCGAGAGAAGCGGATTGATAAAGTATCCAAGACTAGCTTGCAGCAGTTGATGCGTCGCCACCGCGTAGATGAAGATCAACCAATTCGCCGCCATTAGAATCGCGCCCGTACTCAACAGTCGGACATTCCGAGGACTACGAATCGCTTCGAGAATTGGTTTCCAGTCACGCCGAACCGAGACGACGATTCCCATAAATAGCGCAGACCAAATAATGCGGTGGCAAAGCACTACCATCGACGGAACATGCGAGACGGACCGAAAATAGACTGGGATGAATCCCCAGATGGTGTACGCGCTCAAGCCGAAAAACAGTCCCACCCGAGGATCTCGACCCGCAGGCGCTGCGCGACCGACCTCCGGCGAGGCGGTAACTTTCTCCTGACTTTTCGTCACGGCCAAAAGCTAGTCTGCTCGCCGGAAATAGCCACACCTTTGCTGGAGGCGCATAAGGCGGGGAACAAGATCTCTTAAGATACGCGCGCAGATAGCCGAGCAGCGGCGGGGATGGCAGCAAATCGACTGCGGCGGAACGGCATGAAGATCACACGCCTCCAGTGAATCTCCTCGGCCGCAGAAACGACTCAAAGCGACTCCCTCGAACGGATTGCGGCCAAGTGTGCTACGAACGATTGAGCATCAAAACCTAACACCTGTCGTGACCCCAATCCAGTGGATCGAAAGGCTGGTGCGACTGCCGGAATACTCTCCAGATCGCAACGCACTTGTGCCCGTCTCTTGGCGGCTCGGAATTTGGTATTGGTAAGCCCCCGCAATCGAGTAGCGTCCCATGCGCCATTCCGCGCCCGCCGAAAGCGTATGCTCCAAAATAGCGGCACTCATCGGAGTCAAGGTTGACGATGAAACGGGACGCTCTCCATAGGCATATCCCATTCGAACCAACACCGATTGCACAATTTCTACTTCAATCCCCGTTCGATAAACGAATTGATCGCTCCAATGCAACGGCACAGAGTCCTTGATCTGATCTGTCCCGAGAAAGGTGTTCAAGTCCGGATTATTGCCTGAGGTAAGCCGAATATCGAGATGATCGAACGAGTCACTCCAGGCCATCCAGTCGACTTGAGCGATCCATCGGGCGCGGGGACAGACCTGCCAGGAGAGCCCGGCCGAGAGAGTCTGAGGCAATCCCGTCTCCACGCGAGCATCGTAGCGGAAGTCCGGACGCACCGCTGTAAATGCCCCACCCAGGTCGCGGAGTTGGGCAGAAGCATTGCCAGCTGCGTGACCGTCGGCGGATAAGCTCGTCGGTGTGACGTAGGCCAGAGCAAGACTGACCGTTTTATGAGGGCGAAAGATGAGCCCCACATTACCGTTCACTCCCCAGCCATCTGCCTCCAGATCGAGCAAGGTCTTGAATCCACTCAAGATTGGATGCGCTTGAAACGTATAAGGCGCGTGCAAGGAATTCCTGTTGTAAACAACTCCGAGGGAAGCGCCCAAGCTCAGTTTCTCGTTGAGAGCCAAGCTAACACCAGCCGCACCGCGAATCGCCAGAAACTCAGCAGCGTGGCGCTGGCGTCCGTAGCTCGTCGTCCCGGTCAATCCCCCAGGCGGATCATCAAACCTCCAGTCCAAACCCGCCGCGGCCTGGGGCACGATTCCAACACCAAAAGCCACCGGCGCTGACCGAAGGGCGTAGGTAAATGCAAATTCCGGGGCTGCGCCCATGCTGGACTGGAGCGGGACACCGCGGGTTCCAGCCGTGCGAGCCTGGCCATCGGCAAATGCGCCGAACCAACTGGAAGCTTACTGGGGAATCCGCAAGCCCCAATCCGGCAGGATTGGCGCCGATGGCTTCCAGAGGTTCGTCGGGCTGCGCAATACTCGCGCCGCCAAGAGACATCGCCCTCGCCCCGACCCCGTCGCGAAAGACGCCGCGGCCCGAGGGGAGCGCTAACCACTCCAACACTTGCTGCGGCGAGAATCGAAAGGCGCCTGGGCAAGAGAGAGAAGCCCGTTCGTGTGAATTGTGAGCCCGGTTGGGAACTGGATCGGCGCACAAGCTGGTCTTACGGTAAAACAGGCACTGGAGTCGAAACGACTGTGGGTGCTCCCGGAGCATGCACTGAGTGGGCAGGCGTTGGTCCACTCCACGCGGGCAACGCCAAGGTGAAGGTTGCTCCTGATCCCAGGGTACTTTGACATCGAACGGTCCCGCGCATTGCCTCGGCCAGGCGTTTAACAATGGACAGACCCAGTCCGGTTGACGACTCGCCGGCCGTAGGACGGGCACTCAGCCGAGTGAATTTCTGGAACAACTTCTTTTGATCGTCAGCGCTGATTCCAGGACCGCAATCCCGGACCGCCACGCAAGCCTGGCCATCCGTTCCGAATACCTCGATGTGAACAGGCGAGCCGGGCGGCGAGTATTTGAGCGCGTTGGAAAGCAAGTTATCTAGAATCTGGCAGGTTGCTGTCCGGTCTGCATTCATCCAAACATGAACTCCGTCCTGCAGTTCAAGAGCGATTCCTTTGCGCGAAGCGGCAGCCTGGTTATTGGCCATCACTTCCTGGATGAGCTCGCGCGCGTCGCAACATTCGATGTTTTTGGTAAACTTCCCCTGCTCTATGGCATTCGCATCCAGCAAGTCTTTGATCAATCCTACCATTCGAGTGCCAGCGCTGATAATGTTGCGGGCGATGTTCGGGACGCGCGGAGAGGTTGGACTCATGACCAGGAGCTCTGCATTGCCAATCACCGCTGTGAGCGGGTTTTTGAGGTCATGGGCTGCAATGCCCAGAAACTCGTTCTTTTCCTGGTTGAGGCGGACCAACTCGGCATTGGAGGCTTCCAACTGTCCTAAGGCTTCCTGCATTCGGCCAAATGCGCGCTCGCGGCCCGTTTCGAAAATCACTCCAAGGATAAACATGAACAAGACGAGCCCCAAATATCCGGCGGTGGAAACCAACGGCTCCCACACCTGATCGTAGGTCGGGTGCATTCGAAACCCCAGGAGATTGGCTGTCACGATCCCAGCGCCAGCCGCGAATGAGCCGAGCACACTCCAGCGTGCGCCCCGACTGCCGACGAGCAGGAGGGAACAGAGCGGAACCGTGGCAAGCCAAGCGATGGCGTGCCCTTGGACTCCGCCTTCCACAAGGCATAATGCCGAAAAACCCAGGATCAAAATGAAGGATAACGCGTTCCCGGGAAGCTGGAGAGTTCCCTGGCGCTGCATGACCCAGGGGATACCAAAGAACGTAGCGCTGCAAACAAGGATAATTGCCGTCCCCCAATAGTGACCTATGGCCAGGTAGAAACCGGCGTAAACCAGTCCGAAGACCGATCCAAGAAAAGAGAACCTGGAGATCAGTCGAGCGCGCCGCGCGGATTCAGGGCATTGCTGGCAGGCTTCCGGGATAAATCCGTCCGCGAATTCCGTCAAGCAGCGGAGCCCCCCTCCGAGGCGTTGCGTCCATAGACCCTGAGCCATCGCTGGCGAGCCGCACTGGCCCATGTCTTCACCAATAGGCATCTTCATTCCAACGCTTGCGTTTCTCCATTCCGAAATGGGAGATAGAGATCATGTGGATGTGCCTTACGGGAAAGACAGAGCCACATACAGCAAAGGACGCCACGGCTAGACGGACCGTGTGTCCAGGGAGCTATCGGCAGACTTGAAGGTCCACTTTAGCGCAAGTTACGCTCGGGATCCTAGACCTGAATGGTCGAAATCTCAGTCCGAACCCATCGCGAATCAATCGGGCTAACGTTCCGCCCGGGGGTAATTCCTTATCATCTGGAGCTGCAGACAGGGTTGCCACAGAGCACGAAACGTCGCTAGGATAACCTCTTGTGGTTATACCGGTCATAACTGGAGCAGACGTGGCGTGCGCCTTGGGCGACAACCTGACGGAATCCATGGCTCACATGGATCGTCGAGAGTCGGGCTTGAAACCGCTCGCGGAATTGTTGCGCAAAGATTCGGAGTTTGGTGGGCTGATGGCAGGTTGGATTCCCAACCGGCGCCTCCTCTTGGGCAGGCGCTATGGCGCAGCGAGCAACGCCGCCGTGCAGGTCAGTCGGCGCGCCTGCGAAGGTGCGGGCTGGACCGATGCCGTCCGGCGACATGCTTGGCTGTTTGTCGGCTCGAGCCGGGGTAATACCGGCGAACTCGTCGGAGCTTGGCCTGAACGCCGCCCTATTAGCCGCTTCCGGGCGAGCAACCTGATGCATAGCGAAATCGCGGCCGCCGTTAGCATCGAATTGGGAATTCGCGGGCCTTGGCAGGTCTTCTCCAATGGGTGCGCGTCCGGCTTGGATGCCCTCGGATTTGCGGCCATGGCCTTGAAAGCTGGCGTCACGCCGCGCGCCCTTGTTGTGGCGGTGGATCTTCCGTTGATTCCCGAGCTGCTCGCCGCCTTCCGCGCCACCGGAGTCCTCAGCACCAACAACGTCAACGACCCGTATTCTGCGGACACAACAGGATTCCTTCCGGGCGAAGCAGCCGTGGCCGTGACTCTCGAACGCTCTTCCGAGAGCGATGGATGGTGTGCCGTTGAAAACTATTCTGCAACCAGTGACGCATTCGACGCGGTCCAAATTCCCGAAGACGGGGCCGGAATTGCCGAGTGCCTAAGCCAAGCCGTAGCGTCATGCGCACCGGAGTCCATTGCCGCTGTCTGCCCGCATGCAACCGGGACATTAAATCATGCGCGCTCGGAATTGTCCGCCCTGCACTCCATATTCAAAGCAAGCTTGTCTCCGGCATGCCTTTTGGTGAAGCCTTACACGGGCCACACGCTGGGTGCGAGCGGGTTACTCGACGTGGCCCTACTAGCCGCCTCGCTCAAAGCCGGTCGACTTATGCCGAACCTATCGGGACTCACAGGAGCCAACGGACCTTTCCGAATGCCAGCGAATCACACGCTGATTCCTCGCGGGGGCAGGGTCGTCAAACTGAGTGTGGGGATGGGAGGACATAATGCCGCAGTTGTCCTCTCGACCAGCCATGACAGTGCCTCTTTCGCCAGTTCAAGAAAATAAGAAGTAAGTGTTGCACTCGGCGTCGCGCTTCGGACATGGTGACCACTATGCCGGACCATGACGGGCCGGTAATCGGGCGGTCCGGGCAGGTCCGCATAACGAAGATCAGGGGGCACAGGCGGGTTCCAGTCAGATATACCCTCCACTTAACCCCGGGTCCGGTGGAATCGTTTTCTTGGATGCCACCACCGGTAAGAAGGATTCTGTCTACCACCATCCACCAATTGGTGGAATCAGGATTAGCTTTGGGGAATCCGAGGAATGAAGCGGCCCCACTCGTTTATGTCCTAAATGACAGTGATAGCGTCGTCGCTTTCTAGGCAGAACCGCTGGCCCGCAACGCCGACGAGGCGGTAGTCACGAGTCTTTTTTTCCCACCGCCAGCCACTTCAATCGCCCCCAAAACCCTCCAAAGTTATTCCGCCAGTTATCCAGCTCGGCCTCGAGATTTCGCAGCTTTTCGTCGATGCCCTTGGATGAAGCGCGAAGCTGTGCCCCAAGTTGCTCACAGATCTCTCGATGTTCGCGGGCTTTGGCCGCTTCCTGCGAAGCCTCCTGTAGTTTCTGATCGACCGCTGCCAAACGCTCGCCTAATTCTGCCTGGCCAGTCTGCAACTCCGAGCGCATTTCTGCGCTAGATTCTGCTAATCGTTCGGTCTCGGCCAAAACCTCGGACGCTCGGCTTGCCTCCGATGCCGCTTTGGCAGCGCTCTGCTCCATTCGACCAGAGACGTCGGAAAACTCGCGTTCCGTATTCTGCCACGTCGCCGCCAGCTCCTCACTTTTAAGGCGGAGCAAGTCCATCAGCGCTTCGCACTCTGACTTCAGTTTGCTCGCCAATTCTGCAGCCGCTGTGGTCGTCTGGGAATGTTGGACGACGGCCGACGCATTTGACTCCGCCGTTTGAACCAAGCGCGTCAAGGTTTCCTCGACATCCGTCTGGCGCGCGACCGCGTCTGCATGGAGCTGCCGCAGCGACTCTGCCGACGCCTGACTCTGGCTCAGGAGCTCATGAATTGTTTGCGCCTGGTCCGCCAGTCGTGCGACATCTTGTTCCACACCCGCTCCTAAACTGGCCATTTTCTCGTGCACGCCGTCCCAGGTCACCGAAAGCTCTTCGACGCGGCGCACCATGGCGTTGGAGCTTTGCTCGCAGCCAGTCTGAGCTGTACGACACGCGTCCGCGGATTGCCTCGCTTCTTCCGCAAGGCGAGTTGCCAGAGTGGTCTGCTCCGCCGCCAAGTCCAACTGCGCGCTAAAATGCTCGCGGGCTTCTGCGTCGATCTTGCGAAAGGTCTGCTCAAGGCGCTGGCACTGCTGAATCGCTGCGTCGCTGGATTGCCTCCATTTCTCTAAATGATCCAACCTCTGGGCTAGTTGCGCGGCACTTTCCTCAGCTTGGTTCTTCTGCGCCGCAAGGCGACTCTGCAACTCACCGATGGCTTTCTCGACTTCCGCAACCTTGCTGACACCCGCTTTACCGTCGAGAGCAACTTCATCGGCCTTGGTTTTAATCCAAGCCGCCAAGGTCTCGAGGTCTTTGCGGAGATGGTGGATGTTGTCGATTTTGGCAGTGGCCAATAACCGACTCTTCTCTGGCTGCCATTGCAGTATGTTGTTCATTCGGCCAGCGGAAAGTTAAGCGGTATGGTCGGAAGACTTCCAGAACCTGGACCGCCGAACTACTGGCCCGATTAAACCCGATCACTGCTACACGTCAACTGTTTCACACTCGAGACTAGACCCCCGAAATTCGTCCGCGGAAGAAATGAATCAAGACTTTGAGCGTCAACTCGGTGGAAGCCAACGGTCCCGAGATGATGTCGGTAGCACCGCTGATTTCCAGCATCGACCTTTGTTCCAAGTCGTCTTGCGGCAACTGAACCATCACCGTAGTCATCGAGTGCCGCGACATTTGCCGAACACTCTGACAAAAACGCGGTCCGACGCTCGCGTTCTCGTCCGCCCGCATCAGAATCACGTCGACGTCGTTGTTGACCAGCAGACCAACCGCCGTGCAGGCCTGGGCGATGCCAATACCTGCAATACCCGCCTTCTCCAACGCCGCCAAGATTCGAATCCTAGCGTCCGCCTCTCGGGCCACCACGAGAACCCGCGCACCCTCTGCCCGACCGACCACCCCAGGGTTGGCTCCAGCGAGAAGCCCTAGGAGTTCAACACTTTGCACGAGAGTCTGAATCGTGGAAGGGCTAATCTCAAGGGTCCAGTCAATCGCTTCCCGTAGAAAAGAGCTCAGGGCTTCTGCGACTTGGGCCAAGCCGTGCAACTGCGCAATCCGCGCGTAGCCTGCAAGCCATTGGCAGTGCATCGAGAAATCATTCAAGCAGCTCTGTTGCTGCCGGTGGGTATTGCATTCCCCGAGCCGACACATCTCATTGCGGACTCGTTCCAGCAGTGCAGGGATGTTTTGGAACAACGGATGGCCCGTTCCCTCCTGATGCTGTGGACAATTGGCTTCGAGGTTGTCCCATCCGGTCTGAGGGACCTCTTCCGATCGTCCGTGGGCGTCGATCCAAGCCGCCGAAGAACCTTGCCGCACGGCCGGCGAGACCGAACGAAAGTTCCCTCCGGAAGCCGGTATTTCATCAAGTTTCGGGAACATTGGATTGACGATTTGCTTCAACATGTCTCGACCTAGGACCTTTCTGTCCACATTTTGGACTCCACTTATTAAACCCATCTGCTCCTAAGGCTGGTAACCACAATCCGAAATAACTTTTCTGATATTCTCTAACGCTCCCAAGCGTCTCCTTTCCATAACCTTACACAGCGTAAAGACCACGTCCACCGTGAGCCAACGCCAGTTCCCTGAGTGCTCGTCTCGGGGCAAGAGCCTCAGTCAGCGAACGTCAGCCTGAGTCTTCCGGTTCTTTGTCTTGGATGTGAGCAGGGCTGTCCACCGCTCAACGAGCTTTGAAGGTGGACCGCCGACGTCTGCCTTCAAGAAGACTCATATCTGAGCCCAGATTGCTGGGGTTTCTCAATGTTCAAACGATCGTCAAACCAGCGGCATAACGCCTGCTTATCGAGTGATCCGACAGGTAGTGACGGTGCCTGAGACTATGCAAAACATTCTATTGCTGGGGGCCGATCCCGCGACAGTTTCATTATATCGAATGCAGTTTGAGCAAGCCGGTGTTGCGCTTGCCTCAGCAGAACTCGTCGAACCTCTTGGAGATTTTATTCGATTAGCGCAACCCGACGCCGTCCTTCTAGATATCACTCAATCGAAGTCAAACACGGAAGAGTTGATCCGCGGCTTGCGCAGCCAGGCAGAGTTCAAGGATTTGCCGGTTTTCACTTTGACTGACCCTCGCGCCGGTACCAACGATTCGAGCAGTGCGACTCGAGCATTCCCTAAAGTACCGGCGAGGGCGCCGGAAGTCGTTAAAGCCGTAGCGCAAAGTTTGGCCAACGTTGGACAAACCGGCCCGCTAGCAGCCACGCCGCCGGCTGCCAATCCGGCAACCGAAATTAAGCGACTGACGGTGGGCGCCCAGCGATCGACCTTCCCGGAAGAAGTGGGTGCCACGGTCCGTCAATTGTCAGAATCGTTCAGAGCATTTTCTACAACGACACCAGAAAGCCGCTCCGAACCCTTGCAGAAGATGCAAGAGCATGTTCGCAACTTGCGTCGGGTGTTACTGACTGCAAAATGTCCCGCGCTTACGGCATTCACTTCCGCTCTAGCTCGGCTTTTGATCACACTGGCCAAAGATACCGGCCGAGTGAATTCGTCTTCGTTAAAAACGCTTTCAGCCTCGATCGACGCCTTGACAGTTGCCACACTACCGACGACAGATTCGTCAGACTTCGAGAAGGGGCCCGTTCGCATTATAGTGCTTGATGACGACGCGTTATCGAGACGCGCACTCCAATTTGCGTTGGGCTGTCCTGATGTTGAGTTGGAAGATTGCGCCAGCACCGGCCAAGCGCTGGATAGCCTTCGAGACGAGGAGTTCGACGTTGTCTTCACCGATTTCAAAATGGTTCGGAGCGGAGAATTCTCAGCTGAGTTAAAAAAGATCCCCGGACACGCGGACCTGCCGATTGTGGTTGTCACTGCCAGTGCTGAATTTGACGTGCGCATTCAGTCAACTCTGAATGGAACAGCGGATGTCATCACCAAGCCCTTTACGCCGAGTGAAATGGTGGTGAAAGCCTTCACTTTCGCCATCAAGCGGCGCATGGGCAAACCATCTTCTGTCGTCGTAATTTCGGGAACAGCCTTAGAACCAGGGGATAGACTTGCTCCCAGCGAGGATCAAGATGCTCCTCGGGAAGTGTCAGAACGCCGCAGTGCCAGCGGCCATTTAAATGGGGGCAACGACTGCCTGGTCCCTGCTCCGTCCTTGCCTCGATTTACTCTCTCCCCCTCACGTGCCATGACTCCCGAGGCAACACCGACTAACCTCGAGGAAACATCAAAGACTGATATGCGATACTATATTGAACCGCCAGCCTCGCAAGCGAACGAGCTTAGGGAAAAACTGGACGCCGCAGAACAGCGCGTTGAAGCGCAAACGAAAGCCTGTACCGAACTGGCCGCCGCCAAGGAACAAGCGGAAGCCGCTGTGGCCGCCAGCTTGGCGCGGCTCAAGGAGCTCGAATTGCGCGTTGAAGGCGAGACCAATGCCCGCCAAGCGGCCGATCAACAGTTGGGCTCGCTTCAACAGCGAGCGGGGGAACTCGAACAGGGCCTCAATCGCGAACGGACCGCACTGCAGGAATTGCAGTCCCAACAAACCGCTCTGCAACAAGCTGAAGCGAACCTAAAAGCACAACTTACAGAACGTGAAGGGACTCTGGCGGAGCTACGTTCCACGCTCGCTCGCGTGGAGAGTCAAGCCGCCGCGGAAGCCGCTCGCCGTGACGCCGTGGAGAAAGAGGCGCAAGCCGCTGCTGAAAAGCAGCGCCTGCTCGAAAAGCAGTTAGAGGAACGCCAGCGAGCCGCGGAGCAGCAGCAAGCAACACTTGCCCCTGAACTACAGCGTCTGCAACATAGTCTGGAGGGCACGCGATCCGAAAACGCGTCACTTAAATCCAAGATCCACGAACTGGAACGCGCCATCTCACAGCACAACACCAGCGATGTTGCGAAGGCCCCGGCCGATTCCGAACATGGAGAAGGCCGTGCCACTGAAGCCCCGTTGCAGCGCAAGTTTCAGGAGATGGCCGCCTACGAACTCGTTACAGGTGAATTGGTCAGAGTGCGAAGCCAATTGCGTGACGAACGTTCTCAACGCCAGCGTCTGGAGGCCTCGATCGGCGAAGCCGAAGGGATTAAAGAAGAGCTGAGTCGCAAACTTGAAACGTCTCAAGCAAGTGAGCGCACGTGTGTGCAAACGATTGAATCCCTGCAGATGAAGCTGCAGGAAGCGGCCGCTAAAGTCGAATCGCTCGAGGCGTCCAACCTGACCCACGCTCGCGAAAATCGTCGCTTGCAGCTCCGCGCGAAAGATCTTGAGCAAGAGCTCACCGAGATGTCGAACCAGCTCAGCACGCAAGCCGTTCTGGAACAGTCACGCCGCAGGCATGAAGCCGAATTGGAAGCCTGTATGCTGCAACAGCAAGCCGAACTCGCCAATGCTAAAGCGGCACTTGCGAAGGAAGACGCCGCAATCAAACGCGCCCGCGAGAAGATTCAATCTGCTCTGTGTCGCGTGATCCACGACTTGGACAGCGAAAAGGACTCCCTCTTCTCCGAAGCGGTCGAGTCCGAAGAATTGGTCCAGGCGTCAGCTGCTTGAACCCGGATTTCCTCCGGTGGGCCAATTCCGAAACTCTGCCCCTTCAGGGATTTGAGTCGGACCGCCCTCCGGGGGGTAGGTCTTACCTTCCTCGGCACCCGTCGATCACCGAAGGTCGACGCGTTGTCGACCTCAGCGTCGATTCCAGGTTCTAGAAGTGAAACACGACCTCGTCTAAACGTTGGCGGATTTCATTTAGGACGCGTGATTCATCGGCGACATCCTTCGCTAGGAACGTAACGCTAAACCGAAGGTAAGATCCGGCGTCATCCCACGGAACGGTTGAAATCAACTTTTCCGTGATTAGCCACTGTGAAACCTCCTCCGCAGATTTGAATTCGGTCCGGCTTCCATTCTTTAGCACTGCTGCCTTCGGCGCCTTGACGTAAAGAAAAAACGAACCTTTCGGCTTCCGGGCGCTGAATCCAAGGTCTTGTAAAACCTGGACCAGACCGTCCATCCGGCGCGAATATTTGGCCGCAATCTTCTGTGTGATCTCGGGGTGATCAAAGCAATACGCAGCTGCGTGCTGAATCGCCAAGAACTGACCCGAATCGGTGTTGTCCTTGACATCGCCATACGCTTTCACCAGCAGCGGATTGCCTGCGACAAACCCACAACGCCACCCAGTCATGTTGAAACTCTTGCTGGTGGAGTGCAACTCCACGGCCACTTCCTTTGCCCCAGGGACCGACAATATACTGTTCGGTTTTCCCTCAAACACGAGCGCCGCGTAAGCTGCATCATGCACAACCACTAATCGATGTTGCCTCGCGAATTCGATCACCCTTGAAAAGAATTCGGGCGTCGCACTGCCTCCGGTGGGATTGTTGGGATAGTTCAGAACGAGAACTTTTGATTTTTCCAGAACTTCCTTGGGAATAGACTCGAGATCCGGGAGAAAATGGTTCGCCTCTGTCAATGGCAACTGGTGGACACGCCCTTCATAATACTTGGCATGTGTCCCGAACACTGGATAACCCGGAGTCGTCATCAAGACGTAATCGCCAGGGTTTATAAGTGCCGCCGGAAGAATGGAAAGCGCGGCTTTGTTCCCAATAGAATGGATCACCTCGGTTTCCGCATCGATCTTTTGGGCTCCGCATACTCGTTCCAGATACCTGGCGGCAGCCGTCTTCAACACTTGATCCCCGTTATCCGCATAGCCTCGGTTCTCCGGCTTTCTTGCCTCAATATTCAGACACTCGACTACTTCCGGAAACGCCATTTCGTCCGGCTCACCCACTCCCATGTCGATGATCTCAGAGCCCGGGCGCGCCGCCAACGCGGCACGCTTCGCCCGCTTTATCTTTTCAAACTTATAAATTGCAGTCGACTTGCCGTACTGCCGCCCGCCAATGCGTTCGGCAAATAGATTCTGAATGTAAGAGTCCGACATAAAAGCATTCCATTTATCGGCCCGGCAGCGTCTTGGAACCGAGCCTGGCACGGCATATTGTCTCAAAAGAAAATATCAGCCGGCGCCACGTTCAGCCGCGGAAGCTAACGGATCGTACGGACCGGCGCAAGCTCACGTGAAATCCTGTCGAGGCGAGCCCTCCTGGAAACCCTCACGAGGCGCAAGCCAGAAGCTTTGCCTCCGAGTCCAATCGAATGAACTTTTCTGCAGCAAGATCAGCGAAGCGCAGACCACGGCGGGTCAGGTGAAATCCGTGCGGGTCTTCAACGGCCAATCCGTCCGCGACCAAGCCCCGGATCTCCGGCGCCCAATGCGATCGCAAATCGAATCCTGTCACGTCTCGAAACTCACTGTAGGACCAGCCTGCCGTCATCCGCAGGCCGAACGCTGCCGTTTCGCCAGCCCGAGCCAAGGGCGATAGGGTTTCCCTAAACTCAAATGGACGAACGCCGTGCTCCAACCGTTCACAGTAGAGTCCCGTGTTCGATATGTTTTTCGTGCGGACTCCTTTTATATACCCGGTGGCGCTAGGGCCAACTCCGTGGAACTCCCCGCCTCGCCAGTAATTAACATTGTGTCGACAAGCGCGACCGGGAACTCCAGGGTGATCGTTCGGCAGGGGGCGGGCGAAGTTTGCGACTTCATACTGTCGGAACCCTGCTGCCTCCGCGCGCGCGACGAGTTCTTCGTACATATCGCACGCCAATTCCTCATCCACTTCAAACTGCCCGGCCCGCAGCTGGGCAAAGAGAGGGGTGTCTTCTTCGTAAATTACCTCGTAGCAGGACAAATGCTCACTCCCAAAAGCCAGCGCTTCACAGATCGTCTTCTGCCAGACTCCCAGTGTTTGGCCTGGAATGGCAAACATGAGATCGAGGTTGATATTCTCAAAGCCCGCTGCGCGCAAAATATCGAACGACTTGAAAACCATCTCGCGCGTATGAATCCGTCCCAAGCGCTCGAGTAGCTGACTATCCAGCGACTGCACGCCCATGGAGACCCGGTTGACGCCGTAGGATCGCAGTAATTTCGCTTTGTCCAGAGAGAGTGTTGCTGGGTTACACTCGACGGTCCACTCTTGCGCTCCTAGTAAGCTCAAGCGCTCCATGGCTGACAAGACGGTCTGCCATTGGTCAATCGTTAACAAAGTGGGCGTGCCCCCACCAAAGAACACTGTGCGCGGGCGAACTTCTCCAGCGATCAGCTCTAACTCTCGAATGAGCGCCACGACATATCGGTGCAAAACGTCCCCCGATGGAGCATGGGAATAGAAGGCACAATACTCGCATTTGTGCGCACAAAATGGCACGTGCACATACAAGCTAGAAATCGGATTCGTCAACTCCACGGCGTTCATGGAAAGAGCTTACCGTGGAAGGCGACCGCAGACAACCCACCGGACATCAACTGCGGCGCGATTGACGGACGGCGCTACGCTTCGCGGCGCTGGACATTTTGGGCCTTCCAGCCCTTGTTGCTTTCGACAATATCGAAATTGACCACTTCTCCCTCCGCCAATGTCTTGTAGCCATTGCCCTGGATGGAGGAATAGTGAACAAAGACATCTTTGCCTGACTCGTGCAAAATGAATCCGAACCCCTTTTTGTTGTCGAACCACTTTACTTTGCCACTCACCATACTTCACTCCGGTTGCGGTGCAGCCAAGCAGATCCAAGCAGTGAAACAATCGTTTCCGGGAACTGGTAAGGCGCACCAAGAGCCTAACGGCCTTGAGTTGTGCTGGTCTATGAGCGAGGAGTCTAGGAACAAGCGTGACTAAGGTCAAGGATTAGTAAGCTATAAGCTCGTTTTCCTTGCAATCCAACCTCCCGCCCCCCTGTCTCCTCAGCCGCTGCGTCTCCCTTCACCGGTTGTTCGGCCGCTCAAGGCCAACCCTCTTAGCGTCGCTTTGCGAAAGTGCGTTAAGGACCGACCTCAAGAACCTGATCCAAAAGTTGAGGCAGATGCGTCAGCACCGCCGCATCCCCGGTCACCAGGGTGGCGCCAGCCTGATGTGCTTGAGTTCGTAAATCATCTTGCCCGTCTTTTGCAAACGCCAGCACAGGGATGTGTCCAGTGTCCGGCGTTTGCCGTAGGTCGCGTAGAACACCACAAAGGTCCGAACCACGGCTAGTGAGGTCTACAATCATCACGAATGGCGTTGCCTGACGGGCTTGGTCGACCAAGGTGTCCGCCTGCGTATGTGTCATTACCCGGTAGCCAAGATCCTGCAGCCGGTTGACCAGCTGGCTGCCGGGCAACAAGGCCTCGTAGAATACGAGCGCTAACGGTTTCGTCATAGGCCCAGCTTGAAGGAGCCCATTCCAGAATGCAAAAGTTTTTGGGATGAAGGCAGGCCTTGACGATCGAACCCCACGAGCAATCCGCCCGAGTCAGCTACCGCCAGGCGAAGAGGTGAAAAGGGTCCTGGAATGGCTTCCGGATTCGGTCATGATGCCGCCCGACGGCCAGTGTCGCTTGATAGAAATCACCCAGGCCAGCCACCGCCATGTATCCCTCAAGAGACGTATCTTGCTTCGTTCGTGGCCGTAGATTACGTGAATTGGTACGAACTCTACGTGGTGGCCCGCTTGGATAAACGCAAGAAGCACTTCTGATTCAAACTCAAAGTGTGACGTTCTCAACTGCAGTGCACTCCAGCTGGGAACGTGCAGCAGTCGAAACCCGCACTGGGTATCTGGCAAAACGCAGCCAGCCAGAAATGAAATTGAACGGCTCATCCATAGGTTCGCGATCCAACGGAGTCGCGGCATGCGTGAGGCTTCCGTCATACGGTTTCCGATGACCATGGCCGCAGCGGTGTTGGTCTGTCTCTCGAGAAACCGGGGAATATCCTCTGGCGAGTGTTGCCCATCTCCATCCATCAGTAAGACCCAAGACAGATTTTGGCCTTCAGCCCACCTCAACCCAGACGCCAAAGCCGCGCCTTTTCCAAGGCTCTGAGCGAGGGAAATGGTCGAGGCGCCCGCCTGAGCCGCCAAACTGGCAGTCCCATCCGTCGATCCGTCGTCTATCACCATGACCCGCGGAATGTACTCGCGGACGCGCCGTACCAATGGAGCAATGGTCATCGCTTCATTGAGGCACGGGATCACCACGCCATAGGTCGCATTCCCCAGCATTGGTGTAGATTGGATTGAACTCTCGCCGACAGCAACTCATCTGATGACTGTCCGCGCTCCTTACAAAACTTACAGCTCGGCTTTCCCTTGAAGCCCGTTTGCACGTTGAACCAGATGCACTCCCAGTCTGCAGGGGATCGGGTTGCTCCGACGCGCCTTTCGCAAAAGGGCTCTCCCGATTGGTTAACAGGCAATCGAGAAGTTGGGACGCCGCCCTTTTGCAGAGCCTTGCGATGGGTCAAGCTACCCATCTCGTCTCTCAAAAAAAAAGCGGCCCTCAACCGAGGGCCGCTCATGAATCTTGAATCGTCGAATCAGCTCCGGGATAAACCCCTTTGACACCGATTAGCGCCGATCAATCCGACCAAACCTAAGCCCAAGAGAGCCAAGGTTGACCCGCTATCAGGAACCGAACCGCCCGGCGTTCCTGGAACAGGAGCCGCTGGAAACACTCGGACGGTCGAGATACCGCCGAGGCCGTTTGGCCCAGATCCAGTGTTAGGGACCTGATACAGACCAGTGCCGTCCAGGAATAGAGCTAAGATGCCACCGCCATCGCCGACACCGCCGAGTCCTTTTCCGTAGTGCAGCACTACATAACTTGGACCGCTGATGTTCAGTAATGGTCCTGAACTGAGACTCGTATAACTGGTAACGTTTTGGTTCACCGGTGCCGGGGTCAACCCGAGACCTGATAACCAGGCAAACATCTCAGCCTTACTAGTTCCTACGGAGCCTTTGGAAACGTCTGCTCCGCCCGGAGTAACGTTTACTGGGATCAACACTGCGCTCGCAGAAAACGATATTGCACTAGCCAATATCGCTCCCAGAATTAATCTCTTCATGCATTCCCTTCTGTTCGTACGTGTCTGGATGTAGCACCCTTAAACCGGCACACCGATGTCCCGTTTAGCTACACTATATTCCACTATTGTTTCAAAACTGGACATTTTGTCAAGGTAGAACTTCCCTTCGCTCGACGTCGCTCCATCAAGACATCAAGGTAGCATTACGCTGCGTATCGTCAACTGGTTGACACCCAAATCCGGGGCTTCAACATCGTCTCCGAAGCTTCAATAAGTCGTAAATTGTTGCCCACAAGCCACTCAAGAGCATCGATGCTGGTGACATTTTGGCGCCTGGCCCCGCCATCGTCGCCCGTTCGAACGATTACACACCGATCTTAGGCGGCCAAAAAGCCACCGCCGGCGCTAATATCGGGAGGGTTTCCTCGGTTTCTGTATCCGCAGTTTTGGGATACGCCACCGTGCAGCCGTTAGAGCCAAGGGGAATGCTGAATCCTGCGTTTAAGCTGTCCCATCCGTATCAAGTCTGCTACCTCCATACAGAAGGTGTGCACCGTGAGCTCAAGCTTGTCTGCCAAAGCGACCGCTTCTCACGGTTCACGGACCCGAAGCTATGGGCTTGCCATGAAGAGTATCGCCGCTTTTGCCAAATCATCCATGCCAACTCGTTCGAGTCTCAGACGGCTTTTGCTATCCCTCCCCCTGCTCTTGCTGCTGAGTTCCTTGTTCGGGTGCTCGCGCGAGTCGCGCCTCGCTAAGCACCTGGAAAAAGCGAATCGGTATTACGATCAGCGACAGCTCGAAAGCGCGGAGATCGAATACATGAACGTTCTGCAGATTCAGCCTTCCCAAGCGACAGCGTTACAGCGTTTGGGAGTCATTTACTACGATTCGGGTCGGGTCGCGAGAGCCTTTGAATTGTTGCGGAGAGCCCAAGAGGCCAATCCTGAGTCGATCGATCTCCGGGTGAGAGTAGCGCGCCTTTACCTACTCCAAGGCCAGACTGAGCTGGCTCGTGCGCAGGCGCTCAAAATCCTTGAAAAGGATCCAGGCCACGAGCAGGGTGTCTGGCTTGCTGCCGCAACTTCGTTGACCCCCGAACACCTGTCCGTCACGCAGCAGCTCCTTGATAAGTCCCGCACTCAACTGGGTGATCGCGCGATTTTCCATGTTGGCACGGGAACATTGGCCGGACTTAAAGCGGACCTTCCCACGGCTGAAGCCGAATTCGACAAAGCACGCGCCATGGAGCCCAAGTCCAGCCTGATCGCTTATGTCGGCGCCGTCCTGCATTGGCAATTGGGCAATCCTGCGCGCGCCGATGAATTATTCAAAGCGGCCATTGAGCTGGCCCCCGCGGAGGATTGGGAAACGCGCCTCAAATGGGCGGAATTCAAATTCAGTCGAAATGACCTGGTTGAATCTCGAAAGATCATCGAGGGCGTCCTGTCTAAATCTCCCCGCAACCGCGTCGGCTTACTGCTTTTGGCTCGAATGACGTTTTCACAGCGGAATACAGAGGAGTGTCTGGCTCTGGTTCAACGGATGTTGCAGGAAAACCCGGGCGACGCCGAGGCCTTGCTGCTTCGAGCTCAAGTGACCTTGTCGAAGGGCGACGTCAACCAGGCCGTTGCGGAACTTGAGCGCCTTAGGGATCAATACCCGCGAGTCGTTCCGCTCCATTTTCAGTTGGCCACCGCGTATCTAAAGCAAAACGCCGAAGAAAAGGCCATTGACAGCTTCCGCGCCGCGCTGAAGGTCGATCCTCGATTTGACCAAGCCGCTCTGGCGCTGGGCGAAATCAGTCTGCGCAAACGAGATTACACAGCCGCCAAGGAAGCCATTGGGGGGGTGCTCAAGCGTTCCCCCAAAAACCCGCAAGCCTTGGTTCTGATGGCCGAAACCTGCCGGCTTGCCGGCCAGTTTGAGGAAGCTTTGGCAGTCGCCGAGCAGTGGAAGCAACTCGTTCCAAAGATGCCTGAGCCCTACTACCAGATCGGGATTATTCGCCGACAACAACAACAAGAGGCTCAAGCGCAAGAGGCTTTTGAAGAAGCGGTTCGAGTTGCGCCAAGGTTCAGCCCAGCGGTCGAGCAGTTGATCGAAATGGACCTCCGTGCCAGCCGGTCAAAAGCCGCTCTGGACCGGGCCGAAGCGCTCGTGCGCAATCTGCCGGGCTCCGCGGGGCCGCTCATCGTGCTCGCTCGAGTGCATCTTTCGCTGCGCGAATTGGACGCCGCTGAAGCCGCGCTTCGTAAAGCCCTTGAGGTCGATCCGAATTCCTCAGCCGCTTCGATGCTCCTAACGCAGCTTTACGTGCAATCCAAGAAGCTCGACCAAGCGCAGGCCGAACTAAAGACCGTTCTGACCAAGCAGCCGACGAACGCCACCGTGCTTCTGCAATTGGGCTGGTTGCAGCAGGACTCGAAGAACTTCGCGGGCGCCCGCGAGAGCTACGAACGTTTGTTGCAGCAAAACCCGCGCTCCGTTACCGCCTTGAATAACCTGGCGGTGCTCAGTGCGGAAAACCTGGGGGATTTAGATGCGGCGTTACGCTATGCCAAAGCCGCACGCGAACTTGCTCCCGATGACCCGGCCGTTGCCGATACCTTTGGCTGGATCCTATGTCGGCGGCGTGACTACCCTTGGGCCTTGTCCACGCTTCGGACAGCGGCTGAAAAACGCCCCACGGACGCGGAAGTGCAGTATCATTTAGGAACGGCCTACTACATGATGGGCGACGATGCCGCGGCACGACTGGCCCTCCAAACAGCATTGGACATCACCAACAGCTTTCCGGGCCACGTCCAGGCCCAAGCGCGACTGCAAATTCTGGGAGTCAATCCCTCCTCTGCAACCGCTGCGGACCGGGCCAAGATCCAAGAAGCCATGGCCGCTGACCCGCAGGACGTGATGGCACTACTCCGCTCCGCGGAACTGGCGCGGCGCGATGGAAATCCTGACACAGCTTTGAAATTCTATCGAGATGCGACTGCCGCAAGTCCGAAAGCACCGCTTCCGAGCTTGCAACTCGCCCGATTCTACGCGGAGCAGCAGCATGATAGCGTCAAAAGCACAGAAACAGCCAACGCCGCACTTGAACTGGCCCCCTCTGACCTGGGCGTCACCCATGCTGTCGCGGAGATCGCCCTGCTGACCGGAGATTACAAGCGAGCCCATAGCCTGATGCAGCCGGTGATCCGGCAGTACCCGGAAGATCCCAAGGTTCTATTCGACTTTGCAATCGCCGCTTATGGTCGGGGCAAAGTCTCAGAAGCCGAACAATCTCTGCAGCATGCCTTGGGCACCAAGACCGGGTTTCCACAAGCAGAGCTGGCGCGACAATTGTTAGATACGATGATGCTCGCGCGAGATCCAGCCCGTGTCAGGGCCGTAGTCGCGAACCTAAAAACGATCCCGCCAGCAGATCCACGATTCGTGCCGGCGCTCATGGCGATGGCCGCGCTCTTCGAATTCGATCGCCAGGACGATGCAGCCCGGAAGATTTATAGCGACCAAATCCTGAAGTTGAATCCGGGCTTCGCGCCTGCTTGGCGACAACTCGCCTTTCTTTATGCTCGCACCGCGAATGGCGAGAGCCAGGCATTCGATGCCGGCATGAAGGCTCGCGAGGTTTTTGCCGAGGACGCCGACTTGGAGAAGCTGCTCGGCCAATTAGCCTTCCGATCCAAGGATTACCCGCGGGCAGTCGAGTTTCTCAAAGCAAGCGCTCTCAAACGCCCCCAGGATGCCGAACTGTTTCTAACTCTAGGCCTGGCGCATAAGGCTCTGGATCAAAAGGATCAAAGCAAAGCTGCACTGCAAACGGCGCTTGCTTCCAACCCCAGTCCCGCCTTGACCAAAGAAGTGAATCGCATCTTAGCGGAACTGAAATAGGCGGTCAGCCTTTCGGGTCTGCCTCGTTGAGTTCACCCACGCCAAATCCCTGGGTGCGCCAATGCCTCCCGCTTCGTCCTGATCGGCCCTTCCTTGCCCGGGAGCATTTCATTCTCAGGTGCATTTGCTTTTACGATGGAGCGGGCTTAACTAACCGCCATGGACCAAGGACCTGCCCCGCCCGTCGCACCTTCCGAAAGGCTTCCCACTCGGTCCCGCCAACGGCACAAAGCGGTCACCCTTGGGATTCTCGCCTTTGCCGTTGGAATAGGACTGGTTCTGCTTCGCGGCAATGTGTTGGTGGAACGGTTTGCTAAACCTAGAATCGAAGAGGCCTTCGCAAAAGCCCATCCAGGCGCCAAGCTCGAAATCCGATCTTTCCGATATCGAGCGCTGCAGAACCAAGTGATATGGTCTGGATTAAGTCTGAGCGGGCCGCATTCCAGTTGGTCTTGCCAGATCGATCGCGGCGAAGCGGCCGGCCTCTCGTGGACCGACCTCCTCTTTGGAGGCCAACAGCTCAGCGCTTTCAGTCGGTCCGTCTGGAGCATCGATGGCCTCAGCTTCACCTTTCCTAACTCCGAATACCGTATTCGATGCGGCCAACTCCGCTTTTCGTCTTCCGATTCGTCGTTGACCGTCGAAGGAATTGAGCTTCGCCCCGCCCTCGAAGATGAGGCGTTCTTCAAAGCGCGTGACTTCCGCCGCTCCCGGTTGGAGTGGAAAGTGCCACGCGCGGCTATCGTGGGGATTGATACGGCTGCCCTGGTGAGCCAAAAGGTGATTCGGGCTCAACATGTAGAACTGGCGAACGCAACACTCGATACGCTGACCAGCCGTGAGAAGCCAGTGAACCCCAAACGCCGCCCAACCAAGACAGTCAGCCAGTTCCTCGCGGATCTCCCCTGGAGCATCGCCATCGACAAAGTTACGGTCACAAACGGGCAAGTTTCAGTGCATCAGAGGCTTGGCCCTGGAAAAGAGCCCGGATCGATGTCTTTCGACGCTGTTCAACTCGCCATGCTCGGATTTGCCAATCGCGGTCGTCCGGAAGATCCCATCCTCATCCAAGGCGAATGTGCATTCATGGGACAAGGGATTTTGAAACTCGAAATGACGATTCCCACCGCATCCCGAGACCTTGCCCTCCTTTACTCTGGCTCGCTCGGACGGGTGCGCCTGCCCGACCTGAATTCATTTCTGGCGGTGACCGCAGGAACACGGCTCGAATCCGGCATCTTGTACGAAGCGACATTTAACGCTAACGTGATCGCTGGACACGCTTCCGGTGAGTTCCAAGCCGCTTACGAAAACTTGGACATAGCTCTTTTAAATCGCCAAACCGGGTCAGAAAACGGTGTGATGAACAAACTCAAATCGTTCGTTGCCGACCATATCGTCGTCCACACCGACAACATGCCCGGAAACACCAAACCAATGAAAGCAGGCCGCATCGATTACACCTGCAAATCCGATGAGAAGTTCTTCCACTTCATATGGTTCGCCGTGCGCAGCGGAATGCTCGACCTGCTTGGCCTCAGCGACTTTGTCAAGACAGCCCATTAACTGGAGAATCGCTCTTCATTCGCTGGTGACCCACAGGTAACCCACTCTCTAGTGGGTTACCTGTGGGTCACATTAACTGGAGAATCGCTCTTCATTCGCTGGTGACCCACAGGTAACCCACTCTCTATTGGGTTACCTGTGGGTCACCAGCGAACGGACGTCGGATCCAGAGCGGCTCCAAAACCGTTGCACGGGAAGCATGGGCAATGAACAGCACCACTACGGGAGCAGCCATGGCGGTGCAACAATCGGTAGATCCTTCGAACAGAGCGCTTAACACCCATTTCCCACTGGTCCTTGACTCCAAACTTCGCCAAAACGTTCAGCATCGCGCCTCGTTCCTAGGGGGAAACACTACATTCGGAAAATCGATGGAGCGCCCTTGATTATCGATTTCCATCAAAGCGGCAGATCGGATAATGTCGCGTGAATGGGGCCACGGGGCACTGCTAACCTGGCGAGCTAACCAATCGCGCGCATGAGCATATTTTTCCCCTTCCTCATCGTCATATTCCTGGCGGTAGCGGCCTATTTGATTAGGCGCCTCGGGGAAGCCGAGCGTCAGTTGCAGATACTGACGGCGCGATTGGCTCGATTGGAAAAGCAAGCCACCGCCAACCCAGGTCAACAACCCCATGCCCTAGGGGCGACATTAATCCGGTCCTATCCTGGCAATGCCGGTGATGTTTCCATCGCGTCCGCGAGATCCGGGACCGATTGGGCGATACCCGCGGCACAACCGCCGATTCCACCCATCGCGCCCGCCCTATCGGCCAGCCCGTCGCACCCGATAACCCCACCCCGAGTCGACCTGCCCGCTCCACCGCTGATCTCCAAGGAAAGGAGCTCGCCAACGATCGGACAAGGAGTCGACTGGGAAAAGTTTATGGGCGTGAAACTCTTTGCGTGGCTAGGAGGGTTCGCTCTGTTCCTTGGTGTCGCTTTTTTTATCAAGTACTCCTTCGACCACAACCTGATCCCGCCTGAACTCCGCGCGGCCATTGGATTTGTGGCAGGAACGGCCTTGCTGATTTCAGGCGTGGCGATGAAACGGCGAGCGTTCGTCGTCACTTCTCAGACCTTTTGCGCGACCGGCGTGGTGATTCTCTACACAGTTACTTACGCCTGCCGGTCAATCTATCACTTTCCACTCTTCGGCGAGGCGCTGACATTTCTATGCATGGCCCTGATCACGGCCATGGCATTTACGCTGGCCGTCCGACTCGAGGCGTGCGTTGTGGCGGTGCTCGGCTTGTTGGGGGGCTTTTTAACGCCGATCTTACTGTCGACCGGGCAGAACAATCCGACGGGGCTCTTTAGCTATGTGGCACTGCTCGATCTCGGCCTGCTCGCTGTCGCCTTACGACGCCGCTGGGCCTTCTTGATTGCCCTGGGCGCTACGGCAACCGTCATGCTCCAGGTCGGCTGGGTTCACGAATTCTTCGACGCCAGCCAAACCCCTGTCGCACGAATCATCTTCCTAGGATTCGATCTCCTTTTCCTGATCGCCTTCGTCATTTTCGAAAAGCGCGGAGCGGCCAATCGCTGGCTGAGAGCGTCTGCCGTCGGATTGCCGTTCACTACCTTTGCCTTCGTCCTTTACCTGTTTTCGGTAGAACCGTTAGGAACGGAGCCAGGCACGCTCTTCAGCTTTGTCTTGGGGGCAGACCTTTGCCTCCTGGGCCTCGCCCTCGTCCAGCCCACTCTCGCCAGGCTGCCTCAAGCCGCAGGGATGGCGGTTTTTGCGCTGCTAGCCATTTGGATGGCGCGTTTCCTGACTCCGTCGTTGCTGATCTGGAGCTTGGGACTCACGTTAGCTTTTGCCGTCCTGCACGCGGTCTACCCCGTGGCGCTGGCCCACTGGCGCCCGACAGTTCGCCCATCCGTCTGGGAACACGCCTTTCCTCTCGCGGGCCTGGTCTTAATGTTCATTCCGGTATTGAAGCTCAATACGGTCGGATTCGCTTTATGGCCCGCCGTGTTGCTGATCGACTCGCTGACGATCATTCTGATGCTGGCAACTGCCTCGATCAGTGCGCTCCTGATGGCCGTCTGCCTGACTGGCGCGCTGACGGCAACGTGGCTGGTCCGTCTTCCGAACGACCTGAACAGTCTTCCCGGGATGCTCGTGGTTATTGGCGGATTTGCCGCGTTGTTTATCACGGCCGGGCGTTTTGCGATTTCCAAGAGCACCGCCAAATCGGGTTCGGATGCCGGTAAGGAAGAGACCATGGACGCTCAACTGGGTCACATGCTCGGAGTCCACGGTGCCGAACTCGCGATTCAAGTCCCCGTTTCCGCGGCTGTCTTGCCCTTCTTCCTCTTAATGATCGTTGCCGGCCAGTTGCCGTTGTCCAATCCGTCGCCGGTCTACGGACTCGCGCTCGTTCTGGCTGGAGCTCTGCTCGCGATGGGGCTGCTCGCCCGAATGGACCTGCTCGTTCCGACCAGCCTGCTTTGCGTTCTGGGGTTGGAGTTGCTTTGGCACCAAGTCCATTTCCAGGCCGAGGCGCGATGGATCGCGCTCTTTTGGAATCTGACGTTCTACGCTATTTACACGGTGTTTCCGTTCCTGTGGCGAGCGCGTTTGGCCAATCAGGTATGGCCATGGACAGCAGCAGCCCTTGCTGGCCCGTTGCATTTCTACATCCTTTATCGTGTCGTGACGCAGGGATTTGCCATCGCAAATCCGGGCTTTCTTCCGGCGTTGATGGCCATCCCCATGTTCCTCGCTGTGGCGAGGATCGCCACCCAGCGCGACTCCACCGCCCCGGCACGAGTGTCTCAACTCGCCTGGCTCGGGGGGAGCGCCCTCTTCTTTGTCACGCTTGTCTTTCCGGTGCAATTCGAACACCAATGGTTGACGTTGAGCTGGGCGCTCGAAGGGGTGGCGCTCGTGTGGCTTTTCGGCAAAGTCCCGCACCCAGGATTGCGTGCCACCGGTATTGCGCTCCTGAGTATCGCATTCGTGAGGTTAGCTCTGAATCCGGCCGTCCTCGAATATCCTCGGAGCAACTCCCTGCCTCTGCTTAACTGGTACACTTATACCTACGGAATTGTCACCCTCTGTTTCCTCACCGCCGCCCGACGGCTCGCGCCTCCTCAGCACCTCGGATCCTAGCCTTCCTGTTGCTCAACATCGAGATTGCCGATCACTTCGGCGACGGCGAGACCATCCGGTTTCAGTTCTCAGGGAATTTCGCTCGCGACATGAGCTACTCCATCGGGTGGGGCATTTTTGCGCTGGTTCTACTGCTGATTGGCATTGGCAAACGTCTGCGCGGGGTCCGCTATGCTGCCATCGGACTGCTGCTCGCCATGCTCCTGAAGCTATTCCTGCATGACTTGAGCAACCTCGGCCAGCTCTATCGAATCGGGGCGTTTATCGGCGTGGCCTTCATCTTGATTCTCGCGTCCGGGCTCTATCAGCGGTTTGTGGCCCAAGATGAGTCATCGCGACACTCCACGCCGTAGTCGTGCGGTCGCTGATCAGGCGGGCGATAGGCCGATCCGGAGCGAAGCCACCCACCCACCGTTCAGCGAACCGGCCGTCCGGATTGAGTGCTTGCCCGGAGGCTGCGCGCTAGCCGACTTTCGCCACCATCGCCACTGGGGCGCTGGGCAACTCAGGCATCGCGATGATACGGTCGACAATCGCCTTTCCGATTTCCAACGAAGCGGTGGCGGCTGGAGAAGGGGCGTTGCACACGTGAAGCGCTCGCTTCCCTTCGATGATTAAGAAGTCGTCGACCAAATTCCCGTCTGGCAGCAAGGCTTGGGCACGAACTCCCGCTTGGGACGGAACCAAGTCTTCTGCTTTCACATCAGGAACCAGTTCTTGCAAGCTGCGCACAAACTTCGCTTTACTAAAAGACCGCGCCATCTCTTTCATCCCTTCGGAGAAGTGCTTGCGAGCCAGTTTCCAAAATCCCGGATACATCATCACTTCCGAGAAATCTCGAAGGTCAAAATCTGTTTTGTGATAGCCTTCTCTCTTGAAGCTCAATACGGCATTCGGCCCAGCATGCACACTCCCGTCGATCATTCGCGTAAAGTGCACTCCCAGAAACGGAAACGCAGGATTCGGGACTGGGTAAATGAGGGACTTCACGAGATGCCGTCGTTCGTGGCTGAGCTCGTAGTACTCCCCTCGAAACGGAACAATTCGAGCCTCAGGATTGGCGTTTCCCAACCGCGCCACGCGATCACTGTGCAGACCCGCACAGTTGACCAGGATTGACGATTCGATAGCGCCTTGAGTCGTTTCGATGACTTGACTTTGGCTCTGACCGCGGATCGCCAGCACTTTCGTTCCCAAACGGAGTTCACCTCCCGCTGTTCGGATCAGTTCCGCCAACTTTTCGCACACCGCTCGATAACTAACGATCCCGGTGCTGCCAACGTGGACGCCTTGCAAGCACTGCACGTTGGGCTCGTGCTTCCTCACTTCTGCCGCGGTCAACGGAACGACCTTAACCCCGTTTTCCTGCCCTCGTTTGGTAAGTTTCTCCAACAAAGGGATTTGCTCGGAATTCGTCGCGACAATGACTTTGCCGCAAAGGTCGAATGGAATGTCGTGTTGCCGGCTAAACTCGACCATGGAACGGTTACCGCGAAGTGCCAGGGTCGCTTTCAGGCTGCCAGGCTTGTAGTAAATGCCAGAATGGATAACGCCACTATTTCTACCGGTCTGGTGGGCGGCCCATTCCCGCTCCTTTTCCACAACGAGCAAGCGCAAACCAGGACGCTTTTGGAGCAGGGCATAGCCCGTCGCCAAGCCGACAATTCCACCGCCAATTACAACAACGTCTACTCGGGACATAAAGTTATTCGCGATACATCTACTTCTTCACTGGAAAAGCGGCAAGCTTGCCATTCTCAGAATTGATCACTCCGCCCACGCTCCAGGCCCGCAGTCAAGCCCGTTCTGACCGCCTGGACGCAGCTTAACGACCGTTAAAACCAGATACTAGTGTGGTGACCGCTAAGTCCTTGCATTTGCGCGGGGTGGGTTTGTGGGCGCCCGAATGGCGCGCGCGTGGCGAATACCGGTTGGGGTCTGCACGGCGGGTGGAACGGGTTGCGCCGAAATGGGTCCTGGCTTCGTTGCTCCTCGGTCAGAGAGCGCTGCGGCTATCCTCCGTCGTCGCGCCTCGCCAGGACCCATTTTGAGCGCAACGAAAGTATAAGGAATTAGCGGTCACCACACTAGGCCTCGCCGCTCGCTTCGGAGAGCCCAGACTCGCCTCAAGATCAGACATTTGCATTGAGCGAAGAGACAGAGGATTCGGACTGAATCCCTCAGCAGATCAGCCAGGGGATCTGCAATTGACTGATAATGAGCGTCTTGGATTTCCGGTGACAAATGTCACCAACCGTTGCCGGTTCCACTCTCGCGGACGTCCTCCGCGCGGGTACTCTTAAAGGCAGGCGATGAACCCGCTCGAGGGGATCCGACGGTCCAGCCAACCGTGGCTATTCATAGCCCGAAGCCTTTACTCGGGAGCAGTCACTTTCGATGAAGAGGCACTGCTGGAAGCCGGGAGCGGCTCAGGCTCGGGAAGAAGAGACGGATAAGGAGGGAGATGCGGGATTGGAGCTACGATCGCGCGATAGAAACGCCACGGCGCATCGGTAGCGACTTCCGCAACTTCCACGAAACCGACCGCGCTACTATAGACGCCCATTTTGCGCCAGGTCCTTAGGTCCGTAGAGGTTTCAAAGGCCACCTTCTGGTCTTCAGAAACATCCACCGCGATGTGGACGAGCTTGTAACAGTCATCAATGCGGACCTCCGGCTCAAACCCGACCGGCGTGGCACTCTGCGCTGGACCGCGGATCGTGGCTACGCTGTGCAGAGGCACCGGCGGCGAAGAGCCATACAAGAGCCGCTCAGTGGGCCGACTTTCGATGCCTTCCGGATCTACTGAAGCCGCCTGAAACCAGTAGATTTCGCCGTATTGAAACCCACAAAGATCGAGGCTTTTTGCATTGCCGACGAAGACGCGGTTGGTATCGGTCGCTCCCAGTCGCCCATAATAGACTGCATAACCCTGCACTTCACTTCCAGAAGCATCGTCCCACATTACCGTGATACATTCCGCGTTTACGCGGAAACCACCCACGTATAATCCAAGGCAGACGCCGACAATCGCCAGTTGCTGTTGATGACACCACAAAGGCCTTTGAACACTGCTGGCCGTGAGGTCAGTTAAGAAGGAGAACCAAGGAATGAAGTTGGAACAATGAATATCCGAGTGACTCCTCTGACACGCAGGAATCCGCGTAGAAAGGAACCGCCCTATGCCAACGAAGGAATCACGCGCAGACATTTACGAACCGCCGCCGAAATCGCCTATTCGCATCGGGATCGCGGACGTATAATGGTACCACGGGAAGAGTCAATTTACGTCTCTCCTCATTGACTAACCGAGATTCGTGGCCGTGCGGTTTTGCAGCCAGCGACGGAGGCCCGCCAAGAGCAGCAGGGCTCCGCCCACGCCTAAAGCCGCATTGGGTTCAGGCACTACCGTCACACCAGCCCCATTGGGCAGGGTCACGTCGTCGAAGAATGTCCCACCGGGCTTGGCAAACGTTGTATTGCTGAAATCCAAAGTATACGGCCCTCCCACTGGAAAAGAATTAAATGTGA
>JBGAIN010000265.1:0-8397 GCA_044225505.1 Limisphaerales bacterium
GTCAAAGCCTATGAGCGCTGGCTCAGGCAAATCCCAGATACTTACCATCGCTGCGTGCTTAACGAGTCTGAGGGCACCTGGAGTTTAGCGTCTGACCCAAGTTGCCTCGGCCTTGTTAAGCACTACCGCAGCCTCGTCCCTCTCGCTATGGAGTCACGCAAACCCATTTTCCACCTCAAGGCAGCTGATGGCGCCATCGGCGCCCATTACGAAGCCGTCCAGCACTGCGCCGATGCATTCAGCGACCTCGCCACCAAGATCTCCAAACGCCTTGAGCTCCCGCCGATCGCGACTCAACTGGCCCTCGCTTCCTGACCACCATCGTAGGGGTCAATCCCGAAGATCCGCATATTTGTGCGAAAGCTGCCCACGCTTGCTGAAGCCAGGCCCCGACACACGCCGCGGCGTAGCCCGCAACGCCCATCACCCGCGCTCTGGCGATTCATTGCCAATTCATCTTGGTTGCCATCCGGATTCGGCGCGCCACTGGCTCTTGCCAGGATCGGCCGGCTCCGTCCAGCAACACACCTGCACCGGTCAACCGTCTTCTCGCAAGCTCGGTCGAGTCTCTGGAGAAACTCCTGCCGGTCGCGATGATCCGATTACACTCCTACTTCCCGTTCTCCTCGACTCATCACGAGGCAAATCGTTCCCGGACAGTGCTCCCGCCGCATTTTGTCCAGTTCCAAAACCTGCCGCTGGCTTGCTCCACATATCAAGAGACACTATTGCATTCTGCGGGTCTGATCCCTTTGACGTGTCCCGCTCGTTTGCGCCGGGCACGGGTCCACTTGGAGATCGTGATGCCGTATGCCGCTAGAATCTTTGCATCAACTCGGGCCGCCGACTTCTCTGAAGGAATTACTCCGGCGACGTAGAAATAGTAACCGTTGCTGATGTAGCCGACGGCGAGTTGTTGAATGAATCCGGCCTGTGAAGCGGCCACGCAGCGATAGGCCAGAATCGAACCTCCAAACTGCGTTATGGGGTATAAAGAAACGCGTGTAGCATTGAATCTGCGATTCTCGGCATTCCCTCGCGACGCCGTGAACGGATTCGACCGGTCAGCATTTGGATGATCTGATTAGCGTGTGTCGCGATGAATCGATTGATTCCCATCATTCTCTTCGTTAGTTTCGTTATGGGCTGCCGAGCATTCTCGGAAAAGGCGGTTCGCTCCAACACGCCAGTTCACCACGAACAACTCGAAGCTCGAATCCAATGGATCGCGAATCGCTACGTCCAAAAGTATCCTTCGGTGCCTGGAGTTCTGATCTATTTTGAATCGCCTTCGTTGGGGAACGCTCTATGGGCCTCCGGTTACCGCGATCCTAGAAAGGGGTCCCGGTTACTGCCCACAGATCAGTTTCGATGCGCGAGCATCAGCAAGATGTTCATTGCTGCAAGTGTCTTACTTTTGTCGGAAAACGGCCTGCTGAATGTTAACGACCGAATATCGAGATACCTGCCAAGTGAACTGATGAGTGGCATTTCGAGATTTGAAGGAATCGATCGCGGCAATGAAATCACGATCCGGCAGTGTCTCGAACATACCAGTGGCCTCTGGGATTGCTTTTCCGATGGCAAGCACGATTCGCAGGGACTCTCCCCTTTGGATGCGGAGTTGGAACGTAACCCCGACAAGTTCTGGACAAGCCCGGAGGTCATCGCTTGGTGCAAGACGCGCTTGAAAGCCGTTGCCCCACCGGGTGTGCTCTTCCACTACTCCGATACTGGCTTCCAACTGCTTGGCCTGATTGTCGAGAAGCTCACCGGAAAACCGCTCGCCGAAGCAGTCCGTGAACTCGTGTTCAATCGGCTCGAAATGAAAGATACTTACGCCGAATTCAGAGAGGAGCCACACAGATCCAAAGGAGTTGAACTCTCTCATTCCTTCGACGGAAAGACAGACAGAACTGGTTTCGTATCAGAGTCCGCCGATTGGGGAGGAGGCGGCTGGATCACCACTGCCCCGGACCTTGCTCGCTTTCTTCGTGCGTTAAGCGGAAACAAGCTTTTTCGACATTCGGCCACGGTGCGCCTGATGCAAGAGTGGTCACCTGAGTCAAAAGGCGACTATGGTCTTGGGCTGCACCGATATGTTACGGACGCTGACGACGTAATAATTGGACACGGCGGTGGCTATAGTTCATCGCAGTCATCTGGCCGGAGGCAGACGCGGTCATTGTTGCCACCATGAATCAGAATGTTCCCACGCCGGACGTGAAGCACAGGGTTTTCATGAGAGAATTTCTCGGACTGATTTGCGAAACAGCCAAGACGGCCACGAATGAAGCCGGCACGAGGTATTTGGAAAGATGAGCGGTTGCTTTGGTGTTGCGCGGCCCTCTCGAAAGCCCAAATCCTTGATGCGATTGCAGAACCCCTGTGACCGTTCAGGCCGCCAGCCGAAATCAACGGTGCAGTCGCGCAGGGGGGGCGAAACGGCGCAATAAATCGCCGTGATTCGTTCCGTCTCTGAAAACCCAACTACTTGGCTATCGCTCGGTAAAAACGATGAGGGAAACTGGCGGCGCTGATGTCTTGGAAATTCGCAGTCCCAGACAGATTGGTGACTGCTCCGATCTCCTGCCATGTTCCTCGTAGGGGTCAGCCATTAGGGCCCTGGTCAACAAGAAAAAACGTTATCTGTCCGATTTTTTCAAAACGGTTTTTACCGCAGCTTTTCGGACGATCTTTGCCAGCAGACACGAACCTGCGTTCTCATTGCATGAATCGGATGTTCTCGAGCCGGAGCTCGAGGAGGCGGTCCGTTCAGTCAGCCATCTGGATCTAGCGCGGGTCGGGGTGATGACCAGGAGGTTGCACAGGTAAAATGCAATGGGGTCGTATCTAAATGATTGACAGTGGCCACTGGCGATCTCCGACGTCACGCCACTGCTCGGGTTTTTCGCGCGCCCTGCCAAACCGGCAACTCGGCCACCGCGCCCAGAAACCGCTTCCTATCCGCGTCGTCCAAAAACAACGCTTCTCCCCGATGTCCCCGATTCATCACGTGATACCACGCACCTGCCACGTCCACGCGCAATGCTCTTGGCCATTCCTCCGGCATCTAAGCACCACACGCTTCTGTCGACTCTTTAGATACGACCCCATTGCCGTTTTGTGCCACACGCTTCTGTCGACTCTTTAGATACGACCCCATTGCCGTTTTGTGAAAAATCCGACGCGACTCGAACAAGTCGTCGAGTGGATTAAAGCCAGGATCGTCGATCCGAATTACGTGGTTCAGTCGAAAGACGCGCTCCAGGAATGGCTCATCCTCATCAATCGGCGTGGACTCGCCGATGTTCTCGAGGTTCTGAGTGATGCGGGCGAGGAGGCACGCCGGTTGCGTCACAGCTCACCCTTTGGGGTTATCATGCCGCAGAAGGAGCGAGCTGAAATTCTCTAGCGTTATGAAGCGCGCCGACCTCGAACACATCCTGCGAGCGTCTAAGGCTTTGACAGGCGAGACCGAGTTCATCGTCATCGGAAGCCAGTCTATTTTGGGGCGATTCCCTGACGCGCCGCGTGAGTTGCGGCGATCGCCTCGGAGATTCCGATCTACGGGCATGACTTACCGAAGCGCTCGCTCTCTGCCAACAACCCTGAATTGTTTCTGCGTCTCGCGTTGCGGGGGCGGCCATTCGGGCCAGACCTGAGAGAATGTTGTGCGGCAGAAAGTCTGATTGATTTGGGAGCCTTCCCCGGGGTCTTCCAGCACCAAAGAGTATCAAGGGAAACGGCTGATTGACCGGCAGTGACGCGACGGATTGGCTTGCTTTAGCCGCTCAGAGCAGGTAGGCGTAGATCGAATAGCAATTGTCGAGCAGGAGGATGTGCGTATCTCCGGTTGACGATGAGCGAAAGAGCGCAGCCGAAATCCAACCTCGTGAGCTCAAGGAACTCTCCCAGGCAAGCGTTTACGCGCATCGATCTGATCGCGACGGTCGTCGTGTTCAGCGTTATGTTTCTCCTGCTCTGGCAGGCGCAAGGCGCGACTTTCTCGGCAAGCTGGCGGGTGGTTTGCCTAAGCAATGTGCGCCAAATCATGAGAGCGGCGAACTTCTATGCTGCCGATCACAGCGACTTCATGCCGCACCCGACCTGGGGCGGTAATCTCACTGGGCCCGACGGTTGGGCGTATGCGACTCAGAACAAAGGCCGGATTCCGGGCGGACCAGAGACTCCTCCGAGCTGCGCCAATAAAAACATGAATTCTGCGGAGTATACCAACCAAGTGCAGTTCTTCAAGATCGGCCAACTTGGTCCGTATCTCCGGGATATTCAGCCAATGACCTGCCCGCAAGATAGGGCCGAAGCGCTCGGGCCAAAGCGGAGGTGGTTTCTAGGTCGCCCGGTAAAGGTGACGAGTTACATCATGAACGCTGTCATCGGCGGATATGTTGGGCCACACGTGCCTAATTTTTCTCGGGATGGCCTGACTTTTCGGCTTTCTCGGTTTCGGCCGAACTCGATTGCGCTGTGGGAAGGACACGATTTAGATCCGTTTTTCTTCAGTGACGCAGGCGGTGATCCGCAACAGATGAATGAGGGAATCACCGTTCGCCATGGAAACACGAGTTTGCCGACCGCTGTTGTTCCCAAACGAGGAGGTGGACACGTCGGGCGGTTCGACGGGGGTGCAGAGTTCATGAGTAGAAGCGCTTTCCTGGATTTGGGGTCAAGACAGGTGCCGGCACCCAACCGGCTCTTGTGCGAGCCTTGTTTTTAAATCTCAGCTTCCGGTCACCATGCATAGGAATTGGCAAGGCTTGTTTCGCGGATTCCAGGGAATAGTGTTAGCTGCGGCAGCCGCTTCCCCATGGAGCCTGCGAGGTGCGGACACGCCATGGCGCCTTCTTTCGGCTCATTCGAATGTCGTGGCGCCGCTTCGTTCGGCGGGAGGCGATTCCGGAGGGGCGGCCTTTAGCGGCGATGGTCGATACGTCACCTTCGTCAGTTCGGCGGACAACCTGGTGACGAATTGCTCAAACGGCCTGATCACGGACGTCTATGTAGGCGAATTGGAAACAGGGCAGATCGCGCTGGTCAGCGTCAGCACTAACAAGACCAACGGCGGCAATGGTTCCTCGAGCACACCCGTTATCTCACGCGACGGCCGGTTCGTCGCGTTCGTCAGCGCGGCGACGGATTTGGCGGCCAGCGGAGGAGTTGCGTCGGAGCAAGTATTCGTTCGCGACCTGGTGAAAGGCATCACGACGCTTGTGAGCGCGTCAAAGGATGGGAACGGAGGAGGCAATGGCAACTCAGGTAGCCTGAGTATAAGTGACGACGGGCAAAGAATCGCCTTTGAGAGTGCGGCTTCCAATTTGGTGGCCAACGACCGCAACGACCAGAAGGACATTTTCCTCCGCGATCTGAACAAACGCGTGACGGGGCTCATCAGCGCCGATGCGTCTGGGCAAGGGGCCGGTTTGGGAGGACCTTCATTCAATCCCCAGATGAATCGAGACGGTAGCGTCGTAGTTTTTCAGAGCTATAGCACGAACTTGACGAACTTGGACGTGCCGCCCTACCAGCTCGACCTGTTCCTGCGGCGCGTCGATGCCGGTGTCACCGAGCGTTTACGAATCTCGGGTCCTTTCGACAATACGATTTCGGGCTTCTCGAGCACGGCCTTCCAATTGAGCCGCGACGGACGTTTTCTTGTCTCGATGTTTGGGAGTCTCAGAGATCTCTTCTGGCTCGATCTCCAGACTGCAACCAGCGTGCAGATTTCCTTTCCGACCAATTCCACTTCGATCACCAACCTGGCCTATTTTCAGGCGGGGAATTTGACAATCAGCGAAGATGGTCAGATCGCGGCCTTCGAAGCGGCTTACTTTTCGGCGACGAGCTTGATTGGCATCTGGCGATCCTCAGGAGAATTTCAGTGGCTGCAGTACCCAGATGCGCCCGAGTCCCCGGCCCTTGACGTATCCGCTCCGGTCCTGAGTCCGGACGGATCGCACCTGGCATTCGTTCGCTGGACAACGAATGATTTCGCGAGTTCATCTCCGAGTGGTCGCTACGATCTGTATGATTGCACTTTGAGTAATGGGGTTGTGAAGCTAATCCTCGGTCAGTCATCGGCTGCGCAAGGGACTGAACTTAGGGCTCTCTCCCCGGTTTTCGACCCGTCAGGCCAGTATCTGGCGTTTGAGTCGGCCTCGCCAACGCTGGTCATGGGTGACTCGAACGACGCTTCCGATCTATTCTTACGCGATCTTGCGACAGGCGAAACGAAACTGCTCTCCGGCGCGGACACTAGCAGCCCGTCGCTTTCCGGGGCCGGTCAGAGCTGGCTCGCGCCCAATTCGCTGAGCACAAACGGCCTCAGAGTGGTGCTGACCAGCAGCGCGGATGATCTGGTGCCTAACGATTCCAACGGCCAGGACGATGTCTTTGTTTATGACTTGGAACGTAGCGTCATGATGCTGGTCAGCGTTTCAACCAACGGCTTCAGTGGCAACGGCGCTTCGACGGCGCCTGCCCTCAGTGCGAATGGACGATTTGTTGCATTCGTCAGTAAAGCCACTGACCTGGCGCCTGGCGCCTCGGCAAGAGACAACGTGTTCCTACGAGACCTGGAGCAAGGCACGACGCGCTTGCTTTCTGGACCGTCCCTACGCCCGGCAACCTCCTTGGTAACCGACTTCGGTCCGACGATCAGTGCCGATGGCCAGCGCGTAGCGTGGGTGGCTGAAACCTCGACGGCGCCGACCAACATGCTGGTTGTCGTCGATGCCACAACGGGCACCGTAACCACGGTTTCAGACAGGAACCTGGTCGCCCCAGTCCTCTCCGCGTCTGGGGAAAGAGTGAGCTTCTTCACGAGCACGTCTCGACTGGGAGACGCAGGGAACCCACAGATCCTGGAGGTGAGTTCGGGCCTGGCGCAGCCCGTCTTCTACCAGAATGCACGGGCGCCGCGAATGACGCCGAGTAATTTTTCTTGGGACGCCGATGGCAGCCACTCCTTGGCCACGTATGCCCTATCGAGCCGGGATTGGAGCCAAGCTTATTGGCGGGATGAGAAGGGGGTAGAACTGACGGTTGTTCTCTTCTGGCTCGGCCAAGTCCTGAGCGACGTGAATATCACCTCGCCCAGAATGAGCGAGAACGGACGGTATGGCGTGGTAGTTGTGACCAAGGCACTGGGATCGGGCCCGGATACTTTACCCGAGAGCAGCATTTTTTGGTGTGATCTGCGTGGTGGAACCAGCCGCCTGGTTACAGTCCGATCGGACGGCTTTGCTTCCGCCAACGGGCCATCCAGCAATCCGTCGATTAGCGCGGATGGCCGCTACGTACTCTTCCGAAGCGACGCGACCGACCTAGTGCCGGATGACAATCTGAACAGCCATCCCGCCCTCTACTTTCGTGATATGCAAACCGGTGTGACGCGGCGGCTTGGTCCTTCGACCATTCTGAGCAGCAATACGAGCCCTGGCCCGGCGTTCTTGAGTGCTAATGCCACCACGTTAGTCTTCGACTCCCTCGATTCCGACCTCAGCGCAGGGGACGCCAACCAATCGGCGGACGTGTTTGCTTGGCAATTCGAAACTCCTGCGCCGCGGCTTCCCAAGTTCTTTCCGGTTCAGCTGAGCGGCAAGAATTTGGTCCTCTCTTGGGATAACGGCGTGTTACAGATGGCACCGGGAGTGGAGGGACCATGGACTGATTTGCCGTCGGCCACCAGCCCCTATCCATTCTTGATCGAGCCGATGACTCGAGCGTTTTTTCAGGTCAGGCAGTAAAAGTTGAGAGCAATCTGCTCTCAAGCGCCATCCCTGGATTAGGGACGTTAGGAGCGACGTCCGCAAATTGAAAATGCAATGGGGTCGTATCTCAATGATTGACAGTTGCCACTGGCGATCTCCGACGTCACGCCACTGCTCGGGTTTTTCGCGCGCCCTGCCAAATCGGCAACTCCGCCACCGCGCCCAGAAACCGCTGCCGATCCGCGTCGCCCAAAAACAACGCTCCTCCTCGATGCCCCCGATTCATCACGTGATACCACGCACCTGCCACGTCCACGCGCAATGCCCTGGCCATTCCTCCGGCATCTAAGCACCACACCGTTCCTTCCACTCTTTAGATACGACCCCATTGCCGTTTTTTTAACAGAACTCGGTGCATTCGGAATCATCGGATCGCGGGATTTATCCTAATGCCATTCGGTAATTCTATTCAGTCCCGGAAGGGACAGAATGAGAGAAGCCCGGTCGTTTTAGCGCCGGGTGCTCACGTGAGAGGGCCCAAGCCCCGGAGGGGCGGCTGAGTGCGGCGAGAAAGGGCGTTTGGGTTCTACGACCTTGTGATCCGCTTAATCTCCGGTTCTTCCGTTCAATGCCACGTCCTCGGCCGTCCCGTCGGGACTTGGAATCG
>JBGAIN010000266.1:0-8376 GCA_044225505.1 Limisphaerales bacterium
TGGCTTCGCTCAAAGCGCTCCCTCAGGATACCAATACAGCCAGGCGAATCAAAGAATTGGAGGCGAACCGTCCGGTCGAGCCTCGCTTGATGGCACTTTGGGATCGCGGTGATCCTTCGCCCACCTACGTCTACCGCCGCGGAAACTATCTCACTCCGGGAACACTCGTTGAACCGGGCCTGCCCTCGGTCTTAATTCAAGAGAACGAGAGCTTTCAACCGAAGCCGCCTTGGCTCGGGGCAAAGTCCACGGGACGGCGCTTGGCCTTCGCGCGTTGGCTCGTGCAGCCGAATCATCCGTTGACCGCGCGCGTTATGATAAATCGGATCTGGAAGCATCATTTCGGTCGTGGAATCGTTGCCAGCGTAGGCAACTTCGGGGTGATGGGGGACCGGCCGTCTCACCCGGAACTCTTGGATTGGTTGGCGTGCGAGTTTGTTCATCAGCGCTGGAGTATCAAAGCCATGCACAGGTTGATTATGACGTCGAATACCTATCGGCAATCCTCGGAAGTCACGCCGACGCTCCAGGCGGTCGATCCTTCTAATCAGCTCTGGTCGCGCATGCCAATGCGACGCCTTTCCGCCGAGGAGTTGCGCGAGACGCTCCTTTGGGTGGCGGGACAGCTTGACGAGACTCGTTTCGGGCCGCCTGAAGCCGTGACCGTGCGTCCCGACGGATTGGTGTTGGCGGGCAAACGGCGGAGTGTTTATGTGCAACAGCTTCGGAAGCAGCCACCATCCTTGCTGGAGAGCTTCGATCTGCCAGCGATGAACCCGAACTGTCTGCAGCGAGCGGAGTCGCTCGTAGCACCCCAGGCACTTCATTTGCTCAACGATCGTGGCATTCGCGAGCTGGCGCGGCAATGCGCGGAACGTGTTCGCCAGGGCGCTGGCGCCGATCCGACGCGACAAGTGCAGTGGCTCTATCGGATTGCTCTCAGTCGAGCGCCTTCGGCGACGGAACAGGAGCTCTGCCTGACCGCGCTAGACGACCTAACACGAGCCTTTGCGGAGGAATCTGTCGCCGCGGCCGCGACGTCTCACCTGGAGAATGCCTCCAAAGCCCTGACCGTCCTTTGCCACAGCGTAATGAACTCGGCCGCGTTCCTTTACATCGATTGAGGCGACTATGAATGAGATCCCTGCCAATCTTCGAGAACGGGCCTTCACGCGTCGGACCTTTTTCGAATACGTGAGCGCGGGGATTCACGGGGCGGCACTGTTGCATTTGTTCAGGCAATCCGCTCGAGGGGAGACAGCGCTCTCCGTTCCGAGTTTGCGTCCGCGTGCTCCTCATTTTCCCGCCAAGGCCAAGTCCGTCATTCACCTGTTTATGAACGGTGGTCCCAGTCAGATGGACCTGTTCGATCCCAAGCCCGCCCTCGACGCGCATCATGGCGAACCCTATTTCAGTAAGATAGCCGGCGAGGTCGAGAATGTGAAAGACGCGGGAGCACTCATGCGTAGCCCCTTCAAGTTCGCGCAGCACGGGCAATCTGGGATGTGGGTCTCGGACGCGCTACCAAACCTGGCACGACACGTGGATGACCTGGCACTGATCCGTTCCTTATTCACAACCAATATCACCCACGAACCAGCGGTTTATATCATCCAGACCGGCCGGATGGTTTCCAGCCATCCAACGTTGGGCGCTTGGATTTCCTATGGCCTCGGGACGGAATGCCAAAACCTTCCGGCTTACGTGGTGCTTGACGATCCGCTGGGGCTTCCGGTCAACGGTGTCGAGAATTGGCAGGCCGGTTTTCTCCCGCCCCTTTTCCAAGGCACCCGTTTCCGATCGAGCGGGTCTCCTGTGCTTAACTTGCGTCCGGAAAAGGACGACCCACCGGAGATCCTTAAACTGCAGCGCGACTTACTAGGGAAGTTGGACCTGCTCCACGAGCGGCAACGTCCAGGCCAGCCCAATTTGGATGCGCGCATCGCCAGTTACGAGCTCGCCGCCCGTATGCAAATGTCCGCGACGGACGCGCTCGATCTTTCCCAAGAATCCGCGGCGACCCTGGAAATGTATGGGATTGGCCGAGAACCTACGGACTCGTACGGCCGCCGTTGTCTTTACGCCCGCCGTCTCATCGAGCGTGGCGTTCGATTCGTGCAGCTCTACATTAACGCGCAGATCTGGGACAATCACACCGGACTGGCCAAAGATATGAAAGCGGCGTGCGAACGAACAGATCTGCCCATTGCCGGCTTGCTGCAAGACCTGAAACAGCGCGGGCTTCTCGACGAGACGTTGGTCATTTGGGGTGGCGAATTTGGCCGGCTGCCCATCGCGCAATTGCCGCCCGACAAAGACGAACGAAAGGCTGGCCGCGATCATAACAAGAACGCTTGCTGTTCCTGGTTTGCTGGTGGCGGTGTGAAAGGCGGGACAACATTCGGAGCGACGGACGAGTTGGGCTTTGCCGCTGTGGAAGACCGTGTCAGTGTCCCAGACTGGCACGCTACGATCTTGCATTTACTCGGGCTGCATCACGAAAGCTTGTTCGTCGAACAGAACGGGCTCAAGGAGAAGTTGACTGGAGTAAACGGAGCGCGCGTGATCAAAGAAATTCTAAGCTAAAACTTGGGACGCCGTGTTGGACCTTTGTTCTCTGGGCACTATCATGCGGTCAGTGACTTCTCATACAGCCCTCATAAGACCGTTTCGCGTTGGCCGTCCCAAATCATCGTTTTGCTCTGCCGAAACGATTCCACCGCCAGTTTGATCGTCACCATCGTGGAGCAACCGAGTTCGGCGTTGCAAGCAAGTTTGTCCTTCCCGCGCAGCACATCGATAAAGTTCCCTTCCAAGTCGCGCCTGGCCTTGATCGGCAATCGCACCTCTTCCTGGCCTGTATTCTTGGCCTTGAATTCTTCCTGAAAGTCTCCGTTTCCCCGCAGGACCGGGTCGCCGCCGAGTTCCATGATGCCGTACTTTCCGTAGATCCGATCGGGCAGCCCGGCGTCATTGGTGAGTGTGCTGACAAGAAAGAGAGACCATTCGCTGGGAAAGTCCGCCGTGAGCAAGAACGTATCAGGGATGTCGCGGCCATCCTTTTCGATATAAAGTCCACCATTGGCATTGACCCGGCGTGGGTATTCTCCGTTGGAGCCCGTGATGGCGATGAGCAAAGGAGCTAGCTTGTGGTACAACAAATCGGTCGCTACGCCTCCGTTATACGGCCAATACTTACGGAAGCGGAAGAAGTGTTCCGGATTCCATTCGACTTTCGGGGCCAAGCCCCAATGGTGGCCCAGCCACATGTCCCAATCAATGTAGTCTTCGCCCGTCTTGCCGGGACCGGCCGTAGGGTCGATTTGTTGGTGCGCGTTGAATAGGCAAATCCGAGCGTTCCGATTGTAGCTGCCGTGAGCCCAGGTCACTTTCCCTATACGCCCATCGCGAATGGCTTGGTTGGCGACCCAATAGGAATCGTTTGCGGTCGCGTTCGGTCCGACTTGCAGGATCCTGCCCGTATGACGGACTGTGTCACGGAGATGCAGGGCTTGCTCGACTGTGTGAGTCATGGGCTTTTCGCAGTAAACGTCTTTGCCGGACTCCAAAGCATCGATAGCAATCTTGGCGTGCCAATGATCCGGGGTCGCGATCAAGACGGCATCGATATCCTTTCGATCGATTATTCGGCGGTAATCGAGAGTTCCATCCCCGCTGCAGATCCCCTTAGCTCGAGTCAGGCGGCGTTGATAGACATCGGAAACGGCCACGACTTGGATATTGTCGGCGTCGCTGCGCTTGACGAGGGAGTGCAAATGCCCAGTGCCTTGGCCACCACAGCCAATGACCGCGAAGCGGATTCGATCGTTGGCGCCAAGCGTCTTGGATGAGTTAGTCCGGCCCATGGTCAACACCCCAGCGGCGATGGTGGACGATTGAAGAAAGCGGCGACGCGAGATCTGGTGGGGATTCACAGCGCTGGTATAGCGCGCTTCCGACCACTGCCGCAAGCTCCGGAATGCCAAGCGCGTTGTCTGCCGTCGTCGGACGCGCCGTAAGAAAGCTTCGAGCTTGCCTGACGGCGACGTCAAACTGATTTGTGACCGAACGATCGAACGCCGAATTGTCTTTGGGGGAAATCGTTCTGGCCCGTAAGCTCGCCAGGCCTCGACGAGGCTTCGTGGCACGGCAGAACTCGACGGGCGAGCCCAAACCAGTTCTACTCGGCAACACTATGCAGCAGACAAAACTCAAGATCATCGGCATGACCTGCTCAAACTGTGTGCGACATGTCGAAAAAACCTTGCGGGCGCTTCCTGGCGTTCAGAGCGTCACTGTCAGTCTGGAGAACGGTGCGACTGTGCAGCACGAGGGTGTTACAGCAGAGGCTTTGATCGCGACTGTCGCAAAAGCCGGAGGGTATCGCGCCGAGGTCGCAGCCTAAGGGACCGCCCGGGCGATCAAGTCATCGGACGAAGACTCAGGCAAAAGGTGCTGCCCTTCCCGAGTTGGGAGGCAACGCTGACCGATCCACCCATCCGCTCGGCTGCTTTCTTAACGATTGCCAAGCCGATCCCAGTCCCTTCGAATTGCTTTTCTGAGTATACTCGCCCAAAGATCTTAAAGATTTCGGCGTGGTGCCGTGGCTCAATTCCGATGCCGTTATCTTCAAAAAGGACTCGGACCAAGTCGTTCTCTTGGATGGCTGAGATTCTGATCCTGGGAACGACACCGGGCGCAACGAACTTAACGGCATTTCCTAGAAGGTTGGAGACGATTTGAGTAAGATGCGCTTCGTGTCCCATCACGGGTGGAATGGAGGTTTCCAGGACAACATGGGCGTCTGGAGGTTGGAGATGGTGATAGTTTTGGACGACGTCTTTGATAACGGTGGTGACGTCAACCGGCTTTAAAGTCACATCACCTTTGGCGACTTTGCTGTAGGAAAGCACGTCTTGGATGAGCATATCGAGTCGATACGCAGCGCGACGCATACGTTCGAGGTAGTGGATCGCGGTGCCATCGAGGCTTTGTTGGTAGTCCTTTAAGAGCGCATCCGCATAGCCCTGCATCGCGCGTAGCGGTGCGCGCATGTCATGGGAGATACTGTAGGAGAATGCCTCCAATTCGAGAATGGACTCGCGCAGTTTGGCGGTGCGTTCTTCGACGACCCGTTCCAGATGTTCAGCGGCCGTCTTCTGTTCGTGCATATCGGTGCTGGTGCCGAACCAACGCTCGATTTTGCCGGTCTCATCCCGAATCGGCAGGGCACGGCCAAGATGCCAGCGGTATTCGGCATTGGCTGGCAACCTGAGACGGTATTCAAGCTCAAATGCTTCTCCGGTGGCGACGCTCGCAGCCCAAGCTTGCCGATATTCTAGCAGATCGTCCGGGTGAAGCGCCGAGGTCCATCCTCCATCTCCAGCCTCGTTCGCTTCATCACGAGCACGATCGGACCATTTGCGATTGAGATAGTCGATCTGGCCGTCCGGTCGAGCTGCCCAAACGATCTGAGGCATACTATCGGCTAGTTGACGTAGTCGAAACTCCCGGTCTCGGAGCGCTTCCTCCGCTTGCTTCCGATCGGTAATATCCTGGAAAAAGCTTGCCACGCCTCCATCGGACGTGGGGTAGTGTCGGACCAGGAACCATCGTCGCCAGGGTCGATAAAAATATTCGACAAAGGTCGGTTCGCGCTGCTGAAGCGTCCGGGCCAGCGCCTTCCCACCCTCGTTCTGCAATGCGTCTGGAAACACTTCGTCAAAGTAATGCCGGCCGATCATGGCGTCCGGGTTGAGTCCTTCGATTGAGAAAATGCGGCGCGCGGCGCTATTCAGTTGATGCAAATGCCCTTCTCGGTTGATCAGTTGAAATCCGTCCGTAATATTATCGAGGATCTGAGTCACTCGCTGCTCGTTTTCCTGGCGAACCCGGGCGAGCGTGAGGTGAGATTCAACGCGCGCCAGGAGTTCGCGGGCGGCGAATGGTTTGACCAGATAATCATCCGCACCTTGCGATAGCCCCTCCACTCGCGATTCTTCTCCGGCGCGGGCTGAAAGCAGAATGACTGGCAGCGTGCGGGTCGTTGGATGGGTTCGGAGCTCCTTGAGCAGCCCAAAGCCGTCCAGGTGAGGCATCATAACATCGCTCAGGACCAGGTCAGGTCGACGCTCTTGCGCTTCGGCCAAGGCTGCGACGCCGTCTGGGACTGCGACGACGTCGTAACGCTCCGACAATAACCGCGCGAGATACTGCCGCATGTCAGCATTGTCATCCGCGATGATCACGCGCGGCCGCTTCTCCAAAGAGCTTCCCTCTGGCTGTGGACAAGGGAACGGCAAGAGAGTCGCACTAGTGGTTTTGTCGATGGCGGATTCTGACGGGAGTTCCTCGGGTAACCAGCGTAATGCTTCCTCCACGAAGGGGGCTGCTCCCATCGCGGTTGACGTCGATGCCCGCGGTCGGTCGACCTGGTCAGATGACAAGTGCCCAGTTCCGAGCGGAATGCTCACAAAGAAACTGGTCCCTTGGCCTACGCCGCTTTCGGCGCGGACCGTTCCACCGTGGAGTTTCACTAGTTCCTGGATCAGCGCGAGGCCAATTCCGCTGCCTTCGTGAGTGCGGCTGCGGGTGGTCTCAATGCGATGGAAGCGCTCAAACAGCCTTGGCATCTCCTCCGCCGCAATGCCCACCCCGGTATCACGCACTTGAAGCTCTGCCTGGGAGTTCGTCTCCCGAATCGATACGAAAATACCGCCGTCAAACGTGAATTTGAAGGCATTGGACAGCAGGTTAAGCACAATCTTTTCCCACATGTCCCGGTCGACATAGACGAGTTGTGAAAGGCGCGGACAATCGACCGTCAAGGTCAGTCCGGCACGCTCCGTCGCTGCGCGGAAAACGCTCGCGAGATCCGCGGTGAATGTCGCAAGGTCCGTCGCTTCGAAGCAGGCCTGGACTCGTCCAGCTTCGATTCTGGAGAAATCGAGAAGCGAGTTGACCAGGCGGAGCAAGCGGTAACCATTGCGGTTGACCATTTCCAACTGCTTTTTCGCCGCGGGCGTTAAATCGGTATGACTTCGAGCGAGCAACTCTTCAACGGGCGAGAGCATCAGAGTTAAAGGGGTGCGAAACTCGTGGCTGACATTGCTGAAGAACGCTGTTTTGGCTCGATCCAATTCCAAGAGCATATCCGCGCGCCGCTTTTCTTCTTCCGCGGCGCGTGCGTTTTGGATGGCACTGGCGATCTGACCGGCGATCAACTCATAGAAAGTCCGATAGTCAGCGTCGAGCTTGCGGGTTGGATTCACTGCGGCAACCAAGATGCCTAAGGGGCGTTCTTGTCCGCGCGATGTGACAGGGAGCACCAAAGCTTGCGCAACGGGTTGACGGGCAGGGCCTAAAGGCAGCCCTGCTGACTCTGGGACAACCATGACCAACGGTTGAGATCGATCCACCACTTGGGGGATACACCACGGCGCCTCATCCACGGGACCGGACAAGGAGATCGTTAATGGACTAATCCCGGCGATTCCGCTTTCCACGCCGACCCCTTGCTGCAATTGCGCCACTTTGTGTTCTCGGTCGATCAAATATAGCATTGCGAACGGGACGTCGTCCGGATTTCTGCTCAGCGTTGCTACTGCTGAGGCGCAGGCCGATTCGGCAGACTTTTCGATCAGGGCTTTCGCCGCTAGTTCAGAAAGCGTCCTCAGCCGACGGGTATGGAGCACTTTGGCGGTGACCTCCGCGGACGGGCAGAACAAACCAGCGACAGCACCCGAGTCATCGCGAATCGGACTATAAGAAAACGAGTAAAAGGTCTCTTCCAGGAACTCGCCGCGCCGCATGAACAACCGCACGTCGTCGACGAATGATGCCTCGCCCTTCTGAAAAACCTTGTCTGCAAGTGGACCGCAAAAATCCCAGATTTCCGCCCAGACTAGTGCCGCGGGTTTACCCAGTGCCCATGGATGCTTTGCCAGACTCAGAACCTGGACGTAGGCATCGTTGTAGAGAAACGTGGCGTCGTGACCCCATCCGATCCACATCGGATGCTGGGAATTGAGCATCAGACTGACCGCAGTTCTCAGCCCTTGAGGCCATTTCCCCAAAGGGCCCAACGGTGTCGTGGTCCAGGGATACGCGCCGATTCGTTCGGCCATTTCGCCGCCCCCAGTCAGAAAACTGGTTTCACTCCCCGACGTCGGTACGGAGTTCATGCCTATTCTTCTCCTTTAGTAGCGCGGCGATCGACCGGGAACGCTGAGCGGATTGTCACCTCGGATTGGTTGACCGATGAGCGCGAGGAAGTTTGGAGGTGCTTGCTCATAGCCGCCAAACCTTCGGCGGTTGTTGCCTAGGCACCCTCGGACTTGGAACGAGAATGGCACGGCCTAAATCTAAGAAAGGCGC
>JBGAIN010000267.1:0-9027 GCA_044225505.1 Limisphaerales bacterium
GGCATAGGACGCCTTCGTCTAGTACTGGGAGATGTTCGCGCGCCGCTACCAGGGTGTCCCAGCGCGCGCTCTTAGCGTTAACTTGCTCAACGAGACGATGTTTCCCGAACCGCGGCCCTACGTCAGCCCGGCCGAATCGATCATCATCGCTCACCAAAACCAGGCGCGCGCCCGGCCCCGTCCTCCGATGAGCCACGAAGACCACCGGCGCGTTATGACCCGCGCCATTGATCGCATCCGCGCGGTTTCGCCGGACCGGATTGTGATTCTCGACGGGCTCGACGTGGGTCGAACCATCATTCCCGACATGATCCCGAGCGGAGCCGGGCAGAGCGTGCACACGTATTTCCCGCCTGAGGTGAGCCATTATCGCGCCGCTTGGGTAGACGAAAAATCGGATTTTCCGAGACCGGAATGGCCCGCCCTGCGCCGCGATGGCCAGGCCCGGGTCACGCGCGAGACGTTGGAGAAGATCTACGAGCCATGGGGATGGCTGGCCACCCAGGGGATTGGCGTCCACGCCGGCGAGTGCGGCTGCTATTCGAAGACGCCGCACGACGTCTTCCTGCGCTGGACCGCCGACGTCTTCGACATTCTGAAGCACCATAAGATCGGCTGGGCCTTGTGGAATTTCCGTGGGCCTTTCGGCGTGCTCGATTCGCAGCGGACCGACGTTGTCTACGAGACGTGGCACGGCCACCAACTCGACCGCAAGCTCCTCACTCTTCTGCAGGACACGTAGCGCTGGGGCTCGTTCCAGAGCCTGTTTGAATCCGAGATAACGTCGGTAGTTTCTATGAACCAATGCAACCTCCAGCGACGGGCCACGGCGTGGATGCTGGCGATGACCGGGTGTTTGCTCGCTTCAACGCTGATCTCGGCGGCTGAGAGCGCCACTGAACAGGGAGTCCTACGGGTTTGTCCCGTCAATCCCCGTTACTTCCTTTGGCAAGGGCGTCCCACTGTCCTCGTCGCCTCGGGGGAACACTATGGGGCGGTGGTGAACGAAGATTTTGATTTCCGCAAGTACCTCGCTGCCGTAGAGGCCGTAGGCCTGAACCATACCCGGTTGTTTCTGGGAGACTACGTAGAAAGGGCTGGGGCTTTTGGCATCATCGATGACACGATTGCCCCCGCGCCGGGGCGCCTGCTGGTCCCGTGGGCCCGGAGCCGCACGCCGGGCTACGTTGGGGGCGGCAACAAGTTCGACCTCGACCAGTGGGATCCAAAATTCTTTGAGCGGCTGCACGCCTTCTTCCAAGAAGCAGCCAAGCGGCAAATCGTGGTCGAGGTGGTGCTCTTCTTTGTTGGCCCGGGCTGGGACGATAGTCCCCTCAATTCCAAGAACAACATCAATGGCACGACCGAGATCGATTCCAAGCAGTACCTGACCCTGGATAACGGGAACATCCTGGGGAGACAGGAGTCTTACTGCCGTAAAATCGTTCGAGAGCTGAACGCCTACGGCAATCTCCTTTTCAACCTCTGCAACGAGCCCTGGTTCTACAATCAGGAGAAGCCCGGTTTCGCTTCCCAACCGCCGACGGCAGTCAAAGCCTGGATCCGGCGCATCTCGGAATGGGTTAGGGACGAGGAATCGCGCCTGGCCAACCGGCATTTGCTGGACGTGGACATCTGCAACCAGGGAACGGTCATCACCCAGGAGGATCTGGAGAAGTACTTTGGCGCCCTGTCCATCTTTAGCGTCCACTATGACGCCAATGCCGAGATCCTCCGGCTGAACCCTAACCTCCCGAAAATCCTGGCCTTCAATGAGACGGGGTTCAACGGAACCAAGGACGATTATTACCGCACTCAAGGCTGGCGCTTCCTGCTCTCGGGCGGCGGACTTTATGGGCACTTGGACTTCAGCTTCACGGTCGGGCACGAGGACGGTTCAGCGACGCCGAGGTTCCGCAATGCCAGTTATGACGGCGGAGGCAGTGCTGCGCTGCGGAAGCAATTGAAGATTCTCCTGGATTTCATGCACTCAGTCCCCTTCGAACACATGCTGCCGGACAACGGCGTTGTGGTCGGAGGAGCGGACAGTTGGAATGCAATGGTCTGGCCCGATCACGCCTACGCCATCTGGTTCCCGGGCGAAGGCCCCATCGCCCCCAAGGTGACCATCCCGAAGGGCGATTGGTGCGTGGAATGGGTCAATATTCTCTCCGGCGAGGTCACTTCTTCCGTCGTAAGTCCAAAAGGCTGGATCACAAACCTGAACGGCACTCGGCGAGGCGGAGGTGTCGGATTAAGAGTCCGTCGCCAGGTACCGGTCTTATCAAACTAAAACCTCAACAAACAAAGCAGCTATGCCATCCCGGACCATCTCAACCGCAGCCAGTCTCACCACCATTCTCTTCCTGAGTTTAATGGCCAAGGCGGCTGAACCTGCTTCCGGACCCGCAGCCCAGCCAACTCCGAGCAAGGTCGTTATCGTCGATGACTTCGAGTCCTACACCAACGACCTGCAGTTGGCCAAGACCTGGTACAAACCGCCTCACGGCGGCGGCATCCACCAAACCTGCGAATCGGTCATCAAGAACAGCGGCCACTTCAGCCTCAAGGTCGAATACAGCACCACCAAATCCAACGACAAATTTTACAGCCCGATCTGCCGCGTCTCCAAATGGAACCTTGGCGGCTGCAACGCGCTGCAGTTCTGGTTCAAGCCCGACGGATCGGGTCGTGCCCTCCTGGTGGACCTCAATATCGCCAATAGCGAGGGAAAGAACATCCACGACCTTTGGGATTTCACGTATCTACCGAAGAAAGGCGACACCAGCCCACGCATCGTGACGGTGCCCTTCTCCAAGTTGGTCAAGAATGCCAAATACGCCGATTCCCCGAATACCAGCCCAATGTTCAAGCCCGAGGCCTTGATTGAGGTGGCGCTGTGCATTGGCGGACGGAACGATGAAGCCGGCGTTGGGGTTTACTATTTTGACGATTTCAGCGGCGTGTTTGTGGAATGAGTCGGCAGATATGCCAAACTCCCATCTTTGATCTGGCGACTCCTATGCGCGGTGTCATAACGATGAGAACCATCCTGCTAGCAGTGGCCGCTGCGATCCTGACGTCCCTGGTATCCCGAGCAGCCGAATTGGCCCCCCGCTCCGCGGCAGAACGCATCAGCTGCTACGACGTGGTCTGGGGCACGCCTTCAAAGGATGCCAGCGGTCAGATGCCCATTGGTAACGGCGATATCGCAGCGGGTGTGTACGCGATTGAAAAAGGCGATCTCTACCTCCTTCTGGCGAAGAACGACGCCTACACCTACCAGGGAGATCTGTTTAAGACGGGCCGGGTCCGGATTTCAATGGATCCCAATCCCTTCGAGTCTGGCAAGCCCTACCGTCAAACGCTTGACCTGCCGACCGGGTCGGTTCGCATTGAGGCTGACGGCGTGACGCTCCGAATCTGGGCCGATGCCCACCGGCCGGTGTATCACGTAGAAATCAACTCGCCCCGGGAGATCGCCATAGCAGCCAAGCCGGAGTTCTGGAAACGCTTCGATCACTGTTCCGCCAACCAGCAAGGCTACACGCCCGCCGTAGCCCAAGACGGAGCTGAACCGATTCAGGATGTGCGGCTGGAGCGCAACGGCCGCATACTCTGGTACTTTGCCGTCGGCGACCGCAGCATCTATCCGGACGATCTCAAGGCCTACGAGGTCGAGCAGATGGCATCGCGCTTTGCCGACCCTTTTCGTTTCAACACGTTTGGCAACCTGCTGGAAAGCCCGTCGTTGAAGCTCCAGGGCGGAGCGCTTTCCGGAAGCGGGAAGTCCTTCGACATCCGCATCCACTCACTCGCGATACGGACGCCCAAGGGCAATGCCTGGATCGAGGCGATCGAGCGCAAAGCCCAGGAACCGGTCGACGCCGCCAGCGATTGGAAGTCGCATAGCCAGTGGTGGGCCGATTTTTGGGAGCGGAGCTGGATTATTGCTACCGACCGTACCTGCCCGGCTGAGGGCCGTGAACGATTCTTCGGCGAGGTCAGCGGCGGAGCGGCAAGCAGGAGGAAGACGGCGCCGCACTGGTCTCCCAAAGCTACAATGTCTTCCGCTATCCAATGGCCTGCCAAAGTCGCGGGCGAGTGCAGGTGAAATTCAACGGCGGACTGTTCACGCAGCCGCTTCATCTTGGAAAGGTCGAACTGGGCAAGATCCTCGCCCCTACGCCGTGGAGCAGCCCGACGGCACCTGGCTGACTCACGAAGACGATCGGCTTTGGGGCCGCCGGTTCACGTTCCAGAACCAGCGTTTGCTCTACTGGCCGCTCCTGGCCAGCGGGGACTTCGACCTCATGAAGCCTTTCTTCGATTACTACTCGAACTTGCTGCCGATGCGACGAGCAATCACGAAGGCGTGGTTCGGGCACGACGGGGCCTACTACCGCGAGAACATCGAGCCCGACGGCGCCGAGCGCGACTGCGACAAAGGCCTGAGGCCGCCCAAGACTCTGCCGGGAGAGAAGTATGAGGGCTGGTATCACGACTACTATTTCACCAGCGTCTGGAAACCGTCGCCATGATGCTCGACTACGTCCGTCATGCCGGCGATACCGATTTTTGCGACCGCGTTGGCGCCGCCTGCCAGGGAGGTCCTCACGTTCTTCGACCAGCACTCTGCGCGCGGAGCGGACGGCAAGCTCCGGCTCGAACCGTCCCAGGCACTGGAGACTTGGTGGGTCACGGTCAACCCGACGCCGGACGTGGCTGGATTGCAGTACTGCCTTGATGGGCTACTGGCTTTGAGCGCGGGGAGTCAGGAGGACCAGGCCCATTGGAGGAGGTTCCGCGGTGAGATCCCCGAGCTGTTCCTGCCAACCAGCGAAGGCCGTCAAACCATTGCGCCAGCGAGGAAATGGGAGCGTCAGAGCAACATGGAGAACGCGGAGCTTTACGCCGTCTTTCCGTTCCGCTGTTTCGGCCTCGCGCTTGGCAGCGGGGACCTCGTGGCATGGACCATGAAACATCGTACGGTCAAGGACGGCTTCGGCTCCGCCTGCTGGACGCAGGACCAGATCCAATGGGCTTATGCTGGCAACGCCACGGAGGCCGCTCATGGGTTGGTCCGCCGCTTCCGCGTCGCATCGCCTCTGTGTCGGTTTCCGTTGTTTGGCCGCGAAGGTCCGGACTCGTGTCCCGACTTCGATCATTTCGGCGCAGGCTCCATCGCGCTCCAGCGGATGCTCGTGCAAGAAGCCGGTGCCAAGATTCTTTTACTGCCGGCCTGGCCCGCGGACTGGGATGTTGAATTCAAACTGCACTTGTCCCAGCGCGCCATTCTCACGGGCGCCGTCAAAGCTGGCAGGCTGACCACGTGGGACATTCACCCCGCATCCCGGAAGAAAGACGTGGTGGTTTGCGAGCCGCAACCGAACAAACCGCTTGGCCCTGTCATCCCGGCAAACCATCATGCGCTGCGTGCCGGTTCCGACCAGACTGGCGCGAACAAATTAAAAGGGGGCATCGGCCGCGTCACGTTCTTTCGCGAAAAACTAAAACCCGAGACGATTCGCGAGTTCGCCGCCAGCGACCGGACGAAATCACTCGATAGCTCGTGGTTGAATCCGAATGCCGGCGACATTTTGCCGACAAAACCTGAGGACTTCGCCGGCGCCATCTCGTTTGAGGCGTGGATCTGTCCTAGCGAGAACGAAACCGGCCGCATCCTCGACAAGCTCACTGCCGGCAAGAACGACGGATTTCTCTGGGACACGTATCCCGGCCTTAGCCTGCGCGTGATAGCGGGCGACCAAATCAAAATCGTGAACGACACATTGAAACCCGGCATCTGGCAACACGTCGCCGTGGTGATTGATCGCGGCGTGCTGCGGCTATACGTCAATGGCCAGCCGCTAGACTGAGTCTCGTCCACAAGAGCCGTGTAGCCCAATGATATGTGTCCTATGAATACAAAACACCCTGGTAGCGCATTGACTTGCCTGGTCCTCTGCTTCTGCTGGTCCGTCCACGGAGCCGACTTGGTGGAGGTGTTGCCGCTCACCGACCGGATTTTGATGCTGCACTTCAATGAAGGGCATGTGATTCATCATGAGCGCGGTCAGAGTCGGTCTGACGAGAAGGTCGTCATTTCCCCTTTAGACACGGAGGCGGTGTCCAGACTCTCTACCTACGCGGTGAAAAGCCCCGACGACGGCGACTACCAAAGCGCACAAGCACCAGTCCAGGTCGGTCGGAAAAGCAAGGGCACTGATTTCGCGTGGTTTGTCGACAAATGGGAGAATGGGCACGCGGTCAACACCCGACCCGACCACACCAAGGAGCATTGGGTTTACCTGTTCCTTCCCGAAGCGATGAAACGCGGAAAGACCTACAGGGTTGGCACCGGGCCCCTGGCGAGCAACGGTGCGGAATGGAAGTTGGTGTTCGACGAAACCAGGACGCGGTCGGAGGCCGTGCACGTGAACCTCCTGGGCTACGTTCCGACAGCTCCACAGAAGTTCGGATACGTCTTTCACTGGCTCGGTGACAAGGGGGGACTCGACCTCAAGGCCTGCGAGGGAAGTTCATTTGCACTCATCGACCTGAGCACCGGGAGTACTGCCTTCGCGGGAAGACTGAAGTTCCGGATGCCTGCGACTCAGCAGGAGACTTTCCACACGAAGGACTCGCCTCCAGAGGGGAGCTTCCTGAAAGCCGATGTCTACGAATGCGACTTCTCCGGATTCAACAGGCCCGGACGATACGTGCTTTCGGTTCAGGGGATCGGCTGCTCGTTTCCCTTCTCCATTGCTCCGGACATTTACCGAGAAGCCTTTCGCACGATGGCGCGAGGCTTGTATCACAACCGGAGCGGTATTGCCCTGGAAAAGCCCTATACGGAGTTTACCCGGCCCGCTCCCCACAATCCAAAGCTGACGCCAGGTTTTGCCGGCAAACTCATCTACACGACCGTCCGGTTCACCGAGTGGGGTTCGGAGGATGGAAATGCCAAGAAGTTACTGGCAGCCTCGAAGGGTCCAATCGAATCGGCCGGCTGGTATCAGGACGCTGGGGATTGGGACAGCTATTACTCGCACCTTCGGGTCGCCCAGGAGCTGATGCTAGCTTACGAAATGGCTCCACGGAACTTCACCGACGGTGAGCTGAGTATTCCCGAAAGCGGGAATGGCGTGCCTGACATACTGGACGAAGCGGCGTGGCTGCCTCGGTTTTGCTATAGGCTGCGCCACGAGCTCATGGACAGGCGCTACGGCACCGGCGGCCTGGGCTTACGCATCGCGGGGGATGCCTTTGGGGAGGATGAAAAGACGCTTCCCGACGGTAAACGAGTCGGTCAGGGCTCATGGGAGGACGTACATCGGACCTGGGCTGCCTCCGGCGAAGATCCGTGGTCCACCTACCGCTACGCCGGCGCGGCCGCCCACCTGGCTATCTGCCTGGAGCTGGCTCGGTCAAAAGATCCGGAAGGCATCAATTGGGCTAAGGAAGCGGCTGAAGCTTACGCCTGGGCCCAACAGAACACCCGTCCTGGTGACGAACAGAAAGGTCCTGCCTTGCGCGAACCGCGCGCCTACGCCGCTGCCGCATTGCTCCGGATCACTGGTGAGAAGGGTTACGAACGTCAATTAGCCGCGGACACGGCTGACATCCAGAGCACCACCACCTTGTGGGACGACCGGCCATACGGGCCGTTAGTCTATGCTCTGGGGGGCAGAAAAGGCCAGGGTGACTCCAACCTCACCGCGAAGATCCAAGGCGCGATCCTCACGACGGCCGATCACCTGGCGATCGAAGTCGCTTCCAAACGGGCTTTGCGCTGGGGCGGCAACTGGAGCATGCCCATGCTGATCGGCCAGCAGACGACACCCTGGATGCTCCAAGCGGCAGTGGGCTACACCCTAACCAAAGACAAAGACCCGGCCAAGGCGGAACGCTACCTGGCCGCACTTTATACGACGTGCGATTACTTCCTCGGCTGCAACTCGCTCAACATGACCTGGGCAACCGGTTTGGGACCGCGCCATCCCCGTCAGGCGTTTCATATGGACGCCTGGTATAACGGCCGAGGCGAGTTTCATCCCGGGATCATTCCTTACGGCCCCTGGCGCAAGGAGCGGGCTGAAGGCCAAGGCCCCTGGGATGTGGCCTGGCCGCACAAGACCGTCTACCCGTCCATTGATGCCTGGCCAGGAAACGAGCGTTGGTTTGATAACCGCTGCTCTCCCATGAACAGCGAATTCACCATCCACCAGAACACCGCTCCTGCCGCGGCATTGTTTGGATTCCTCTGCGCGGCCACCAGCATACCGGATGCGCCTGTTGACCCGAACCGCACGCGAGTTTTCAATGGCGCCAATCGCGACGGATGAGAGGCAGATCCTTCCACCTGGACCGTCGTAGACAGTGCGATGCGAGGAGTCGGGGGGAGTTCGTGGCTCGCCTACACGAAGGCGGATTACGGCAGCTTCCGCCTTATCGTCACCGCGCGCACGAATCCAGTAAACGGGGATCATCTGGGCGTGCTCTTTTGGGGAGATCGCCTCACCGATGTCTCGAAGCCAAAGATCGACAATGCGGGGTGGATCCAGTTCATTCCACCCTTTGCAGGGATGTGGGACTATCATCCCCCCCCAAGCATCACAAACTTGCCTCACGAGAAGATAGCCCAGGGGGCGAACGAATCGACCCTGAGAAACGAATCATTCCCGGTCCCATCGGACTGTTGCGCCACAGCGGCGGCGCATCCGAATACAAGACGTCTACATCGAATCCAATCCCAAGGACCGCAACCTCACGGGTCCCTGTGGGACGGACCAGAATTACCGAACGGCATCTGGTGACGTTTTGTCACCAAACGGGCATCGTTGCATCCTCCAGGCTAATCCACCTCGTATGGCAGCCCGTTTGAGAGCAAATTCAGATTTCCGGATCTCGAGGAATTTCGTTGGCCCCGATTGGCTCGAAAACCATTCTTAGTTTCGTTCCAGGATACTCCGTTTCTGAGTCGGTCAACTCGGTGCAGAGATGGGTCAAGACGTCGTTATGAGC
>JBGAIN010000020.1:0-76182 GCA_044225505.1 Limisphaerales bacterium
CACCGCTGCTCATAACGACGTCTTGACCCATCTCTGCACCGAGTTGACCGACTCAGAAACGGAGTATCCTGGAACGAAACTAAGAATGGTTTTCGAGCCAATCGGGGCCAACGAAATTCCTCGAGATCCGGAAATCTGAAATTGCTCTTAAACCGATGAGATAAGGCATTTTGGCGTTCCGTTAAACGCTTCTGGATCAATTGATTACCTCTCTGGTGACAAATGTCACCAAACCTTACCAAACCTTCCCATGTCACGATCCGGCGAAAGATTGGTTCGAGGCGTCCCGACATTACTAGCACCTGACGGAGCTCAGCCCACATCAGTCGCAACGCCAGAGCGCCTTTTGGGAACGCGCGGCCCAGTGACTGTGTGGCCGCACTGGCCCCTCCAGTTGGGGCCGGACCGTTCCCAAACCAGGCGTCAATTGGCCGATTTGTCGCGCCCTCCGTCAACAAATAGTTATCCTTTATCTTGCTCCTGATCTTAATCTTTCTCGGGATCTTCCCGCACCTTAGTCCGCCGGTGATTCCCCCAACCTCATTGTGAACCATCACATCCAGCCACCGCTGGCGATCGAGGTCCGCGGGATCGCCCCAGTGCGGTGTCGCGAAGGCGTAACCGAATCCAGGAGCCGTTTGCTCCTGGTGTCCGGGAGCGTTTTACCAGTTGATCCGTCGAGGGAATTGACGTGAACGGATCCTCGTGGATGACCAAAATCGACGGAAGTTCCTGGAGACCCTCCGGCAAGTCTGCCAGGCGACCGGGTGGGAGAGGCATGCGTATTGCCTGATGAAAAATCACTTCCACGCGGTGGTGGAGAGACCGAAGCCAGCCTGGTCGATGGCATGAAGGGGTGTTTGAAAGCTTGATGATGGGCGCTGCTGGCTCCGCCGCCGGGTGTGCCCGGGAGTGGCTCAAGCAATCGTGAGGAACTTTTGCCAAACACCGCACATGTGTCTGCGGGACCGACTCCTGTCTGACGTTTTCGGAAAGCTACGAGTATTGGCTCGTCAATAGCTTTAATCCCAGTCGGAGCGCGCAACTCGACCGCGATTGGCAACCAGGGGCGACCGTAACCTTGGATGCCGCCGGCGTTGGGGCAGTGCAACTGGATTCGAGCGACTCCAAGCGGCGCTTCTTTAGGCAATACTCAGGTGCGGGAAATTTCGAGCCTCGGTCCTTCGGCAAAAATCTGTGGCTATTGGCAAGGGCATTGCTATGGTGATGATATGCCAACGCCTGTTTTCAGTTCCACAGCGCCCTATTGGAGAACGTCGACTAGGAGGAGAGACGGATTCACCCTGATCGAGTTGTTGGTTGTTATTGCGATTATTGCCATTCTCGCTGGAATGCTTTTGCCCGCCTTATCTAAGGCTAAGAATAAGGCGACGGGAATCTCCTGCATGAACAACGTGAAGCAGATGATTTTGGCAGCCCAGATTTACGCGACAGATTTTGACGATAAATGGCCGGCCAACGGGCAAGGGGATCCAGCCGTGAACCTCGCTAACCCGCCCGCGAATTACGTGGCCACAGTGTGGGTCGAGGGACGCGAAGGCTCAAATCTTACCGACGAACAAACTGCCAGCGGGATGGTGTCGGACAAGGTTTCCTTGATCGCGCCGTATATGAAATCCAAAGGGAGTTTTCGCTGTCCCGGGGACAAAAAGGCAATTAAGCAAGGTAACAAATATTTCCTGCGACCTCGGAGTTACGGGATGAACACTTTTATGGCTTGGGAAGGGGCGATCTACCACAGCGAACCCAGCACGAAATATAGGGTGTTCAAGAAAACCACTCACGTGACTCAGCCGAGCCAGTTTTTTGTCTTCGGTGAGATCCACCCCTTTAGCATTTGCCGACCGCAGTTTGGTGTGCATATGGACGGCAACAACGTCTACCATGTGCCAGGAAACTTCCATGGCAAGCCGTCCAACTTCGCGTTCGCGGATGGTCATGCGGAATCCCACAACTGGTCCAATTCGAAATTCAATGACCCGAAACTTCCCGAGAGTGATGCGTTTTGGCACAGCCACGAATCACCGCGGCCTCGAGCGACTCCGGCTGAGATCCAGACCGACTTGACGTGGCTCAAAACTCATACGACGGAGTTGCGGTGAGCGGGTCTGCCGTTGCGGGTTGGTTGGATCAGAGCGCCTGAGGCGCGGCGGGGTCGTTGACTCCCCTTCGTGGTCCTGGCGCCGAGATTTAAGACGCCGTGCCTCTTTCCTGAGAGCTTGGTAATAGGAAATGCTCCCGCATTTTCCTAGGGCGCAATGATGACGCGGTAAAAGCGTGTGGCCGGTCCGGAGCGCGCCGCGCTGTTATCGGCAACTTCAACATCGCGTCCTGAGAGTGAAGGCGTGATTTGCGCCAGATCAATCCACTGCGCATTCGCGATGTTGTCGGCGTATTGAACGAGGTAGCTGACGTCGGGCTCGGCTCGGAAACGGAGGTTGAGTCTGGTTGTAGCGTCGATCGCGACGGTCAACGCGAAATGGCTAAGAGCATCGTGTGGATCGGTGCCCATGTGAAACTCGTCCAGGTTGGACGCCCCATCTCCATCAGCGTCGAGGAGGGCGTCTGCGGGTGAACTTGGGTTCAACTTGTGAGTGATTTCCCACGAGTCACTCATGCCATCCTGATCCCTATCGACTATTCGTCGGGAATTAGATGTTCCTGGCGTCGCGCCGTCGGGAAAACGCTTGATTTGACCGGCCCCATCCGGAAAACGACCTTCGGAAATGGAATCCCGCTGCGCCACGTAATCCACGGAGTCGACGATTTGGCCGGAAGGATTGAGCAGTCGAAGCGTCTCGCCGAGTCGATCGAGTTTGAAGGCTAAGTGATTGCCAGCGTTGACGTCCGCATCGTCCGTGTGAAAACTCACAAAGGCCCTAGGAGCGATAAACGTCAAGGCGGCAATTCTCCGGTTTGTGGATCCGAAGATCGATGGATCGTCCGTCAATACCCAGCCGCCCAGGCTGACGGGTAATGCCGCGGGATTGTAGAGTTCGACGAAATCGTTGGTGCCGCCGCCGGCCAGCCATTCATTGATGCGCAACTCGCTCCCAGCGTCGAGCGCTGCGGGTTGGCCGTTGGCCGAGCCGAGTGAGGGAGCATCGAGCAGGACCCAATCAGAGCCGACGCGACCTATCGAACGATCTCGAAGTTGCGGACCATACGCCACGCGATCGTGCATGCGGCCGAACGTATCGCGTAATACGAGTGTTGCGCCTTCATTGGGTAGTTCTTGAGGAACAGAGAGGGCGTTGGGAACGGCGAGACCAGGGAACGTTCCTGCACCGAAACTGAGCGCCAGTCGCGCGCGCGGTGCGAGGGACGTGTTCTGGGGGAGCGGCCACCGGAAGTTGGGACCGGTGGCGGTCTGCAACTCCAATGTCCAAGCGTCGAGCGCCATTACGGCAGGGCTAATATTTTCGAGTTCCAATGAATCTGCTCCAGAAGATGCGAGCGCCAGAATCTCCGAGATGCGCACGTCCGTGCCGAGATTCACGCGATCATTGCTTCCGCCCCGCGTGGGGGTATAGGGCAGGGGTTGCATGGTGCCAGTCCCGTCCGGGAGCCGGCCCATGGAAGTGCCGGGCGATTGAGTTGTGTAAACCACACGATCGAGTTCCTGGCCGGACGGAGCGATGAACGTGATAGACCCGCCCGCGGCAGGAAACTTTAAGTTGAGATGACCAGGAATCGGGCTGTCATCCGCCCAGAGTACGACAAAGTTCGTCGGCCCGACAAAAACAGGCGTCAGAACTTGAGCGATCGCATTGCTCGTGACGAGAGTGCAGCCGAAAAGGCTGACGGGAGCTGAGGATCCATTGTAGAATTCAATCCAGTCACCGCCCGATTCCGGGGACGCCATGAACTCATTGATCGTGAGTTGCGAAAGGTCGCCAAGATCTGCCGGTCGATTCACTCCCGCAGGAGTAGGCGAGCAGAGTGTCCAGCGACCGTCCACTTGGCCGAGCGTGAAGCCATCCAGAGCTGGACCGAACGAAACAATGTCCTGGCGTTCGCCATCAGGGCTGTAAAGAGCGATGGTTTCACCGTCGCGATCGAGTTGAAAGGGAGCAACCGAGAGGTCCGCAACCGCATCGCGACGGCATTTGACTTGCAGGTAACCGTCCGCGGGCAACGCGGGTGTGCCTGGGGGGAAGACGAACTGCCGAGGACTAGGGTCATCGCTCAATGACCATCCTTCGATACGAACAGGCGCGGCGGAACGATTATGGAGTTCGATCCAATCGTCATTGCTTCCAGCGGACAACTCGCAGATTTCAAGGACTGAACGGAGAGGGACACTGTTCGGGCTGCCCGGAGTGCCTCCGAGGATGCTAGCATGCCAATTGGCAGGATCATTAGGATCGCCTGCTAGATTGGTCAGCTCCAGGGCACTACCAGCGCCATCCGCGGCGGCCGGCCACGGAGCTTGGTCTTTATACTCAACCGAGGTAACGAGGCGCCCTTCCGAATCCAACAGGCGGATGCGTTCGCCTCCGTTGCTCAAAGAACCGCCGAACCAGCCCGCAACCCTGGCTTGAGGGTATTGCCTTTGAAAATCCGCCGGACGCGCGTCGCTAGCCAAAATGAGTGATTCACCGGGTTCCAGGATGGGGAAGGGGATCGGAAAACGGAATTGGACACCCTCAAAACGATAACCGCTGAGGTCGACCGGAAGCGCGCCGGTATTGCGGAGTTCGATATATTCGAACGCGTCGCCCCCCAACGGGTGATACATAATCTCACTGATACGAAGAGGGTTTGCTTCGGTCGTTGTCCTGAACGTAGCGTCGACCAAGGCACTCCAATTGGTTCCATCCAGCGAACGTGCCAGGATGTGCATGGGTTGGGCAACGGTCAGCGGGGATCGATATTCGCGGCTGGCCGGGGCGACGGAGCCGGAAAACGCCACTCTGGGATCAGTGCCGTTGGTCGTAAACCAGATGGCTCCTGACAGATTTTGCAGAGTGAGACTAAAACCCGGGCGGACTGGACCACCGAATTGGGAAAGCGTGGGAGCATTGGAAGAGGCGAGCAGGCCAGCTCGTTGAAAGCTGTTCGTGACGTAGCGGCGACGCGCGGTGATCCACGGGCCAATCACGTCGTTGAAATTCGCGATGGCCGGAGCGACTTGACCTTTCAAAGCGCTATACCGCGTGCGGATGCGCGGATCCGTGAGCGGCCCGTCGTTGAAAAAAGCGCGATGAACGCGATCGGCAAAGAGGAGTTTGAATTCCGGAGCCTTCTTAAGCGAGTTGAAAATGGCTTGATAGTCCGTGGTTCCCCAGGGCGGATTGACGCTGGATAATGTGTTTGCGAGGGTGTCATAGCTCACCGGGTGGCCCGTGAACGCAAACTCCGCATCCCACGGGTAGAATCGAAACGGAGCACCTGCTTTTTTCTCACGAGCAGCGCGAGTGTTGTTATGCGGCCAATCATCGTTGTCCGCCCACAAAAGCGGGAGCAAGTAGTCAATGAAATTGGGCAGATCCATCCGCGCTGCCACATCCAGGTAATTCGTCAAGACGGTGAGGTCCTTTCGCGCCGCTGCCCGTAATTGCGTCCAGGCGGTTGTGTCCCCGCGAATCGCAGCGCTGTTCGGTCCCATGACATCCCAGAGTTCGGCCCCGCCGCGGTAAGCTTGCAAAAAATCGTCGTCGACCCGCTCGCACGGATTGTATAGGCCCTTATAAACGCCGTTGAGGAACAGATAGACAAAGGTCCCATGGCACGCTGGGATTCCCACGTCCAAACTCAAGGCCCGAATGAACTCGTCCTTCAAAAACGGGTTGCTGGGGTCGTTCATTCCCGCCCGAAGATGAAGTGTGTTGTACGAATCCAAGGTGGAGGCCGGAAAGACAGGGTATTTCAATTGGCCCGCCCCATAGTCCCCTCGAAAGTAAAGGCGAAAGGAATACTTGCCCTCGGGTGGCGACTGGACCCGATAATTGTAGCGTTGTCGGATGTAATCGCCGCCGGCCACCCGGAGTCCAGCGTCCATTTGGAAACCGTCGTTATCTTCGGGGCGAATCCATTCAACGGAAGTGGGCCGCTCCCACGCGGCTCCGTGCTTCGTCGTGTTTCGCGGACTATACTCCATGATACCGCTCCGGCCGTAAAGATTGTTGGTCGCGGTCACCAGCGACAACACGGGAAGCAAGCGGCGATTGTTGGCCAGGTTTAACAAGTAGGTGTGGGTTGCGATCCCGGCTGGCAGCCGGTTGGGAGCAAAAGCGCTCGCTCGAACAACACGCGTGTTGGCGATGGAAATAGGGGACAGATACACCGTACCGTTGGTGGTCGTCGGAGGGCTACCATCGAGCGTATACCGAATTTCCGCGTCCGGCGTCTTGCTCGCCAGACTAAGGGTAAAGGGCGCATTGAAAAAGCCTCGTTCGACCGAGAAGTGAACGGCTTCGACGCGGCCAGTGATCGTGCTGAGCGAATTTGCTTGAGTTGGGGTGGGGGGCGCGAAATACCGCCAGGCGACGCCTGCGGCGTCGATTTGTCGGCCGTAAGAATAGTTCGGGGACTCAGTCGTAACGTATCGCCATTCGGATTGAGCTTAAAGTTGGTATGCAAGCTCCGGTAGAGGGGCGGTCCACTCCGGTCTTTCCCCGAAGCCCAAACGAGCAGGTAGCCGCGTGCTGGGAGGTTTACCGAAGGAAATACCCATTGCCCCTCATCCTCGCGATCGACACTTAACGACCATCCTTCCAAGTTCACGGGCTGCTCGCCGCCGTTATAAAGTTCGATCCAGTCTTCCGGGTCCTTATCTTCGTCGAGAAGTCCTGTTTGGTTCTCGGCGAGGATTTCGTTGATTATCACCGCGGGAATAGGCTTGAGCGGATCCACTGTGTAGCGCCAGGTTGCGCCTTTGAAGGCGTGCGGAATAGGTTCGTCCGTTGCAATCCCGTGCGCAGGGATCCATTCCAGCAGCGCTTGGCCCGCTGGCACCTGGGCAAATATGAATCGGTAAGGGCCAGCGCCAGTGCCGGATAAGCTCGTGGCAGCGATCCCATTCAGCTTCAGATCGGATGCATCGACTCCAGTGACCGGTTGGTCGAAACGAACTTCGACCTCGCTCAGTCGGTTGAGAACGGTTCCTGGAACAGGGATTTCCGACAACAACGTCGGACCAGCCGGATTGCTTAATTGATAGGCCCACGTGGCGCCAGCGAGACCGCCATCGAATCGCTGTGGTGGGTTGTTCAGATTAAAGATCGTATGGAGTGTCCCCCAAGAAATCTCCACCGGTCCATAAGGCGGTTGCGCAAATTGAAACGTATAACGAGCGCCCGCTCCCGTCACGCTTGTGGCGGGGACGCCATTGACCAGGAAGTCGACGGGAAGGACTCCGGTCACACTCTGGCTGAAGAAAACGGTGATCGAGCTGAGTTCTTCGACGAAGCCAGGCGCAGGAATCACTTGTAGAATCGTAGGGCCCGAAGATTGGGCATTGGCGCTGCGGTTGACCTGGCCGCAAGAAAGTGCGGCCAAAATCACTAATCGCCAATAGACGAACGGCAAGATGCGCATGTGTATGTGAATCCAGGCAGTATGCGCACAATTGCAGAGTTGGTCAAAGCTCCTCGATCGGTCGGTAATCTCACTACTCGTCATTCTTCGCGCTTGCGCCCTAGAGCCGACCGTAGACAATGGAGTTATGCGCAAGATGGGAAGGGTAATGTTCGGGCTCGTGACCTTGAGCTTGGTCAGTCCTATCACGATTCGAGCTCAGTCGGCCAGCAATGCGGACGCGGCATGGCTCGCGGAACGATACACAAAATACGAATACAAAATCCCCATGCGCGACGGAGTCAGACTTTTCACAAGGGTTTACGCCCCGAAAGACGATTCGCAGACCTGGCCGATTTTACTGACCCGAACGCCCTATGCGCTAAAGCCATACGGCACGGACAATTATAATGATGCGGGCGGCTCATTTCGGACGCTTGCGGAGGACAAGTTCATTTTAGTTACCCAGGACGTGCGGGGACGGTACGGCTCCGAAGGAGAGTACGAACATGTGCGTCCTTTTAACCCAACCAAGGGGCCCAAAGACACCGATGAAGCTTCAGATGCCTACGACACGATCGACTGGTTAGTCCACCATGTGCCGAACAACAATGGCAATGTGGGAATGTTTGGTATTTCCTACCCGGGCTTTTACACCTCCATGGGCATGATCGATTCTCACCCCGCGCTCAAGGCGGCCTCTCCGCAAGCGCCAATTGCCGATTGGTTTATGGGAGACGACCTCCATCATAACGGGGCTTTTTTCTTATCCCAGAACTTTGGGTTCTTCTATTACTTTGCACAACGAGCGGAGGATCCGCTCCATGAGGACGTCAAATCGTTCAATTTTCCAACCCCAGATGGCTACGATTTCTATTTGCGGATGGGGCCACTCGTGAACTCGGATCGGCAGTGGTTGAAAGGAAGGTCGCCTGAGTGGACCGAGTTTCTCAGACACTCGACCTATGATGCATTTTGGCAGGCCAGAAATATCCGCCCGCATCTAAAGAACATTCATTGCGCGGTGATGACTGTGGCAGGATGGTACGATGCCGAAGACCTCTTTGGACCCCTCGAGACTTACCGGTGGACCGAGCGGCAAAACCCTGGGATCACTAATACGCTCGTCATCGGTCCCTGGGCACATGGAGGATGGTCCCGGAGCGACGGCGACAAACTTGGCGACATCAATTTTCGATCGAAAACCGCCGAATTTTACCGACAAAAAATTGAGTTGCCCTTTTTCCGGCACTTCCTCAAAGGCGACACTAATTACACCCCTACCGAAGCGTACGTCTTCGAGACGGGGACGCATCAATGGCGGCGCTTTGATGCGTGGCCACCGACAGCCGCGCGGTCGCGCACGCTCTTTTTTGGTCCGGAGGGTTCTTTAACGTTCAAAGCCCCAAGCGGTGGCACGGAAGGCTTCGACGAATACGTCAGCGATCCAGCCAAGCCTGTGCCCTTCACTCAGGAAGTGACGACGGATTACCCGCGCTCTTATCCGACTCATGACCAGCGATTTGCCGCAACGCGACCTGATGTCTTGGTGTTTCAGACCGAGCCATTGGATGACGATCTGACGGTGGCGGGGCCGTTGGAAGCGACTCTTCACGTGTCCACTACCGGAAGCGATTCGGACTGGGTCGTAAAGCTGATCGATGTCTATGCAGGCGATTTTCCGGACCCAAACCCTAACCCATCCCACGTGCGGATGGGAGGATACCAGCAGCTTGTGCGAGGCGATGTGTTTCGTGGGAAGTTTCGAAAAAGTTTTGAGCAGCCCGAGCCATTTACCCCGGGAGAACTTTCCAAAGTCAAGTTCACTGTGCCGGATGTCCTGCATACCTTTCGGCGGGGGCACCGGGTTATGGTCCAAGTCCAGAGCTCATGGTTCCCGCTCGTTGATCGCAATCCCCAGACCTTCGTCAACATCCCAACGGCAAAGGCCGAAGATTTCCAGAAAGCAACTCAACGCGTCTACCGTTCTGCAACCGCGCCTTCGGGGATTACCGTGCAAGTCTTGCCGACCTGGAAGCCCTGAACGATCGATTGGAAGTGCCGCGAGCCATACCTTTTGGACCGCCAACAAAACGGTTTCCAGATGTGTTCTGATCTATTATGCTGATTCAGAAAGGAAGCCACTATGAGCGATGCCAGCCAGGAGCAGGTTTTATTTAAGGGTTCATCATCCCCATTGATGAACCTTGGGACCTTTGTCCTCGGCACTCTAACGACCGTGGGCGCGTTTGTGGCGGCGTTCGTCGTGCCGCCTCCGTATTCCTACGCCCTTTTCGGCGTCGCGCTTCTCGCCCTGGTTTGGATGCTGGCCCGCTGGTTGTTGATTAAGGTGAGGGTCTACGAGGTGACGACCGAACGCATTCGCATCACGGATGGTGTCGTCACGCGTCGCACCGACGAACTCGAATTGTATCGAGTGAAAGATACCACTCTTCTTGAACCGCTCCTGCTCCGGCTCTTCTCGTTGGGCCATCTGGAGATTACGACGAATGACACATCGACCCCTTTGATCCGGCTCGAGGCGGTCCAGAATGTCCGTTCCTTGCGTGAAGATCTCCGCAAAGCCGTAGAGGTTTGTCGAGATCGAAAAAGGGTGCGGCTTGCCGAACTCGAATAGCAGCCGTGACGGGCGGGGATGGCGAGGGTTGAGGCACCTGGGAATCTTGAGTCGAGCGGTTCTCGCCGAAGTCTATCGCAGTGGTCCATGCGGCAGCGTTCGAGAATTCTAATAGTTGTTGCCGCGGTGGTGTTGCTATTCGCCGCCACCCGATGGCTGGTTGCGCCCCAACCTCCGGCCTCTGCTTGTCACCTCACTATGCTTCCTCTGGGGAGAAGCAATACGATCGCCGGCGCTTCCGTGATGATTCTGGGATTGACCAATGACGGTCGCCGCGCCGTGCAAGTGCTACCGGTCTTCGGCATTGAACTCGAGCCCCTGTCGGCCCAAACGGGCCTGAGCGGTGCCGTGCCAGGGGGAATTAAGACGTTACACCCTGGAGACCTCTGGACATTCACGGTGCCGCTTCCATTCAACGTCAAAGGGGCTTGGCGAATCTTCTTCCGCTACTGGGAGGAACGGACTTTGATCAGAGAGTTTAGCCACTTTTGTCTTAAGTTCACCGGATTGGCTCGGCGAGAAGACCCATCCTTTATCGCTTACACCGATTGGATGCGGGGAGGTTCGTCGAAACGTGCCGTTGCTCGAGACACACGTGAGGCGGAAATCCCGAGCGTAGAGTTGCCTCGGGATGGTGTTCCGAAGGAGCGTTAGCAGAAGGATTGAATGCTAGAGGCGTCGTCGTTGAAACGGCTTTTGGCCCGCAGGCGCTGGAGTAAATAGATCGCTCGAGTTCAGATTCAAGGCTTGTGCCATTTCAATAGCATAATCCAAGCGGCCCATGACAGGATAGCGGCCGTTCGAACCAAGAGAGAACTTGACGCCTGCATCACGGGCATGATCGAGAAAGCTCCGTTTGGGAAGTTTGTAACTCGCGCTGATTTCCAGAGCGACCCCATATTTAATGGCGGCATCAATCACTTTCTGCCGGCGAGAGGACGTCCAAAGGCGTTCGTAGTCGGGAAGCAATTGCGGAGGCAGCCAAGTGGTGTTGGCTAAAATGTCGAGGGGCTCTTTCGACATAATTTCGACATGCCAATCGGCATAGCGATCCATGAAAGACTCCGGATCGCCAATCTCGGCTCCCTTCTCCCACAGTTTCATCCGACGGCCATCCTGGCCAGGAAAGGTCATGGCGTCGGACAGAACGAAATCGAGTTGACCGAGAACTTCCGAAGAGAAACAAGCGCGCCAATCGATCCATTCTGCTTGCACGCCCTTGTAAACGGGCTTGGAGTCCAGCATGGCCAAGTAGCGTTTGAGTTCGGCGTCGTTACTCAAGACGACGGGGTATTGGTTTTCTTTGGTCCCTGCATGTTCGACAATCCCGAATTTTACGCCTCGTTCCTGTGAGAGCTTGAGCACATTATCGATCGTGCTGTTGTCGAGATGGACGTGAAAATCGACCAGCGGAAATTTCAATGCTTCGACCGCGCGCGTGGGCCGTGAACTGTTAGGAAAGAGGAGCGATGGAAATGCTAAAACGGGAACCGCCCGAGCGAGAAAATGACGACGCGAGAGTGATGTGCTCATAAGTGAGTGTGCGCATTGTATGGTGGGAGATTCAAGTGGGTAATGCTGGGAAGTGGAGGCAAGGAACGGTGTGGTTTCGCCAAAACAATCGTAGCTGAGTGTCAAAAGATCTGCTACTGGCAATGACAAATACCGCCTGGCCGGAAGCGCGATTCTTTCGCACGTCCGTCAACCCCAGGCAGCTACATGTTATGAGTCCAAGCCCAGAACCGACCCTCACTACTTCTCGACGAGAATTCCTACGAGGCGCTGGATGTATCGCAGCCGCCTCCGTGCTCGCGGGTGCGGCAATCCCATACGTCCATGCTGCGGAAGACAACACCATTCGTTTGGCGCTGATTGGCTGCGGCGGCCGTGGCACTGGCGCAGCCGAGAATGCCCTGTCGGTGCGAAACGGACCCATCCAGTTAGTGGCGATGGCGGACGTTTTCCCGGACCGATTGAAGAGCAGCTACAAAGGATTGAGCAGCCGTTTTGCGGACAAGATGGATGTGCCGGAGGATCGTAAGTTCATTGGGTTTGATGCCTACAAGAAAGCGATGGACTGTTTGCGACCTGGTGACGTTGCGATCTTCGCTACACCTCCAGCCTTTCGCTGGGTCCATTTTACTTACGCGATTGCAAAGGGACTTAATGTATTTATGGAGAAGCCCGTGACCGTCGATGGACCAACCACGCGTCGTATGTTCAAGCTCGCGGAGCAAGCCGAGGCGAAGAACCTTAAAGTGGGCGTCGGTTTGATGGTGCGTCACTGCAAAGGACGCAAGGAACTTCACGAACGGATTCGAGGCGGGGAGATCGGGGATTTGGTGGCGCTACGCGCTTTTCGAATGGGCGCCACCGCCGCGAACGTAGGACCTAAGCCAGCTGCTCAACAGGAGTTGCTCTATCAGATTCGTAATTTCCATAGCTTTCTCTGGGCGAGCGGTGGGGTGTATAGCGATTTTTACATCCACCAGATTGATGAGTGCTCTTGGATGAAGGGAGCCTGGCCGACGAAAGCGCAGGCGCTTGGAGGGCGCCATTACCGCGGAAATGCGGTGGACCAAAATTTCGATACGTATTCTGTGGAGTATACGTTTCCAGACGGAACAAAATTGTTTTATTACGGCCGGAACATGGCCGGATGCCACGATGAGTTCGCGAGCTATGCCCACGGAACGAAGGGCTGCGCAATCATTTCGACAGCGAGTCACGCTCCGGGAAAAGTGCGAACTTTTAAAGGCCAAAGCTTCACCCGCACGGAGTTGCTTTGGGCATTCCCGCAGCCCGAACCGAGTCCCTACCAACTTGAATGGGACGACCTCGTGGACGCGATTCGCCGCGACCTCCCTTATAACGAGGCCCGACGCGGAGCCGAGGCCAGCTTGGTCTCGTCGATGGGACGCATGGCGGCGCATACTGGGCAGATTATCGAGTGGGACGACATTCTTAACTCAGACCATGAGTTTGCTCCGGATGTCGACAAGCTTAGCCCCGAAACACCACCTCCGCTATTCGCCGGGTCTGACGGAAAATACCCTGTTCCTCAACCGGGAGTTGTGAAACAGCGGGAGTACTAGGCGTCGGTGACTCCGACCGGGGTCAGCGTCGGCCGGTGCGCCGGCGTTGATTTCGGGCGGCGTTGGATTTCTCGACGAGAATCTCCTGGTACTGGGCGTTGAAATCGTGAGCGAAACTTCGGAATAAAGCGCGAAGAACCAGGCTGTTTGCTGCCGGGCATTTAAAGGGCAGGACATTGACCGCCCCGGAATACCTGACAAGCACGTCCTCGATGGGAGAATGACTCTCGATGCGGCCGCTAACGCGGCGACCGTCAGAAAGGTGCATCGTGCACGTCAGTGCAAATTTCTGTTTCGTTGATTGGGATCTGATCATCGAGCCGCAGTTTTCGACGACCGAGTTCAGGAAGGCAATCGGGCAGAGCCTGAAATGAATATCGGGGTTCACCCTGAGGCGAGGTTGGGGTGATGTTGATTCGGTGTGTGGGATTACTGGGATCGCATTCGGAAGATATTGCTGGCGTCAGCGACGTTGAGCATGGCCAGATCAAAGCCCTCTTCCGGGGCGCGTTCGCGCGCTTTATGGAGCTGGGCGGCGATTGTTTGTACCGCAAAGGCGGCAAAATACTTGACGGCACCGACACTGGTGGCGGCTGGGAAAATGACGATGAGAGTGTGTTGTCGGTTGATCTGCACGATCAGGATGCTGTAGCGCAAACCCTGCTGGTAAACGTTCGAGAAGCTGGACTCGCTCAGCAGACCGGCAATGGCTTGGGTAGCGCTAAACGCATTGGCGGCAAGCGCTGTTAGGCAAGTTGGATCAAATTGGCTGGTATCACCTTTGTTGAAGATCAGGAACCCGCCTTCAGCAGCGACCAGAGCGGCCGTCGCTTCGCTTTTGACGAGAAAGTCCTGGAGCGCACCTTCTATCTCCTGAACATCCTCTGCCATCAATTGAGGGAGGCTAGGCATAAACCGCGGATTTGCGGCCGCTTTCAGTAATGAATTTGTGTAGCAAAAGGCGCGTAATCATATTCAATGACTCGAACACGCCTTCGCATTTACTTGCACAAGCTTGGAACGACGGAACCTGAACTTCTCGATTGTTCAAAAGGAATTCCATGTAATCAACAGGGGCGACGGAGGGAAGGTCACGCTTGTTATACTGCAGAACGTAAGGTATCTCCGAAAGGCTCAGCTTGAGCGCATGAAGATTTTCCTCCAAATTGGTGAAACTCTCCACGTTCTCAGCCATTTTGTCGTACTGGGAATCAGCGACGAAGACAATGCCATCCACTCCGCGTAGGACCAGTTGGCGCGTCGTATTGTAGATCACTTGGCCTGGCACTGTGTATAATTGGAATTTCGTCCGAAAGCCCTTGATCGATAATGCTTCCAAAGGCAAGAAATCGAAGAAAAGTGTGCGATCTGAACTTGTTGCCAGGGAAACGAGCTTACCCTTTTCTTGCACGGATTCCACGTGGTCGTGGATTTTGATAATGTTGGTGGTTTTGCCGCAAAGCGCTGGCCCGTAATAGACGATCTTAACGTGAAGCTCCTTGGTGGCTTGATTAATTATAGCCATACTCTCCTTAATTGGTTCGGTGGGATAATTGCGCTGCCAGTGCCACAAGTTGTGCCCGCGGAAGGGTCTCCGAGGGTTTACCGAGCACGGCAAGATAGGCACCGCTTGCTTTGAAAATCATCATTGGCCCTGATCCCACTAGCATCTCCAATTGCGAAGGTTCTCCCAGTTGGAGCTCGCGGGTGTACTGCGCTAGGCGCGTATGAATTTGTGGGAGAATGCCGGCCATCAGTTCGGCACTCATACTGGCGGGGAGGTGGCTGGCGATCACGAGGCCGTCGGGCGTTGCCATGATGGCTCCAACAACACCGCTCAAGAGGCAGGCTCGTTGCACCAGATCGCCCGGCAACGCCGGACCGCGGACCGCTGGTGCTGCTGGAGTTGCGCCTGGCTTTGGCTGCTGGCTGGGTTGCGCGTCGTGCTTTGCGGTCGCTCCACTCGCGGGCTCTGATTTGATGGCAGGAGCGACTGGGCCGCTGGGATCGACAGGCTTCCGGGCCGCAAAAACGTCAGGGATCTCACCGCCCGCAGGCACAGGCTTGGCTTTCTCCGGTCCGGAGAGCCTTGCGAGAAAGAGGGGTGTCAAAACCGGAAGCGGGAGTTCGAGGACCGCCTCGTCATGCTCGACCATGGCGGTAATCGGACGAGGACTCGCCCACATTCGAAGCTGTTTCCAGGTGAAAGTCGCCTTGCCACGCTTCATGGCGGCCTCTAACTCCGTATAAGGAATCTGGACGATGGCAGCTAAGTGCGACGCCATGATTTCGCGGCGCATCGCCTCCGGCCAGTTACGGGCGATGGCTGCGAGCGGCGCTTTGACGGGTTCCTGAACGGACGCTGGCCCGGTGGCCGGAGTTGGCAATCCCTCGGCACTGATTATTGCCGGCACTGGTTCAGGATTGCTGGATGGCGGTTCTGCTCGTGGGGCTTGCGCCGGACGGGGAGCCAACGGTGTGGCAGGCTTTGCGGGCTGGCTTTGGCTCGTGGGCCTCGTCGGCGGAATGCTCGGATTCGTGCTGGCAATCGCCCGACTCGACGCGAGATCATCCTGATGTCCGGGCACACTCTTGGGCTTGGCCACTGTTTTGCTGGCTTGGGCCGCTGGTGTGGGCTGCGCCGGAGTAGATTTAGAAGGAACGGCTGCGGTGTTGGGCGTCGGCGGAACGGGTGGTGCGGCACTGACTGCGCGTGCGGTGAAGACTGCTGGAACCGCTTCTGGCTCGGCCACCTTTTTCTGTTCAGGCCTTCGGGCAAGGTAGGAAGACCCGAGACGAGGCAGGACTTCTGCCAACGGCACCTCCACGAGTGTTTCATCGGACGCTCGTCCGGGAGGAAAGATACCCGGCGTGACTCCGTGTTTGAGCTCACGGAACGGGATGCGAACAGCCCCGTGAGGTAGTTGATCCACGACCGTGCTGATCGGCAGCTTGATTACATCCGCCCGACTCGGAGCGCGACCAACGTCGACTCGGAGGGCCGGTGCAAGTCGGTCGAACACGGGGAGAAGCGGGATCTCGACGCAGGCTTGATTTGCGGGGCTTGGGTGCGTGGCTATAGGCGTGGCGACATGCGGCACGCTGGCAGTGACGTTGACGGTCGCCGCGGGCGCGCGATTGGCATCCGCAATTTCAAATTCCGGCTCGTTCTTGATCGGCTCTGAATTGGATGATTTCGAGACAGGGGCCTGGGTCCGAGTGTCGCCGAACAGACGTTTGATGAATCTAAACATGTGAAAATTGGTTCACTCGCGCTGGCGCTCGTATTATCTGCCTTAGACAAGTAAGGGGATCGTGCATTTTTCATACCAGAGCGGCGGTATTGGCAAGGAACAAGCTGTTGGTCCCGACGATGGAAACGTTAGCGCGCCATAAAATCCTGTTACTTGACGACGACCAGGATCTTTTGGATGTCTACCGGGAGATCCTCGCTCGCTTGCCGAGCAAGCCGGAAATCCACACTGCGACTTCGGGCGCCCGTGCGTTAGCCTTACTTAATTCGCATCCCTTCAGTTTGTTGCTCTGCGATTTACGGATGCCAAAAATGGACGGTTTGCAGGTTCTGACGATCGTTCGTCGCAAGTTTCCGCAGTTGAGAACCGCTGTCCTAACCTGCATCTTGGATGAGCAATTTCGGGCACGGGCTTATGCCATGGGAATTGATTTATTCTTAGAAAAGCCGAATTCGAGTAAGGAAATTAGCTTTCTTCTGGATTGTATTGAGTCACTCCTCGACCGAGAGCAAGCTGGCGGTTTTCGTGGGGTCCAAAGCAAGAGCTTGGTCGACCTGGTTCAGCTCGAATGTCTCTCCCAGAGTTCCTCCGTCTTGAAAGTCAGCCAAGGCGGAAGCGAAGGTAAGATTTGGATTCATAACGGCGAAGTCATCGATGCCAAAGTGGATGAGCTTTCAGGAGTCGACGCTTTTCGGCGAATTCTCGCCTGGAAGACTGGAAGTTTTGAACTGCTGCCGGCGGAGCAAGGGCGGAATAGGGCGATCTTTGCGTCCTACCAAGGGCTATTGCTCGAGACGGCTCAAGCGCTGGATGAAAAGCAAGGCGCCTCTTTGCCGCCAGGCCTCGCTACGACCAACGGTGCGATCACGCCAGCTCATTCAAGACTTTTGGAGGTCTCACGGTTCCATGGAGTCGAGTTTGCGCTTACTGTGGAAACGAACGACCGAAGTCATCATGACTCGTGGGGCCTGGACGCTCCCGATGTGATGGCAGCTTGGAGCCAATCGACGGTGAAGGGATTCAGCGATCTCGGAGAGACTCTCCAGGCGGGAATGCTCAATCGGTTGGAGGCACACGGCTCAATTCAAAATTTGGCTGTGGCCACGCGCGGTGATACCACCCTTTGCGTCGGCTTTTATCGGTCGCTGCCTCCAGAAACACAACGTGAAACCATGCACAAGATCCTCTGCAAATGGGCCTCTTAAGCTTTCGTAATCGCCCCACCAGTCTGAACCTGGTGCGTTTGCCAAACGGCAGTTTTACTGTCGATCTCCACGGTAGAATCGTCAGTTCGACTCTGCCGCAGACATTCCCAGAAGCGTGGGCGGAACAGATTGGCAAACATGTAGTGACGACATTCCGTGCTGCTCAAACCGCGGACGTGCCGATTGGCGAACTGGTTGCTGAGTATTCAGCGTTGAAACTCACAGCTCGCGCCTTTCGCGGAGGTGCTATTATTTTTCTTTCTCCCCAAGGCCTTGGTCGAAAATAGGTTCCGTGCCCTCTATGCGAAACAAGAAGATCGAGAGATTGATTTTGCAGATGGAGAACCATCTGGAGTGTTGGAAGCAGTTTAATTACTACTTGGGGCTTGCGCGGAACAAGCGATTTAGCTCTGAAGACGAAAACCAGTTTCTGGAGATTAAGAGTGTCCTGACACAGGAGCTGGAAATGATCTTAAGCTGCGTGGAATCCGGTGCGCCAGCCAAAGAGGAAATACACGCGCTGGTTAGCGGAGCTCCCTCTATTCGGTACTTAAGTGAGTTGAACGACGGCGCGCTTCGCGGTGTCGAAAATCAGTGGCACCGGATCTACATTGCCTGGCAGTCGCTCCTTGGGCAGCTCAAAGTGCAACAGTTCCAAAGTGAATCTAAATCCGTCTGGAATGTGTTGGCAGGAGGTTAACCCTCCCGATGCTAAGCCTGGTTTGGACGACCTTTAGCTGTTCTCGGTTGACACCGCATTCTGCGAAAACGTGCTATGGCGCCGCGGTCCGCTGGGCTACCCCTTGCCCGGCGGCTTTGTCAGGACGTGGATACTCTTGATTCCGGCCAGTTTGGCCGCGTCCCATACTTTAAGCACCTGCCCCCAAGGAGCCCCGGTGTCCGGCTGCAACGATACGCTCACGTCATGATTCTTGTTCGCGTTGGCCGCTAACTCCTCTTGTAGTCGGTCGGATGTGATCGGGTGTCGGCCAAGATAGAAATAAGGCTCATCTTTCGCGATCGTCACGATCAGGGTTTGAGGGGCTTCCGACGCTCCAGGTTTGGCTTGCTTAGACTCGGGTAAAACCAGCTTGAGCGCCGGCTGTTGCCTAAAGGTGGTGGTTACCATCAGAAAGATAAGGAGCACAATGAGGATATCGATGAGCGAGATGATGATGATCGCTGGTGCTTGGCGTCGCTTGCGTTCGCTGAACTTCATACGCGCACCCGTTTTCCCGTGCTATAGTAGCGACTAAGAAACTCGTCGCAAAGCGTCTCCATTTCGACGGTGAGTGTCTCCACCTTTTTGTTGTAGTAGCTCCAAGCGACCAACGAAGGAATTGCGATCAGCAACCCCATTAAGGTCGTGTTCAGCGCAATGGCGATTCCCGCTGCCAGGACCGAATTGTCCGCAAGTCCGCTTCGCCCGAGGTCGCCGAAGAGACGGATGAGACCATGGATCGTTCCCACCAATCCTAGCAATGGGGCAATTCCCACGACGATTTCCAAAACAACGAGACCACGTTCCAATTGCAGAACCTCGTGGCGGGCGCGCGTTTCGATAGCATCGATATTCTCCTGCCGCGGCCGTTGCAGATGATCGTGCGCGGTCAGCAAGAGGCGGCTAAAACTCGAAGGGCGGGCTTCGCAAGCCTGACGCAGATCGGCCAGATCCTCCGGGACAAGACACCGGTTGACGGCGCTCTCAACGTCGGAGGGAATAACTCGGCGCCAGCGCAATGCCAGGCCGCGTTCAATGATAAACGCGAGACCTACCACGGAAGTCGCGAGCAGAAATATCATGAAAACTCCGCCCGCTCTGAAAAATTCAACCATAGATTTATGAAGTGCTCGTTTGCGGCTTGGCGCCGCTTTGTTTGTTATGGACTCTGATTCGTCAACGCTTCATGAGCCTCGACAACTCTCTTGCCGCTTAATTGTAATAAAATGTAAAGCGAACGTCTCGATATTCTTTGCCGACCAAACGACGTAGATCCGCCGGCCATGGAGCAAACGGTGCCGGATCTTGGACGGCGCGCTGGCATAGCAGCCCCAGGATCTCTGTCACGCCGTTCTCGCTCACTTTCATATCAGTGACCCGGCCGTCCGAATTCAAGCGAAATTCCAGGATGACTTTGCCCGAGTAGCTTGCCGCAAAGCTCCGAGATTCCAACAGGTCGTACCATCGCTTTTGGATCGCTGCAATAATTGCTGCGTCGTAAGCTCCGAACGGGGTTGCTCGGACATCAAAACTCGGCTCGAGCGAGAAGCGTTTTACACCGCCGGCTTGCTTGACCTTCTCACCGGCCACGCCGTTCCGCTGGCGCCGCGCTGCCTCCAAAGTTCGCGGGCGAGGCTCAGGCGGTCGCGGTCGCTCGACTGGCTCCCGAGGCTTGACTTCAGCCGGCTCAATTGGTTTTTCCGAAGGCTTTGCCAGCGCCAAATCTCCCACGTGGGTCGGTTTTTCCGGGGCTGGTTCGGGTGGAGGCTGTGGCTTCGGCGGTGCCGGTGTTTGAACTCGTTCTGGCGGTGGAGTGGCTGGAGTTGGTTGTGGAGCGGGCGCTGGGGCTGGTTGCAATGGTTGAGCTTGTGGCGTGGCCCGTTCCATGGTTTGTGGGACGTGTTCCTGGACTCCATCAATTTTAGGGACAGGTGTGTCTTTTTGGATATCGGGATTGGCCGCAAGCGAGTTCAGTGCCGAGTAGTACTTAGCGTCTTTAGGAGGAGCAGGTGTCGCCAGATTCGGGTCGACTTCGACGAATACCAGCGGAATCTCTTCTTCACGCTGCTGTTGAATCTCCTCCCGTTGACGAGCCGTCTCCACGTCTAAGCGTCTCTGTTGCTCTGCAAAGAGGACAGTGGCTTTCCAGAATCCAGTTTGATAGCCCAGTTCCAAAGTGGCAAACAACAGCAGATGAAAAACGAGAGAAAACGCAAACGCTCTGGCAACGTATGGGGATGCCAGGCTCGAACGGCGGAGGTCCGATTGCGCGAGAACCATCGGTCAAAGCATGCCGTAGGTCGTCCCTACGGGCAACCGTTAGTTCATCTCACAGGGTGATCGACTGTTTATAGTCTGGCACGAGAACTTCCGCTTCTGGTTTTGACGATCGCAGGGTTTCAGCAAAGGCAAAGCACTGTTCGGCCTCACCGTGAATCACCGCGATACGCTGAATATTGCCCGTAATACGGTCAACGTACTGTTTCAGCTCTTGCCTGTCCGCGTGGCCCGAAAACGAGTCGATCGACGCTACGCGCGCGCGGACAGGATGCGGTTCGCCAAAGATACTGACGGTTTCACGTCCGGAAAGAATCTGCGCTCCCAAGGTATGTTCTGCGCAATAGCCAATAAAAAGAATCAGGTTTTTAGGATCGCCAACATGATTCTTCAGATGATGTCGAATACGCCCCGCTTCGGCCATCCCAGAAGCACTGATTATGATGGCGGCATCGGTTAGTTCATTCAGTTTCATTGAGCGCGACACCTCGCGGAGATAGGTTAGGTTCTCCATCCCGAAGGGGTTTTCTTTTTCCCGCAGGAATCTATAAATGCTGTCGTTGAAGCACTCCGGATGCAGCCGATAAATCTCAGTCGCATTCACGCTCAGGGGACTGTCGACGAAAATCGGCGTCGGCGGCAGCAAGCGCGCATCGGTGAGTTGATGTAGGGTATAGACAATTTGCTGCGTACGACCAACCGAGAAGGCTGGAATAATGACTTTTCCTTTGTTTGCGATGGTCTCTCGAACTAAACCGGCCACTTCGTCGTTCGCGGTCGCCTTTGCAGAATGGAGTCTCCCTCCGTACGTGCTCTCAACCTGTAAGAAGTCTACCCCCTCAACCGGTTCGGGATCTCGCAAAATGTCATCATGCCCTCGTCCGATATCGCCGCTGAACAAATAACGGAGTCGTCGCGGGCCTTCCCGCAGGTCGAGGACAACCTGCGCCGAACCGAGAATGTGCCCAGCATCCCGAAAAGTGAGCGTTACGCCATCTCCGATCACAATGGGACGATCATAATTCAAGGTCACGAATTGGCGGATCGCCCGCTCCGCGTCGGTCGCCGAGTATAAAGGCTCCACCGGCGGCAGCCCCTGTCGAGCTTTTTTCTTGGACACATATTCGGCGTCCGCTCGCTGGATTTCTGCGGAATCCTCCAACATAATGCTCGCCAAATCCCGAGTCGCAAATGTTGCGTAAATGCTGCCTGCGAATCCTTGACGGCATAAATTAGGCAGGTTCCCGCAATGATCAATATGGGCGTGACTCAGGACCATGGCGTCGATTGACCTGGGGTCAAATGGAAATTGCCGGTTGCGCTCGATCGATTCTCCACGCTTCCCTTGAAACAGTCCGCACTCCAGCAGCACGCGCTGCTGATTGATCTCGAGAAGGTACATCGAGCCCGTTGTTGTCCGGGTGGCTCCAAGAAATTGCAGTCGCATGGAGAGTAGGATGGGGGCATCGGTTCTGAGGGCAAGCTTTTGCTGCCCTGGAAAGCAACCACCCGGATAGATGCAGCGGCAAATCCGAAGGTCCCTTGTGCGGGGAGAGAAGCGCTCCCGCTAACTGGGACTTGACAGTCAGCTAAAAGTGTATTACTGAACTAATACACAATGCAACTGCACCTGACCCCGAGTGATGGCCTGCCCATCTATCGCCAGGTCGTGAACCAGGTGAAGTACCTGGTCGCGGCAGGACGGCTAGCATCGGGTGAGGAACTTCCTGCAATTCGGACTCTGGCCGAGCAGTTGGTTGTCAACCCCAATACCATAGCTCGTGCCTACTTAGAGCTGGAACGCGCTGGCATTGTAACCAAGCGGCATGGCTCTGGCACCTACGTTACCGATGGAAGCTCGCCGCTAAAGCGCGGCGAACGGCTTAGATTATTGACCCAACGAGCGGATGCGCTTCTTGCGGAGGCTCGTCACCTGCAGATTGAGTTGGACGATGTGGTGGCGTTGCTGCGTCAACGTGCGGAATTGCTAGAGCCGGAGGAGCAAAAATGACAAATCCCGAGGTCCGAAATATGAACAGTGTTATTAAAATCGACCGGGTGTCGCGTCACTACCGGAATCGCGTCGCCTTGGAAAATGTTTCTCTCGCGGTCACCGAAGGCAAGGTTTTCGGACTTGTAGGAGTCAACGGTGCAGGTAAAACCACCTTGATCAAGCATATCTTAGGCTTGTTGCGTCCTCAGACGGGTACAGTGTCCGTCTTCGGAATGGATCCAGTCGTGGACCCCGCGGGCGTGCTAGGGCAGATTGGGTTTGTTTCCGAAGATCGCGATCTGCCGCATTGGATGCGTGTCGAGGAGCTGATGAGATATTCCCGAGCTTTTTATCCGAAGTGGGACAACGCCTACGCCGAGGAGCTCCGCGACGGTTTTCAGCTTGATCGGCAGGCCTTGGTAAAAAACTTGTCGCGTGGCGAACTGGCCAAGGCAGGGCTCTTGGTAGCACTGGCGCACCGACCTGCCTTGCTCGTCCTGGATGAACCGAGTTCCGGCTTGGACCCTATTGTGCGCCGCGAAATGTTAGAGGCAATCGTGCGAACCGTCGCTGACGAAGGCAGAACTGTCCTGTTCTCTTCCCATCTACTAGATGAGATTGAGCGAGTCTCAGATCAAATCGCCATGATGGCGAATGGTCGGGTCGTCCTTCAGGGAACGCTGCCGGAGATTCTGGAATCGCATCATCGGTTGGTCCTGAGATTTGACCGACCTCTGGCCACGCCACCCACCCTGAAGGGCGCGCTGCGCATTTGTGGCGATGGGATGGAATGGACGGTTGTCTGCAATGGTACACGTGCAGACGTTATCACCTCGGCCAGCCGGCAAGGAGGGCGGCTTGTTGCGGAGGAAGCCGCTACGTTGGATGATATTTTCCTTGCCCGGGTTACTTCAAACCTTCCGGACCAGAAAGTCGCGTGACATGAATTCAGCCTCGAAAGCTCTGGTTTGGAGATTCTGGCGGAAGAACCGTTCGGGATTCATTCTATTGCTGATTTTGCTTGGTTTTTGTGGGGGACTACGTGTCTGTCTCGAGCAGGCAAGTTCTCGGCTGCGAGCGAAGCAGGGGCACTTTGCGAGAGAAAGCCAAGGTACAGTCTCGGTGAAGGAGTTCCTGACCTCGCGAGATGGGACCAAAGTGGGTTCGGCGACGATTCAAGTCGGGCTTAGCGGATACAGTGGGATTGTGAACCCGCAAGACGAGCTGGTCTGGTCTGGCGTTTTGCTCGGAGGAACGGTGCCGGTGCTGAGAGCGAGCATTGGAACCAACGAAATTTGCCAGACCGAGCCGTTGCCCCCTTTCTTAACGATCCGAATGAACAACGGGACTCGACGAACGGTGCAATTCGAGAGAGCGCAAGATTTGGCGGCTGAGATTAGCGGTCTGTCAGCGAGACTGGACGATTGGCGAGCCGCAGCTTGGGTCTGGAGCATTCTATGCACCGGGTTTTCGGTGCTCGTTTTGTATGCGGTCTTTGCCGCTGCTGAATCGAATGGCGTGCGCGGTTTTACAGGAATGCCTCCCGCTTGGTTTACCCTCCCATTGACGACAGCCCAGTTAGCGTTTTGGCCAGTGGGGTTGGGAACTCTCTCCGTTCTGGCCACGAGTTTTGCTTGGACATGGGGAATCCTCTCGGGCGTGAACCCTGAGTCGCGTGCTATTCCTCATGTTTACATCGCGACCGTCTTGGTGGTGGGGTTGGTCCTTTTTCAGATCTTGATTTGGGCCCTACCTGCCTTTCCCAAGTTACGAGCCATCGCGATCTCCGGCCTTGTGTTAGCAATCCTAGGCTTGGCCGTACTTCCTTTTTCGGCGGGACCTGTTCCTGTCTTAAACCAAATCATGGACGGGCGGATGCCTGTTGGAACAGATCAAACGCTTGAACTTTCGGAATGGAGTCGCTGGATTGCAGCGCTCGGCTTCGTATCTTGGAGTGTGGCGGTCGGCCTTGCATGGGTGGTGGTGGAAAAGGTGCGCCACGGCAGTTGGGCGGCGTGGCGATACCCTTCAATTCTAGATCGCTTACGGTCGTCCGTAGCTTCCCGAAGACGGGAGTTTGCGTCGCCCAGCGCGGCGCAGCGATGGATCGAATGGCGACGGAACGGAAGACGCCCCTTATTAGTCTGGACTTTGGGGGTGTGGGCAATCCTCGGCATCGACTTAGCAGCCCGAATCGGTTGGACGCAGCTTCGCCCATACGCTAATGAGTTGGTTGAGCTTTGGCCGCTCTGGGCCTTGGGTTGGATAGTTGTCACCGGGCTGAATCTGGCTCGCGATGCGACGTCTGGGACACTGGCGCTTTCGTCGTTCACCGCGACGCGACCGCTCGCGACTGGATCGCTCTACGCGACAAAAATTGTTGTCGGATTCCAGCTCTGGGGGGCAGCAGTGATCATCGGGACGGCAAGTTGGGGCGCGGCCTTTGTATTGGAAAATGCCCTGGTCCGGGAAACAACTTTCCTTTTCTCCGAGTGGCAATGGAGGGACTTTTTAGTTATCGGAGTAGTGGTCTGGATGGCTGGCGTCCATCTACTGGTTGGGATTTTGCCCCTTTGTTTATCCGGACGTCTTCCGGGTTTTCCTTGGTCGCTACTGCCTTACTTGCTTTTTTACGCGGCGATCATCAATGGCTGGCACTTACGGTCCGGAAGCCATGCGGAATTTGCGCTTGTCGCGTTGACTTTAATCTTCGCCGGCAAGCTTGCGGTCGCCTACTGGGGGTTCCGGATTTCGCTGGCGCAGAAGGCAATTTCGAAGCGAGTGGTCATGGAGACGGTCGTGGCCTGGATTGCCTGTACATTTTTTCTGGCGGCTTTGGCCTGGTCCAGTGCCGAGAAGGAGGGTTGGACCACGGCGTCCATGCTCTTTGTCCCTGGCGCCCTACTCTTAGTCCCTTTGGCACGCCTCGCTATATCACCAATGGCATTGTTGGTTAACCGACACCGGTAGGAGAGCAGCGTAGTCCCTGGGACGCAAAGGCAAGTTACGTGATGCAAAGTGCCGTTTGACGCGACGGCTCATGGACTTCTTAGTCGCGCGACCTCAGGTCGCCAACCAACTGCTGCGCGGTCGCGTCTGAGAGTTAGCTCGCGCGGACCAAGGTTTAGAGCGGAATCCGCGCAATTTTCAACGCGAGATCCTCTGAGAAACCAGGGGATTGGAAGTTTCGGTTTCCCCCTGGGTGCGTGAACGGTTGGTCCGGAGTGTTCGTGCCGGACTTCGGATCGATCCACTCCGCTCGATATGTTCCGGCCGGTAACTTGGTTTCGATAACAACGGACGTTGGCTGACTGACTGCAGGGAGCACATACACGGCATAGGCTTGGCCAGGCTCGCTCAGGACTTGGGTTCGCGCTTTGGCTGGATGCACCTGCACGACGAAGCCCGGATCAGGCGACATTTGAACGAAGTCGAAACTTGTGAGAAACTCCTTGAGAATTCTCAACTCTCGGCGAAGGTGTGCGTTGCCGCCGCCTGGCTGCGCAGCAGGATAAAGGAAAGATCCATCCTCGTGGCCAGAGGTGAACGAATAATCGAGGTTGTTGTATAAGGCTCCACCTGCCAAGAGAAATTCCCAAGCTTCGGAGCGATATGGGAGGTTATTCGTTCCACGAAAGCCCGTCTCGTTATCTCCGAGGACCTTGCCCAGAGCGAAATTCATCGAAACCGCTTCCGGCGGGGTGGCGTAGTGAAAGTTGAATATGGAAATGGCACGGTGCGGGTTCTCAATCCGGGCCGACTTGTTGGCAATGTTTTGCGAGATCAGTTTTGGTGCAGGGTGGTCCTTCTGCGTTTCAACGATAATATCAGCAATGTGAGATTGCCATTCGAGCGTCACCCCACCGAAGTAAGGTTCGTTGCAGATCTCGTAATAGACGTTGTCGTACGGGCTCAGCTCACTGACAAACTTTTGCACCATCCGCTCCTGGACCCTTAGGAGTTGGCCGCTTTGATCCAGGGTATAGACATTGGTTCGCGCGACTTTCTCAAAGTTGTTGATATTATTGTCGGGATGGAACGGACTAAGTCGCCACTGACTTTCTTCGTAAAAGGGGCAAAAAAGATTGATCTCCACCACGACGCCGGAGGTTCGAGCGTAAGTGACAAAATCATGCAGCCGTTGAAAATACACTGGATTCCAGGCGGTCAGGTCGAACCGACGTCCGCTGGTATTCGGTCGTGGGTCATCTCGGGTGATCCACGGACTGAGGAAACGATCTGGAGAGGGAGCAAGAGTGTTTTGCGCGATGTTGAATGCCCCGGCCGGTTCCACGTACGCTCCGCCCGTAAATACTCGAGTAAGGTTGAGTCGGTCTGCCGCAAGTGTGTCAAGGTACTTTCGGAAATTGAAGTCGAGGTTCAGAACGGCGCCGTAATGCTCGCCGGAAGTCACCAGAATCACCGGCTGGCCGCGCCACTCGAAGTAGTGAGGATTTCTAGGACTCAGTCTTAGAACTCCGTCCGGTTTCGGAGCTGCTTTCGCGTGGAAGGCCAGAATCAATCCACAAATCGGTGTGATCAGGATTCCCCAATGCTTCAAGATACGGAATGGTTGGCTGGTCGGTGAGGGGCGAAAGCGATGAATCATGCTTGAAGGCCTATCAGATCAGGCCACGATCTGCCAGCCTGGGGAACACTCCAGGACTGAAACTAAACCCGCATCCGGTTAGGGCGCTTCGATGCGCCAAGCTCCGCCCGAGTCTCGATGAATGCTTCGAATCAAGACAGACGGGTCGCTTTACGCTGGTCTCGGTCGGCAAGCAGCTTGGCCAACGCAACACGATGAGACGAGAAGGCAAACTCCGTTGGATCGACTTCTTTTGGCGACAGCCAATGAAAACTCTGCACCTCTTCGTCGGCCGGAAAGATGTGGCCTTCAGCTGGGACGGCGACGAAAAACGTATCCAGGACCGAATACGTTACGCTTCGATAAGTATAGACGTTTGGTTGCGAGCATAAATAATGAACATCCTGGATGCCCAAGCCCAACTCCTCCCGAATCTCACGGGTTACAGCTTGCTCCGCTGTCTCGCCGGCATCAATGAACCCGCCGGGAAATCCCAGTTTGCCCTTCTCTGGTTCCTTGCCGCGGCGAATGAACAAAGCTTCGTGCGCCGAGTTGAGGACGATTGCGACCGCAGCTAGTGCTGGATTGAAGTAGTAAACGAAGCCACAGCGGTCGCAGGCGAACGCGTTCTGTCGTGAGGGGGCGTCCCATGAGTGACCGCATTTTGGACAAAAATGGAAATGCTCGATTGGCCTCATGGCCGGCGAGAGTGCCGGCTGCCAGGCGGAGAGTAAAGCCATTCCGATTTGCCGTCACTCACTGACATTGAAGGAATCAGCTGCGTGGCCAAATGCGGAGCCAAAAGCGTTGAGGCGAATGAATCAGGACTTCGCGAAGGAGAACATCCAGCCGCGCCGCGGCAGGTTCTTCCAAGCGTCTGGCTAACACAAGGGTAATGAGAAATGCTATGGTGACGAGACCGAAGAATATGCTGTAACCGTTCCATTCAATGCCATGCCAAGAAGTGGCAACGTGAGTGAGCAGGTCGATCAGCAGGCCCCAGAAAATCGGGGCGAGCCCAAGAGTGACGTTAAGGACGACCGAATAGATGGCAAAGAAATGGCTTCGGCCCATCGAGGGTATGACAGCCATGGCAAGGCGGGTGTTGGCCATGTTAATGAGTGCAGCGAAAAGGCCCATCAGCACTTGCAGGAGGAGTATTATTCCCAGGTGCGCCGGCAATCGTCCACCGGCTAGCAGCGTCCATCCGGTACTGATTAAGATCCAGATCGAGAAAGAGAGGACGAGAACGGGACGGCTTCCCAATCGGTCAAGGCTGGATCCCAAGAACCAGAGACTGCCAAGGCCTCCCAGAAATGCGGTCGAAACCACCAACAGAATGTCTCGGTCGGCCCAATGGGTTTCCACTTTGAGGAACGAGACAGTGAAGGTCGTCATCCCGCCGTAAGCCACGGACCATCCGAACACGGTCCAGAGCAACTTGCGGAAGGGACCGAAGCGAGCCATTTCCAGAAATGGAACGGGAGCACGAGAGGAGTGAGCTCTTTCCTGGACGGGGACGTCGGGAATGCGCTTGAGGAACGTAAGACTGATTGCACCTGTCACAGCACTAAAAGCGAAATCTATCGCGAACCGGACGCCCGATGGGCTATGACCCAGGCAGATTGCGGAGAAAATGAGAGTCAGGAAGCTACCTAAATTGACAAATGCCGCCTCGCGCGCCAGATAGCGACCTCGCGCATCGGGTGGGACGAGGGACGTGAGCCAGGGTAGCCAAGCGCTGCTCGAGATTCCTCGCGAGAGGTTGAAGGCGAACAATAACGTGAGCATCAGGGATAGTCGGCTGGTGGTATTCAAGAACGGGGCGGTCAGCGGAACCAAGGCCATGATGAAAATGACAGACACACGAGCACCCCAGCCCGCGTAAACAAATCGTTTGTAGCCGACTCGATCTACGTAACTGGCCGCAGGGATTTGGAAAATGACCAGCAGCGGCATCATTCCGGCGATGATGCCGAGGACTGTGGCCGTCGCTTCCAGGCTTTTGGCGTATAGCACCATAGGACTGCCCAGAACGATCTGAAATGAGAACGCGTTGAAGATCGCAAACGTGAAAGCGTTCGCCAGACCAGGAGGAAACAATGGGGCCGCCGTGGGCTGGAGCGGTGGGGTGTTATTGCGCAAAACTTCCATTCCCTTGAGCATCGGTGCTGCGAACGGAGTATTCGTTAGAGTCTACTCAACCCTGCCGGCAAACAAACAAATTTTCAGGTCGTCAAATGCCTAGGCGCTTTTTCGCTAGGAGTTTACCTGGACCTCCCGGCTTGGACAAGGCATGAAGCCCTAGAGCGGTCTAGACCGGCGCTTCCAAAGTGGGGTGCTCGCTCGGAGCTGGCCGGGCTGTTGGCCCTGGTGTACAATCAAAGCTCTATGATGCCGGGTGACATCGATTTATTTCAGGCGCTGATCGCGACTCCGTCCCTTCCCGAGCTCGGGCCCGGGCCAAGAGCGGGCGTCTTGGCAGAAGTCGAGTTGAATGTAAAGTTGGACGCTTTCTTTGCCACTCGTCGCTGGGCGTCAGATCGCCAGCCTTCCTTCCGGGCTGCGGCGCTGCTTTGGCATGATCATTTAGATGCGTCACACGAGATCTCGCAAGGATTGGCCGGTGCCACGGGTAGTTTTCTGCACGGAATCATGCACCGTCGCGAGCCCGATTACGGCAATGCAAAATACTGGTTTCAACGTGTCGGACAGCACAGAGCGTTTCCAAATCTTGCCCGGAGCGCTGCAGAGTTACTGAGTCGGCAGGATACTACCCCAGCCTGCAAAGCAGCAATTCTCCCTGGCGGACGGTGGGACGCCCTGGCATTTATCGACTTCTGCGAAGAGTGCTCCGCTCAAGCTGAAACGCATCGAAGCTATATTTTGGCGCAGGAACTTCAGTTCCTCGAGTTTCAAGCGTTACTGCAGTTCCTCTAACTTATGGAGGATAAACCTGAGTGGCGACGACAGCCTCGGGTCACTTAGAATCAGACCCGCTCAGCATTGCCAAGCAGTAAAGAGATTCCCTGCCTCTCAGGAAAAGCTGCTTGCCAGCAATCGCAGGAGAGGCATCAAAGCGGTCTTCAAGCTTGTTTTTCGCTAGCACCTCCAGTTTATCGGCTTTCCTGATGACGATCGATCCTCCGTCGCGCCCGACAATATAGACTCGACCGGCGGCTCCGACTGGGGACGCATAGATGCCACGAGCGCCCTCGAGGCGCTCGGCCGCGGTTAGCGGTTGGCCTGACTTCGCGTCCAGTACGGTTAATGTGACTTCATTGCCTTTGAAGAAATAGAGACGGTCGTCGTAGAGAAGAGGCGAGGGGACGTAAGGCGTATCCTTGTGATACGTCCAGGCGATCGACTCCGATCCGGTCAAGTCACCGCTACCTTTTGGTTTAATTGCGAATAACGCTGCGCCTCGGAAGCCACTCATGCAATAGATCAATCCGTTGCCAGCGACGGCAGTGGGGATCGCGTTCGCCGTTAGTGGCCCGACAGCCCATAATTCCTTGCCGCTATTCAGGTCATAGCTCCGAATCTTGGAACTAGCGTTGACCACCACTTGTGTAACTCCTCCTTGCTGAATGATCAATGGAGTTGACCAGGACGTTTGCTCGTCCCGAGGCTGTCGCCAAAGCTCTGTGCCGGTCGTCTTATCAAAAGCCGCGATGAAATCCTCGCCTTCATGATCCCAGTTGACGGCAAGAATATTTCCAAATAGGGCGGGCGAACTACCCTCTCCAAACGAGTTCTTGGTGCGCATTTTACCGAGCTCTTTCCGCCATTTAACATTCCCCATGTGGTCAAGCGCGTACAAGCCGCGAGAGCCGAAATACGCAAAAATCGATTCAGAATCGGCGATGGGCGACGCCGAGGCAAAAGTCCCGTCGCTTGGATGATGCCCTTCATGGGGGACTTCTTCTTTCAACGTCCTTTGCCAAGCTAGTTTTCCCGTAGTTCGATCGATGGCTAGGACTGCGAACTGGTAGGGTTCCTTCGGAGGTCCACCGCCGCCAAATCCACCGGGTCCGCCTGGCCCACGGCGGGGCGGGGCGCCTGTGGAGGGGGGGGCTTGTTGTCCGAAAAACTGCGGCGCGACGTCTAATCGGGCTTCCGACTTCTTTTCGGCCGGAAAAGCCACCTGGACGATGACGAGGTTGTCCCAAACGACGGGCGTTCCTGAACCTTCGCCCGGAAGTTTGAACTTCCACTGAACATTCTTCGTCTCGCTCCATTCCGTGGGAGGATCCGCCTTGGGGGCGACTCCATTTTGCAGTGGACCTCGCCATTGACTCCAATTTTCATCGGTGGGAGCGCCTACAAGAGTTGCGATGGTGAAAGCCGCGACGAGCGCGCCCAACGGCCACAACTCTCGTTTCCTCGACATGTTTCCCTGGTCCATAGACAGTGTGTTCGTCAGAGTTCGCGGCAAAAAAATGTGCGTCTGAATTTCCTCCCTTGATGACAATGGATGGCAGAAACGGTTACAGGGTAAAGCGCGGGTTTCTCACTCTAATGAATTAGCGGCGATTGGCGCGAAGTATCGCCTCAGTCAATCCGTCCATGGTATGCGGGTTGGCTTCGACACTCGGTTTGATCCCCAGTCGAATTAGCGTTTTGCTCGTCTCCGGCCCAATCGATGCAATCCTGGTTTTTGGATGTCTTTTCAGCAGTTCGGCAAGGCTTAGCTGGAGGTTGAAGTTTTCGGCGGTTGATCCGCTAGTAAAGGTAATCCAATCTGCTCCAGTTTCGAGTAGCTTCTTCATGGCGCCGGTTTCGTCAATATCAGGCACAGTGCGGTAGCACGCCACATCGTCGACAATCGCGCCGAGTTTTTCGAGAGCCTGCGGTAGTTCAGGGTTTCCGACCTCCGCTCGCATGAGCAATATTCGGAGGTTTTCAATGCTTTGGAATTTCTTAAACGCACTGGCGATCTTGGCTCCCAGGGCCTCCTCCGGCATGAGATCGACCTTCAGGTGCAGTTCCCGAAGTTTTGCAGCCGTGCCTGGACCGACGGCCGCAATCCGGACCCCTCCAATATCCCGAAGATCGTCAAAACCTTTGAGAAAGTAGTCAAAGAACGTCGTAACTCCGGTTGGGCTGGTAAATACGATCCAGTCGTATTCGTGCAATCCGATGAGAGCATCTTTAAGGTCCTCCTTGTTGTCCGGAGGAACAAACTTGATTGTCGGAATCTCCAGCACATCGGCCCCTTGTTCCGTTAGTAATCGGCTGAGGGGAGCACTTTGTTCGCGTGCCCGCGTCACGACCACTTTCTGGCCAAAAAGGGGACGATTCTCAAACCAGTTCAAGCGTCGCCGCAGTTGAACCACCTCACCTATCACTGTCACCGTCGGTGCACCAAAGTTAACTTTTTCGGCAGTGTCCGCGATGTCTGCCAAAGTCCCATCGATGGTTTGCTGGTGGCCTGTAGTACCCCAGCGAATCATGGCCACGGGAGTCTTAGGATTCATCCCCAGATCCACCAGCTTGGCCGCGATCTCTCGGATGTGCCTGAGTCCCATCATAATTACTTTGGTTCCTGGTGCGGATGCCACCTGCGCCCAATTGATCAGGCTCTCACTTTTGTCGGGGTCTTCGTGTCCGGTGATTACCGAAAAGCTCGAGGAATGCTCGCGATGAGTGAGCGGTATTCCAGCATAGTTTGGAACGGCGGACATTGACGACACCCCAGGCACGACTTCAAACGGCACGCCAGCCGCCGCTAGTTCCTCAGCCTCTTCGCCGCCACGGCCGAATATATAAGGGTCGCCACCCTTCAGTCGCACAACCGTTCTTCCTTCTTTAGCCTTCTGAATCAATAACTGATTGAGCTCGTTTTGCGAAACCGGTGAGTGCCCCGATCGTTTTCCCCCGAAGATAATCTCAGCGGAGGGTGGGGCGAGGCGAAGAAGTTCGCCGTTGACCAAGCCGTCGTAAATGACTACGTCTGCGCGTCGAAGTAATTCAGACCCGCGTACGGTCAGCAACCCGGCGTCACCCGGACCAGCACCAACCAAATAGACTGTCCCTTTTGATTTCACAGCCCAGCCATTCTACGGAGAACGTGAATCCATCGCAACCCAGCAAAGGCTAAGCACCATGGGTCCCACTCGATTGAAGCCGAGATCCCTTGACGAATCCGGGCATGTGCGCGCCTGGTCCATCTGGTGAGCCCGTGACTGACTGCTTGCTCAAACCTTGGGAATGAGGCTTGCGCAGTGAAGAGCGAAGGCCGCCCCGACAGTCTGGTTGGTTGTAAGTCGTTTGTTATGGGCTCCTTGACCATTGTGCGACCGTCGGCCTGGATCGGTGAAACTTGACCTGGGTCATGATCTATCCAGTTTGGTTCTTGCAACTTAGTCTCAACTACCCTACTTTCGCCGCCAGTTATATGAGTCGCCGAACCACCCCTTCGGAAATTGCGCCTCCCCCGGGTTGTCGACATCCGACGGTGTGCCCATTGAGTCAAATCCGTGCTGGAATGGCCGTTCGTATCAAACAGCTTGCTGCGCCTCCCGAAGTCAGCCACCGCCTTCGTGAGTTAGGATTCTGCGAGGATCAGGCGATTCGCCTCCTTAGTCAGCAGGCCAATGTGATCTGTCAGGTCTGCAATGTTCGGCTTGGCATTAGTGCGCAGCTGGCGGAAACCATCCTGGTGGAGCCCATCTCGGCGCCTACGGCTCGATGACCAATCCCCCGTCGCAGCCTTTGAGCAATTTGACCGTTGGCACGACGGCGATCGTCACGGAGATCAAGGTTTCTCCCGAAAAGCGGGCTCGACTTATGGAGATGGGACTGCTCATGGGAACTCGGGTCGAGTTGATTCGGTTTGCGCCATTGGGCGATCCTGTTGAGATCAAAATTCGCGGGTATCATTTAACTCTTAGAAAGCACGAAGCGGAACAGATTTGGGTGCGGTGCTCACCTTAAGATTAGGAGCAGACCAGGCATGCCTACGGCTGCGGAGAAAGCGTCCCCTGCGAATGACTCAAGCTCGCGTTTTGTCGTACTGACGGGCAATCCGAACTGCGGAAAAACGACCCTGTTCAACGCGTTGACGGGGCTGCGCGCAAAGGTGGGAAACTACGCCGGTGTTACGGTCGAGCGTAAAGAGGGGCGAATGCAAGGGAGTGATCGGGACCATCCGGTAACCATGCTCGATCTGCCTGGCACTTATAGTCTTAGTCCGCAATCCATGGACGAGCAGATATCGCGCGATGCACTCTTTCATCGCTTGCCGGAGTTGCCTCCTCCTAGCTTGGTTGTAGTCGTCCTGGATGCCTCGAATCTTGAGCGCAACCTCTATTATGCGACGCAAGTAATCGAGTTGGGCTACCCAACCTTGCTAGCATTGAACATGGTCGATGTTGCCGTCGAAAATGGGCATGAGGTCGATGGCGCGGCGCTGGCCGGTCACGTGGGGGTGCCGGTGATTCCTTTGGTGGCGAGTCGAGGCGAGGGGTTGGCGCAGTTGCGTGAAGCGATTCTCCAACATTGTAATAGCCGCCGATCGACTGACGTCCCTCGTCGCTTCTGTGATCTGTCGGCCAAGATGATCGAGGAGGTTGGGGAGGTGGCGGCGCTTCTGGCAAAGGGGCGGGGCAGCGAAGCGGGGCTGCGGTGGGCGGAAGCGCTGCTACTGCTCACCGATGAGCGGATTCTACTGCGTGGGAAGGCGTATTATGGGGAGGGTATCGAGGCGGCAGTTGTTGCGGCGCGGCAACGTCTGGAAGCGGCCGGAGAAGACTGGCGTAGTGGGGCAATTGAGTCCCGGTATGCGAAGATTGCCTCTATTTGCCACGAAGTCGTGCAGGAGACGTTTGTCTACAAGGAGACGTTCAGCGATAAACTGGACCGTATCCTGACGCACAAGTTAGCGGGGATGCTTATCTTCGTGGCGGTTATGGCTTTGATGTTTCAAAGCATCTTCAGCTTTGCTCGTCTGCCGATGGATGCGATCCAATCGGGCGTCGATTGGTTTGGGGGGTGGGTGGGGGACAGAATTCCGCCTGGAGACTTGAACAGTCTGTTAGTCAAAGGTGTGATCGCTGGAGTTGGAGCGGTGATCATTTTCCTCCCTCAGATCTTGCTGTTGTTCTTATTCATCGGCTTGCTTGAGGACACTGGATACATGGCGAGGGCAGCATTCTTGATGGATCGCGTCATGAGCAAGGTCGGGTTACATGGCAAGAGCTTTATTCCGATGTTAAGTTCGTTTGCCTGTGCAATTCCAGGGATTATGGCAACACGCACCATCGAGAGTCCGAAGGATCGCTTGGTGACGATTTTGGTGGCTCCGCTGATGAGTTGCTCGGCCCGGTTGCCGGTGTACACTCTTCTAATCGCGGCCTGTATTCCAGATTGGCGGGTCTTCGGTTTCTGGAGGTTGCAGGGGCTCACCATGCTGGGAATGTATCTGTTAGGGATAACGGTAGCGCTCTTGATGGCATGGCTATTCAAGAAGACGCTTTTGAAGAGCGAAACCCCTCTCCTGATCATGGAGTTGCCTCCTTACAAGCGCCCCGTCGCTCGGGTGGTGCTTCGCCAAATGTGGGAACGTTCTAAATTATTTCTCCGCCGTGCGGGAACTGTGATTCTTGGGATTAGCATCTTGCTCTGGTTCCTGGCGACGTATCCGCGCAGTTCTACCATTAAAGAGGAGTATGCAGCGAGACGTCGTTCAGTCGAGTTGGCGGCGCCCGATGGATCGGCGTCGTTGGAACAGCAGTCTATCCGGGCCCAGAAGATTGCCCAACTTGAGAAAGAGGAGCAGGGAGCGAAGCTTCGGCAGAGTTTTGCGGGGCGAGTCGGGAGGTTGCTTGAGCCTGTCATCGTGCCGCTGGGATTTGACTGGAAGATCGGGATTGGCATTGTGGCGTCGTTTGCGGCTCGCGAGGTTTTTGTGAGTACGATGTCGACGGTCTATAATGTGGGAGAGCTCGACGAGTCTCAGGAGAATACGCGCAGCTTGGCACAAACCCTACGGGAGCAGAGGCGAAGCGACGGATCGCCGCTGTTTACGCCTTTGACCGGGCTGACCCTGATGGTTTTTTACGTCTTTGCACTGCAATGTGTTAGCACTGTTGCAATTGTTCGGCGGGAAACAAACTCGTGGAAATGGCCCGTCTTTCAATGGGCCTATATGGGTGCCTTGGCTTGGGGGCTCGCCTTTTTAACATACCAAGGTGGTCGACTGCTCGGTTTTCACTGATTTGCTTTCCATTTCCTTCCGGATTTCTATCCGATGAGAGACTCCTTCGGCTGCATGTTCCTGTTCAGAAGAAACAAAATCTCGCTTCGCGGCGAGGATTTATACAAATTGTCGCGACTTCGGTGTCTGTTGAGTAGAAACGGTGAAAGATCAGCCCACAAAAGCCGGTGCTTGGTGTGAGCGCTTGTACGAATCTAACGCGCGCCAGTTGATTCTGTACGGGCGCGCGCTAGGCCTAAGCCATAGCGAGGCGGAAGACGTTTTACAGGACACGTTTGAAGCTCTCCTGCAACGTGGAACTCCACCTGAAAGGCCTGAGCATTACTGTTTGCGAACATTTCGTAATCGGGCTTTCAATTATCGGCGAAGTCTCTGGCGCCGGGTGATGCGTGAGTTGGAATCGGACCGTTGGTTTGAACGGAGCGATACGGAGACACCTCAAGAACGGGCGGCCATGCGGTCGCTCGCCGAGCTGCCAGCCGAACAGCGCGAAGTTATCGTCTTGAAGGTTTGGCACCAATACACTTTTGAAGAAATAGGTGGACTTTTGGAGATCTCGCCCCACACCGCGGCCGGGCGATATCGATATGGCCTGCAGAAATTGCGGGCTTTGATCGGAGAGGAAGACTATGAACAATTCGAATCCGGTGGAGCAACAGTTGCGTTCTTGGACGCCACGCGTGCCATCCCGTCGACTTAAAGCACGCCTATTTGGAAATGGAGAAATGGTGACTTTGGAGCCGCCCAGTCCCTTTAGCGGACGCTGGACTTGGTTGGCGCCAGTGACGGGTTGTTTTCTCGCATTAATGGTTGTGTCGAGCGGAAAGAATAATCAGCTCGGGTATTACTCGGACAGTCGAACGACCAACTGGGCGGCGGCGGCGGCCAGCAATCAGAGCTATGCGGCTTACATTATGGCAAGCTTTCATAGCGAACAAAACGCCTTGCAGAACGAGCCAATCGAATGGACGAACGGCACTTCTTTGCCTGCATCGCCAGCGGTCCTATCGTTCGCAACCAATAATTTGATCCGATAACAAGTTTCTGATGAGTATCGATAAGTCTAAGCAGGGCAGCTTTAAGGTTTCGCCCGCACCAAATCCCGGGCCGACGCCCGTTTTGTTCCGCAGAGTGGATTGGATCACCTTTGCCGCCACCACCCTCCTGGTTTTCATCGGTTACTACTTCAGCCTTGCCCCAGACCTTGGATTGGAGGACTCGGGCGAGCTTGCTGTCGGATCGTTTTATGCAGGCGTTCCACATCCGCCAGGTTATCCAGTTTGGACGCTCTACACTTGGCTATTTGCCCAAATCCCATTTTCAAACGTCGCTTGGCGAGTTGCGCTCTCCTCCGCGGTTGCAGGTGCGTTAGCCTGCGGGTTGTTAGCGTTGATGGTTTCTCGTGGAAGCAGTCTTTTGCTGGAGGGAATGGCTGATTTCAAGGGACTGGAGAGGCGATTGGAAGAGGCGATTTGTTTAGTGTCTGGTTTTGTGGCGGGAGCGCTGCTTGGATTTAACGGAATTGCTTGGAGCCAGGCGGTCATTGTCGAGGTCTACACATTCAGCGTCCTCTCCTATATGGCGGTGCTCGTCTGCCTGTTTCGATGGATCTACGCTCCCGAACAGCGCAAGTATCTTTACTGGACATTCTTCTGGTTCGGCATCTGTTTTACTAATCACCAAACTTTGATCGTGGCGGCGATCGGCCTTGAGGTGGCCGTCTTGGCGGCTTACCCGAAGCTTGGCCGGGACATGTTCATTGGCAATAGCCTCGTATATCTAGTTGGTTTAGCCGCAAAGGCGACGGGGATGTTGACCGCATTTGACCAGAATGGGCCTTTGTTCCTGGTTTATAATCTGGTGGGAATTGGGTCGATTGCGGTCGCGGGCTACATGCTCTCGACAGTGGGGCCGCCGAGAGTCGAGTTGAAGAAAGGGGTAATTCCCTGGTCCCGTGAGTGGACGCCAGTGGCCATTTGTTTGGGATTATGGGTTTTAGGAGCTGCGTTTTACTTTTACATGCCTCTGGCTTCGATGACGAATCCACCTATGAATTGGGGATATCCACGGACGAAAGAGGGATTTGTTCATGCGCTGACCCGCGGCCAGTACGATAAGACCAATCCGACGGACAGTGTCTTCAAGCTGTTCAGTCAGATCGCCATGTATCACGAAGTGGCCATCGACGAGTTTAGCTTGGTCTACCTGTTGATTGGGATCGTGCCGTTCTTATTTTGGGGCCGGATGCAAAAGCGCGAGCGCGCATGGTTGATTGGCCTTATTTCGATGTACTTGTTGTTAAGTTTTCTCTTACTCATTCTCCTGAACCCTAGCGTCGACAAGCAAAGCCGAGATCAAACCCGGGTTTTCTTTATTCCGGCACATATCGTTCTGGCACTGTTGATCGGGTATGGTGTAACCTTGATCTCCGGAGTCGCCGCAGTCACATATCCGCGGGATCGGTCGTGGCTTTTGTGGGGGGGGACGGTTCTTACAGCGCTGCAATTATACCTCACGTTACGGACCTTCGAAAACACACTCTTCCCACTGCTCCGTGCTGCCGAGGTCGTCTGTCTGACAACAACGGCTTGCTTTACCCTGATTGTCGTGGTGTTCCGCACCAAAGCGCCAGTTTGGGTGCTGATCGCCTTGTTTGCCATAGCCCCCGTCCGGTCGGCACTTTCCAATTGGTCGGACGCAGAGCAGCGAGGCCACTTATTCGGCTACTGGTTTGGCCATGATATGTTCACCCCGCCCTTCGGGATCTACCCCGAAATGACCCGGAACGCGATCCTCTTTGGAGGGACCGATCCCGGTCGATTCTGTCCGACCTACATGATCTTTTGTGAGAGTTTTATTCCTCCTCGCTGTAAGCCGCTCGATCCGAAGTTTGATCGGCGCGATGTTTACATTATCACGCAAAACGCGTTGGCCGATCACACCTACTTGAATTACATCAGGGCGCACTACAATCGGAGTACAGAAGTAGACCCATACTTCTTTTCTGAACTGTTCCGCAGTGAGAAAGCGGTTCAGGAAGCGCGAACGAACTTGATTTCCTCATTGTTGCTGCCGTTTGACCGGCTTTTTACTGGAATCGGAGCCAGAATCGAACAACGCCGACGGGCCAACGGAGTCTATCCGCCGCAGGAAATCCACACTCCAAGCCCGGAAGAATCCCAGATTGCGTTTCAGGAGTATATCGTGGATGCACAACGCCGTCTGCAGTTGAATCAGCTGAAGCCGGGGGAAGACGTCAAAATTGTGGATCAACGCGTCCAGGTGGCTGGGCAGACTGCGGTAATGGCGATCAACGGACTGCTTACGAAAGTCATTTTCGATCAGAACCCGACCAACGAGTTCTTTGTGGAAGAGAGCTTTCCGTTGGATTGGATGTTCCCGTATCTCACGCCTTTCGGGATCATCATGAAGATTAATCGTCAACAAGTGCCGGCGATCACGGAAGAAATGATGCAAAAAGACCATCAGTTCTGGAGTGCTTATTCCGACCGATTAATCGGCAATTGGATTACTTACGATACGCCCTTGAAGGACATCTGTGCGTTCGCGGAGCGCGTCTATCTTCGCCGTGATTTTACTGGATTCAAGGGAGATCCCAAGTTTGTTCGTGATGGTGTGGCACAGAAGAGTTTTTCCAAATTGCGTAGCGCGATCGGTGGGCTTTATGCCTGGCGGCTAAGTCAAGAATGTCCCGCAGAGCTTCGCCCGAAATCGGCGGCCGAGCAGCAGCGCATTCTGAAGGAGACAGAATTCGCCTTGAGGCAGGCGTTCGCATATTGCCCATACAGTCCCGAAGCTGTGTATAAGCTGATGAACATGCTAATGGGAAGTGGTCGGTTGGATGAGGCGATCATGGTGACGGAAACGAGTCTGAAATTTGATCCGAGCAATTCTGTTTTCCAAAATCTGGTGATGCAACTTCGCTCCATGCGGCCGGGACAGGGGCATCCTGCCGCTGCACTTCCAGAATCGCCGCAACCGTTTGCCGAGCTGGAAGCGCGATTCCGATCCAACCCAGCGAACTCCCAACTGGGTTTGGAATTGGCGCAGGCCTATCGCCAAGCCCAGCGGACGGACGCCGCGAACCAAGTGCTGGACTTTGTTGGTGCCAATCCGCAGGCGGACGTTGGGACTCTGCTTTCTGTGGCCCAGTCCTACGCAGAAATGGGAAACCGGCCGAAGCTGGAGTCCATGTTAACCAAACTGAAGAACATGGAGGCGCCCTTGACGCAGCAGTTCCGCACGAACACGAACAACATCGCGGTCGCCTTTCAGCTAATTTCCGTTTATATGATCGCGCAGCAGACGAACGCTGCCATGAAGCTGCTCGACGAACTCGTCGAGAGACCGAACGCGGACGCAAGCACTCTTCTATCCGCCGCTCAGGCTTATGCACAAATGTTGGCGGCGCCCAAGTTAGAGGGAGCGTTGCAGAAACTGACTGTGGCTGTGCCGGACAGTCCGGAAGCGTGGTACGACCTCGCGACGGTTCAGGCGACCGTGGGAAAGGCTCCCAGTGCCCTACAGTCGCTCCGAAAAGCGTTACAACTCAATGAGCGTAGATTAACCAGCGTCCCTGGGGCGAAGGACCTGCGCAGTGTTGCTGCTGGAGAGACACGCTTTGCGCAACTGCGGCAGTTGCCGGAGTTTCAGCAGTTGGTTAAGACGAATTAGCCTTGAGAACGTCGTCGCGGACGTATTGGACGCCTGGTTCAGCTAAAAGCTGCTTTGTTTTGGAGCCTGAGCCGTCCTCCTGGATGGCGGTCGTAAAGCTATCGCCAAAATACAATCTCTCGTTGCAGAGCCGCAGTTGCCCATTGATACGTTCGTAAAGTTGGGCTGTCGGCCGATCTACAAGGACAGTGAACTGCCGCCTCTGCAACGTAACGAGTCTTACCTCAGGGATTCGACCGACGCGTTTCACAAAAAACTCTTGAGATTTATGCGGGCGGTTTCGCACTCGACGGTAGAGGGCGAGCCCTGCAAACGCCAAAAACACAACGCCACCGGTACCGATCCGCGAAAACGAGACGTATAAGGCGCTGCCCGCCGCGGCCAAACCCAGGCCCAACCAAAGATATTGGGATCTGGGCAAATTCCGAAGCCGTTCCCAAGCGTCGCTCACACGAAGACGCCAGTCCGTTTTGGTTGACAGCCCTGCTTCGGTGTTGCGCCGCAGGTCGCGGAGGTCTCGAGCCAGCAGTCGCGCATTTGGATAGCGTTCTTCGGGTCTTTTCCGGAGGCAGCGCGATACGATGCGTTGCAATTCGTCAGGGAGTCCTCCGCGTATCGATGAGAGAGCTGGTGGCTGCTCAAATGCAATGGCATGGAGGCTGTCCATGAAGTTCTCGCGCTGAAACGGGGACTGACCACAGGCCATTTCAAACAGCAAGACGCCGAGAGAGAAGATGTCCGATCGACCGTCGACAGCGATCCCGCGAACTTGCTCCGGACTCATGTAAGCGGCTGTTCCCATGACGACTCCTGGCAGTGTCGTCTGCCCTTGCGTAGCACTTGCGGCTAGACTGGAATCGACGGTGAGGCCTGGGCTTGAGTCGAGGAGCTTAGCCAGGCCAAAGTCCAGGATCTTGACGTGACCGTCGCCGGTCACCATCAGATTGGCTGGTTTAATGTCCCGATGAACGATCCCCAAGTCGTGAGCTTTCGCCAGACCTTCAGCTGCTTGAATTACAACATCCACGACGCCAAGCAGATCTATGCTTCCTGCCTGGATTAAATCTCGGATCGTCTTTCCTTCCACCAGTTCCATGACAATGAACGTGACGCCCTCCTGTTCGTCGGCGAAAAAGATCTGGGCAACTGCAGGATGGCTGATTCGCGCGGCGGCACGGGCCTCCTGCAAAAATCGTTGTTTGCGGTCGGCATCGGCCGTTAGCGCCGACGGCAGCACTTTGAGCGCTACCGGTCTGCAGAGTTGCGTATCCTGGGCTCGATAGACAATCCCCATTCCACCTTCGCCCAGGACACTCTCAAGTTGGAAATGCCGGAGCAATTGCCCGGTGGAGAGCGGAGAGAGAAACAACTTGGTTTCTACCTTACTGTCGGAGTCTGATGACATAGCATCCGATCATACAGGTGGCGCAAACAAGGGTTTCAGATCGGGATCTTCGGAAGCCAAGCGATTGATTTCGAGCGGATCTCCAAGTTCGATCGATCGAGTGAACCATTCGCGAGCGTCTTCCAGATGGCCGAGTTGACACGCGTAACAAGCGAGATTGTAGCAGAGCAGCCATTCCCCGGGAAACTTGGCCGCCATCGGAAACAGGGTGTCCCACGCTTCTTGTGTGCGCTTCATCTCGTGAAGACAGTAAGAGCGATGAATCCAGCCAAAGGCATTTTGAGGCGCCCGTTCGCAAATACACTCGGCGACGGAAAGCGCCAAGTCCCAGTGCTTCTGTTTGACCGCGATCTGCCACTTTACCTCGAGGACGTCAGGGTGTTTGAGGCCAAGAGGAGTGATACGCTCAAGCTCGGCGCACGCCTCAACACAGTTTCCCAGCTCAAGCCATCCCTGAGCTGCACTCAAATAGATGGTGTCTGGATGCTCGAGAGACTGCATGTTATCTCAAAAGATAGGGGAACACGACTCTCCTGGGTTTGCAAATGTAAACCGACGCGTCCTGGAACTCAAAGGCGCGGGCCTCCTGAATCTATCCCGAGTGTCCCTCTGCTATCCGCAGTTTTGACGAAGTTCGTGACTCGCAAGTAGATGGGGTCGAGCTTGGCCATTTCGGTCCGGTATGTTCCTAGCTGAACGAGTTGACCTGCAGCCGATGCGTCCGGGATTAAGATCTTTCCTGTGGCCGCCCAGCGATTGATTTCGGGGCCCATCAGAGTCGCCTCGGGAAACATCGTCGCTTCCGCGAGTTCACTGACGCTGACGAGTCGCAGCGGCTCAACGAGTTCGCGCTGGTCCTTGGAAATCCGATACGTCGCCGAATAAACTTCCTGGCGTTGGGCGTCGATAGCGATGCGGCAGTCCCCGTACCATCCTAGTTGCTGCGCTTGAAAAGCGAGGCACTCGACCGTGCTAATGCCGCTCAGCCGCACCGCTCGCGCTAGCTGCCACCCTTGGGCTAGAGCTACGGACGATCGAATCCCAGTATACGAGCCTGGTCCCAGTCCGACGACGATCTCCTCAATGTCTCTTGGGCGGAGCTTGAGTTGGGTGAATAGCTTCTCAACCAGCGAGAGGCCGGGAACCGATCGCGAGCCTCCGTCCGAAAGGCTGCCGAGTGGCTCAGCACTCGACGCCTGGGACTCAGCGCGCAGCACCGCCACACTGCGCACAGCTGACGAGAATTCAATAGCCAGGAGGATCATAAGAAATTCTCCGTTCGGTCTCGCTCACGGTCTCCAGCACATAACGATGAATCCGAGGCGGTTCATGGCCTTGCCAACGGTCCCACCATTCAACAATTGTAACACCAGGCGGATCGAAATACTCTGTCAACCCAGCGGCGACGATCTGTTCTGTCGTTGCCAACCGATACAAATCGATATGGCAAAGAGGAAGGCGACCGTTTTCATAGAAGTGCACTAGGGAAAATGTGGGAGATAGCACCGGTTCGACGACGCCTAATCCGTGGGCAAAACCCTTCACGAACTGAGTTTTTCCAGCTCCTAGGTCACCGATGAGACCGAGGACGACGCCGCGCGGAACCGATGCCGCGAGGGATGCGGCAAACGTGAAAGTTTCGTTGGCGCTATGTGAAATGAACGTAGCCATGGTCCGATAAAGGGCGGATCCCGTCTTTGGTGCGGAGCCGGAGACCGGGTGCTTCCGTGATGCGACCGATACAACTCAAGCGTGTCTCCGGAAACACGCTTTTCCATTGATCGAGCACCGTAACAGCGTTCGTGCTTGGCAGCGTAAACAAGAGCTCAAAATCTTCGCCATCGGTAATGGCTGCGACAAGAGGGGACTTCTGGGTTCCCGGTAATTTACTCAAGTCCCGTGCTGACCGGCTGATAGGTATGGCACTAGCCAGGAGTTCCGCACCGACATTGGAGGCGTTTAGCAAGTGTCGAATATCGCCGGCCAACCCATCGCTCAGGTCCAACATCGCGTGGACCGGAAAGCGCTCCGCCAACCATTTGGCCTCGACGAGGCGTGGCTCGAATTCCAAGTGCCTCCCGGCTAATGATCCGCCTAAAGTTCCGGTCACAAAGATCGCGTCGCCCGCTTGGCTTCCAGAGCGCAAGATGCAGCGTTCTTTCGCGACTTCGCCGATAACGGCGACGGAGAGGATCATTCTTTCCGGATTCCGCACCGTTTCGCCACCAACGATTGCGACCCCGAACCGGCGTGCAAGCGCGCCCATCCCGTCATAAATTCGCTCAATTCGGACGGGTTCGAAATCGGGGGGCAAGGCGAGGGTCACGACTGCATGTAACGGCGTACCAGCCATTGCGGCAAAATCGCTCAGGCACCGGCCCAATGCCTTGTGTCCGATCTGCTCGGGAGCAGCCTCTTTCGTGAAGTGGATCCCTTCGACAATGGCATCGGTTTTAAAGAGAAGCCACTGGCCACGGTCAGGAGTTTGCACAACGGCGCAGTCGTCGCCTGGGCCGACGATCACTTGATCATTTCCCGGGACCGTTAGAGTGAGACGGCGGATCAAGTCGAACTCGTTCATTGCCATGAGAGTGTCGACGTGACCGGTTGCGCCACGACCCAGAAAAAGTTGACGAAGTTGAACAGGCTATGAGCGAAGATCGGCGCGAGGAGATTGTCCGTCGCTTCGTAGAGCAGTGTCAGAACGACCGCCAGAAAGGTCAGCGGCAGCAGGATCATCAGGTTATTGTGGATTGCGGCGAACAACAATGATGTCCCCCAGAGGGCGAGTTGAGGGAATCCATGCTGCTTGAGCGTTGGATAGATGATTCCGCGAAAGATTACCTCCTCAGCGACTGGGGCAATGACAATCGCAAGGAACCCGATGAGGAGTTTCGTTTGGATCGTCGTTACGCCCTGCAACATTTGAACGGGCCCTTGGACCACTGGTTCAAAATGAAAGGTCGTCATGACTTTCGCAGAGAGCTGACCGAGAGACCAGGCGATGGGAAGAACAGCGATACCAACCAAAAGTGCTAGCCCCAATGTCCGGCCCGGGCGGGGAGCGAAAAGGCCAAATGCATCCTCCCATCGGATCGCTTGTTCGCGAAGAAAGAGATGGGTTAAGACCAGTGCGATCCCATGAAAACTGAGGGTTCCCACGGCCAAGGTAAGAACCTTGACCACATCCCCGTGAAGGTAACTCGTGGAATTGACCCAACTGATCAAGATCATTCCGACGAACATGCTGCCGAACAGGCGAACCAAGAGCTGGAGCACATGCTCTGGCCGCCATGGTTTGTCGGAAATCATCTCAGAAAACTTAGCTCAAGGGCCGCCAGACTGACGATGGAAAAGTGCGCTCGACTGATGCGGCCCGACTTTCTCGATGTAGCCTGACTTGCGGGACTTGCCGCGGGGCCTTGCGCAAGTATGGTTAGCGGTGTTTAGTATTCCAGAATCCGGACAGTTCCTCGCCCTGGTGTTTGTTCTCCTGGGGGGCGCTCTTGATCCCGAAAGCGGCAATGCTCAGTTTGCTAAATCTCATTCTACGATGACCACGGTCTCCAAGCCCAATAGTCTCCATACCAATCGACTGGCCCAAGAGAAATCGCCCTACCTTCTCCAGCACCAACACAATCCGGTAGAGTGGTTTGGTTGGGGAGACGCTGCTTTTGCCAAAGCCAGCGCAGAGAATAAACCGATTTTCCTCAGCATCGGGTATTCGACCTGTCACTGGTGCCACGTTATGGAACGCGAATCGTTTGAAGACCAGAAAACCGCGGACATCCTGAATGCGCACTTTGTGAGCATCAAAGTTGATCGGGAAGAGCGTCCGGACGTCGACAAAATCTACATGACGTTTGTCCAAGCGATGTCCGGGCAGGGAGGGTGGCCGCTGAATGTCTTTCTTACTCCAGATCGAAAGCCTTTTTACGGCGGGACCTACTTCCCGCCGGACGATCGTTACGGTCGGCCTAGCTTCGGCAAGGTTCTGCAGAACATTGCTGATCTCTGGCAGAATCGTCGTGAGGACGTTGTGCGCTCGTCGCAACAGTTGCACGAACAGATGATCGAAGCGACGCGGCCAACGATTCTACAAGACGCCGTATTGAAATCGGAGTTGTTGGAACAGGCCGCACGGCAATTCAAGGCTGAATTTGATCCGCGCCATGCCGGCTTTGGAGGGGCGCCGAAATTCCCGCGGCCAAGTCAGCCCGCTTTCCTCCTGAACTACGGGGTCCAGTTCAAAGACCAGGAAGCGGTTGAGATGGTTCTGCGGACTTGCCGAGCGATGGCCGCGGGAGGGATGTATGATCAAGTGGGTGGTGGGTTTCATAGGTATTCTGTTGATGCCCAGTGGCTTGTTCCTCACTTCGAGAAAATGCTCTATGACAATGCCCAGCTAGTAAATCTTTACTTGGACGCTTACCGCGTCAGCGGTGATTCCAAGCATGCCGACGTTGTCCGTGAAATCCTCCGTTATGTGCTTCGAGATATGACTCATCCGGAAGGCGGGTTCTATTCGGCCGAAGATGCGGATAGCGAAGGGAAAGAAGGGAAATTCTATTGCTGGACTCGTGCGGAGGCTCAAGCGGCACTTTCCCAGGAGGAATTCAAACTCGCAGAGCGCGTTTTTGGGATTTCGAAGCAAGGCAATTTTGTGGATCATAGTGATCCTGACCCGTTACCGGATCAGAATGTATTGAGTTTGGTCGATTCTGAGATTCCAACGGGTGATCGCGCGCTGTTCGACTCGGCCAAAGCCAAACTCTTGCGGGCGCGTGGGCAGCGCGTGCGCCCCCATCTTGACGATAAAATCTTAGCCTCTTGGAATGGCCTGATGTTAAGCGCTTTTGCCCGCGCTTATGGAGTTCTGGGGGATGGTCTTTATCTGGAGACCGCGGAAAAGAGCCTGGCCTTTCTGCGGGCAAAGCTCTGGGATAGTTCGACTCGGACACTATATCATCGTTGGCGGGATGGTGAGCGAGACACGGTGCAGTTGTTGGATGCCTATGCCCATTTGCTGGCGGGCGTGATCGATCTTTATGAAGCGACGTTGTCACCCGAGCACCTGCAGTTTGCTGTAGAGCTGAGCGAGTCGATGCTAGCAAAGTTTTACGACTCGGAGCACGGCGGTTTTTGGCAGAGCGCGTTGGGTGCGTCGGACCTGGTTCTCCGGATTAAAGACGAGTATGACGGAGCAGAGCCGTCCGGGAACTCCGTGGCGGTGCTCGCCCTCTTGAAGCTGGCCTCTATCACTGAGCGTCAAGAGTTTCGGGCGGCCGCGGAAAAGACGCTACGGCTCTTTTCAGACCGGCTCAGTCGGTTGCCGCAAGCTGTTCCGCATTTGCTTTTGGGGTTGGGGTATTGGCTCGAGGAGCCCAGGCGTGTTGTGGTTGCTGGAGATCGGACTCTGGCCTTGACCCGGCAGTTAATTCACGCGGCGCACGCAGTCTACCAACCCAATAAAGTTGTCTTGGGCACCGACGGCGGGGTGGAGCCATTTGCCAAGACGTTGGCTGCGAAAGGCGAACAACCTGTCGCCTATGTCTGCACGGGGCGAGCGTGCCAAGCACCCACGAGAGACGTTTCCAAGATTCAGCAAGCGCTGAAATAGGCGGCTGTGGGGAAGCTCGACGCGTTGCGCTTTGTTTCGGTGAGGAAGGGCTTCCCTACCTCCGGGCACGACGAGTGGGCCATCCCGCTAAATCTTGCATTGCTTCGAGGTGGGGCTTGACGGAATTGCTCCACGACTCGACACTGGGCGGCCAGTCGACTCCTATGGAATACAACGATGTCAGGCAACAGTTTGTGGCCTGTCCTGCTTTCGGTGGCTTGGACGAGCCTTCACGCGCGCTTTTGTTCTTAAAAGGAAAAGAGCGGCCGGTGGCAAATGGAGAGGTTATTTACGCTGAAGGTGATACGCTCGATAACGGCTTTTACCTTGTTCTATCGGGCACCTTAACCGTAGAGAAGAACGACAAGGAAGTCGCGACCCTGACGGAAGGCCAGATCTTTGGCGAAATGGCGTTCGTTGAAACGCACGGGATACGTTCCGCCACGGTGCGTGCCACATCGAACACCGGTTCTTTGCTGAGGTTTGAGATCACGCCAGCGGAGTTGTCAGGTCCGCCCTTCCGTCCTCTACGTTCCTATTTCAAGTCAGAAGCTTGGCAGCGATTTGTGAGCAACGCGCAAGCGACAGCAGACGGGGACAGTGAGGGACGCTGAAAGACGGGGTCCGTTTGATCGTTTCGCCGGGCGTTCGCGTCATCGCGAGCGATGATACATCTTCTATGCAACCGCCCAGCGGGAACGTCACCTTTCTCTTCACAGACATCGAAGGCAGTACTCAGTTGTGGGATCGTTTCCCGGAGGCCATGGCGGAAGCTTTGGCTCAGCACGATACGCTCGTTCGCGCAGCTCTAGGGAGGCATCAAGGGTTTGTTTTCAAAACCATCGGCGATGCCTTTTGCGCTGCATTCAACAGTGCGGGACTGGCTGCTCGGGCGGCCGTGGCCATTGTCCGAGATCTGGCTACGGCTTCCTGGGGCGCCACAGGCCCACTCCGGGTCCGGGTGGCGTTACATAGTGGAGAGGCAGAGCAGCGCGATCAGGATTATTTCGGGCCGACTTTGAATCGATCCGCCCGACTACTCGCCGCGGCTCATGGCGGCCAGATCCTGCTTTCGCTCGTCACGGCCGAGATGGTGCGCGAACATCTGGAGCTGGATTGTGAACTATCCGACCTCGGCGAGCATTTCTTGAAAGACTTGAGCCGTCCGGAGCATGTTTTTCAGCTTTGGGCATCCGGATTAGCTCGGGACTTTCCGCCGCTTCGTTCGCTGGCAGTTCTGCCGAACAACCTCCCAACACAGATGACTAGTTTGGTGGGACGGACCCGCGAGCTCGCAGAAGTGAAACGTCTGCTCGGTAAAGGCCGTTTATTGACGCTTACGGGACCTGGCGGGACTGGCAAAACGCGCCTTTCGCTTGAAGCAGCGGCAGACGTTCTCGAACAATTTCCGCATGGCGTCTGGCTGGTGGAGTTGGCGACGCTGTCAGATCCGGCGTTACTCGCCGCTACGGTGGCTAATGTTTTGGATATTCGTGAGGAACATGACCGCTCGCTGGCGGACACCCTGATCGGTGCGTTGCGAACCCGGAAGATCCTCTTGGTGTTGGACAACTGCGAACACCTGGTGGATGCCTGTGCCAGACTCGTCGCGGCGATTCTGCCGCGGTCTCCTGGCGTCACTATATTGGCGAGCAGCCGCGAAGCTCTAAACGTTCCTGGGGAAGCCATCTTTGCCGTTCCGCCGTTAGCAGTTGCGGAGTTCGGCCCAACTCGCACGGAGCTGCCCGTCGATCGCCTGGCCAAACTGGAAGCTGTGCAGTTGTTTGTGGAGCGAGCCACGGCTGTCCGCAGTGGCTTTGCGCTGACACCGGATAATGCATCCCTGATTGCCCGAATCTGTTGGCGGCTGGACGGTATCCCGCTCGCAATCGAGCTCGCCGCGGCGCGCATCAAGGTGCTTCCTTTGGAACAGATTCTTAGCCGACTGGACGATCGGTTTCGATTATTGAGCACCGGGAGCAGGACGGCATTGCCGCGACAGCAAACGTTAAGTGCCTTGATCGATTGGAGTTATGATCTTTTGTCGGAGCCGGAGCGCATCCTGTTAAGGCGCCTGACGGTTTTTGTGGCGGGGCGCACCTTGCCCATGGTGGAAGAAGTCTGTTCTGGGGATGGGTTGGAGCGCCAACAGATCTTCGATCTTCTCTCGGCCCTGGTCGATAAGTCTCTGCTCGTCACCGAGGAGGGGTGGGATGGGGAAACGCGATATACAATGCTCGAGTCTCTTTGGGATTACGGCGACGAAAAGCTTCTCTTTCATCGCGAGGCGTTGGTCTATCGAAAGAAGCACCTCGATCACTTTATGCGTTGGGTTGAGGCGGCGGAACCGGGGTTGTACGGGGCCGATCAGCAGTCCTGGTTAGAGCGGATTGGGTATGAGCACTACAATATTACGACAGCACTCCGGTTCAGCGCTGAAAGCAGCGAGACTGTCGAATCTGGCCTGCGGCTTGCCGGGTCGGTGGCACGCTATTGGGAGGTTCGCAGTTACCTGGCCGAAGGCTTGGAGCACTTCCGCAAACTCCTCGATCATGCTGGAGATTACCCCGCGGCGGTGATTGCGAAGGCTGAATTCGGCGCGGGCCGTCTTTCCTGGTCGCAGGATCGTGCGCAAGAGGCGCTGGTTCACTACCGGAAGGCGCAAGCGATCTATCACCGCTTAGGGATGGGAGAAATCGAAGGGATGCTCCATGCGGTGATAGGTTACGCGGAACTCGACAATGCCAATCCTGGTTCCGCCCAAGATCACTTCGGGCGCGCCGCCGCTTTGGGAGAACAACACCGGTCGCGACGAGTTCGAGCGATGGCTGACAATGGCCGCGGAGCCCTGGCCGCCGACGAAGGACGCTTCGGAGAAGCACGTCGGATCAAAGAAGGCTGCCTGGTTGCGTTTCGCGCCCTGGAGGACGACTGGGCGATCGCGTTGGTTCTTGGGAGTCTTGGACGAGTTTGTGTCGCCAACGGGGACTTTGAGGATGGTCGTGCTTATCTTAAAGAAGCGCTGACTTTGGGCCAACGGCTTGGAAATAAGTGGGCCGTTCCTTACGCGTTCGAAGCATTGGCAACCATCTGCGTTCGTCAGGGCAATGTTCGCTCCGCGGTTCGACTTTATGGCGCCGCTTCCGCGCAGCGCGAGGCGCTCGCTCTCAAGTTCTCTCCCAAAGAGCGAACGGCTTACGATGCTTCGCTCCACGCCATTCGCAGCGCGGTGTCCGATGGATCGTTCGATGCCGAATGGGAGAAGGGCCGGAATCTTTCGCTCGCCGAGACCTTTGCGCTTGCTCATGGGTCTTGACGTCTAGGGAGAGCCCGTTCACGTTCAGCGGCGTTTCTGGAATTATGGTTCGACTCTTGCGCAAAATCTCACTGACTCAGTGGATCATCGCTTCCATGGCCGCAGGAGTCCTGGTGGGATGGCTCTTTCCCGAATTCTCGCAACAACTGCGGGTGATCTCGAACGTTTTTCTGCGCCTGATTAAGTGTTTGTTGGTCCCGCTCGTCTTCGGAACGCTGGTCGTGGGCATTGCTGGCCATGGCGACGATCTCCGAGTCGTTGGGCGCCTTGCGTTGCGGTCCATCATTTACTTTGAGGTCGTCACCACCTTGGCGCTGGTCGTCGGTCTCTCAGTGGTCAATGTCATGCGGCCCGGGGTGGGGGTTGTTTTGCCGCCGCCTTCAGCCGGGAACGCGGGCGTGACCGCGCAAAAGGTCACGTGGCAAGGCATTATCGAACATGTCTTTCCGCGGAGCTTCTTTGAGGCGGCCGCTGCCAATGACGTGCTGCAGGTCGTTAGCTTTGCCATCCTGTTCGCGGTCGCCCTCACCCAAGTTAAAGGCGAGCCCCGTGTGTTCATGCTGAACTTTTGCGAGTCGCTTACGGAAGTGATGTTCAAGTTCGTCAACGTTGTGATGAAGTTCGCACCGTTCGGAATCGGCGCGGCAATGGCCTTTACCATCGGTCATAGCGGTTTAGGAGTTTTACTGAATCTCGGCAAGCTGATCGCGACCCTCTACATAGCCTTGGGGATTTTTTGTTTGGCCGTCTTGTGGCCGGTGGCATTGCTCATTCGGATTCCAGTGGGGCGTTTTTTGAGTGCGATTCGCGATCCAGCTCTGCTGGCATTCTCGACCACCTCGTCGGACGCAGCCCTGCCTGATGCCATGAAGCGCATGATTGCGTTTGGCGTTCCCAAACGGATCGTTTCGTTTGTCATGCCCCTGGGTTACTCCTTCAATCTGGATGGTTCTACCTTGCACCTGGCGGTCGCGTCGGTCTTTGTCGCTCAAGCTGCAGGCGTCGACCTCACTCTGGGGCAGCAACTGACCATCATGCTGACGTTGATGTTGACCAGTAAAGGAATGGCCGGAGTACCCCGCGCTTCCCAGGTGATCCTTGCTGGAACGCTCGTGAGCTTCGATCTCCCGCTGGAAGGGGTGGTCTTGATCATGGGAGTGGACGAACTCATGGACATGGCCCGGACTACCGTGAACCTGGTCGGTAACTGTCTCGCCACCGCTGTCATCGGACGCTGGGAGCGGGAACTCGCGCCGCCGTCGAACGAGCCCGTCGCCAATTGACGCTTGTCTTCCCCAACTCCTTCGACAATATCGTTGCGAATCTTATCCGCGCTCAATAGCCTAGATAAGACGGGTCGCCATGTCAGACATTAACCCCTATGCAATTTCGGCCGGGCCGGAACTCGACCGCATTATTCATCAGCTTGTAATGGGTGAGGCGGGTGAGCGATGCCCAGAGTACTCGACAGACGAAACCGCAGCTCGCCGCGTCCTGGCGAAGCTCAAATCCGTTCCGGGTAAGACGGTGGTCGTTGGGCGCACTGCTCTCCGGCAAAAGCGCTTCTTCGCCCGTTACGAGACCAACGCCAGTGATGGGACGGAGGTGCTTGCCGAAACCCTTCCTCTCGCAATCTGCCGACTGGCTCTCCTTCGAATTCAAAAAGAGCACGATGGCTTGCGGATTGGGTCCCGGTGATCCGAAGGTTTCGCGTGTGCCAACGCCACAGTTCGGCTGGGGCGTGGGGAGAAAGCGTTAAAACTTCGACTTCTGCCTTACCGCTTCGCGAAGCCGACGGAGGAACTCCTCTCTTCCAATCCTTCGGGCTCCAAGGCTTTCCGTGTGGGGACTCACCATTTGGATGTCGAACAGTCGAAAGCCTCGCTCGGCGAGATGATTAACCAGATGCACGAGGGCGACTTTGGATGCGTTGCTCACTGTGTGGAACATCGATTCGCCGGCAAAGAGCCCGCCTACTTGCACTCCATACACTCCGCCCACCAGGACGTCGTTTTGCCAACATTCCACGCTATGAGCGTGACCCACGTCGTGGAGCCTCCCATACGCCTCCAAGAACTTCGGCGCGATCCAGGTCTTCTCCCGATCCGGCCGGGGCGCTGCACATTCTCGCATCACCTCCCGAAATGCTTGATTGCGAGTCACGCGGAAGTGCTCTTGCCGCAATACCTTAGCGAGGCTGCGGGAGATGCGCAACTCGTCCAGTTCGAGAATTCCCCGCGGGTCTGGCGACCACCATGTGATCGGGTCCGCGCTCCACGGAAATATTCCGCTCCGGTAAGCGAGCACCAGCCGTTCGATACTAAGATCCCCTCCGACGGCCACGAGCCCGTTTAGTGTCCCCAGGCTAACTGCGTCTCGGGGGTCAGGAAACCACAGCTCTTTTTTGAGGACTTGCCACATGCGCTCGTAAAAGAGGCCAACTTCGGCTCTCTGCGAACCTGTGACTTAGAATAACGAGTTCCTCCGCCGTTGCGAGTTTTTGCTTTTAGGCTCCGCACTCGCTTCTAGCTGATGAACTTGTGCGTTTCCGCCGTTTGTAGTTGTCTCAAGATCGCTTCTTCCCAACGGCAAGCGGCTTCTGGATCTTCCACGTCCCGGTGATCGGCCCATTCCCGGCAGGCCAGCGCATAGGCCCAGCCTTGAGCCACGGAAACTGGCTCCGCCTTGTTGAACTCCACCGCAAAGAATCGGCCGGTGCAATCCAGGCACAATGCCGAGACTCGCGCACTTGCCGTTGCGCTCCAAACGTAGATCGCTGTGAGTCCAGCGCCGGCGATCACTCGTGCCAACCCCTCTCGCGCATTGCGAGAAAGAACGCCGATGCGCCGATCCCGATTCTCGCACGCACTCAGCGAGCTGAGAAACTTGGCTTTGGAAACGGAACTGCCATTTCCGTCGTGCTCTGATATCGCGGTATTAAAGGTTTTGTGCATTCGAGTTCGTCGTTATCGTTCAACGACTTGGGAATTCTGTGCTCGTTTATGATGCTCCACGCGCCCGTGCCGACGCCTACTTGCATCGTCCAATCTTTGGACAGCTTTGACTTATCAAGCAAAAAGCCGAGCTGTTTGGTAACCCCGCCGGACCGGAAATATTATTTCAAGGCACGCTGTCCGTCGCCCGTTAGTTCGTCGATCGCAGGACCTTGGCGCGACGGCAGGCCCATTGACCGCCCTGGACCTGCTCTTCGCGTCGGCGGGTTCTCTCGGACATAATCCACTGAAGTCACGATCAGGCGCCGTTCTGGTCTTCATCGATCCTCAATCGAGATCATTGCCTACCAACAGGCCATCAAGACCTGATCGAAGGCTGATCGAAGGCTGATCGAAGGCTGATCGCTGCTTGTGGCCAGGTTGTGCCCGAATAAGGTCGCATCAATAGCCTGGCGTTGTGATTGAACCGCCCGAAATCTCAATCTCACCATCGACGCCCCGGTCGCGGCGCTGGTTGTTCCGCAGATCCCATGGTTTCAGGCGGAAACCGCCTAATCTGGGACGTGTTGTAAGGCTCAAGAACAGTTCTAGCGTGAGTCTGAACTCGCTCTGCACGACGTCCCCGGCCCAGAGAGCTCACTTCGGTTTTGACGTCGTCCAAAGAGGCGCGGATAAGTGGAGGGCTCTCGTTGTCCACAACCATGACCGACCCTCTTCCAGGATACGGCTGTCGCTCGCCCGAGCGCAGCGACGCCGTATCGCGAAGTACCGCGAGGGGCCGGCAACGACCCATAGACCTCCACTATCCATGAATCCTGTTCACGGTCACTACCTCGTTCGTCCCGAAGATCTTTTCTGGCGCCCGTCCAACTTGATGAAAATCCCCAATGCCGATTACCTGGAACGAACGGGGAGTGAGAACTTGGGAGCCCGGCTATGGCGGTTGCCCCCAAAGAGCGCGAATACGTTGCATAAACACATCCGCGCGGAGGAGTTTTACTTCGTCTTGGAAGGGACCGGGCGAATGCGCGTCGGAGACCAAACCTTGACTGTTCCTCGCTACGGCGGGGTGCTGGTCGGGCCAAACGAGTTGCGTCAAGTCTTCAACGACACGGACGTGGAAGTGTTGTGGCTCATCCTTGGCGCTCCAGAGGAACTGGAGTTTCTGCAAGGCGCGAAATCGAAGATGGACTTGTCGCTCATCTATCCCGTGGACCCAACGCAATTACCCAAGGAGCTCGACGGGACGGCATGGCCTCCGAAAGATCAGGCTTAGGCCGGGCCATCGTCGCCGCCCCGCCGACCGGATGGGTTTCCACGAACGGAGTCGGTGAGGGCCAGCGAGGTCCATGTCGAACGGACGCCTCGGCAGGCCAGCAACGGAAGAATCCGCAGCCTCTTCCGGCGGCAGATAAAACACCCCGTGACGCGGGGGGAGGGCAACGTCTGACCTCGGCCGTTGAGTAGTTTGTATTGTCCCGGGAGGCGCTAGTTGAGGCTAGGGAATCAGATATCGAGCACACGGAGTCGTGCCGATTGTGGCAAGCCAGGGCGTGCGGCGGAGTGTTTGCCCATGATAGACGGTGATTTGACTTGTGTTCGTCTTCCTTCGATGGCGGCGCCGGGCGAGCCGATTTGCGGATGGATTCATTCAATGCTGCGTCGCCGAAAGGTGTCGCAATAAAATTCTTTACTTCGAGGAAGGAGCAGGGCTACAAAGCTGCATTCCGAAGGCACTGCTGCTCGACCGCTACGCGCACACACCCCGGACGACGTGTGACGTGCCGACCCAGCGGCTCTATACTTGGAAGGTCTAACGACACGGCGGACATTGACGTGTGGCGTAGATTCCTCACTCATAGCCGCGCGGTGCTGGGATCTTCTTTGTTTCCGCAACCAAACCTACAACCAAGCGACGCTATGAACCTTACATGGTTATTCAGCCGAGTCGGTTCGAGGGCTCATTCTGCCCTCAGAAAAAACGTATCGCCAACCCGTTTCAGTCAGTCCGAATTTGCATCCGCAGCGCGAAGACCTAGCGCTTCGGGGCTCGCTGCGCTCTGCGTGGCCAGTGGACTGACGGCATTGGGCGGGACTCTGAATACGGACTTTAGCTCGGACCCAGGCGGGTCTGTGCTGGGGGATAAGACGCGCGTTGAAAACGGGATTCTGAAACTGCAGGACCTCCAGGATTTTATCGATGGCACAGCAACGCTGCCGATGCATGGGTCATACGTCTTTGCGCCCCTGGACGGCACGCAGAAAGTGGCCAGCTTTAACGCCAAGTTTCACGCGAGTATCCACGGTGGCACAGAGCAGGGAGCGCAAGGCTTCAGTTTTGTTTTGGCGAGCGACATTGCGGGGTTTACCGCTCCTTTCCGTGAAGGCGGCGCTACGGGAGACGGGACCGGCTTTAGCACCGGGTTGATCATTTCGTTCGATACCGTCGACAACGCCGNCAATGATCCGGGCGATGCCCCGGGCGTCATCGTCCGGATTGGCGGGCAGAGAGTTGCCGCGAAGAAATTTACGAACTTGCGAACGGGTCCGGCGGGCAGCCAAACCCCTGTCTTTGTCCCGGTGGAAATCAATCTGGACGCGGATGGGACGTTAGACGTCACCTACAATGGAGTCAAAATCTACGACAATTTCGGAATTCCCTACGCGCCCATCGCGGGCAACTTCGGCCTTGGTTCAGGAACTGCCGAATTAACCGCGGCGATTCGAGCTAACCATTGGTTCGACGACATGAGCCTCACAACCACGACGGTAACGACAGGGCCCGTGCTGCTCTCGGCGTTGCCGCTCGGGACGGTTGTGCGTCCCGATGCGTCGATTGAGGTGCAGGTCGAGAACCTAGGAGCGGCGACCGTCCAAGTGCAGTTGGATAACCAAACGCTGACAGCCCAGACGACCACCGCGGGCGGTATCACGACGATCTCAGCTAAACCGCCCACCTCGCTCGTTCCCAACTCCACGCATGAAGTAAAAGTGACATACGGCACTAAGTCCTTGTCGTGGAGCTTCGGGGTTTTGAATGCGACGATCATTCCGGCGGGCTTTGCCGTTCCAGACACCGCGGTGGATACGGCTAAAACCGGCTTCAGCGTGCGAGTGCACCAGTTGGAAACCGCGCCTGTGGCCGGGAATACCATTCAGCGCGGCGAAGATCAGCTCGCTGGAAAACTGGGCGCGAATATCGCGGACCTCACTCAGGCGGCCGCCGGAGTGTTTACGCGATCCCTGATCAATATGGAAGGCACGGGCGCCGCCGAAGCCGGAGTTTTCAACGCTACGGAAGGACATCCAGATGAGCTCATTCCTGGAATTCCCGGGAGCACAGCTTCCACGGACAACATTGCCATGGAAGTAACTGGGTATTTGGAGCTGAAGAAGGGGGTGTACACTTTTGGCCTGGTGACGGATGACAACGCGCGGCTGACGATTGGTCCTGACCCTCGGGATGCGACAGCTGCGCGCCTGATCGATGTCGCCGTTACGACGGGCACATCTACGATCCTGGTCGATGCGGACGGGCTCTATCCGTTCCGAATCGTCTGGACGCAAGGGGGAGGCGGGGTGCACCTGGAGTTGTGGTCTACGCTGGCAGCCGGGAAACAGGTGCTGCTGAACGACACCGCGGCCGGCGGCGTCAAGGTTTACGCCCAGGCGAAGGCCGGAGTGCAAAAGGCCCCTTATGTTAGCTCGGCCAAACCGTTACCCGGGGATGCCAACGTGTCCACGACACCGAAGATCGAATTGGCCATCACGGAAGATGCCACGACGGTCACCCCTGCTTCCATTCAGCTCTTTGTCAATGGCACGCAGGCGACACTCGCCGACGGCGCGGTCACCAAGGAGGGTAAAGTGACGACCGTCAAGCACACGGTTTCAACTCCGTTGACGCCTCTCTCCGACCAGACCTTAAAACTCCTCTTTACAGACGGCGCGGGAAATAACGTGAGTCGAGAATGGAAATTCGCCACAGGCAAAGCGCAAGCGGGCAATCTGGCGAATGCGGTCAAGGGCCAATGGGATTTCCAGAACGGCAACCTCGGAGCCACAGTCGGACGTGACCTCCAATACATCGATAGTGCGCTCGCGAGCCGATACCAGTTCGGCACGGCTTCCTCGTTTGGAATTGCCTTGCTCGGCGGCAAAGATGTCAAAGTTCTCCGGGTTCCGTTTATCGCTTCGGATGAAGCGGACGCCAAAGGGGCGCTCTTCAAGAGGATCGGGTTGCGCATGGATCATAACATCGCACCGAACGGCGGCGGCACGAAAGTTAACCAATACACCTTCATCATGGATGTCCTGTGGGGGCCTGAGGGCACTGGGTTCGGCTCGCTGATGCAGACCCATGACCTGGAGAATCCCACCGACGGCGATATGTTCTGGCGCGCGAGCGATGGCTACTACGGCAAAGGCTGCTGCTCTCTCTATGACGCGGTGCCTGGAGTTTCTGGCCCTGGCCAAGCGCGTAGCGAATGGGCCCGGGTTGTGTTCGCCGTCGACTTGACCAGCAGCCCGCGCAAATTCGCCAAGTTTATCAACGGCAAGAAACATCGCGAAGACCTGACCGGCGACGGCAACGCCCTCGACTCCCGGTTCGGTCTGCCTCCTCAAGTCTTCCTGTTTGGCGATGGCGACGATAACGAACGTGCGGAAGCGTACGTTAATTCCATTCAGATTCGCGCAGGCGCGATGAGCGACGAAGACATCGCGGCGTTGGGGGGCGCAAGCGCTGCTGGCATCCCCACACCCAACCCGGTTAAGGGACAATGGGATTTTGCGGGCAACCTGAGTGCCTCCGTTGGACAAGACTTGGCCTACATCGATAACGGCCTCGCCTCCCATTACAAGTTCGGCACCACCAGCTCGTTTGGCATCCCGGGAATCAATGGCAAGGAAGTGGATGTGCTGCACGTTCCTTTCACTGCTTCCGACGAATCGGATGCCACTGGCCCCATCTTTAAACGGATTGGCTTGCGGGTAAATCATGGTATCGCTCCGAACGGCGGCGGCACCAAAGTCAATCAGTGGACGCTCATTCTCGACGTGCTCTGGGGACCGGAGGGGACCGGCTTCGGTTCGCTCTTGCAGACCCATGACTTCGCCAATCCGACCGACGGCGACATGTTCTGGCGCGCCAGCGACGGGTTTTATGGCAAGGGCTGTTGCTCTCTTTACGATGCGGTGCCCGGCGTCTCTGGCCCTGGGCAAGTACGCAGCGAATGGGCTCGCGTGGTCTTCTCCGTTGACCTTTCGAGCAGCCCGCGCAAGTTTGCCAAATTCATCAATGGCCACAAACACCGGGAAGATCTGACGGGCGATGGCAACGCGCTCGACTCGCGCTTCGCATTGCCCCCGGAGATCTTCATGTTCGGCGATGGCGACGACAATGAGCGGGCCGAGGCTTATGTGAGCGCGATGCAATTCCGGGAAGGCGCAATGACGGATGAGGAAGTGGCGGCCTTGGGTGGGCCATCGCCATTCGGCATCCCTGACGCTTCGAGCGGGAGCGGCGGCGGAACCGTCACACCACCACCGCCGGCAGCGGCCCCGACATTGGTCGTAACCACGGGTGCAGGCGGCGCCTTGACCATCTCCTGGCAAGCGACCCAAACGTTCACGCTGGAAAGCAAGAACAGCTTGAGTGACGCCGCTTGGACAGCCGTCACGGGCGTGGCCAACAACTCGGTCACGGTGCAGGCAACGGGAACGAAGTTTTACCGTCTGCGGCGTTAAAGCACGACCGACGTATCAGAGGTTGAAGGCCGGCGGCCCGAAGCTGCCGGCCTTTTCCTTGAACCGAATGCGAGCAACCGCTTTCGACGGTAATGCCGACGGTATTATCCAGGCGGGCTGTCGGCTAATCCTCTGCCGGTTGTTTGGATCAAGGATTCCGGAGCGTCGTATCGCGAGCACTCATTTCACCGGCGCTACGTGATTGGTTACCCATTGATAGTCGGAAAGCTCGGATGGACCGAGAAATGGGAGATCCGGATAGGGCCGTGGAGTTGAACCGTCCGAGTTCTTCCGGACGGTGCTCAGGCCCGGACTTTTCCACTTGCGGATTTCGGAATGGCTGTCGGCGAAAACGAATCCGCCGGCGTTGCCATGACGGCCGGAGGTGGCGTCCAGCCAGGCGTTTTTGCTATACCCGGTTAAGCTCGCGAAGGGAAAGTAGTGAGCATCGTTGATGCTATTCTCGTGTTCATCGAGCAGGACGTAAACCTCGGAAGGCCCTGGACCGGTCAGATCGGAGAGTTTTCGGACATTCTTGTGTTTCGTGGCACCAGTGACGTAGCTGCTTGGCAACCCCATGAACGCATTCGCAGCGTAGCTGATGACACGGGGCTGCAACTTTCCTTGGTACTTGAGTTGGCTGCGATCAGCGGCGCAGCGAAAGCTCTGCACCGAGCCGACATAGCTATAGGTCGGACTATTCGTGATGATACGAATGCTCACGCCGTCCGGAGTTTGATCGAATAATCCGTCGCACCAACCGGGAACTCCCGTTCCCGTGACGGGGCCGAGCGCGGCGTCGTTATTGTCCAGAGCATACATCTGCCAGGCTAACCCAAGTTGCTTCGCGTTATTCATGCAATGCGTGGCTTGGGCTTTCAACTTCGCTTTGCTCAGAGCGGGCAGGAGCATCCCTGCCAGGATCGCGATGATCGCGATGACCACCAGCAGTTCAATCAACGTGAATGCCAGGGGCTGAACAGGTGCGGCCTGGCCGACGGTCATGGCCGTCGTTTTCCGATTTAGGAAGTGACGCATAAAGGGGCTTTTCAGAGAGCTAGCGTAGATCTGGCGCCGTCTCCTCGATAGGAAGTAACGATTGGATTTTTGGAGGATTTTATGAGGGGCCATACCCCTTCTAAAGCCTTGATGTAAGGCCGAGTGCGCACTACGTTTTGCCCAGAGCGCCATGCGCTCAGGATTACCATCGTGTTGCTAAGACTCAGACCGGGCGTGGCGCAGCGCGTTTTAAGAAGCTGCGCTGGAGCGCTTTGGCTCAGCATCCTCGCTCTTTCGCTGAGCTGGCATCGCACCGCGGTCCGTGCGGCGGAACAACCTCCCCCGAAGAAGATCCGACTCGAAACGTTTGACGCGGCATGGCAGATCATCAACGATTCTTACTACGATCCTTCCTTTCATGGCTTGAATTGGGCGACAGTTAAGGCGGAACTCGCGCCTAAGGCCGCGGCCTCGAAAAGCACGGCGGAACTCCGGCAGGTCATTCAGGAAATGCTCGAAAGGTTGGGCGATTCGCATATGGCTCTGATTCCCGGTGATGTCGCAAGCTCCTTGGACGCGACAAGCCGAGCCGAGAATCGCGGATCGAATTTGGGGCGAGCGCCAGCGACCTCCAACGCCGAGTCGCAAAGTTCTCAAACCAGCTTGGAGGAGAAGGAGAGCAGTTCGGGTGATGGACAGCCCGGTTTGGAAATCCGGATCATTGAAGGAATGGCTTTGGTGACAAGGATTGACCCCGGAGGCCCCGCGGCCAAGGGCGGCGTGCGGCCAGGCTGGATCGTCGAGTCGGTTTCCGGACGTAACATCGCGGGACTACTTGAGTCGCTCCCTTGGGCGGTCGACGATCGCCGAGCCCAATTCCTGGCTTGGCGCGCTGTGACCAGCCGATTGTCCGGAGCGAGCGGGTCAACCGTAACCGTCGATTTTCTGGATGCTGAACGGAGGGTCATCAGGCGGAGTTTGGAACGGGTCCGCGAACCTGGGGAACCGACGAAACTGGGTTACCTCCCGCCGCTGTATGCCCAACTGGAGGGGAAGAGATTGCCGCACGGATCCCATGGCATCGGACTCATTCGCTTCAACATGTGGCTAATTTCGATTAGCCGCCCTCTCGATGAAAAGATGGATGAGTATCGAAATGCCGATGGCATCATACTTGATCTGCGCGGCAACTTGGGAGGGATCGCAGGAATGATCCTTGGCATCTCGGGACATTTCCTAAATGAGCGGGTTTCGCTGGGAACCTTAAAGATGCGGGGAAATGACCTCCAATTCCTGGCTAACCCAAGGCGGGTTAGCCTGACGGGCGAACGCGTGGAGCCCTTTGCAGGTCCACTGGCAATTCTGATTGATCCACTTTCACTCAGCGCAGCGGAGATTTTCGCTGCTGGTATGCAAGCGGTCGGGCGAGCACGATTATTTGGAGAACCTTCCGGCGGACAAGCGCTTCCTGCGATCTGGGACAAGCTGCCCAACGGAGATGTCCTTTACCATGCCTTCGGCGATTTTGTTACGGCGTCTGGCGCTCGCCTGGAAGGGCTTGGTGCGACACCTGACCAAGTTGTTCCTACCACGCGCGCCGGGCTGTTAGCGGGCCACGACGCGGCGTTGGAAGCGGCGGTCAAATGGATCGAGAGCAAGAATCGCAGATTGAACTCTTCGAAGTTGCATTCAGAAAACCAGGAAACGCGTAAGCAATAATGGATATGATGTCGTTTGTTGTCGGTCTACACGCAATTAGGCACCTGATAATCGGAGTAACTTTCTTTGGCTTATGCGGCGGATTCAATGCCGCGGCCGCTGACGGAAAAGGCGATACTCCTTTGCCTAAAGCTGAGGTCGTGTTGGAGCAGTTTATCAAAGCGCTGGGTGGAAACGGTGTTTTCGAAAAGATCCAGTCCCAGCATACTCACGGGAATGTCGATATGGCAGGGCAGGGGATCTCCGGGAAGTTGGAGGTATTCGCCAAACGGCCAGATAAACTATTGATCAAGATCACCATGCCCGGAATCGGCGACCTGTATCAAGGCTTTGACGGGAATGTGGGCTGGTCGCTAAACCCTGTAACCGGCCCAATGATCTTGGAAGGAAAGATGTTGGACCAAGTTCGTGAACAGGCCCGATTTGACGCGATCCTCCATGATCTGAGCGAATATAAGAAAGTTGAGACAGTGGGGCGAACCCCGTTCGAAGGACAAGACGCTTACCAGCTTAAGCTGGTGCGAAAATCTGGCCAGGAGACGACGGAGTTCTATGACATCAAGACCGGGCTGTTGATCGGATCTAATGAGGTGCAGGAAACGCCGCTCGGCGCAGTCAATGTCTCTGCCAGCATCGGCGAGTACAAGAAGTTCGGAGACGCTCTCTTTGCCACCAAACTGGCGCAAAAGATGGGGCCTTTGACGCAAGTGATGACGTTTACAAGCATGGATTTCAAAGAGTTGGACGACAGCGTCTTCGACCTGCCAAACCAGATTAAAGCGCTGCTAAAGAAGTAGTCCTCGCGCGCACTGGGGCGTTGCGCTCACGGCGGTCCATTCCATACGAGCTTTCTGCGCTGATCCAAGTGCTCGCATTTTAACTTTGACGACCGGGGTTGGATTGCGGATGCATGGTGCCATGCTACCACGTAACCTTCTAAGTTCTTGCCTCGACCGTCGTCAATTCTTGAAACGCTGTGGACAGGTGCTCGGGGCCTCCGCTTGGGCAGGGCATACGCCATTCGCCGCTGAGACGCCTCGTCCCAAGCGTTTGGTCGGATCCAATATTTATGGGTGGAGCCAGTACTACCAACGCGAGGGTAAGAATGTACAGGAGCATCTCGGAGAAGTGATGTCGGCGTTGCGAGATGCAGGTTATGACTACTTGGAAGGCTCAGTGGACGTCCAACATCCCGAGGCAGCGGTCAAACAAGCCGACGCGATGCGGTCGAAGGGATTACAGCCAGTCTGCTTGTATACAGGAGCGCTTTTGCATGATGGCGGTCAGGCTGACCAAACGGTTGAGAAACTCCTGCGTGCGGCCGAGACTTGCCGGCAAGCGGGTTTCACGATTATTGACTGCAATCCAGATCCGATCGGGCGGGAGAAAACCGACGAGGAACTGAATGTTCAAAACAAGGCGCTGATCCAGCTAGGGGCTGGGCTGGCTCGTTTGGGTATGAAGCTGGGCGTTCACAATCACACGCCTGAAATGCTCAATCACGCGCGGGAATTTCACCATATCTTCGATCAGACGGACCCTCGTTACGTGGGATTATGCTACGACGTCCATTGGGTATTCCGGGGCGGAGTTTCGCCCGCAGACTGTTTGCGTCAGTACGGATCCAGAGTGGTTTCTTGGCACCTGCGTCAGAGCCGAGAGGGGATTTGGTGGGAGGACCTTGATACGGGCGACATCGCCTATGATCTTGTCGCTCAATTCTCCCGAGATCATGCCGTCGCTGCGCCGCTAACGGTCGAGCTAGCGCTTGAGCGCGGCACCAAAATTACGCGGTCGGTCGTGGAAAACCACCAGAGGAGTCGGGAATTCGTGAGGCGCGTTTTTGGAGTCTAATGGGACTCGGCGGATTTCCTGCTTGCATTTGAAGTGGCCGATGACGATTTTCTGCGGTCATATGAGCTCTGAAGCGACCCCGACAGTCACGGCGTATGAAGTTTTGGCGTGGCTAGAAACCAACAAGAAGCAGCTGATTATCGCTTTTGCCGCGGCGGTCGTCGTCGGTTTCGCGATCGGGATTTACCGTTACACTGTGGACCAGAAGGAGTTGGCGGCGAGTGATGCCTTACTGAAGCTCAAGTCTACGATCGGCGGGGATGAGGCAGCAGCGTCGACTGATCCGTCGGCGTTCTTGAAAGTGGCAGAGCAGTACTCGGGAACGAGTGCGGCAGATCGAGCCGTTTTGTTGGCGGCGGGTGCGATGTTTGCCAATGGCAAGTATGCCGAAGCCCAGGCGGAGTTCTCTAAGTTCCTTCGTGACCAGCCCCAAAGCCCATTCGCCGCCACGGCGGGCTACGGCGTGGCTGCCGCTGTCGAGGCACAAGGAAAACGCGACGAGGCTCTTACCGCCTATCAGAATCTCGCCGTCCGCTACCCGAATTCTTCGGTTGTCGAAGAGGCAAAACTGGCGGTGGCACGTATCTATGAAGCGAAAAACCAGCCCGAACTCGCATTACGCCAGTATGACGAACTGACGAAGGTGGGTGGGTTGGGAGTGCCGAATAATGACGCGGCCAGCCGTCGCGAGGCCCTTCTACTCAAGCATCCTGAGCTTGCTAAAACCAACGCTCCAGCGGCAAATGCGACCACGCTGGTCACGCCTGCCAAGCCAGTGTCGGCGGTCATCAGCAACGCTATGACGCTGCAGACCAACGCCGCAGCCGCCAAACCGTAGCACGAATCGAGAAACCGCCTGGTAGAATCCCGATCCCAAAGCATGAAGATCGCAATCATTGGCACTGGCTACGTCGGCTTGGTCACAGGAACCTGCTTTGCGGAGGTCGGACATCAGGTTGTTTGCGTCGATTGCGACGCGGAGAAGGTTAAGCTCCTGCAAGGTGGTGGGGTTCCAATCTATGAACCGGGGTTGGAGGAGTTAATCGTCAAGAATGTGGCAGCTGGTCGGCTTCGATTTACGAATTCGACCAAAGAAGGGGTGGATCAGTCGGAGGTCATCTTTATTGCTGTTCCAACCCCACCTCAGGCTGATGGGTCTGTCGATCTCAGCTTCATGGAAGGGGTTGCCCGAGATATCGCGGCGATGATGACGAGCTACAAGATCGTCGTGGACAAAAGCACCGTCCCAGTCAAGACCGGCGATAAAGTTACAGAGACGATTCGACGTTATTGTAAGGCTAAAGTCGAGTTTGACGTCGTGAGCAATCCGGAGTTCCTCAGGGAAGGGTTTGCCGTGGAGGACTTTCTCAAGCCGGATCGAGTGGTGATCGGCGTGCGGACGCAAAGGCCGGTCTCGGCGATGCGGGAGATTTACGCTCCTTTCAAGGCGCCGATCATTGTCACGGATATCAACTCGGCCGAGCTCATCAAACACGCCGCGAACTCGTTCCTGGCGCTAAAGATTTCTTACATCAACGCTCTATCGGTTTTATGTGAAGCGTCCGGAGCGAACGTGCAAGAGGTGGCGAATGGAATGGGCATGGACGTCCGCATTGGACGCCGCTTCCTTGACGCGTCACTCGGTTTTGGCGGTAGCTGTTTTCCGAAAGATCTCAGTGCATTTATTAAGATCTCGGAGCAATTGGGTTGTGAGTTCCGACTACTCAAGGAGGTGCAGCGGATCAATGCGGAGCAGCTGGATCGCTTCTTTAAGAAGATCCTGGACACCCTCTGGGTCGTAAAAGAAAAGCGGATTGGAGTTCTGGGCTTGGCTTTCAAGCAGAACACCGATGATGTGCGCATGTCGCCGGCTATCGAAGTATGCCAGCGCTTAATCAAGGAAGGTGCGATCCTGCGCGTTCACGACCCCAAAGCGATGGAGAAGGCCAAGGCCGTGCTCAAGGACGTCATCTTCGTCAATGACATGAACAGTGTAGCAGATGGATGCGACGCGCTGGTGGTTGCCACAGAATGGCCGCAGTTCAAGAAACTTGACCTTGAACGTGCCCGCAAAGTCATGACCCATCCGATCATGTTCGATGGTCGTAATCTGTTCGATCCTCAGGAAATGGAGCGACTGGGCTTCATTTACAAGAGCATCGGTCGCTGAACTGGGGGGGGCGCTTGAGTGGAACCATCCGCGTCTGAACGCCTTCCGAGTCTCGCGTTGACTTCGATAATTGAGGTGGCGGCTGGCTTGATCTTTCGCAATGGGCAGCTCCTGATCACCCAGCGTCGGCAGGGGGATCACCTCGAAGGGTTCTGGGAATTTCCCGGCGGGAAACGCGAAGCGGACGAGACCTTCGAAGCGTGTTTGCGCCGAGAGCTCCGCGAAGAATTAGGAACCGACGCTGAGCCGCACGAGTTGCTCGACAGCATCACTCACGCTTACCCGGAGAAAACGGTCCACCTTCGGTTTTACCGTTGCACGTGGATTGCGGGAGAGCCGCAGCCTTTGGCGTGCGGCGCGCTAGCTTGGGTCCGTGCCGGGCAGCTCAACGACTACCGGTTCCCGGACGCGGACGCCAAGTTGCTCTGTTTGCTGCAAGCGAGGCCAGACCTGTGGGGCTGACCTCGAAGATCGCTTAGGCGTAGAACTTGTCCACGACTTGCCGGAAGGTATTGTCCGCGACGCCAATGATCTTCATTTCGCGCTGGGCATTCTCGGCGGAATCGCTCGCGTGGGCGGCATTGACCATGACGGTTTGCCCGAACTCACGCCGGATCGATCCCGGAGGTGCCTTGGAAGGATCGGTCGGCCCGAGGACGTCTCGGATCTTTCGCACAGCTTCCGGCCCTTCGTAAACCAACGCGATGCATTTCTCCGTGCCGGGCTGACGCAGCGTGGTTTCGTCGCATTCGCCGGGAGTTCTTCCCGACATGAACTTGACGATATTGTCAAATTGACTGTCCCCAAAGAGCGGCCCCAGTAATTGGCCCAACTGTTTCTCCTGGGCACCAGGGATTGTGAAGCCAAGCTCCTTTTCCAGGAGTCCTTTGGCACGGCTGGCAACCACGTCCGTGAGCTTGGTCCGCAACACGTCCCGGACGGGTCCGTAGAACTCGAGCGCTTCCGCCACGCTCATCTGGTGCACTTTGATGCCGACGATGTAGAGGCCAGTGCGGGAAAAGAAGTCAATCATGTTACCCGGTCGCCCCGTTGGGAACCGGAAGTTGTCGGGCTTGATCAGCACTAACGTCCGTTGAGGTTGCTCATTCGGTAGATAATTGATCACGTTTTCCACAACTCCACCGTCCGCCTCTGAATAGCGCGCCCAGAGCTTGAGTTTGACTTGAGCTTCTTCGACGTTAGGCGCAGCGAGCACGGCCGGTTCAAAATACCGAACATGTCCCGGTTCATCGATGACCAGGTCGCCATACGTATCGCGGATGGTCTCGCCACCGCGCCGGTCGACACTGATATTCCCGATCACTCCGCGGAGTTTGCGAACTGCATCTTCGCCGACGAACAAGAGCATCATCACTCGGCGGCGACGACCCGTCTTCGGGTCGGGAGAGAGGTTCTGCAAGATGTAATCGCGGATGTGTTCCTGCACCTTCCGATCCTGTGGGTCATTCGCGGAAATGATCTTGTCGGAGTACTCTTTGACCAGCTCCGCGCTGGGGGCGAACATCCGCGCGGCGGCCAGGTCCAAGCCTGTCCGGGTCAGTAGTCGAGCTAAGATTCCTCCGGTTCTAGACTTGTGGAGGGAATAGGGCGTAATGATGACGTAAGCGAGCTGTTGCGACATAATCGAGATGGCTGAGTTAAGCTGGGGGAACTGGCGTGTCTTTCGGCTCCGGGGCGGGAGACGCAGCGGAAGGATTGGAAGCAGCGGACCCTTTTCCGCCTAAGATCTTGAACATGACAGTACCGCAGGTTGGGCAACGACCCTTGATGGCTCGACGCCCGTTTTTCATGACCTCTTCCACAGCGTCAGCGATTTCTTTTTTCGATTTGCACTTAACGCAATAACCTTCAGGCATAAATCTCCTGCTATGCTGACCAGCCTGGCATCAGCCGAAGCAGGAGGGGAGTGTATGAGCGGGGCCTTTAGACCGTCAACTGGGAAAACCTTCAGCACGGCCGAACGGGCCTCAAAAATAGCTGGCTTGGCCAGGGTTGAATGCGTTGTAAGTGTTTCTACATGAGACGCCTGGCAAAGATCTATCCCGTTCGGTTGGAAGCGAGTCAAGTTTATGTTCGGTTCAAGCACATCCATCCTCCCTGAGGGGCCTATTGCCGCTCTCGGCCAACCCTGTGCGTTTATTGGGAGATTCCGGTTGAGTTGTCGGCCTAAGACCGATTAGAACTGGTCGGCAATACCCTGATTCCTAATGCATTGGCTGCAAAACTACGATCCGTTCGGCCAACCGGTGTTGTCCACCATTGTCGCGGCGCTGCCTGTGCTTGTCCTCCTGGGCGCTCTGGCTTTTCTCAAAGTTCGCATTCACTACGCCGCGTTGCTCGGTTTAGGTGTGGCCCTGGCCGTGGCTCTTTTTGTCTGTGGAATGCCCTGGAAAGTCGCGACCGCTACCACTGTTTACGGCGCTTCCTACGGACTTTTTCCGATCGGCTGGATCATCTTGAATCTGATGTTTCTGTATCAATTGACTGTGGAAAAGGGGCTCTTCACCGTCCTGCGGGGCAGCTTGAGCGCGATTGCCCCGGATGCGCGAATTCAGCTCATCTTAATCGCGTTTTGTTTCGGAGCATTCTTTGAAGCCGCGGCCGGATTTGGAACGCCTGTGGCCGTGTCGGCGGCCATCTTGATGCAGCTTGGGTTCCGGCCTTTAGCAGCTTCGGGGCTCTCGCTCATCGCCAACACGGCGCCGGTCGCCTTTGGCGCGCTAGGGACGCCTATTCTAGCTTTGAAATCGGTGACTGACCTCGATTTGTTGGACCTTTCCGCGATGGTAGGGCGTCAACTCAGTGTGTTTTCGCTGATCGTTCCCGCGTGGGTGGTTTGGGCGTTTGCGGGTTGGCGCGGGCTGTTGGGCGTTTGGCCAGCTGCGGTCGTGGCAGGTATTTCGTATGCTGTTCCTCAGCTTTTGGTCTCGAACTTCCACGGGCCCTGGTTAGTGGGAATCGTGGCCTCGCTCTGTTCCATGACCGCTTTGGTTGGGTTGCTTAAAATCTGGAGGCCCCGGACTCTTTGGTGCGAGGAAGGCCACACTGGTAATCCCGCGCCCCAGGCCAGCCCGGGAATTGCGTCGTATTCCAAGCAGACAATCCGGCAAGCATGGATGCCCTGGATCCTGCTGACGGGCTTTATTTTTTTGTGGGGGTTGCCTCAATGGAAGGAGTGGTTGAACGGACAGGCGGCGTTGAAAGTCCCTGCCCAAGTCGGCGCGGCGACGTTGGCGCCAACACTTCCGGCGGGCGTGACGATGCTAAGCATTCCGGTCCCGTACCTCCATGAAGTTGTGCTAAGATCTCCGCCGGTCGCGGCACCCAACGCACCTCCTGAAAAGGCGATCTTCACGTTGAATTGGCTCTCCGCTACCGGGACGGGCATCTTAGCATCGGCGCTGGTTGCTGGTTTGCTCATGGGTTTCCGAGTGCGCGAGCTGCTCCGTATCTATGTTCAAACCTTGGTGCGGGTGCGCTTTTCGCTAGTCACTATCGCCGCGATGCTCGCGGTCGGATATGTGACGAAGTATTCCGGAACAGACGCCACGCTTGGCTTGGCTTTAGCCAAGACAGGTTCTTTCTATCCGTTCTTCGGGACGCTGTTAGGTTGGTTAGGGGTGGCCCTAACCGGTTCTGACACTGCATCCAATGTGCTGTTCGGCAGTTTGCAGAAGATCACAGCCGAGCAGGCCGGGGTTAGCGCGGTCCTCATGGCAGCAGCGAACAGTTCTGGTGGTGTTATGGGGAAGATGGTGGACGCTCAAAGTATTGTCGTAGCGAGCACCGCCACCAACTGGTACGGGCACGAGGGGAGCATCTTGCGCTACGTGTTTTTCCACAGCATCGCTCTGGCGATTTTGGTGGCTATCCTTGTGTTTCTCCAAGCCAAAGTCTTCCCTTTCACGGAGATGGTCGTACGATGAGCGGGAAATGCACGAGCGTCTCAGTCGAGGCCAATCGCCCTCCGACCAGGTGAGTCCGACCTTTGGAAACCCTTAAATACAAATAGACTACGGGGCGGCACGTTTGTCGTTGCCAGGCCGTGATTGTGGATTAGACTTCTTTTGGTTCGCGCGAGCGAATCTTACTGCCCTTCCTGTCGAAGGGCAGGAAGCGGCGGGCTTTGGACGATTGAATCCCGTGTGTTAGTCCAAAGCCCGCAAATCGTTTCTAGAGTGAGCGCCTTCGCACCACTACCCGCAGACTGAGGCCAAACTAACGCTTGATAGGAAATCCACCAGTCACCAGTTCTGGCGACAGCGCACCGAGTGATTGCGCCGCGTCTTGCGGCAGGCTCGCGACTCGCGGACGTTATCGGCTGAGGAACTTCGCCACGGCTTCCGTCCGCGTCCGGACCTGGAGTTTCTCGTAGATACGCCGGATGTAGGTGTGGACGGTCTCGTAGCTGATTCCGAGGTTCTCGGCGATTTCTTTGTAAAGAAAACCTTTGGCCAGGTAATCCAAGACCTCCTGTTCCCGAGGTGACAAATTGTTTTCGATCGGCTGGGGCGCTGCGCCTGCCTTTTGGAAAGACTGCACCACCTTCCGGGCAATGTGGGTTGTCATGGGGGAACCGCCTCGGAGGACGTCTTTTATTGCGGCGAGCAGTTCTTGAGTGGAAGTGCGTTTCAGGAGGTAACCGGTGGCGCCGGCAGCCAGGGCGTTGAAGATGTTTTCCGTATCTTCGTAGACGGTTAACATGATGACTTGGATCTCCGGGGCAATCGCTGAGCGTCGCACGATTTGTTCGTTAATTTTCCTGGGGTCTTCGAGCGCTGCTTCCGCGCTGGGATATTGGCTGAGACAGGAGAATCCCTCGGCGCGGTTGATCAATCGCGCAAGCGTGTTCCGCACTTGGTCGCTGTCCTCAACAATGGATACCGTGGTGGCCATACACAAAGTCCGATCAAACTTGCTCGACGCGCTGCTCTCGATCCGGCTTAGCCGAGTGGCACCGTCAATCGCACCAACGTGCCCCGTTCAGGCGCTGGCGCAAAGTGAAATCCACCACCGACTTCTTCGAGTCGATTGCGCATGTTCCGAACTCCGTTGCGTCCTTGGGCTGTCTTCTGGGCCTGGCCTTCCGGGCCGCGGCCATTGTCTTCGATTTCCAGAATGAACGTCCTGTCGGCCAACCGCAGCCTCACCCACACTGCGGAGGCCTGCGCGTGCCGGACAATGTTGGTGACCGCTTCTTTGCACGCCAGGAAGACGTTATGCCTGACTTCGGGAGGGAGTTGAGTCGTGGGTAATGGGCTAGGGACGTCCAGCCGATATTGCAGGCCAGCGACCGTCAAGTATTCCTGAGTGTATTTGCAGATGTAAGTGATCAATCCGTCCAACGTGTCGTTGGCTGGGTTGACAGCCCAGACGATCTCATCCAACACGCGCGTCGTGTCCCGCGCGGTCTGTGAAATCTGACGGGCATGGGCTTCGACTTCCGCGGGAGCGTCCTTGTCGCTCTCGACCAGTTCACCCAGGAGTGCGACCTGGGTCAGGCTCGCGCCGAGCTGATCGTGGATGTCGCGGGCGATGCGTGACCGTTCCGATTCAAGGGCCTCGCGCTGGCGAAGCTGCATCAACTGGCGTTGGAGCTTTTGCGTGGAGATGTAGTGGACCAGCACTGCCACACCGCCAATCAAGCTCCCGGCCACTGTCGTCAAAAACCACCATGTCTTCCAGAACAGCGGCGTCATCGTAAAGGCCAGCGTCGCACCGGATTCGTTCCAGACGCCATCCTCGTTACAAGCGCTGACCTGGAAGCGATATTCGGCGGGAGGGAGTTTGTCGTAATGCACTGAGGAGACCGTTCCCGCATCGCTCCACTCGCTTTCCCCGAGCCGATAGCGAAACCGGGTCCGGTCCGGGGCCGACAAGTTCAAGCTGCTGAACTGGATCTCAATTCTCTCTTTCCCCGGAGGAACGCGAATCGGAGCCCATTCCCCGCTCGCCGATGCGCCATTGGGCAGGGCTTGACCATCAATCGAGACGGCTTCGATTCGCACGGGTGGCGGATTGGGATTGGGCCGCAAGGCGGCCGGGTTCACGAAGGCTAACCCTTTGATGGTCGGAAACCATAGAGTCCCGTCACGGCTGCGCCACGGACCAGGTTGAGAGCCGGAACTACACTCGCGAATGGGCAAGCCGTCCGGACGGCCATACACCCGGCAGAGGATCGTGTTCGTTCGACCCAAAGCGAAGTCATTGAGCGCACGTTTTGAAGATCGCATGAGCCCGGCGTTGGAGCCAAGCCAGAGGAAGCCCTGGTCATCCTCCAGGATGTAGCCGATGCTGTTACTCGCCAACCCGGCCTCCCGTGTCAGCCTGGTCCACTGGCCATGAGCCAAGCGGGCTAAACCACCGCCGTCTGTACCGATCCACAGTATCCCTTCCGCATCGACGTAAAGCGCCGAGACGTTGTCGCTCGGCAGCCCATCCGCTCCCTTTCGGAACTCGGCGAGCCGCTTCCCATCTTTCCATTGAATTAGCCCTCCTCCTTCAGTGCCAACCCAGAGATTACCCTCGGCGTCATCCACGATCGCCTGCACGTTTCGGGACGTTAAGCCGTCCTGCTCCGTGAAGGTTTTCCATACGGTCTCATCGAAGTAGGCCAGACCCCGCTGTGCGCCCACCCAGATTCCACCGCGGCGATCTTGATGAATCGCATTTACGAACTGCAATGCTGGATCAAAGCCAGGGACTGGCCGCAGCCGGTTGCCTTGCACGTGAATCAGCCCGGCTCCGTCGGTGCCTGCCCAGATGCGCTGTTTCCGGTCGACGAGCACGGCGCGAGCGCGCAGTTCCATCGGCTGGCTCGTCCCGTCCCGCCAATAAAACAAGTTCCCTGGGTTACACCCGATCCAAAGGCCGCCTTTGCTATCCTCGCTCACCGTCTTCACGACTAATCCACGGGTCGATTCCAGGACACCAAAGACCGGTCGCTTCACTCGATTGAGCCCTCCGCCATCCGTGCCGACCCACAGGTCGCCCTGCCGATCCATATGGAGCGAGAGGACATAATCGTTGGACAGGCCCTGATTGGTTGAAATGTGGGCCGCTTCACCTTTGGAATTGAACCAGAAAAGCCCGGCGCCAAGCGTTCCGACGATCAGATTGCCGTCCCGATCTTCGCAAGCGGTACTCAGGCGTTTTTGAAATTGAAAGGCCAGCCAGGGATACCAGCCCCAGCCCATTTTCTGTAGATCGCCCGACGCGGTCGATTTGAACACCCTGCCGTCGGCCAGGCACCAGAAACCACCGTCGCGACTCGCCAGCAGGTAATCTAGTTTGCCCGGGACAATGGACTGCTCTACCGGGAGAGTGGTCCCATTGGTGCCTCCCTGATTATCAATACCCAAGAGGAAATGGTCAGTCCCAACCCAGCAAGGTCCCGACCGACTGACCGCTAGCCCTCGGTACTCCGTCGTGGGGCCTGCGCCAATGGCAAACCGATTCGTTCGACCGGATCCGATGCGAATGAGCTGATCGTTCGTCAGGTGGAGCCAGATCGCTCCGTCCGCACCTTCTCCCGCCGCGGCCAGTCGGCCTGCCTGCAATTCCTGGCCGAGATCGAATCGGCTCACTTGCGTGCCTTGCATCTGGAAAACGCCTCCGTTGGCTGTGCCGATCCACAAGTTCCGCTGAGAATCTTCGAACAGATTGAGGATGCGCGCGCTGGTGAGCCCGGGCGTGTTCCCTTCGTCATATACCTTGAAGCGGATTCCATCGAAGCGAACCAAGCCACCCAAGGTGCCGACCCAGAGGTAATCGTCGTGCGTCTGGAGAATCGAGGTGACTTCGTTTTGTGGCAGTCCGTTTTCAGTTGTCCAGCAATCGATGATAAACTGGCTGTTCTCTGGACCGGCCGGAGCTGCGGCCTCCAGCCCGCTTCTGGAGAAGAGAAGCAGGGCGACGCCAGTGATTACCCAAGCATGAACCCGCATACAGGGAAGGGGAAGCTAAGGCCGCTTTTGTGGAGGCTCTAACATCAGATCTTCCAAGACCCGACCAACGTCTGCCGGGGCCATCTTCGAGATCAAGTATCGATGATTCTTTTCGGTCCCAGGAATCCATTCGTTGTAACCGAATGGCACGCGGGCGTGCATCAGACAGAACCCGGGTGCGGACAGCGTCCAATAGTCTTTTTCTCCTCGGACCGCGAACAGGACTGCGGTGTGATCCCAGCTTTCGCGGTCTTTCAGCCCATTGAAATGCTGGTAACAAGCGCGGACCGGATTGCTCTCGGGCGTTTCTCGCAAGCGCTGGCCAGACTTAATGCGGTTGCCAATCTCGAACCCAGTGAACACAACGGGCGTTGGCCAGTCGTTGATGGCTCGCACGGAAGCGGTGGTGTCGTAATTCACATTGTACTCGCTCCCGCCGTTCGGGAAGAGACCGTCCGGGAACTTGCCACCCATGCAAACCCAAAGGCGCACTTTGCGCCGGACCAAAGCCTCGCCGTCCAGTGGACTCGATTCGTCCTTGGTCGTGTTCAACAAGTTCTGCAAGTTGGTCAGGAAGCCTACCGTCACAATGACGACACTCGCGTCGGGCTGAGCAGCAAGGATCTTCCGATAAAGCCGAGCCGCCTCCGGCGCGTCGCTGCTTTTCATGAGATCATGAGGAAACTGCGCCGCTACTTTTCCCGCGTAGTTCGACGGAGTTTCTTTATTGGCGTCCGCGCCGCCTGGGTATCCATAGCGCAGGCCTTGCACGTATCCAATGGGGATCTCTGGCCGGCCGTAATACGTGTTGATTGCATCCAGGCATGGGCCGACCGATTCGTTGCGAGACGAAATCATCGTGGCCAGGATTTCGGCTTCGCCGCGATTAGCCAAGGCGTGGAGGACGGCCAGCGCTCCGGCGTCGTCGACGTCCTCAGCCATGTCCGTATCGAAAATGATCTTGGCCGGCGCCGCCGCAAGGCTGGGGACGGCCAGAAAAAGGCACAGGATTCCCAGATCGCAGCAGCGACGGAACCGGGCGAGCCAGAATGTGTCCGAGGTTTTCATGCGCGAGAGCTTAGCGTGAAGCTGGAGAAATGTTCAGGCGAAATCGCGAATGGATGGGCGGACGGCGGGAGTGCGCTGCTGGCTCAGACACGATGGATCAGGACCGCAAGGCTGCACCTCACGATGTAAAACAG
>JBGAIN010000021.1:0-54645 GCA_044225505.1 Limisphaerales bacterium
TTCTCGTCAGTAATCCTGGAGATAGTTTCGACTCGACCGATCCGTGGTTCGATTCGCTTGATCCGAGCCGCCAAGGACTCGCCTTTAGCCGTCGTTATGGTTTCGTGATGGATACAATGACTGACCCGCTTCCAGCCGGAACCGCCATCTGGATTCGGAAGATTTCTGCGGCAAGCGACCTGGGATACTACAACTATTCAGGTTCGGCTCCGAAGACTTGGGAGCCGATTTTTGGAACGGGAGGAACAACCAACGCGCTTCGTTGGAGCGGAATGATGTTCCATCCTGGTGTGACCGCTCCTCCTGGCACCAACACTCTTACAGCCACATTCGAGCTTTACCTCGCCGACACGACGACCGGACAGGAAGTGCCTGGCTCTAACTCCGGCCCACTGGTCTTTAATTGGACGAATGTGCCAGACGGGAGGCCAACGCTAGACATCGGGATCAAAGTGGTCGTGGGCTGGCCCGGGGACGCCGTTGGTTACGTTTTGGAGTGGGCGGATAAGTCCACATCGACGCTCTGGACAACAGTCACAAACACCCCAGTGACACTGATCGGTCAATCTGGCGTGGTGCTGGAGCCTAGCGCTGCAGCGAAGTTCTTCCGATTGCGGAAGACGCCCTAGCTCCGCTTTGGTTGCCGCCACAGAAGCCGCGATGAGGCCAAAGCTAGCAACCTCCGGCCCGGGGAATTCGCCCCCTGGGCCGGCGTGGGTGCGTGCCTTTACCTTGATCGAACTGCTCGTGGTCATCGCGATTATTGGGATTCTTGCGGGCCTTCTGCTGCCTGCGCTGGCTCGCGCAAGAGAGTCCGCCCGCTCTATCCAGTGCCTCAGCCAGGCGCGGCAACTAGGAATAGGCGTGCGTCTTTACACCGAAGACAATCAAGATGAATTCCCCCGCAGCCAGCATTCGGCATTCACGCACGGGCAAATGACTTGGGGCAGGGCTCTCGCTCCTCTGCTCGGTTCTGACACGATTCGTTGGACGAACCTCCTTCGCAGAGTCTATCACTGTCCCAGCGATCTCCGCACCAATGGGTGGAGTTACGGTCTCAATGTCTATTTCGAACTGGGGCCAGACGACGACTACGAAGGTAAACCACAAACGTGGCGTCGCACTGACTCCGTGTCTCATCCCTCAGCGACCGTTACGTTCGCCGAAAACGCCTCCGCTGCCGACCACATTATGCCGAATTTTTGGACGGCCGCACAAGACGCGGTGGATGTGGCCTCGCGCCGACATGGCCGGCGCTCGAACTATACCTTCGTGGATGGTCACGCCGAGGCGCGTGAATTCAGGACCATCTATGAGCCCACGCAACAGGTCGACGAGTGGAATCCAGCACGCGCGCACTAACTTTATACATAGAGCCCCAGAACGAAGTCGTGCCAAGCGCTGCAGACCCATCGAGTGCCGTCTTCATGGAAGCGACCCCGATCTGTCACTTGCTCTCGAGGGAATAACGATAGCCTCTCGGTTTCAGACGAGGCAGTTTTCCGATGCAATCCATAAGACGTCTTTTCCGCAATGGCGAAGCCGTCCGACTCCGGGAAGCCGTTTGATTTCTGTGCTTGCTTCCATGGAACCCTTTTAACCGGTTCTGTATCGTATTAGCGGATTTGAGTTCATTGGGCAAATGAGTAACGGAAGTAAAAGCCGCGCTCCCCGGAAGTTATCCGAATTGACTAAAGCTGCTTCGTGGTGAAATATCCCCGCAGTGCCGAGCCGATGGACCAGTTTCCCGGTAGTCGTCATGCTCTGCCTCGTCTTGGGGCTGCAGTGGACTCTTTTGCGTACTGTCGCCTGGGTGAACATGTTCGTCACCTTCGTTCAAACCGTTACCGTTCCTGAGGCCTTGACGAAGACTTTCGACGGGAAGCATCCATGCTCCCTCTGTAAATTCGTTAAGAGCGCTGAACAGTCCGAGAAGAAGCAGGAATCCATCAAGGGTGAGGCGAAACCGAACTTGATATTGACTCTAGAGAGCTGCCGACTCTCTCCCCCGCCAGACTATACTTTGCTTCCTCTCCTAGACCATAGGTCTTCCGGAAGAACCGAGTCACCGCCGGTTCCCCCTCCTCGGGGAGTCTGATCTATTCTTCTGTCGGCTCAGGCCATCGTGGCCTGAGTTCTTCGTTCGCCAAAGATACCGACTCTAACACGTCCGTCGATTTCTGATCGGAGCAACTAGACTCTACTTGATTTGAGCAATCATGCTTTGACTTGTCGGATGATCGCCCTATGAGTCTCCACCGCAATCTCAATCCGGAGCATACCGTTCATCGCGCGCCGGCGAAGGGCGGGGAGATCGCCGTTGACATCATCTGCCACCGGTTGAAATGGCGGCGGATTTGGATCGGGCTTCACCGCTGGCTGGGTCTGACCGCGGGCTTGGCATTGGTGATCATCGGGCTTACCGGCAGCCTTTACGTGTTTTATCAAGAGATCGCCGAAGTGTTGGCATCGGAAACCCTTCGTGTTGAGCCCAAAGCCGGTGGCGAAAAGGCCTACCGCCCATGGTCCGAACTCATCGCGCTTACCGAACCACATCGACCCGCCAACGCCGTCCTTAGCGGAGTTCTTGGACCGGGTCATAACGCCGCCGCAGCGCGCGTGATTTACGTCTCGCCCGCAACGCCCCAAAAAACCCGACAGGCTTTCGAACTTTGTATCAATCCGTATAGTGGCGAGTATCTTGGGGAAAACCCCCTGGATAATAACCTCGTCTGGCGTATCTGTACGTTTCTCTTCGAATTGCACTACTCCCTCAAACTCGGTGACACTGGGGGTATCATCGTTGGCATTCTGGCGGTCGTGGGGCTTATCTCAATCCTCAGCGGGATTTACCTTTGGTGGCCACGTTGGAAGGCAGTTCGCCATGCACTCACAATCAAGCGAAACGCGGCGACGGTGCGGAAGGTTTACGATTGGCATCGGGTGACGGGATTCTATTCTTTCGTCGTTCTCGGCGCTGTCCTTCTCTCCGGTATCTGGATGAACTTGAACAGCCAGTTTGTCGCGGTCGTGACGCTGCTCTCCCCTGGAACCAGGGCTGGCGAAGAGGACTTGCCCAGATCTTCGAATCTTCATGGAAAAGCGCCGCGTCCACTAACGGAATATATCGACAAGCTACGTCGCCAGTTTCCGGAGGGCCGCCTCAATTGGATCAGTCTTCCAGATACTCTTTCTGGCACCGTCTCTGTGAGTTTCGTTGGGGTTCCAGGCAGCCAGGTCTCGCGCTGGTCAGAGCGGACGGTGTGGGTGGATCAGTTCACAGGAGAGGTTCTGCGCGTGGATGACCCTGCCCACAGGCAAACTGCCGGGGAGACATTTCTTTCCTGGCAATGGCCTTTGCACAGCGGTAAGGCTTTTGGCTGGCCTGGGCGCATCGCCGTCTTCGCGGCCGGGCTTATGCTTTCCGTGCTTTACGGGACCGGTCTGGCCATTTGGTGGAGGAAACACAAAGCGTCGGCCCGCTGGACCAGTCGAAAGACACCGCACCTTGCGTGCGAAACGCCGCCCGAATGAAAGCCCTTTCCAAACATCCCGATTTTCCGGTGACCCCGCACAACTGTGTTGCGCGGGCGGCTGTACTCACCGGGCTACGCAGCGACACATAACCATAACACCATGAGCAAACAGTTCCCGATTAAAGTGATCGCGACAATCGCGATCGTCCTGGCCGTTGACGCTACCACCTGGCGCGGCTCCGCCGCGGAAGAGAAAGACGAGCCGATTAAACACGTGATGAACACCTTTCATAAGGCGCCCAAAGGTGTAGATCCCATCTGCAAGAAGGCTTTGGAAGGTAAAGCCAGCGCCGACGAGGTCACGAAACTCGTCGCCGCTTATAAGACCTTGACCAAGGCCACGCCTCCCAAAGGTGATCAAGCCAGTTGGACCGAGAAGACAGGCAAACTGTTGGCTGCCGCCGAGTCCCTGCAAAAGGGGGAGGCCGATGGGATTGCCAAATATAAGGAAGCCGTGAATTGTAAGGCTTGCCATACTGTCCACAAACTCGATTAAACCGCGTCTCACGGCAACCCTGCGGCGTCATGCCGCAGGGGGCCTGGGACGTTGCTATTCCAACCACCAAGACGAGATCACCCCATGAAAATGATGTTCATCCTGCTGCTCGCCGTTGCCGGCATCGCTTCGATTCTGCGGGCGGAAGACGCACCGGCGGTCACAGCGAACGCAACAAACCATTTCCAGATCAAAGGGATGAGTTGCGACGGCTGCGCGCGGGGCATTGCCTCAGAATTGAAGCGTTGGCCCGGTGTAATCTCGGCTGATGTGACCTTCGGTAAGAAGCTCGCGGTGGTTGCTTTCGACACGAATTTCGTGTCTACGCAGGGATTAAAGAAAGCCATTGTTGATGCCGGATATGGAGCCAAGCTCATCAGATCTGCCAAAGTAAACTAGGATTGAACCCAGTCATCTTTGCCCCGCTTCATGCCATCCGCGCCTGACGCGGTGGGAGGCGTTCTGCGCGTTATGCGGCGGTTTATCCAGCCGATCGCCGTTCGGCTCGAATGGTCGTCGATGAACTGTCGGCGTGCATTCTTGAATGAAGGCCAGGCGGCACGATTCATTCAGCGGTCGTTTTTTGGCGGTGAACGCTCAATGACGTCCGACATGTGACTTGGATGCTCAGGCGTTCGGTTGGATCCGCGGCGTGTGACCCGAAAAGCCACCCTCATACTCAACACGGAGACTGCTTTCCACGAACGAGCATCGGACGGATAGGCCCTTCCAAACCAGCTCTGGTCTTCGACATCTTCATTACACGCCTCGCTCAAGACTCTTCCGTGTCTTTTTGCACTTTTGTCGGTGGAATCTCGCTTTAGGTGTTGGTGGATCCGTTTGGCGACGAAAAGACGTGATCGAAAATCCGGGACGATCAGTCACAGCCTCTCCAGATGTGTGAGGATCCGACGACAGTGGAATCAGTTCCTTATGAGATCCTGTTCCGTTTGCGTGATAAAAGATTTCTGCTCAATAGTCTGGGTAGCAGCTATTTCCAGAGTGGCTTTGCGAGTGCTGGCCCTGGTGTCAACGACTGGATGGCTCTGGGCTGGGATTCCAGAACCCGACGTGGTCTGGTATGGCAAAGTGCTCGGCCAATCTGGCGGTAGCACAGTGCGGGTCACGGTTGGGACGCTGGTCTGGCGTCTCGAGCCGGTAGCGGGCGGGGAGGCCATCATTCTTACCACAGCACTTACGAACATTAATGACCAGTTTAGTTACGCGCTCCGACTGCCGTGTGAAAGTCCCGAGCCTGGTGTGACAGCGACTCCGCGTACCGTGGTTTTGTCTAACCCGGCGACGCGGTACCGGCGAGGATCAGTGACTCTTGACGGTCAGCCTTTGACACTCAGCGGAGCGACCGACCAGTTCGGTCCGCTCCTGACTGATCGCGGTCGCGCCGAGTTGATCGACCTGACTGTAGCGACGTCTTCGCTGGACGTGGACGGAGACGGAATGGCAGACGATTGGGAGCGGCAGTTTTTCGGCGGCCTGAGTGCCAACCCTAACGATGATTTCGACCGGGACGGAGTTAGCAACCTTCGTGAGTTTCGGGCTGGGACGAATCCCAAGGATGCAGAGTCGCTGTTTGAGATCGTCGAGATTCGGTCTACGGCCGGAGGTATTTCATTGGGCTGGTCTAGCCAAACGGGGAAACGCTACCGGGTCCGACGCGCGCCGCAGTTGCTCGGGGCGGCCAGTTCGTATCAGACCGTAGCGACGGGTCTCACCAGCACACCCCCCTTCAATGAATTCATCGATCCGCAAGCGGCGGGTGGAACGCAATTTTTTTACCTGATCGAGATCGAAGAATAACCGCTTTATGAGATTACTTCCTCGTTCTGGTTGGACGGGGCAGGCCGTAACTGGTTCTGTCACTATTCTGTCTGCGTTGTCGTTGCTGCAGGCGCTGACACTTCGTCTGGACGCGCAGTGGGTCCAACAGACGATTTCACTGCGCCCTGGATGGAACGCGGTCTTCTTGGAGGTGCAGCCAGAGCCGGCGGAGTGCGATTCCCAGTTTACGAATCTGCCAGTGGAAAGCGTTTGGGACTTCAATCGATCCATTGACGCTCCTCAGTTTGTCCAGGATCCGGCAACGCTTATCCCTGGGGCGCCAGGCTGGCTGAGCTGGTTTCCTCCGAACCACCCGTTGGCCAGTCAGATAAATCTTTCTATCTTACGTCCTGATCGTCCTTATCTGATCAAAGTTCGAGACAACGCCTCAGCGGTGAACTGGACGGTGACCGGGCGTCCGTCCTTGCGTCGAATCGCCTGGCAACCGGAGGCTTTGAACTTGCAGGGCTTCCACGTCGGAACTCAGGGCCCGACCTTTCTAACGCTCTTTAGCGGCGAAGTTGGTTTGAGTGGTCAACCGATTTACGCTCTGGATTCGACGGGGGCCTGGCGGTTACTGACCCAATTGACAACGGAGCGCGCGCGGGCGGGGGAAGCGTACTGGATAAGGTGCCGGCAACCTGCGCAGCGGACGGCCACGATTGAAGTGGATTCCGGGGCCAGACTTGGCCTGACCTTCAGTGGCAGCTTGACGGAAGGGAGCTTGCGGGTCCGCAATACCAGCGCCAGCGCCCGCTCAATTTCTGTTCGTCTGTTGCCTTCGGCCGGCCCGCCAGCGGGGCAGCCGGCATTGGCAGGACCAGTGCCGTTGGATACTTGGCGTTCGGACTTTGCTTCGACGAGCCTTGGCTGGGAGCCTTTCGCAGCGCCTTTGACGTTTCCAGAACTACCAGCTGGCCAGGAATGGAATATTCGCCTCGGGGTTAGACGGGCGCGGGTTCCAACTGCGGCACCTGGCTCGCAGTTTCAGAGTTTATTGGAGGTCACGGACGATGCTGGAACGCGCTGGATTGTTCCCATTGCCGCTGATGCATCGGGTGCGCAGACAGCTCTGGCCGGATTAGACCGAGCGACAGGGGCGTCCGTCGCCGCGCGTGCTGGTCTTTGGGTGGGAGAAGCAGTGCTGAATGCGGTCTCTGAGCCGGCTAACTTGGCCGATTCTAGGCAACCTCGTCGGTCGGCAGGCGAGTTTTCGTTCCGGCTCATCGTGCATGTTGATGCTTCGGGGAGCGCTCGTCTGCTCAGGCACGTCTACGCGGTGAGAAAGCCTCCGGTGACAGGTCCAGATCCAGAAAATCCGGGCTCCAGCCGCATCGAGCAACCCGCTCGGACACTTCTCTTCACGGACGAAGCGCTCATTTCCCCTGTCCTTGGGAATGGAGCACTGGTTGGCCGACGATTGAGTTCGAGCGCATTCGGATTCAAACAACCGGTCGGCATGACCGGTGGGACGTTTGGGTCCGGGGCACTGACAGCGACGATCGCTCTCGATTATGACGATCCGTTAAACCCGTTTAAACACCGCTTTCATCCTGACCACAATAATTTGGACGAACGATTCGAGCAAAAGCTGTCAGAGGGACGCGAAGTGTTCTCGGTCACTCGCTCAATTACCCTGGAATTCAGCGCCACGGACCCGACCGGACTGAATGCGCCCGGGTTTGGTGACTCGGAATTGGGAGGAATCTACCGAGAAACGATCACGGGACTTCACCGGCAGTCGATCCAAGTCGGCGGCACTTTTCGCCTGGTGCGAACGGCAACCGCCGCGGTCTTAAACGACGGTCCGACCGTGGGCGTGGCCAGCGCACAGCTTGAATGAACTCCACATCCCCTCAATTTCTATTCCCTTTGTGAACGCCTGTCCTTCGAATCGATTCTGGATCGGTCTTAGCATGGCGATGCTGGTCGCATCATCCGCCATCGCGCAAGTCACCCCGCTGTGGAAGGTGAACTACTCCGAACCAGCACCCTCACCTGGTGCGGTCGGTTCCTACTACGATGACAAGAACTTCGGTCGGCTCACGCGAACTTTAGGCCTGGCAAACCAACGAGAGTCTTCTTCCGACATCCAGATCATCATTGGTCCTCCGATCAATCTAGGGCCGACTTTTGTCCGAACCGATGCCACGATTGATTTCAGCTGGGGGACGGGCTCGCCAGACTCCCGCATCGCGGCCGATACTTTCTCAATACGCTGGGTGGGTCGCATCGCGCCCAAAGCGACAGGAAACTACACGTTCTTTGCCGTATCGGATGACGGCATTCGCGTTCAACTCGATGGCACCATCATTATCGATAGCTTCGTCAATCAAGCCGCCACTGAACATCCGAGCAGCCCCATTGCTCTCAATGAAGGATGGGTCTACACGATTCAGGTCGACTATTATGAAGACACGGGGTCGGCAGCGGCCAGTCTTCTGTGGTCGGGACCTGGCCTCGGCAAGCAACCGGTCACCTTCCAGGGCGGCTCAGACGGTTCAAGTGCGCGTTTCGGCGAAGTGTTGGCGGTGGTGGCCGACAGAGTCGCTGTGGCTGCTCCAAAAGCCGAGGGACGCAGCGGTTCGGCTTCAAGCCCGCAGTTTCACAACGATACTGGATCTGTTTCGTTCTATGATCTGGCCGGCAGCCCCAGCGGCGCAACCACAGCCCCTTTGAGTACCCAAAGCCGCGAGTATGGCACGTCCCTGGCGGCTTTTGGGGATGGTCGATTGTTAGTCGGGGCTGGCGACGGAGATACAACTGGAACCCGCTTTTATGTCGGAGCGGTGCATTTGCACGATGCCGCAGGAACTCTCCTGAGGACCTGGCCAAATCCTGATGGCCAAGGCACAGCCAACGCCAATCAATACTTTGGATTTCGGGTCGAGACCCTGCCCGGGGACCGGTTTGTCGCCAGTTCCTTGGCGACGCCGGGAAAAGTATTTCTATTCGATGCCTCTACCGTGAGCACGCCGCTGGCTGTTATGAACAACCCCGCCACTGGCGGCGCCACTGGAATAAGAGATAGGTCCAATCCGCCATGGACTGGCGAATTCGGTTCCGCCCTCGCGGTCCTGGGAGGCAATAAGCTCCTGGTCGGATCTCCGCGTCATAGTGTCGACAATGATCAGGCAGGGAGTGTCTTTCTCTACGATCTTAGTGGGAATCTCCTTCGGACTGTCCACAATCCCTTCAGCCGGCCGGATTTCTTCGGAGCTGCAATCGCGGCGGTGGATGAACACCGGTTTTTGGTCGGCGCACCGGCCGCTGACCAGATTTACTTGGATGGGACTTTGCGCACGAACTCGACTGCCGGGGTCGTCTACCTTTTTGACGACTCTGGGACACGCTTGCGAACGTATAACCCCCCCGACCCTGCGCGGGCCGGCAACTTTGGTGTCGCTCTGGCCATGCTCGGTGCCGACCGAATCCTGATTGGCTCGTCTAATGAAACCGTTGCCAGTTTTACTGGTGCTGGCAGTGTCCATCTCTTCACCCTGGATGGGGTGCCGGTTGCTAGTGTGGCCAATCCTACGCCTGGCGTCTTTGATCAGTTCGGAGCCACCTTGGTTGCGCTCGACAACCACCGGTTTGTGGTGGGAGCACCTGGAGACGACACGGTTCGTCCGGATGCCGGGAGCATCTATGCGTTCGATGCCCCGATCTCCAACCTGGAGCTGGGCATGGAGATACCACGACCGCCAAACGTTAACGTCGATGGTAATTTCCCGTCTGGCGGCCCCGGAGTTGACCCGCCAGGCGCGGCATTTTGGCACGCCGCCTCGCAGAAGCTGTTTGCGGTCAGACCTGGGCCTATTTTGGTGTCATGGCCGTTGAATGGTGGAACAACCAATAACATTCAGGCTGTTTTGGGCTGGCCGTCCGATCAAAGTCGGTTTCAGCTGCACGTGGCTGGTCCGACTCCCGTCGATTTAAGCGGGGGCGGAGTGTTCAGCCACGCCACGTTGCATACAACGTCCACCGATGCCAGTGCCGATCTGGTCCGCAACACGCGCGTCTACTCCGCAACCACACCCGGTTTGAGCTTGGTGATGCTTTCCTCCGGACCGCCCGAGAACAACCCGATTCGATTCCAGTTCGTGCGGACGGTGGCTTGGAACGATCCGGCTCATCTGCACGACAATGCATCCGCCACCATCGGCCAGCCTATCGCGGATCCAGGCGGTTACCATGACGTGGCATGTGGGGCTCCTCAAGTTATCCTGCCCGGAGCGCCTTTCTGTCCTCCGCCGGTTTTCGATCCGGCCACCCGGTCAGGCACCATCATTCCCGTCAACCGAGGCAACTCGGAGACGGAGGCCGACGACCTCGTGGTCGCTTTTTACCGCGTCGGAACGCAGTTATTCGATCCGGTGACAGGCGCTAAAGTTTCCAACAGTATCTGCTGGCCGCACAAGCCGGTGCGGTTTGTCCCTCAATGGCCATCAGACGCGCCGCACCTTGTCATTGCCAGCCAGCAGGGAACAGGGGTGATCGATACCGCGCAGTTCCAGGAGTGGGACCTCTACTTCCAAAACGATCCTGCCCAGGCCGGATTTAACCCTAACGATGAACACGCGCTGCGCCGTCCCGTCACCGGAGGCGAAGGCGTCTTTGCCCTACGCGACGATTTGGGAACCGCGAATACCTCGGAGCCCTTCGTGCTGATTCGCTTCCGTGATCCCAGCGCCGGAGGCCAGTTTCGGATGAAGGTTTGGAAAGTGGTGGCCCAGGAAGCGCCCTTTTTCTTCAAATATCCTGCGCGGGCAGGGCAATTGATCCAAGCACCGTTCCCTCTGAGCACGCTCGCGCTGGCTCAGCCGACCGCGGGCGTTTCAGGGCCTTTCTTTCGCGATCGTAAGTTGTTCTTTTGGGCGAAAGCAGCTGGGGACGACGGAGGCACCGCTGAGATTGTCATGCGATATTTTTATCCGGTGCAGCCGAGCTTCTTTTTCCCCGTCGGGAATCCTCCCGCTGTCGGGGAAAACGTGCCGTGGCTAGACCAGCGTGCCGGGACGCCGGGCACGCCGATCAATATCGCTTACGAGACGAGTTGGCCCACCGACGTGCCGGAACTGCGGGTCGGTGAAACGTTGGTCCGGCCAAAGAATGGTTTGCCTCAAATCGCCGGGCAAACGAGCGTTGAGATTCTCTATCAGCAAGCTCAAGTCCAGGGACAAGGGGCCAGCGTGCGGCTCATCGATCCCATCCGCATTCGCAGCGTGCCCCTGACGCAGTTGCCGCCGGATGTGGCGACTCGCGTGAAGGCCGGGCTGCTTTACTTCCCGACGCTTCCACCGCATTTGGTCAACCGGGTTCGATTTGACCCGGTGGCTCGACGGTTGGAACTCTTGGGAGAGTTTATCGAACCCCCAGCTGGCGAGGCTTACTTGTTGTTGAACGTCTTGACGGCGCGCGACCGATCGGTGCTGGCAGCGTTGACGACGGATACACTCTTCCGAAACGCGGTTGACAATCTGGCGACGGTTGCGAGCAGCGTCGCAGACGTTCCGCCCGATTCGAGCGGCTTTGATTCGCTGGCGCTGACGGCCGGCAACGCGCTCGGCGCTGGCTACGTTACTTTGGCGTTTGGCAATAGCTCGACCTTGAGCGCTCCGGCGGAGCCAATTAGCCTGAGTATCATCAAAGTGACCTGCCCATTGTATCGGGGCGAACTGAAAGTCATTCCATCGTTCAATCCGTTGGATGAACAATTGACCTTAAGGCACAGCGGTGACTTTGACGGACGGCCGGAGGATTTTGAATTTGAGTGGCGCACCCTGCCGCCGGTGGACGGATTGCCGTCGCGTTTGCCGCCTGAGCAGTGGGTTCGATTCCAGCCAACGCCCGCGACGGGAATTGGCGCTACGGACATCACGATCACTGGACCCGGCCTCTATACCCTGAGTGATAATTACTTCATCGCCCGCTATCGACGTGTCAACGGAGCGAATCCTTGTGGCTCGGCCTTCAGCGAATGGACAGCTCCGATGTTGGCCGAGGGATGGATTAAGCGTGTCCTGGCGGGTATCGGACCATTTGAGCAGCGCATTAAGGATTACCAAGATACCCAGGTGAACACCATCGTAAACATGATCGCTCAAGCGGGAGCGCGGGCGGTGGGCGACGTCGCTCTGAACCTCGACGCGGTGAATCAGGCGGGTTTAATTGAAGTTTACGAAACAGTGCTGCGACGGGGCATGTCGCTAAGCATCGAAGGCGCTCCCCCTGTGGACTATCCACCAGCCAACGACGCGCTTCTATTGGCCGCGAGCCGCTTGGCTGACCTTTACATGCTGCTGGGGAATGAAGCGTACGCCGATGCAGCTGACCCGACCATTGCCTTTGGCACGGACGATGGAGTCTACGGTGCGCAGGCCACTTCGATCCACTGCTTCATGAACCAGACCGCGTCGTTGCTGGAAGAGGAATTGGCGCTGTTACGCGGCCGGGACAGCTCTAAACTGCCAAGTATTCAGACGCATCCGACCTACAACCGTCTGATCTGGAATTTTACCCGCGATATTACCGGCGGCGAGGTGGCCTACGCGCTGAACTATAACATTCGGAACCAGGACGGGGATGTTACCGGGACGATCAATGAAGCCGATGCGAAACGTCTTTACCCTCAAGGCCACGGGGACGCCTGGGGGCATTATCTCGCTGCGATCAAGAATTATTATCGTTTACTGCGCAATCCGAGCTTCACTTGGGTTCCACGGATCGAAGCCGTGATTGTGGGAGGAGTGGCTGTATCCGTGGACTACCTGGACGAGCGTAAATTCGCCGCGGCTGCTGCCGCTCGCGCGCGCACGGGCGCGGAGATCGTCAACCTGACCTCACGCGAAACCTACAGCGATACCCCGTCGAAGCCATGGCAGGCCCAGTTTGATTCAGACTCTAACCGGGCTTGGGGGATGAGTGAATGGGCGAGTCGGGCTGGACAAGGAGCGCTCTTTGATTGGGTCGTGGCCAACGCCATTCTCCCCGAGGTCGACTCCAATTCAGCGCACACTGGGATTCAGAAGATTGAGCGGGGCACAGTGCATGAACTGCCGGAAATTGCCGAAGCTTTCCGTCAAATCCAGGTCCAGGCCGACCAGGCTGACAGCGGCCTTAATCCTCTTGGGTTGGCCAATAACGTGGTCCCGTTCGATATCGACCCGGGGGCGATTGCGGCCGGAAAAACGCATTTCGAGCAGATTAACGAGCGGGCGGGCGAAGCCCTCAAGAATGCCGTGGCGGTGTTCGACCACGCCAATGCCAGCACCCAGTTGCTGCGCCGTCAGGCCGATGACGCGAACAGTTTTCAGCAGCGCGTCGTCGAAAACGAAGCCGATTATAACAATCGGCTGATCGAAATTTTCGGGACGCCGTTCGCCGACGACATCGGACCCGTGGGAACTTATCCGACCGGCTATGCGGGACCAGATATTTATCATTACAACTATGTCGACAGTCCGGAAATCCAAGTCGGCGCCACGCGACAGCAGCCTACACTCCGTCTTCAGATCGCCGATATCGATGTTCGATCCGACGGGGCGCTCATTTCCAGTCCGCGTTCGGTGACCTTTCACTTCTCACCGAATGGTTTTGGTTTGGAAAAGCCTTCCACCTGGGTTGGCCAGCGGAGTGCGCAGGGTGAAATCCAACTGGCACGGAGTGCGCTTTTGGAAGCGTTGCGACGGCTGGAGCGTGGTGTGGCAGAGTATGAGAATCTCCTTGGCAACATCGAAGATTTGGCCGCGGCATTGGTGGCGGAGCGCGGTCTGTTCGCTGATCAAATCCGGATTCGGAAAGAGCAGTTGAATCAGGTGAATCAGCTCAACGACGAGATTTCCGATCTTCGCCGGAGTGCTCACTCAATGCATGGGATCGCCGATATCACTCGGATTACGACGGACTTCCCAGCCGAAGCTCTGACAGAAGTGGTGGGTCTGGCGTCAGACGTCTTTTCCGGATTAAGAGCTCTCATCCACTTTACTGGCCGAATGAGTGCAATTGGCTTTGATCTCCAGGGACGCATAGACGAAATGGATATCGCAAACAAAGAGGATAGTAAGAGCGCGGTCTCGGCATTGACGGACCTCAAGCTGTTCACTGCGCAAGCCAACTTTAGTCAGCAGGAACGCCTCCGGCAGTTGGAGCAATTGGTCCGAGGCGAACCGACCGCTCGTCTGGAATTAGCTGCGGTCGAACAGAGTTTAGAGCAGGCGACTGGCCGCTACCAAGCTGCGATTGCCCGCGGGTTGCGCTTGCTCGAAGAACGAACTCGGTTCCGCCAGGAGACGGCAGCTCAAATCCAAACCCACCGCCACAAAGACATGGCGTTCCGCATCTTTCGCAGCGACGCCTTGGAGAAATACCGGGCGCAATTCGACTTGGCCGCGCGCTATGCCTACCTCGCTGCCAAAGCTTATGATTACGAGACCTGCCTGGCTCCCGGTGATAACCGTGGTCCAGCAAACGCCTTCCTCAGTGCCATCATTCGCGCCCGCTCGCTCGGCTTGATTTCGAATGGGACTCCCCTGGCTGGGAGCGGCAAAGGGGATCCAGGGTTGACGGATCCGCTCGCCAGACTGAATGCGAATTGGAACCTTGTACTTAAGGGCCAGCTTGGCTTCAACAATCCTCAGACGGAAACGGGCCGCTTTTCCCTTCGGAATGAGTTATTTCGTATCCTGACCGGACCGGCCGGAAATCAAAAATGGCGCGAAGCGCTCGAACGGTTGGTCGTGCCTGACCTTTTAACCATGCCGGAATTTCAGCGGCACTGCATTCCGTTCACCCCCACCCAGGCAGTCGAACCTGGAATCGTCATTCCCTTTGCGACGACCATCAACTTCGGGCTGAACTTCTTTGGGTGGCCGGCGGGGGGTGGCGACAACGACTACGACTCAACCAAATTCGCCACCAAAGTGCGCTCTGTTGGAGTTTGGTTTGCCAACTATAACAACTTGGGAGGTGGCATGATTAATACGCCTCGTGTCTATCTGATACCAGTGGGGCTGGACGTGATGCGCGCGCCGTCCCAAGGCAGTGCGTTGGTTCGGGAATGGCGCGTGCTGGACCAGGCGTTGCCAGTGCCCTTCCCTTTGAGCGCTGGATCCTTCAACAATCCATCGTTCATACCGATCAATGATACGCTCAACGAAGACTTTGCTGCGATCCGGCGCTTCGGCCGTTTCCGCGCCTTTCATGACAGCGGCACTTTCAAACCGGAAGAAACCATTACCGATACGCGGCTGATCGGACGGTCCGTCTGGAACACGCGTTGGCTTCTGGTCATCCCGGGTGGCACGCTCCATACCGATCGCAATGAAGGCATTCAGCGCTTCATCAACGGGGCGTTACGCTCCGATGGGACGCGCGACGGCAATGGTGTTGCGGACATTCGGATCTTCTTCCAAACCTACGCCTATTCGGGAAACTGACGTGGTCAACCGACGCCGAGATTCTCGCCGGTTCAAATGCTCGCGGCTTGGTTTCCACTGGAGCCTGCTCTTGCTCTCTCAGTTCTTGGCCGGTTGCCTGTGGGCTGCCGATAAAAATGGCGTTTCGCCCAACGCCATCTCTGTGCCCAAAGGTCCGGGCTCTGTCGAAGGGCTAGGTGAGTCGTTCCAACCCTCGTTAAACACGGGAACGGCCGGAACAGGCTTCAGTCTCCAAATGCCGCCTGGAGTGGGGGGGCACCAACCTGCACTTCGATTCCGCTACGAGGGGGGCGGTGGTAACGGCTCGCTTGGGTACGGTTGGAGTCTTTCCCTTCCACGCATTCAACGGCGGACCGACAAGGGCATCCCAACTTACGGCCAGGTTGTTGGTATCGAACGCCCGGACACCTTTATCAATGAAATGAAGGAGGAACTCGTCCCACAAGCGGATGGTTTCTTTTTTTGCGAAAACGAAGGAGCATTCATTCGATATCGGCAAGTAAAGGACCATTGGGAAGGCACCCTGCCAAACGGAACGAAGCTCGAGTTCGGAGTTAGCGCCTCGGGACGAATTGAAGAATCCACCAGCAACCGCACGTTTTGCTGGATGTTGCAACGCGAGACTGACACTCATGGCAACACTATCGAATACGTCTACGACGCGTTTCCTAACGAGGCAAACCTGAATCAAAAGTACCTTACTCTCGTTCGTTACGGGCCGGGATCTGCACCTTGGTCCCGCTTTCATTTCGCTGTCTTCGACTATGAAGATCGGCCGGATTGGTTCGAGGATGGGCGATCTGGTTTCCTCATCCGAACTGGTAAACGACTCAAGAGGGTCGTGATTGGCACTCAAGGAGCTGACTTGCCGGGCCATCTTGCTGGAGATTTTGATCGGGACGGCTTTCAAGACTTCCTTAACCGCCGCTACGAGCTTTCGTACTTACGCTATGCGGGGGCGGATTCCCACTGGTCGCTCTTGGAACGGATCACTCTAGTCGGAGCGGATGGCACGAGTGCTCTGCCACCAGCAACATACTCTTATGCTGTCTCTGATCCGCCAAGCGAAATCTCTGCTGGAGATCACCTGTGGAGCTCCTTGAATGAACCTGCCGCAGTTATGGACAACAGCCTGGTGGAACTTATCGATCTCAACGCCGATGGCCTTCCAGACCTATTGAGGACCGATTCCGGGGGCGGGGCACACTCCGCAAGTGTGAATCTTGGTCCTGGCCAAGCCGGAGGCCGCCCAGTGGTTCGATGGGCTGCCCCAGTCGCGGTCGATCCAGGCGATGGCGCTGCCTGGAATTTTGATCTCGGCTCGACCCAAACGCACTTGGCGGACATGGACGGCGACGGCTTGGCGGACTTGGTCCACACCAGTGCCGATAACGCGGTCTTCTTTTTTGCTAATCGCGGCAAACTCTCTTGGGGAACGCGACAGGATATGGCCGTGCAGGACTCACTTCCGCCGGCTCCTTTTGGTCGGCAAGATGTGCGCACGGCTGATATTGATTTTGACAAGCGCATCGACATTATCCAAAGCATTGACGTCGGCGGCGCTGTTGCTTACCGCGTTTGGTTCAACCTGGAGAAACAGCAATACTCGCCTCCTTTCACGGTGACTTCTGAGACTGGGTCTTCTTTTGCCCTTTCTGGTGTGCATCTTGCTGATTGCAATGGTGACCGCGTTCCGGACATTGCCAGCGTTCAAGCCACCTCAGTGAGGGTTGGGGCCGGACTGGGATATGCTCGCTTCGCCGAATCCCGCCGGATCCCGCTTCCGGACATTACGCTGGACGAATTCCAGATTGCCCAAGCGAAACTGATCGACATTAACGGAGATGGTCTCGCTGATCTTGTGCTCGAACGTGCAACGCCGGGCGAGTGCTGGTTCTGGATCAACTTGGGTAATTATTCGCTGAGCTTGCGGAAACGTGTCATTGGTCTGCCACCCGCATGGTCGGTGAACACCGCAGTCCGTTGGGCTGACCTCAATGGCAATGGCACCACCGACCTCATCTACGCGGACAGTCTTGCCGTTTCCCGTCTCCAGATGATTGACTTGGGTGAGTTGATTAACCACGGCCTGGTCCCCAATCTTCTGACCCGCATCGAGAATGGGATTGGACGAATGACGTCGATTGAATATGCCTCGTCCACACAATTCGCGCTTGAAGACGCCGTTGCGGGAACTCCCTGGACGAAGCCTTTGCCGTTTCCCATTGCTGTCGTTGCCGGCGTCCGTTTGTCTGATTCGTTAGGCCATGAGTATCTGACCAGATTCCGGTATCACGACGGTTATTACGATCCGATAGAAAAGCAGTTTCGTGGATTTGGCCGCGCCGAACAAATTGACGTCGGTGACCCAACGGCACCGACGTTAGTAACACGATCGTTTTTCGACACGGGTGAGACGTTCGAAGCAATGAAAGGCAAGCTCCTGCGGGTAACCGTTGGGCAAGAGGACGGCAAAGTCTTCAGTGATACGACCATTACTTATACATCGCCTCCGGTCAGTCTCATGACCGGAACGAACGGTCAGAAGGTGACTTATGTTCACCCTACCGGCCAGCGCAAGCGGCTCACGGAACTCGGTCAGGGCACTGAGCGAACCTTCGAATCGGAGGTCGCCTATGATCACTACGGCAACATTATACGGCAGGCCGATTACGGGGTCGTTGAGGGAACCAACCGGCTTGCTTTTCACGACGAGCGGATCAGCGTTTTCGAATACGCCCTCAATTTTGACAATTGGATGCTTCGTGCGGTCAAACGTGCCGAAGTCCAGGCTGAGAGTGGAGCTGTCATCTCCCGGACGGAGACTTACTTCGATGACGAGACTTTTAGCGGAAGCAATTTTGGGCAGATCTCAGTTGGGAACGTTACGTTGACTCGCGTTTGGATTGATCCATCCAAGCCGGATGCTTTCATCGACTCGGTTCGCGCCCAGTACGATAAGTTCGGCAACGCGATTTTGACCCTAGACCCATTAGCAGTCGCACCCGGCGGTGCTGTTGATCGCGCACGAGGACACGTTCGCGAGATCCTGTTCGACGAGGATTTCCACACCTATGCCACCCAGGAAATTGTTCACATTGGCGAGGGCCGTGACGCACTCCTCTTCCGCGCCAAGTACGACTTCGGCTTGGCGACGATGCTTCAATCGTCCGACTTCAACGAGAACCAGTCTGGCTACGCGTACGACGCCTTCGCGCGGCAAACCAAATTTATCAAGCCGGGCGACTCGCCTGAATTCCCGAGCGCCGAATATGATTACTCTCTTGCCGTGCCCGTCCCGCTGCCGCCGGAAAGAGGAACACAGGGTGGAGGGATCGTGAATTTCGTCGAGTCCCGACAACTGGACAAATTGCCCGGTTCGGCCGGGCCCAACAAACGCGACCATTATCTGATCAGCCGCGCCTTCACCGATGGTTTGGGACGCCCGTTGATGAGCAAACAAGAAGCGGAACCGGCGGCGGGCAGCGCTGTCCCGCGAGTGGTGATTAGCGGCGCGGTCGTATTTAATGCTCGGCAGAAGCCTAAGTCCACGCTTAATCCCTGTTTCAGCTTGAAGCCGGGCGAAACGCTTGACCAACTCCTTGACTTTGAGAGTGTCGAGGCTCCCGGTTGGCGGGGCACTTTCGAGTTGAATGGCCAGTTGACGGCACTGGATCTTACCGCCGCCCACCAAACCTCGGTGAGTTACGACGCGACCCTTCGACCTGTTAAAACCGTCAATCCCGATGGCACATTCAGCCGAACGGTTTATGAGCCGCTGATTACGCGCGCCTACGATGAGAATGATACGGACGCGGCTTCGCCGTACTTCGACACGCCCCTGAGATCCGTGAGTGACGGATTGGGCCGACTCGTTCGCGTCGAGGAAACGGCGCGCTTGAATGATGACGGCTCTCGCTCGCCGGAAGTGAAGGTGTGGAGTACAGTCTATGACTACGATCTAAACGACAATTTGATTCGGATCACCGACGCTCAGGGCAACGTGAAGACGATGGAATATGACTCGCTCAAGCGGAAGATCTCCATGCGTGATCCAGATTGTGGGACTACCTTCAACACGTACGATGCTGCCTCCAATCTGATGGAGACGACCGACGCCAAAGGCCAGCGCATCACCTTCACCTACGACGGCGCCAACCGGAAGCTGACGGAAGACTTTCACGATGACAACTCAACCGAGTTCAGCTACCACCGCACTCCGGACGTGGTCTATCACTATGACACCCCAGCTCCTTCATTCGATCCAGGGGACGGTACTTTTGCCACAGCTCACAATACCAAAGGTATGCTCGCTTACGTGGAGGATGCCACGGGAGACGAGCACACTTCCTTCAATGCCCGCGGCAATGTGGAATGGACCGTTAAACGCATCGTGGACCCTCGTCTGCCTCCGGCCTCCGGACTCCGAAATCCAAGCGGACTGATTAGTTTCCGCACTGCCTTAGAATATGATGCGTCGGATCGCGTGACCGCTATTACTTACCCTGACGGTGATCAGTTGGCCTACGAGTATAACGCACGCGGGACGGTGCAGAGCGTCAGCGGCGGGCCTAGCGGCAGGATCCTGGGTGCGATTCAATATCTGCCATCGGGTCAACAGAGCCAGGTGGATTACGGCAATGGCGTCCGGTCAACGTCGGCGTATGACTCGCGGTTGCGTCTGACGTCACTAGTTACCCGGCACCCGTCGCACGACACGCCACTCATCAACTTCGGCTATGACTTCGATTCTGTTTCCAACGTTCGCCGCATTGAGGATCGACGCCCCATCTCCTTCCTTCCCGTGAACGACCCCCGACGGAACACCCAGACCTTCTCTTACGACGACCTCTATCGGCTGACGCGTGTTCAATACAATTCGCCTAGTCCGTCTACAAGCAATGGAGGTGAGTTAAACTACCGCTACGATCGCATTGGAAACATGCTCGAACAGGCCAGCAATATTGCCCATCTCGAAAAGGGTGTTTCAGTCACAGACCTTGGCACGATGAGTTTCGGTGGTTCGGATGGATCTGCTAACCGCACTGGCCGACAACCCGGCGATCCCCCCGGCCCGCATGCTCTGACCTCCGCACGATCTTCGACCTCCGAGGTTCGACAGTATCCGTATGACGCCAACGGCAGTGTCACGAAGGTCGATGGTCTGCACTGCACGTGGGACTTCAAAAACCGGCTCGTCACGGTCGAGGACGACACCACGCGTGCTGACTATCGTTACGATCACTCCGACCGGCGCATCACAAAATGTGTGACCGGAAAGCAACACACGGCGGACCAGACGCCGTTAACCACCCTCTACGTGACGAAATCGTTTGAGGTCCGGGATCATGACCAGCCGATCAAGTACGTGTTCCACGGCGGGACGCGCGTCGCCCGCGTCTCGGGTTCGCTGTCCTCAAGGAGGCGTACCCAGCGCATTCGTGTCTACGCCGGCTGGAATCTGATCGCCTTGGCAGTCACCGCTCCAACAGCGCTTCGACAACTCTCGCACGTTCCTGTTGGCCAAGAAGACGTGATCCAATCCGTGTTTCGATGGGATCCTGCTACCAGGATCTGGCATGCTGTGGCTCCTGAGGACACGATGCCCGCTGGCACCGTCTTGTGGGTGCGCGCCTCGACGCCTTTCGTGCTTTCGGTCACGGGCACCTTTAGCGACACTCCAAACCAGTCGGTTGGGGCGGGCGGTTACTTCGTTCCGAATCCGAGCTTTGAGGTTGTTCCACTCCTGGGCGATAGAGCCGCGATTGGACCGGAGTTTGCCATGTGGCATTTCGACGCCGCGAGTCAGCGTTGGCAAGCCCGTCTCCCATCCATTCCAGATTTCGATCCAGACTTTCCAGATTTCCTCGCTGCCGGAGCGGCCGTTTTCATTGGTACTGAGGTTCCGGCCGAGTTGACTCTGCCCGACCGTGCTCTGCAGGTTCGCTACTACCACCAGGACCATCTGGGCTCCTCGAGTGCGATCACGGACGCGGAAGGAGCTCTGGTTGAGGAAGCCGCTTATTATCCCTTCGGCGGAGCACGCAACGAGTATCGACCCCGGAATACAGAGGAGTTCTACAAATTCATTCAAAAGGAGCGTGACCGCGAGAGCGGGTTGGACTATGTGGAGGCAAGGTTCTTGTCGAGCGTGGTCGGAAGATTCCTGTCGGTTGATCCCAAATATGCGAATATCGAAGCCTCAACCGCCGATCCGCAGCAACTGAACTTGTACGCTTACGCTCGCAACAATCCCATCCTCTATGTCGATTCGACGGGGCTCGATTTCGGTATCCCCGAGTTGGCAGAATCGCTCGACGAAATTGACTTTGACTTGACCGCGAAAGTCGTCGGAGAAGCACTTGGCAGCACGTGGGTTGGAGCCGCGATCAAGGCCCCGCCCGGGGTGAGCGATGTCGCTAGTTTTTCTGGTGGCTTTGGCGACGCGATTATCGACCCGATGGCCAAGTTTGCGGGAGTTCAGGACCTTGGCATGGGCTTTGGTCGCTTTACGCGTATGGCGTTTGGCATCAATAGTGTAAATACGTCTTCGCCTGACTACCACGGTGGCCATGCCCTTTCGACGATGCTCCAGTTCGCCGTCGGGATCGGGGAAGCCAAGGCTGCCGTCGGCGCGGGAGAGTTGGTGGCTGCAAAAAACACGTCATCCGCGGCATTTGAAAGTACCGTGCGGGCCGCGGCAGGACCGACCGCGCTGGGGAAGACCGCTGTCCCTGGCGCCTTGGCAAAAACCGAACCAGCGCTCGTTTCGAAGAGTGCGGGAACCTTTGCTTCCGTGAGCGGCGACGCAGCTCGCGCCGCGTCGATCGCGGGCCAGCGTCTCGACGCTTACAAAGCAATCTTGGCCGAAACCCAAAGGAATACCCGAGTATTGGTGCCGCACGGGCTGCATCCCAGCCTGGCGCTCAGGATGGCATTCAATCAGGCCGATGCTATCTGGGTTTCCCGGACTGGATTGCCGCCTCCGGGAGCCCTCTGACCGAACATCGCGAAACCTTTGGGCTGACTATCCTACTTTTCGCTGATAGACCTTAAGCGTGGCATGAGCGATGCCCCCAATCAGGAGATAATCGTTTTCAACGAGGCGCTCCAATTGCCGGTCACGGAACGGGGCGATTACCTTGACAGAGCCTGTTCCGGCGATGCGGAACTGCGGCGACGTGTGGACATTCTCCTCCGAGCTCATGTCCAAGCGGGGGATTTCTTGGAAGAACCTCCCACCGCGATTCCTTCCTGGCGGGACTCTGGGCGCGCTTCGGCATCGAGCATGGCGTCGGTCCTTTCTATCGCTGAGCAGCCGGGCGATCGGATCGGCCGGTATAAACTTTTGCAGCAAATCGGAGAAGGCGGATGTGGGGTCGTCTACATGGCGGAGCAAGAAGAGCCAGTCCGGCGACGGGTGGCGCTCAAAGTCATTAAGCTCGGAATGGACACCAAGAACGTCATCGCACGGTTTGAAGCCGAGCGGCAGGCGCTGGCCCTCATGGACCATCCGAACATCGCACGGGTCTTGGATGCCGGAGCAACGGACACGGGACGTCCCTTTTTTGTGATGGAACTGGTGCGGGGCTCAAAGATCACGGATTACTGCGACCAGAACGACTTGTCCATTCGGGAGCGGCTCGACCTGTTTATTTTCGTCTGCCGCGCTGTGCAACATGCGCATCAAAAGGGGGTGATTCATCGGGACATAAAACCCTCGAACATCCTCATCACCGTTAACGACGGATCGCCAGTTCCCAAAGTCATTGATTTTGGAATTGCAAAGGCAACGCAAGGCCGTTTGATCGATCAAACGTTCTTCACGGCTTTCGAACAGTTCATCGGGACGCCCGCTTACATGAGTCCCGAACAGTCGATTTTAACCAGCGTCGATATCGACACCCGCACGGACATTTACAGCCTCGGGGTGCTACTCTACGAATTGCTGACTGGCCAGCCTCCTTTTCCGCAAAAGGAGTTGCTCGCGACTGGGCTCGAAGAGATGCGCCGAATCATTCGGGAAAAGGAGCCAATGAGACCGAGCACTCGGCTGAGCCAGGCGGCAAAAGCAATGGCGCCTGGCCCTCCGGGTCGTCGGGAGCCCAAACAACTGGAACGTCTGATTCCTCTTCTCCAGGGCGATCTCGATTGGATTGTCATGAAATGTCTGGAAAAAGACCGGGCACGGCGGTACGACACGGCCAACGGTCTAGCGATGGAGTTGCAGCGATTCTTAGCCAACGAGCCTGTCGTGGCTCGGCCCCCCAGCAGACTCTACCTGCTGCAGAAACTTTTTCGACGTCACAAGCTTTTCTTCGTTACGGGCGGGGCCGTCCTGGCCGCACTGGTTACGGGGCTCGCTTTGTCCACCTGGCAGTACCAGGCTAAAAGCCGTGCGGAACGGGAGCAGAACTCTATGCGGGTTCGAGCTGAGGCCGCCGAACGACGCGTGCGCGAGCAGCTTTATACCGCGCTGCTCGAACAGGCGCGAGCTACAGTCCGGAGCGGTGAATTAGGGCAGAGGGTGCGCACTCTGGATGCCGTGCAGCGAGCGGGCACGATTTCCAATTCCGTCGCGCTCCGGCAGGTGGCCGTGGCGGCCATGGCCCTGCCGGATATGCGCCTGGAGAGGGAGATAAGTTTCGTCCAGGATGAAGGCGGCCGTGAATGTGATCCAGCGTTGGAGCGCTACGCCGTATGTGTGAACAAAGGCTCAGTCGAGGTCCGGGCGATTGTGGACAATCATCTTCTGGCCAACTTGCCACCGGTCAGTGATCATCTGGGCCATGTCAAACGTTGGAGTCACGACGGCCGCTATCTGGCGATAAAGCGTGATCTGGTTGCCACTGGCGATCGCGGCGACGTTGAAGTCTGGGACATGGTTTCGATCCGGCGCGTGCTGGACCTGCGGGATTGCGCGACAGACGCGGCGGTTGCCTTTCATCCAGCGGGTCGACACTTTGCTGTGGGGCAGTTGGATGGAGGCGTTCGCGTTTGGGACTTGGAAACCGGACGCGAGGTTCGTCAAATTCGGCTGCCAGGAACACTCGCTTCGTTGTCGTTTTCTCCGGATGGGACCCTTTTGGCCGCTCCGTGCAGCCAGTCCGCCAGTAACATGGTCGGGTTCGTCAACTGGGACACCGGGGAACTGAAAGCGGTTTTGCCGTCTGCCAGTCCGGTTGTGCAAGTGGCGTGGCGGCCTGGTCAGTCGCGAGTGGCGATTCCGGATCTGGATAGCAACGTGCGCTTGGTGGACCCGACAACGGGGGAAAGCAAGACCCTTGGCCGTCATAAGGCCGAAGCTGTCCATGTCGCATTCAGTCCAGATGGAGCTTACCTGATTAGCGGCGGGTGGGAGAGGGAACTGATCTGCTGGGAGATGACCACCCTGCAGCGCGCCTTCACCATGGGCCTCAATTCGGAGCGGGTCCAGTTCAGCCGCAATGGTCGAAAATGCGCCGTGCATACCACCGACCGTCTCCAGATTTACGAGTTCGTCGAGCCGAGCGCATGCCGCGAGTTATCTGCGGATCTTGGACAAAGCGTTTTCTTTGGCAGATTCTCGCCGGACGGGCAGTGGTTCGCTGCCGGCGGCTCGAAGTTCATTGGCGTCTGGGATTTGACGTCCCCAGGATCAGCAGCTCTGCTGCCGAGTGACACGGTTCGTTTTCCATTTTTTTCCACCGATGCTTCCGATATCTACGCACACGGATCGGGCGCCCTGCAGCGGTGGCACCTGAGGCGTGGCGAGGGTGCGGAGCCGCCAGTGCTGACGGCACAGGCTATGGCAGTCCCCGATGAAGTTCTGCAGGCCACGGCTCTCTCGAACGAACTGGTGATGTTCTGTCCGGACGGCGTCCGGTTCATGCCCTTAGGAAATACAAATGTCGCAAGCATTCGGCATTTGGAGATGCCCGGTATCGCCAGCTTGGCCTCCCCGGACGAACGGTGGCTCGGTGTCATGTATCGATGGTCTCCGGCATTGTCCATGTTGCGGCTGCCGGAAGTCACACTCGCAGCGACTCTAACGAATCGAGCGAATGTAGGAGGCTTTAGTTTTTCTCCGAATGGCGAAGAGTTGGTTGTTGTCACGGAGCGAGGGCTTGAGTGTTACGAAACGGTGCACTGGCAGCGCACGCGCGAGTTGCCGATCCGCTGCGAAGCATTCGCCCGTGTTCATTTTATGCCCGACGGCCAGCGCTTTTGGCTGAATAGCGACGGTCGCAACTCCACTTTCCGAGACGCGCGCTCATTTGAAGTCTTGCTGTCGCTGCCGGAGGGAACGATGGTGTTGGGAATCAGCCCAAACGGGCGCCATCTGGCAGTAAGTGTCGATCTGCGCCGCGTGCAGTTATGGGATCTCGAGCGAGTGGAGGAACACCTTCGCGCGCTCGGCGTGCCGACACCGCGAAGGTGACACAAGGCGACACACCCAACCCTTTGGTTCAACACTGGGCAACAAGATTCTCCGGCGCGACCCGCTCAGTCCGTAGGCCCGGCAGAGTGTTCACCATGCCACTGGTGGTCGCGAATTCCGCGAGCGGGTGTAGGTGGTTTGACAATCGACCCGCTTTCGTCAACATTCAAACAGTCTGGACGCTGGTTCCTGGTATGAGCGATGGAGCCCTAACCCTGCAGACGATTGAGGCTGGCGATGCCAAAACAGCGGAAGAACTCCTGCCGCTGGTTTATGAGCAATTGCGCCAGCTAGCCAGCCACCGCATGGCCAAAGAATCCGAGGGACATACTCTTCAACCCACGGCTCTGGTGCACGAAGTCTGGCTTCGGTTTGCAGCTGACCGTCAGAAGAAGTTCCAGAATCGCGCCCATTTCTTTTCCGTCGCAGCCGAGGCAATGCGGCGGATTCTTATCGATCGCGCCCGTCAAAAACGCGCATTGCGCCATGGCGGCTCTCAGCAACGCGTCGCTTACGAGGAGATGAAGTTGGCTTCACCGGAAAACGATGATCAACTGCTCGCCATCAATGATGCCTTACAAAAGCTCGCCGCCGAACATCCGGTTGAAGCCCAGGTCGTCAAACTCCGCTACTTTGTGGGAATGACCCACGACGAAGTGGCTGCTGCTCTCGACATCGCGCCGCGGACCGCCAAGTACTACTGGACGCATGCCCGCGCCTGGCTTTACCACGCTATCGCAGGTTCCGTTGGTCAGACGACCCCGGAACCATCTCGCCCCCTTAAGGACGGACGCGACGCTTTGCGTAGTGGGAGCCGATGATGGGTCGAGATGCGTGTTGCGCCTCGTGTCCGAGAGTCAGTCAGCGGCGTTTGAGAGGATTGGTGTCGGGTTATATTGGCGCGACGCTTCCTTCGACATGAACCAAAATTAGGTGGGGCATTCTTTCGCTGATGCGGCAGTGACCTCTAACGGCTTGCACTTGATCCATGGGATTATCGCGGTGGACAGGCCAACTAAGCAAACTTCACTGCCGTGAATCTCGCGGGATAAGTCCCTGGATCGAGCGTTACCATGGCGACAATTTGTCACTTTCTATGACATATTAAACTGTCACCAAGCGCTCGCCGTTTTCACCGGTTTGTTTGGCAGGGAATCCTTTCATCTAAAGCCCAGTTAACCCAGACGTGAATTCGCCCTGAAATACCGGCCAACGTTTCATGGACAACCACCGTGTTCGGATCCGGCCTGGCGCGGACAAAAGGGTAGCGCATCTGTTCTGCACCCGTCGTGCTATCCGTGATGTGGTCCAGTTTGATCAAGAACGCGCCTGGACTCATGCATCGCGAGGTCATGATCTAAGTCGGAGTGCACCACCCAGGAACACTTGGCGTTTACCCAGAGCGCTTTTCACCCGGTCTTAGCTGCAACCTTTCGGCCGCAGTTCCCCTGTAGAACATGAACGTACGAAATTAGCCCATCGGGACGTTGAGGAAACGACTTGCTATGAAAAGCACGATGATTGACAAGGCGAACGGTTGGAGCCGGATTAAGGCGGACTTTGGCGGAACGAATACCAGAAATTGGAGGTCCAGAGTCTATGTGATTCTACTATTGATGGGTGCCAGCGTGTTGCTGGTCCACTCCGAGGCCAACTCGCCGGCGATCAACTACTCCACTTACTTAGGCGGGCCGGATTTCGACGATAGCGCGACTGGCGTGGCCGTCGATGCCGCCGGAAACATTTACATATCGGGCATCTCGGAATCACCTGATTTTCCGGTGACCACGCCGGTGACGGGGACGTTCGCGTGGGGAAAATCCGCTTACGTGGCTAAATTCTCGTCGGATGGAGCTTTGCTCTATTCGACCTATATTCCTGGAACTTGTGGTGGTGTGGCCAAGGCCATTGCTGTGGATGCACAAGGCAATGCCTACATCACCGGCAACGCTGGCTATTGTTGGCCCGACAGCGGTGGACTCCCTCGCGGGGTACTTGTGGCTAAACTGGATCCCAATGGCGTTCCGATTTACGTCTTTTCGTTTGGAGCAAGTTTTGGAGACTCATCCGAGGGAAAAGCCATTGCTGTGGATGGCGGCGGATCCGCTTATATCACTGGCAACACGACCGCTGGATCAGAGTTTCCCGTCACTCCAGGTGCGTTTCAAACCAGCCCGTGCGGCGGTTTACTCACGGACGGTTTTGTGGCAAAGGTCAATCCGTTCGGCAATGGGCTGGAATACTGCAGTTACCTTTGCGGCACTAGCTACGAGGCGATGAAGGCGATTGGCGTTGATGCAGAGGGAAACGCCTTTGTTGCGGGAAATACCTGGTCTCACGACTTCCCAGTAGTGAATGCGTTTCAGGCGCAACATCCTGGAGATGCCCTCACGGACGCAGGGTTTCTATGCAAGGTAAACCCAAGCGGGACAAAGCTGGAATATTCGACATACTTCGCAGGTAGCTTTGGCGGGTGTGTCATTAATGCGATCGCTGTGGATCCGGCAGGGAATGCGTTCATTACCGGCGAGAGTGCGGGAGGTAAACTGCTAACAACCGCAGGCGTAGCGCAACCGACTCCACCCTTCGCCAACTGCTGGGGCGCTCTCTGCGGCGACGCGTATGTCGCCAAGTTCAACCCGGCCGGTTCACTCCTCTTCTCAACATTCCTGGCGGGAGAGCAAGACGACAGTGGAAAGGGAATTGCACTGGACGCGGAAGGCAATATCTACGTGACCGGAGCAACTCGGTCCCTTTACTTTCCCGTTCTCGACGCATTCCAACTCGAACCGAGAGGGTGGACAGATATTTTCGTTGCTAAACTGAATCGCGATGCGACGCGTATTTTGTTTTCATCATACTTGGGTGGTGGAAAGATGAACGATGATGAATCGTCGCCCGATGCGTCGAATCGCGTCACTGGAATCGCGGTCGATTCCGAAGGATACATTTGCCTGGCGGGTTCGAGGAGTTTGCAGGCCCATGTCGTTATTGCTGAGCGCCAAGGCCAGGTTCTTCTCCGTTGCTTGAACCGTCCGGTTTTTGCCGACCTGGCAGGTCCAGGGTGAACCGCGCTCCCTGTTCCAGCCCGCCGCTATGGGCTTGCAGCGTGCCGCCCATCTCAATGGCCGCCAACGCGCTACTGTGGAGGCCATATCCGTGCCCGGCCGCGCGTGTCGTAAATCCTTGCACGAAAATGCGCGTCAAGTTTTCTGGCGCAATGCCGACGCCATTGTCGGCAACCTCCATTCGGACGCCGCCGTCAGCGCGGGGCGCGACCCTCACGACGATGCGTTTTTTCGGGCCAGGACCGGCGTCACACGCCTGTTTGGCATTGCTCAGAAGACTCACGAGGATTTGGGTCACTTTGTGACGATCCAGAAGAAATGGCGCCACAGTAGCATACTCGCGCTCCATGATGATATCGGGCGTATGAAAGGCTTCCGCATGGATACGCAGTGCGTCTTCCATCACTTCCTGCGGAGAAATGAGTTCGAAGACGCCGCCCGCACGGCCGTAGCGCTGCTGTAGAGCGATGATTTCTTTGATGTGGTCAACGTTCCGTCCAAGCGCGGTCACTTCCTCAACGACCTCCCCGCGATCTTCGGTCAGACGTTGTCCCAATTGTTCCAGGTAATGGGGAAGGGCGCGGCCCTTCTCGTCGTGAACCATGAAGTGATCCAAATCTGCAGTGTGTTCGCCCAGTAACTGAGCCACCTTCGTAACGGCCGATTCTTTCGAGCGGTGCAGGCGATCGAGGATGACGCTCACAGAGACGTTAACGCTGTTCAAAACATTGCCCACGTTATGCAGAAGGCTACTGGCCACGTCGGCCATGCCCGCCCGGCGGGAAGCGGAAATCAGCTCTTTGTGAATCCGATCTTTCTCCTGTTCTACCCGCTTTCTTTCCTCGACTTCGTTTTCCAACCGGCAAGTCCGTTCCTCCAACTGCAGCCGGGCGCACCGGTGCTCTTCCATTTCTGAGGCGAGCGATTGATTCACCGCCGATAACTTCACACTAGACGCGAGGATCTCCCGGTCGCGGCGGATGACCAGGACCAAGAGGAGAACTAATCCCGAGCCCCCCGTGCCTAGGAGCGCGAGAAACCAGCCTTGCTGCCAGACTGGCGGAAGCACAATGAAGGCCACCGCCGCGGGCATGGATTCAACATTGAAATCGCTGTCGCGCGCGCGCACTTGAAAACGATGATGTCCGCTCTTCATCTGTTGATAATAGTGGGAAGTGGCGCGAGAGAATGGCGACCACTGTTGCTCGTTCAACCGAAAAGAATATTCGATGTTCTCTGGCGGAGTGGCGTGCCAAGGCGCGAACCCTTCCCAGGAAAGAAACGCGTTGCCCGGTTGTGACACGACTCCGGGCGAAACGAGAAACCGCGTCACAGGGACCTGGTGGCTTGGCTGATACCTCGTGGTGCGGAAAAGCGCGTTGTCACGATCGCTCAGAGGGGTCTTGGTAATGCCCCTTTGGTACCACGAACGCGTCGTCATATTGACCCAGATGGCACGGTCGGACGACTGTCGGAGGGTCCCTCCTTCACGGTCGATGTGCAATGCGGAGGGCAAGGCAAAGGGTGTCCAGCTTCGGCCGTCGAACCGACTGATCCCTTTGGCATTGGCGGCCAGGACAGTGCCATCGTGAAGGCACCGAATCGCGGATACCATGTTATTGGCTAGACCTTGGTCGGTGGTATATTTGGTCCAGTTGGTGCCGCGCAGGCAAAACGCGCCTACACCACCGACGGAGAGCCACAGTTGGCCATCCTGCGCGCCGTAGACGTCGTCAATCCAGCGGTCTTCGAGTTCTTTGGGGACTGTGGTGTTGAGCTTCCGATCCCCGTCAAGGCGTGTCAGATCGAGTCCGCCCACCCAGAGCATGTTGTCGGCTGTTTGTCCAATGCCGACGCAAAAGAAACTCATGCTCTGTTCCGGCCCAAAATGAGTCCACTGTTCTCCGCCATCCTGTTGTCGTCGAAGTCGCAACAAACCGCCCCGATTCCCTTGCAACCACGGTCCCGGCTCGCACCCTAACCAGAGAGTGCCGTCGCGTGCTTCGAACATCGATCGATATCCCACCGGATAGACCAGTTCGGGATGCTCCCGCCGGGCCCAGGCCGAGCCGTTGAATTGCGCAGTGGCGGGAACTCCCTGGTGACTTCCCCCAATCCATACGTCACCCGCCTGCGTGATCATGAGTCCGGTTGGGCAGTCAATGAGACCATCCTCAGCTCCGAATCGGACCCAGCTATCCGTTCTCGGTTCCTCGACGACGACCGCTCCTTCCCGGGTAAGATACCACCGTTTGCCGTCCGGCGTTTCCCCATGGAAGTGAAGCCCAGGGTAGGTCCGCCAACGACGACCCGAATAATCCACCCTCCAGGTTTCGCTGTCGCGTCCGGCAATCCACAAATCGCCGCGCGACGTTTCCCGAATGCAAAACCGGTCCTGGCTGAGAGGCAAATCTTCCGCCTCATAGCTGCGCCAACGGTTTTCCGCGAAGGCAAACAGCCTGCCAAACCCGCTTACCCAACAAACCCCGTCTCGCGTTTCCAGAACTGAATTATAGATGTCGTCGCCTCCAAACTGTCTGCTCAGACGCAGTGAGGTCCAGCGTCGACCGTCAAACTGATTGATTCCGGAGTTTCCGCTGTCGTCGATTGTCCAAATGGTCCCGTCCGCCGTTTGGACGATGCTGGAGACGTGATCCGCCAGGTCCAAACCGTCCTCCTTCGTATAGGCATCCCACTCTAAGGAAGTGCCCTCGGAAAGATTACCGCCGAGGCGGAACACACTCTCGGTCGTAGCGGCCCAAATGGAACCGGCTTTATCCACCATTGCCGAGTAGACAGCCCCTTCCAGGTGTCGCCCCTCAGGAAGAGGTATGGTGCGTGCATTGGGCGCGGAGCGACCCAGTATCGAGCAATTGGTTGCAGCACTGAAAAAGATGATCATCTCCGGCGACATCCGGGCCAAGCCGTAGTACGTCCCGAACCACAGGCTGCCTCCGGGGTCTTCCGTCATACATAAGATTCGACACGGACCCGCCCCTGGAGCAGGCCACAACGTCTGCCATTTCCCGCCCTGAAACCGGCAGAGGCCCGACTCCGTGCCAGCGTAAATACTTCCGTCACGGGATCCGCACAGCACCCGAACCTGATTGTCCAGTAACCCGTCTTGCGTGCTAAACGACTGCCACCGGACACCGTCGTATCGAGTGACTCCCGTCCGAGTCCGGAACCACATCGCACCATCTTGAGCTTCGGTCATGCTCATCACCCATTGGCCATCCAGTTCGGGATAGTGAACCCACCGCCACGGCTCCAGCAGAGGGTCCCCCGTTCCCGGGCGGTAGACACTGGTTCCTAATGTGGTGAGGGACGTCGCTAAGAATGGGAGAAGAAACCCAAGGCAGACTGCGAGTCGCATGGCAAGGGATGGGCCGTGCATTAGGTATAGCCTTGCTCAGCAGCGCTGGCGGTAACCAGCGACGTCACTGCCGATATTTTTCTCATCGCAATACGACACCGAGAGCAACGATTACATCTTTGCCCACATTAGCGTCATCGGCAGAACTCAGGAAGAACCTTAGTGACGATTAATGGTGAGCGTTCAGCTTCTTTGCCACAATCAACGACTTACAACAGATCGGCGAGCCCGTAGAAGATGGGCTGACATGATCGACGATTCTTCCCCTTCTTCGTTACAACGCAGCGACGCTTCATGCAACGTCGTGCTCTCCGAAACGGCCGGCGACTTACTTCCCAGGACCGGCTCACGTTTCGCCCACTGAAAGATGGTGCTGGTTTCGACCGTAACCTTAATAGAGGAGCGTTCCGCTGCTCGGAAGAGAAGGTTCCGAATCCGATGTTGGTTCGAGGCCGCTTGCGAGAAACGCATGCTGCAGTTGGCGTGCACAGGCGATCGATTCGTACCCAGTGCGAAAGCAACCCGAATGATCACGTCCCGAGGAGGACGCTCCCTGGGATAGGTTCCATCTCCGCGAATCTACTCTCTCACTCCATGGCGGAGGGAAAACAATCAAACGCGCTTGACGCTCTTATATCCTATTATGAAGAACGATACTACATGCACTAAATCGCGCGAGCTCACCGCTCGCGCGGCACAAGTCATCTCTAAACTGGCCGGCAGTCAACAAGTCACAACGCAGGAAACCGCCAGAGATCAATTGACCAACGGAGACGCTGTCTTCCTCTTTACCGGCTATAGCACCGCGGAGCCAAACGGCAAGGCGTTCCAAGTGGTCCTGAACACGGCGGGCAAAGAGCTCAAGCGAGAGGATCTGGAAAAGTCGGAAAAGAGGTCACTGTTTCTCCCGCCAGTGCCTGAAGTCAGCAAAGAGCTGCTTCTCCCCTTCGCCGTGGCAGCGGGCGATATCAAAATCTCGCCCACTGAAAACAAACTCACCCTGGATGAATGCAAACGCTTCAACGAAGTGATTACGGTCACGATTCCGAAAGACTCCAGGAGAAAGGTGGATATCTACTTTCTCGCGGACACAACGGGGAGCATGACCGATTTCATCGCTGCCGTTAAAGCGGGCGCGAACAACATCCTGACGGCCGTCAATGCCACAGGCAACGACTTGGTCTACGGCGTTGGCAATTACCGCGACTTTACGGACCCAGCGCCTTACCCGTTTCAACACCAACTCAATCCCACCGCCAGTGCTGCCGCTGTCACCGCTGCCATCAACACGTGGACAGCCAATGGCGGAGGCGATGATCCGGAAGCCCAATTGTTCGCTCTCAGTCAGTTGGCGCAAGCGCCCGGGGGCAGTATCGGCTGGCGTCCGGATTCCAAGCGCATCATTGTTTGGTTTGGGGATCAACCTGGGCATGATCCGTCCGGCGCCGCCACGCTGGCTTCCACGCTAGCTCAATTACAGGCGCAGAACATATCCGTGATTGCCATTAGCGTCGGCGCTAATCAGCTCAATGCGACTGGGCAAGCGGTTGCTATCGCTTCGGGCACGGGCGGATCGTTTCAGGCCGGCATCAACGCAACCAACATCGTCAATACAATCATTGCGCTGATCAATAGCCTGGTGTCTGTGATCAATAACGTCTCCCTGGTCCCGGCTGGCAGTACCGCGCCGTTTGTGACCCTGATTGATCCGCCCGGCGGCTATGGACCTCTTAAGGGCGATCGTGAGCATGTGCTCACGTTCCATGTGACGTTCACCGGGGTGAGACCGTGTGCGGAGAAAGACCAAGTGTTCCATGGCAGCCTCGACGTCGTTGCCGACGGCGTGGTGGTGGCCCAGAAGAAGGTCGAGGTGCGAGTACCTGCTTGCTGCCGCCGCCGCCGCTATAGCTATAGCGTCAAGTATGTGATCGGCCGCCAGGATCGCGAAGACTGCGCCTCGCGTATGCCAGTGAATCCCGGAACTTACACAACCGAGATTAACATCCATAACTATCAACTCAAAGAGGCACTCATCGAGAAACGGCTCGTCCCGCTAATCCTGCAAGGTGAGCCAGTCGGTCGTGAGCCGCGGTTCTCCGGCGTCCTGGCCACCGATAAAATTGTCCTGCCTCCCTACGCGGCCACCATGGACGATACGTTTCGGCTCAACGAACTGATCTACAAAAACGCTCCACCCTGCAACACGCCGCTTAACGTCGGCTTTCTTCACATTCTCAGCAATGTCGAGCTTGCGGTCACTGCTGTTTATACGGCGGCGGACAACAAAACGAGCGAGGTATTGTCGCTCGAAGTGGAAGAAATCACCGTTCACGAGGTGCCGGTGGATTCGGATATTCGCGTGCCGACTCCCATCCCTTGAGCGCCGAGATCTGAACTAGCCCCCGCGATGGTCTGGATGCCCGCGCGGGGGCCTTCCGCGCTCTCGTAGCCGCCGACGTAAGGAGGCGGATCAGGCTGCTGGAGTCGTAGCCGCTGACGTAAGGAGGCGGATCGGGCTGATGGAGTCGTAGCGGCCGGCGTAAGGAGGCGGATCGGGCTGATGGAGTCGTAGCCGCTGACGTCAGGAGGCGGATCGGGCTGATGGAGTCGTAGCCGCTGACGTCACAGGCTGTGTGAAAACTCGAATCTTCCCAGATAGAGGGCGGCAGGGCCGTTTTCCGGCGGCTTCAACCTGTTCGATCTTTATTAAGTTCCACTAGGCGCTGTTGGTGGTCCATTTTTCGGCCCCATTCGCTTCGCCAACCCCGTTCGGAGGCCTTCCGACCCTCGAGGGACTTTCTACCCAAGCTCAGCTCGGAGGGAGCGAAGCTTCTGGACCAGCTCAGACACCGAAAAGAGGTTCAACACCCGCCTCAGATTATAGGCCAGTGCACTGAGCGAGAACTCGGCTCGGATCTTTTTCAAGCCTCTCATCAGAAATTTATCGTGTCCCCAGTCGCGTAACGTGCCAAAGACGTGTTCAACGATAGCCTTACGTTGCTTCATGATCTCCGGATTCTGAGCCAATCGCGCCGCTTGCCGATCCACGACTGCTTCATTGGTCCGGCGGTAAATCGCCCGATAGGCCGCACTGGTGCATTGCTCCTTCAAAGGACATTGCCGACAGGCTGAGCGGTTGTAATAAATGACCCGATCCTTACCTTTGCTCGCACTCACATGGCCGGCTTTGAGCATCTGTCCAGCCGGACAACGATACTGGTCTATTTGAGGGTCGTAGACAAATTTCTCCTTCGGAAACACCTCTTTTCCATTCCTACTTTGGCCGCTGCTCTTGCCCGTGTCGGGAACGAAAGTTTCAATCCCAGCCTGCTCGCACTGCTCCAATTGATCGGCTTCGTGATAGCCCGCATCGGCCACCACTTTGAGTTGCTCGACTTGCAGTTGGGCTTTGGCCGCGACGGCCATGGGCGCCAGCTGATTGCGATCGCACGCCGCTTGCATTACCTCCTGCTCTAGGATCAGATGATGCTTGGCGTCGACGGCCGCTTGGACGTTATAGCCGATCCCCACTTTCTGCATCGCCCGACTATCCGGATCGGTCAGTGAGACTTCGCTCTGACCAGCCTTTTCCATCTCCGCCACCAGTTCTTGATAGCTCTGCTTGCGCTCCTTGCAGCGCGCGATCTTCTCCTCCAGTTGGGGGCCCGTCATTTTACCCCTTGTCCCCTCAGCTTCGCTGTCCCGCTGATCCAAGGCTTTAAGGTAATCCTCGATTCGCTGATCGATCCGTTGCAGCAGTTCTTTGAGGTCCTCGGGCGTGTAGTGTCGACGAATATTGTTGACCGCTTTGAATTTGGCTCCGTCGATCGCCACCAGTTCCGCCCCGAATAGTTCCAGCTTGCGGCAGAGGAGATTGAACTGTTTAAAGAGTTTCTTGAGCGCCTCGGTATTCTTCCTGCGAAACTCGGCAATGGTTTTGAAATCCGGACGCAGTTGGCGCATCAACCAAATCAGTTCCAGGTTGCGCCCCGCCTCTGCCTCCAAACGGCGGCTGGAGCGAATCCGATTCAGATACCCATAAAGATAGAGCTTGGTCAAATCGGCTGGATGGTAAGGAGGCCGGCCCGTGCTGGCCGGTTCGGCCTGGGCAAAGCCCAGTTCCTTAAAATTGAGTTCCTCGGCGAAAGCATCGATAAACCGAGCAGGCGACTCTTGGCCAACGTAGTCCTCCACACACGGCGGCAGAAGCTGGGTTTGAGATCGTTCGGGGCCTCGCAAATAGCTCATAGCGTTGCTACCCAAATGGACTGAAGCGCCCCTCTAATGTTCAAAAAATCAGCAAAAAGTTTTCACACAGCCTGGTCAGGAGGCGGATCGGGCTTGAGGGTGAGGATCAGAGCTGAAATCCGCCTCCTCACGTCGTCGGCTACGAAGCAGAACACTCGGCATTGCGAAAGGCTATGTAGAGTTTCCAGAAGAGTTCCCAGTAATTGTCCGTCAAGGGATGAAGACGTGGATAGCCTGGAACGATGGCGCCGGTATACGGCCAGTCTCCGGCTAACGGAACCAACGCGGCGCGCACCGGATTTTCAAGAACATAAAAACACGTGGCCGCGAAAGCAGTTCGTTGGCGTTCCTCTTCTCGCAGGACATGATCGTGGGCTTGGTGTTGCCATCGTCGATCTCCTCCCAGGGCCGGTTCTAGTTCGGTGCGCAGAAACTTCATGGCGTTCAGTTGATCGGACTGCTGCCGTAGGCCCATCCAAACCAGGTGCAGATGGTCAGGCATGAGGCAGTAGGTTGGGCACCACACCGAGTAGCGGGCAGAGGCATGGAGAAGGAGTTCGCGAAAGAAGGCGTGGAAAGAAGGAGTGAGCCAGCCGCGAGCACGCTCTTCCACTGGGTTCGTCCAAAACACGACCGCGTGGCCTTGATAGTGATGCCGCGCAAGCCGGGGTAGATTCCCTTTCCGCTCCCATGGCATACAGAGATCTTAGCGGCGGACTCCTATCCGCGAAAGCGGAATCCAAGTTTTGCATCGTCGCCGCATCGGAGTCGTAGCCGACGACGTGAGGCGGCGGATCAGGCTACCGGAGCGGGTTAGGGGAGTCCGCCTCCTGACGTCGTCGGCTACGAAGCGCCCCAAACCGCGGAGTTAAGCATCCGCTGGAAGACTCCTCGCCAACTGATTCGCAATGATCCCGTTGACCAGCAATTGGAGGGGATGGTACAGCATGATCGGAAGCAAAATGAGCGACAGATCGCTCCGGGCGCCGAAGATCAGCATGGCGAGCGGCACACCCATCGCCAGCGTCTTTTTGACGGAACAGAAGTAAGCGGCAATCAGGTCTTCCCGGTTCATGCGCAAAGCGCGGCAGGCGGCATAAACAAGGCCTGAGATGATCGTGAACAGCAGCGCCACCCCCAGAAAGACCTGGACGGTGAGTCCGAATCCGTGCGTCTCCCAGATCCTTTCGCTTACCGAATCGCAAAATGCGGTGTAAACGATGAACAGGATAATCGTATTGCTGATGCGAGCGACCCACGGTTTCAACGCCTTGAGCCACGCTTTCACCACGTTTCGCAACAGCATTCCGAAAAAGAAGGGCGCCAGCGTCAACGCCGTGATCTTGACCAGCAAAGGCCCGAGTGGCGTCGATTCGCCTGTTGTCTTCATCAGAAGCTGAACCAGCACCGGGGTGAGGAACACACCCAGGATATTGGAGAATGCGGCATTAAAGAGTGCTCCGGCCGTGTTGCCGTGCGCCACCGCGGTCAAGACAACGGAAGTCGAGACCGTCGACGGCAGAACGCAAAGGTAAAGAAACCCCGACTGGATCGCTTCGGGTTCAGATAGCCAAACCTTTGCCGCCACGTTGTGGAAAGCTAATCCCACCAGCGGGAAGACCGCGAAAGTGAAGGCCTGCACGGTTAGGTGCAAGCGCCAGTTTCCGCACCGCTCTTGATCTGTTCCACGGCCAGGGAAAGCCCCTGCAAAAACAGGATCAAGGCGATGCCGATGTTGTTCAGCAGGTCCGGGTGTAAGAAGCCACGCTTGGAGCCCGGGTTGGGAAAGAGGAACGCCAACAGGACGGCGACGAGCAGCCCCAAGATGAACCCGTTGCTGCGAATCCAATGAACCTTCGGGCTGTTCGCACTCCCACTCACGAATTGGCGCCCTTATTACTGGATGGACCACCGGAAAACAATGGGTTTGGACTTAGCCTCGTGCCGTCCGCAAAATTGCGGACAGCTGCTTAACGGCCAGGCGCACGGTATTTCCGACCCTATCCAAACTGGGAGGCTCGCGATCGTGTGTCTGAAGGACACCAGGAGAGGAAGGTGCGGCGCGGCTTCCACGTTCTCCCAGACGCGGTGCCCGGGTTCAGGAACTACCTCCCTGGACTGCGCTTTCAGCGCGAGGAATTCTTGGGGCACGACCCCGGGGCCGTTGGCCCCGTCTACCATGGTCGGGCCTCCAGCCTCAAGGTCGAAGGACTCAACCCTTGATCACCTTCCCCAATTCCGCTGGAAACAGCAAAGGGGCCTCAACCGCCCGTAGCCAGATCCCAGGCCCCCCCTTTCGCATTTCGTGCTTCATTCGGGGTCGGGGTCGGAATCGGAATCGGTATCGTTCCGGGAAATTCTATATTCCTCCGATTCAATGGTAGTGGAGTCAATCCAGCCGCGTGGCCAGATCGCAGGCCGATTCATCCCGATACCGATCCCGACGGTCAAATCGCCGTAGCCATTACTTGCGTCGTTTTGCACCGAACCGCGATTAACCGCAAAGTTCTCGAGCGAAAAAGAACGTTTCGGGAGTGCGGAAGCCGCGAGACGCGCCTGAAGTAATGCGTTGGCCAGGCTGCCAATGATCGTTACGGTCGATAAACGGGGGGAGGCGTCTCGTTAGCTCGCATTTCGTGCTTCATTCGGGGTCGGGGTCGGTATCGGAATCGGTATCGTTCCGGGATAGTCTATATTCCTCCGATTCAATGGTAGTGGAGTGCACTTCCAACCGCGTAGCCAGATCCCATTCCCATGCCTGTCGTTTTCGATCCCGATTCCGATACCGATGATCTATCCGACCCAAGCGCCGTAAGCACGGCGGTGCTTACGCGCGTCGAGAAGCATACGCAAATGTTTGTCTGCGTGGGATCTCCACTTGTGACAAATGGCGCCATAATAGGCACGCGACCGTGGTTTCGGTCATGAAAGATAATACCAGCGCTGGTTTTCGGTCGTGTTTCCCGGCGTATCCTGCGCAACCGCGGTCATAGAAACCGACTGTCCAGGCGCCACTGCTTTTTGGACGGCGTAACACCACTCACCGGTCTTCGGCCCCGGTTCTGCGAATCCTTCTTCAATCAACCCACCGCTAGAATCCCGAAGGGTCACTCGCACTTCGACCACACAAAAATCGTCCGTGGCGTGGACTCGAATGAACTCGCCTGGTTTACCGGAATAACCGGTCAGGTCGAACGATTCCACGACCGGCGGACGCATAGCATCGCGAATGGCCAGGTTCCGCGGGTTTTGATGTCCCCGACAGACGGCTTTGTAGGCGGCTTTGAGTTTGGGATCCTGCAGCGCGGTCGCGGCGTAGCGTTGCGCGGCCAGGAACCGCTCCGAATTGGCAACTTGCCTCTCGCTCCGCTCAATCGGGACTTGCGGCAAGGTCCGAGACAGGGTCTGTCCATCGGCTTCGTAGAAGACGAGATCCCCGATCCGGCCGCTAAAACTTTCGACGATTCTGTTGAACTTCACTTTGGGCATAAACAAAAGGCACAGGTTATGAAATACCGTTAAGCATAGCTCATGCCCGTTTCTGGGTCACACCGGGGTTGCTGATGCCTCGGCCAAGCTTTGTTCTGGCCTCGTTCAGCAGCAGCTGTAGCAAGGCCGGCTAAGGCTGAACGAAGCCTGAACAAAGCCCGGATCAGCCTCGGTTGGAGAGAGGCTGACGATCGCATCCACTGAGCGTTTATTGTGGGTGAAGCGGCATTGGAAGGAAGCCGATCGCGCGCGCCATTTTGGCTCTCCGTGCGCCCGTGTCGCGGTGCTCTGCGTCACTTCAGCGCCAATTTGTGGAAAACCTTGTCGCAAGTCTCAAGCGGCCCAGCCGGCGTTGGGAACGGACCGTTCCCAAGACCCGTGACTTCAGGTGACAAAATGGCACCTGAGGTTGGGGAATGGTATTGCCCTACAACAGGCCGCGCTAACCCCCTGACGTCCTGCGAACTCCGTTTTCTCATTGACTTTTGAACCCTGGCGGAGCTGTGCTGTCTATAGCATCATTCCGGAGGGGTAAGGACGTACTGACCCGGTTGGACGGAGGACAGATTATGCATGAGACGGAGCAGGAGATTTTAGAGAAGCTACTTTCGCGAGTACGTCGGCGCCTATTCTTTCGCTCGGCTGGAGAGGCCGCGCTTCGAGGGGCAATGTGGGTTTGGCCGTTGGTCGCGATTGTGATTGCGGCCGATCAGCGTTGGGGGACTGGCCGGGCGGGAATTCCATTGGCGGTGGGGGCCGTCGCGATGGTAATTCTCGTTGCGTTGCTCTGGGCGTGCTCCAGTCTGGGCGAACGCGTGCAATCGGCACTGGTACTGGATAACCGGGCGGATTTGAAAGACCGAATCAGCAGCGCCTGCGAATTCCTCGAAGAAGGCCCGTTGGACGAAGCCAAGCAGACGCAAGTGCAGGACGCCGTGCGGCGAGCTAGGCAAGTCGATCCTAAGCAAGTGTTACGTTTTGAGTGGCCGCGCTTTTCGGCGTTGGTTCCGGTGGCGGTGCTGCTGTTGCTGCTGAGTTTTCTGGTGCCGCCGCTACGTCTGCCGCAGCCGGCCTTGGCGGCAATCGACGGTCGGCGTCAAGCGCAGTTGGAACAGATCCAGGAGTTGCAGCAGGATTTGAAGGATAAACAGGACCCTGAGCTGCAAGATGTTCTGAAGAAACTGGAAGACATTCAGAAACAGTTTGAGAAGGGAGAACTATCGGAACGGGATCTCATGCTCCAGTTATCCAGGTTGGATGAGAATCTTAAGAGTCGAACGGCCGAACTTGGGGTCGAAAATTTAGAAGGAGAGATCAATGTCATCGTGCCGCACTTGATGAGCAGTGCGGTGGCCATGGAAGCGGCCGCGGCCATGAAGGAAGGCAAACTTGAGAAAGCGGCCGAGGAGCTGCAAAAGCTCGCGGATAAAGTGAAGGAAAATAAACTCTCCAAGGAACAGAAAAAGGAGTTGTCATTAGCGATGGGGGTCTGTGCATCGAAGCTGGGCAAGAAATCGGCCTCTTCGTTTGGTGGCGACTTTTCCCAGGCGACCGAGGCGCTGGAAAAATCGGATTCGGAAAGTTTCAACTCTGCGTGCAAATCGGCGGGCTCGAAGCTATCGCTGGTCAAGAAAGCGCGCACGATGAAGTCGGCGTGCCAGAGCTTGGGCAACTGCAAGATGTGCCTCGGGCAGTGCACATCGCTAGGATACACAATGAGTCCTAAGCAGCAGAACAAGAACAAAGGAGGATTGAAAGCGGGGACGGCAGCCTCGGGGAATCCCTTTGGAGACGCCAATCGATTGACCGACAGCCTGAAGCAAGCGGTCCGAATCTCAGGAGAAGCCGGGGCAGGCCCAGTGCAGTCGGAGACGGAAATTACAGAGGGCCAAACGTCAGCGAGCCAGATCCATTTGAAAGAATTGCACGCAAAGTTTGCGGCGACGGCCGAAGAAGTGATTGAGAAAGAGGATGTGCCGCTGAGTCACCGCTACCATGTGAAGCGGTACTTCCAGTCGATTCGTCCCCAGGAATAAACGAGTCCCGGGGCGTTCTACCAAGGAGTGACTGGTCGCAGCCAATGTCGCACTGCTGTTCACTTCGATGCCTTCGTTCGCTCAGTCACCCGGAGTTGTTTCAGCCAAGCGTCATCGACAGATTTTCCCGGCACGAACCCTTGCCACGTTGGTCGTATAGGTAGCTGAGTCCATTATGTCTACTCCCCCCAGCGGTTTCGAACGCAACGCCAGCGTCTTCCTGGAGTCGTTTCAACGCATTCACAAAGAGATTTCCAAAGTCATCGTTGGCCACCATCGACTGATTGAGGACGTGCTCACCGGGCTATTTGCCGGCGGCCACGTGTTGCTGGAAGGCGTTCCTGGCATCGGCAAAACCATGCTCGTGAGCACGCTCGCCAATGCGGTGGATTGCGCCTTTTCGCGCATTCAATTCACGCCGGACTTAATGCCGTCGGACATTATTGGGACGCGCGTTGTCCATGAAGATGAACTGGGGAAAAAGCGCTTCATCTTCCAGAAAGGGCCGGTTTTTACCCAGGTGCTGCTGGCGGACGAAATCAACCGCGCCACGCCCAAGACCCAATCGGCACTGTTGGAAGCGATGCAGGAGAAAGCCGTGACAGTGGCTGGAGAACGGTATCGGTTGGAACCGCCCTTCTTCGTGCTGGCGACCCAAAACCCGCTGGAGATGGAAGGCACTTATCCGCTGCCTGAAGCCCAATTGGATCGCTTTCTTTTCAAGCTGGTCGTCACCTTTCCGCCATTGGATGACCTGATCGAAGTGGCGCGACGAACTACGGTGCGCGAAACGCCGCGCGCCACGGTGGTGCTGAAACACGAAGAGGTGCTGCAAATGATGGGGGTGGTGCGAGATGTCCCCATCGCGGCGCATGTCGAACGGTATGCGGCCCGGCTTTTGGTGGGGACGCATCCAGGGAGCGGGCACGAAACGCCATTGGTCAAACAATATGTTAAGTATGGCGGCAGTCCTCGCGGGTTACAGGCGTTGATCCTGGGCGCCAAGGTGAGGGTGCTCCTGGACGGACGGTTCAATGTTTCGGTCGAGGACATTCGGCAGGTCGCTATTCCTTCGCTTCGGCACCGACTCATTCTTAACTTCGAAGGCGAGGCCGAGGAAATCCGCACCGACACGATCATTCAAGAGATTCTGGAGAAAACCCGTCAGGAAGACGCGCGTTGAACGGACTGATCGGCCCAGTTCGTATGCATCCCTTGTTGGCATTCTCTCAATCGCAAGCGTCGCGAGTCGCTCCTTCCCCATGGAAGGAAATTCTGTGAAGGCGGCACATCCCAGCCCAATTCAACCAGGGACCGATGATCGGTCCGCTCCGCTCTTCAACGACGACTTTCTGGAGACGCTCGAATACTTGCACATCATTGCGCGGAAGATCTTGTCCGGGCAAATGAAGGCCGAACGGCGGAGCCGACAGAAAGGGATCAGTGTCGAGTTTGCAGATCACCGGCCCTACTCGCCGGGGGACGATTTCCGGTTCATCGACTGGAACATTTTTTTCCGGACGGACAACCTTTTCTTGAAGTTGTTCGAGGAAGAGGAGGATCTTTATATTTACCTGTTGCTGGACTGCTCGGGTTCGGTCGACTTTGGTCAACCCTACAAATTTCACTACCTGCGCCGGCTGACGGCCGCGATTGCTTATTTGGGATTGGCCGGTCTTGACCGCGTGCACGTGATCCCGATTGGACAAGCTCTCCCGAAAAGCGCGGCGGGCATGCTCAGTTTGCGTGGGAAAGGAAAGATCTTTCGGGTGCTGGAGTTTTTGAAGGGACTAAAACCTACCGGGCCGACGAATCTGACCGGATGTTTGAAGACCTTTGCCGCGAGTCGGCGCAAACGCGGGTTGGCCGTAGTTCTATCGGATTTTTATGATTCCGGGGCGATCGCCGGCCTCAACGCGCTTCGCTATCAAAAGTTCGAGGTGTTCGCGATCCATACGGTATCGCCGCAGGAAACGAATCCCGAATTGCTGGGAGACTTGCGGCTTCAAGACACGGAGACGGACCGGTTCCGGGAAGTCACGCTGACCGAACGGTTGCTGAAGAAATACCGTCAAACATTTCAGGATCACTGTGCGGGGCTGGAGCGGTTTTGCCGGACGAATCAGATCGGCTACGTGCGCTGTCGAACCGATGCTTCGTTCCAAGACACAATTATCCAAATGCTCCGCCGGGAGAAGTTTCTGCAATGAACTTGAGTTCCCATCGCTTGAACGCAAAGGAGCGCGGAAGAGCATCGCTCGCCTGGGCCGTGATCTCAAGGGAGCTTGGGCTGGGCTTTGCTGACGGCCGCGAGGAGACCATCGGATTTCGAAAGCGCTTGTGACTTTCGCCACTCCCATCGCGCTCCTGTTCCTGGGACTGTTCATTCCCACCATTCTATTATATCTGCTCAAGCAACGGCGGCGTCGAGTGGAGGTATCGACTTTGATGTTCTGGGACCAGATCCTGAGGGACGAACAGACCGTGACTTCCCTTACCAAGCTGCGCAAGTGGCTTTCCCTGCTGCTGCAGTTGCTTTTTATCGCGCTGTTGACGCTGGCATTGGCCAGGCCGTTGCTCTCCGGAAAGATCACGGGGGCTCGTCGGATCATTCTCTTTATCGATACCTCCGCCAGTATGTTGGTCAAAGAAGGGAATGAAACTCGGTTTGATCGGGCGAAGCGCCAGGCCCTCGATATTGTGCGCGGGATGAGCATTGGCGATTCCTTGATGGCCATCGCGGTGGCGGCCGAACCGGACGTCCTTTACCCGTTTACCGATCATAAGAAAGAACTGCGGCAGGCAATCGAACGCCTCGAACCCGTGCAAACGGAAACGAACTTCAAAAAGGCGCTGCATCTGTTGGAGTTGCTCCCCACCGACAGCCGAGAGACGCACGTCTACATTGTGAGCGATGGCGCGTTTGAACCGGTGACAATCCCGCCGCTGCCGCAAATGCGATTCGCGTATGTGCGCGTCGGTGCCAACGCGGACAATATTGGCATCACCTCATTTCAAGTGCGGCCGTTACCTGCGACGCCGCGTGATTTTCAGGTGCATTTGGAGATCACCAACCATTCGAGCAAGGATCAAAAGGTTCCCGTCGAACTGCGCATCAATGGCCAGTTGGTGGATGCTTATGAGTATCCCATCGCCGCTCGGAAATCCGTGATCCGGACTCTGCGGCAGTATAGTGCTCAGGGCGGGGAGGTGGAATTGATTCTGGGTGTCGACGACGCCTTTGCGCTGGATAACCGGGCGTTTGCGCTATTACCCCCGCCGAAACCGATCCAAGTGAAACTTGTCACGGAGAATAACGTGTTTCTAGAACGAGCCCTGTCGACCGATGATGGCATCGAGTTGGAAGTGGTGCCGCCGGGTAAGTATGCGCCGACCAGTCCCGCGGATGTAACAGTGTTCGCGGGATTCCACCCGGCACAAACGCCGTTGGGCAATTCCATCTTTGTTGGAGACTGGCCGGACGACCTCGGGTTGATCCGGAAAGGGGAAGTCACCAAGCCAATCTTCACAGAGTGGCAGCGAGAGCATCCGATCAACCGGCATCTTGCACTGCAGAACGTCTCCATTGAAAAAAGCCTTACGGTCGAGGCGCCCTCTGGGTTTGAGAAGCTGGCCACGTCGTTTAATGACCCATTGATTCTGCTGCGCGATTCCGGAGGACGCAAAGTGCTCGTGACGCTCTTTGATACGTCTTCATCCGATCTGCCCTTGCGGGTGGCGTTTCCCATCTTGTTAGCCAATGCCGTTCGGTACCTCACGCAGGCGGAAACCACGGAAAACTGGGCGAACCCTGCGACAGGCACGATTTTAAGCCCGAGCGAATGGCACCGCTATTTGTCCAGTGCCGCGCGAACAAACGTGACAAACGTATCGCCGACCGTCGTTTTGGACCCGGACGGCAAAGAAATCCGGTTGGGACCGGCGCAGTTGGTGGGGATTATGAAGAGTGGGATTTATCGGGCCCGGGATTTATCGGGCGCAACAACGCCGGTGGTGGCGGCCAATTTGGCCAGTCCGACGGAATCGCGGATTGAGCCGTCCGAGGTGTTGCCCGTTCGGGCCAGCCAGGGCGAGTTGGCCCAGGTTCAAGGAGGATTTCGTCTTGGATTCGAGCCTTGGTTCTTTCTGGTGGCAGTGGGGTTGGTGCTGTCGACCGTGGAATGGGGTCTGTTCCATCGACGAATCACTGAATAATGCGCGTGGAGTTGGAATATCCGTGGTTGCTGATGCTGACGCTGGTCGTGCCAGCGGCTCTGGTGCTGTTGCGCTATACGCTCGTGGATAGTCCCAGGTTCCAGATCGCCCTCTCGGCATTCATCCGCTGCTTGATTTTACTGTTGCTTGTGGCGGCTTTGGGAAGCGCGCTTTGGATTTCTAAGACCGAGGAGCTTTCCTTGTTGGTTTTGGCGGATTTGTCCGACAGCGTGACGGAATCGGCATCGGTGCAGGCGAGCAACTTCTGGAATCAAGTGACCGGACGGCTTTCGGGCAAAGCCAAGGCTGGACTGCTGGGCTTCGCGGCAGATCCAAAGATCCTTGCGCCGTTGTCCGGGAAACCAAAGCTGACCGAAAGCCTTAAGAAACCAGCCCAAGCTGGAGAGACGTCTATTGAAAAGGCACTGCTGGCCGCTTGGGAAAGCATGCCGGCCGACAGTGTGCGACGGGTCGTCGTCTTGAGCGACGGCAACGAGACGGAAGGGAGCGCCATCGCCGCGGCCAAGCGAAGCGCCGCTCACGGATTCCGCGTTTTCACAGTGCCCTATGAGATGCCGGAAAAGGATGAAGTGCTCTTGGAGGATCTCATCTTGCCGAGCGAGGTGAAAAAAGGTCAGACCTTTGCCGTTTCGGCTGTGGCACATGCGAGCACTGCCAGTCGGGCGACCTTTACCTTGTACCGGGATGGATTCAAAGTTCAGGAACAGGAGCTCGATCTAAAGCCGGGCGCCAATTCGCTCACCTTTCAGGAAACGAAAGCAGCGGAAGGATTGACGAAATATGAGCTCCGCGTGAAGGCGACCCACGATTTCTTTGCCGACAACAACGTGTCCGCGGGAATTGTGCACGTCTCAGGAGAACCGAAAGTCTTGCTGGTCGAAGGGAATGAGCGGGAAGGGCGCTTCCTGGCACGGGCGCTCGAGGCGGAAAACATTCGGGTGGAAGTGCGCGAAGGGAAGGGGATGCCGGGCAATCTGGATGAGTTGGCGGCGTTTGACGCGGTGATTATCTCGGACGTGCCCGCCACGGATCTAACCGTTCGGCAAATGAGCTTGTTGCGATCCTATGTCGAAGACTTAGGAGGCGGGTTCCTGATGATTGGCGGACAAGAATCCTTTGGTTTGGGAGGATATTATCGTACGTCGATAGAAGACGCGCTGCCCGTTCGGATGCGTGCGGAGAAGAAGAAAGATACACCCAGCCTGGCGATGATGCTGGTGATTGATAAATCCGGCAGCATGGAAGGAGAAAAGGTGGCATTGGCCAAGGAAGCGGCGATCGCTACGGTTGAGTTGCTAAACGACCGGGACTTCGTGGGGGTATTGGCCTTTGATGGAGATCCTTATGTTGTTTCGGATTTGCAGAGCGCCGCCAACAAACTGGGGATTGTGCAGAATATCGAGCGCATCGACGCCGGGGGCGGGACCAGCATGTATCCGCCGATGGTGAAAGCCCATGAGATGCTTCAAGGAGTTACCGCCACGTTTAAGCATTGTATCGTGCTGACCGATGGCGTGTCGCAGCCAGGTGATTTTCAAGGCGTCACGTCCGACATGGCGGGCGATCAGATTACCGTTTCGACCGTCGCGGTGGGGCAGGATATCGATGCGGAGCTGCTCCAGAGCGTGGCACGGTGGGGCAAAGGGCGTTACTATCAAACGGCAGATCCGCACGATATTCCACAGATCTTCACCAAAGAGACCATGACGGCGGCGAAATCTTCCCTGATTGAAGAGCCGTTCTTGCCTCAGGTATACCGGGATGATCAGGTGGTGCGAGGCATCGACTGGAAAAACGCGCCCTTTCTCTTTGGGTACGTCATGACCTCGCCCAAGCCGACAGCCAATGTTTCCCTGCTTACCGAGCGGGGCGATCCGTTGCTGGCCAGTTGGCGGTTTGGCTTAGGGAAAGCGGCCGCGTTTACGTCGGATGCCAAAAGCCGGTGGGCCTCCGATTGGTTGCGCTGGCCTGGGTATCCCCAATTTTGGGCCCAGCTCGTTCGGGACATTATGCGCAGCGCGCAGAGCCGTGGCACCGAAACCAGCCTCACGATTCAGGGCCAACAGGGCAAAATCCTCATCGATAGTACGGATGACAACGGCCAATTCGTCAACGGCTTGAAATCCGTCGCGCAGGTTGTCCAGCCGGATTTAACGATTCAACCACTCACCCTCCGCCAGACGGCGCCTGGCCGGTATGAAGCTTCCTTTCCGCTACCCGCGACGGGCAGTTACCTGTTTAAGGTCCGGCAATCCAAGGTGGAGGAGAACGGCGGAGAAGAACATGTGGTTTCTGATTTTACACGGGGGTTAACTATTTCGTACAAACCGGAGTACCGACATCTTTCTTTGAACGAAGAGTTCTTGAAACAGCTCTCAGGGATTACAGGCGGAACGTATCGACCGACTTTGGACGACTTGTTCAAGGTCGGCCACGAAGACGCGGTGCCAGTCAGGAAGCGGCTCTGGCCGTTGCTCTTGGGAACAGCATTAGTGCTTTTTCTGGCCGACGTTGCCGCGCGGCGTTTGGATCTGGGGAATTACCGCCTGTTGAACCGTGGTGTGGATCGCTACGGCTGAGCCGTCTGGAACGCGGCGAGCCGGGCGCGGTTTCGTCATAGTGGAGAGTGGAAGGAAAGGTCAGACCATGAATCGATTGCTGCTTGCCCTGCTTATCCTGGGGTTCACTGTCGTCCAAGTCTCTACGGCGCGTGCTGCAGAAGCGGGCGCCGACCCGGTTCGAGAGCGCGAGATGCGCCAGCGCTACGAGTCTGTGCTGCTGCGCAATCCCTTTCAAGAACGCGCTTTCGACCAGGTCTACGAGGGTTATGCCAAGGTGGAAGGAGTAGATAAATGGGTCGAGGCGTTGAAACCGAAAGTGGAATCACCCGAAGGCCAAGCGGCTCTGCTCTTGCTCGGCCAGATCTATGCGCGGCAGTTCAAAACTCCCGAAGCGATCACCGCGTTTGAAGCGGCCGCGGCCAAAGGAGAGAATCGACCGGCCTTTAAAGTCCTGCTCGGCACGCTTTGTTACAAAGCGGGCCAAGATCAAAAGGCGGCTGACCTGCTGACGGCAGCGCTGGACGTCCTTACCGATCTGGACCAACGGTCCGGGGTTTGCCGAATGCTCGGAAATATCTACCTTCGCCAGGGCTCTCGGGAGAAAGCGATCGCGGTGTGGAAGCGTATCGCTGAGCAAAACCCGAATGAGGTGTTTTCGCAATTGGAGTTAGCGGAAATCTACGAGGATAATCGCATGTGGAGCGATGCTATTCAGGTTTACCGGCGCATCGCGGACACGGCGAAGGAGGACGCTTATCGTCGCTGTCGGGCGCTACGTTCTATTGGCCAGTGCCAAGTGCAGGCGGAACAGTTCAAGGAGGCCATCGCGACGTATGAACAGGCTCTGGAACTGGTGGCTCCCGGTAACTGGTTGTTCGAAGATCTGAAGCTCCGTCTTGTGGGAGTTTACGAGGACATTGGCGACCTGGCAGGACTGGTAAAGTACGTCCAGGCCCGCCTGGAGCAAAACCCTGCCGACCTCGAATTTCGGGATCTGCTCGCGGAAACGTTCGGGCGAATGGCTCGCTTCGATGACGCGGAAAAGGAATACCGCAAGGTATTGGAACGTAATCCTCGCAGCAGCACGGCTCGTGAAAAACTGATTGCGTTGTATACGCGCACCGGGAACAAGGCTGGGGTCGTGTCGGAGTTTGAGAAGCTCATCGAGCTAAATCCTAGCGATAGCGACTATCTGCGTCGCTTAGGCGAAGTTTACCTGCGCGAGAACAACCCTGATAAAGCCAAGGAAACGTGGCGGCGCGTGGCCAAGGACAAAACCACGGCGCCACCGGTGGCTCTCCTCGCGGGCTGGTTTGAGAACTACGATTTCCTGGATGACGCGGTGGTCGCCTATCAAGAGGCGATCAGCAAGAGCAGGAATAAGGAGTGGGTCCTGCGGTTGGCTGCGTTGAAGTTCCAAAAAGGCGATGAATCGGAAGCGGTCAAACTGTGGCTTTCCGTCATCGATCCGGCGTCGAGCAAAGTCGAGGACTATGCGGAAATTGCTTCGATTCTGGAGGTTAATCAAAAACTGGATGAGGCGTTGACGTTGAGAAAAGCGGCAGTCAGCAAGGACGGCACGCATTTGGAAAGCCACTTGGATTACGCAAAACTCCTCATGCGCCAGCAGAAATTCGAAGAAGCAGCCGCTGAGTTCGACGTCTTAGCGAATCAGGACAAGAACGAGTTCCTCACGGCACAGGGGGAAACGGGGCGACTTGATGCCTGGCGCGAAATGGGAGTGCTTGAGGAAAAGCAAAAGCAATGGGAACGAGAGCTGCAGCAGAATGCCGCCGATGCCAAGAAGTTGGGACTCTTGGCAAGGTTGTACGAGCGCTCCGGACAACGCGAGAAGGCCCTGGCGCTTTACGAAGGGCGCAGGGAGAAAGAGCCGGAAAATGTGGAGTACCTTCGGGCCTTGGCGGGGCTGTATAAGAATGGGAAACAGACCGAACAGGCCGTTGCCACGCTGAATGCTCTTCTCGAAAAAGACAAGAATCGAGCTCGGGTTTATCAAAAAGACTTGCTCGAGATCTACTTGAGTCTGGATTTGAAGAAGGAAGCCATCGCGGCGGCCGAACAGGTGGTGAGCCTCGCCCCGAGCGATCCGGAAACGCGGTTAAGCCTCGCTCAAATCTATGCCATGTATCGCGAAACGGAAAAAGCTTTGAATGAGTACCGCTTCGCGCTTCGCCTGGCTCCGAACGAGCCGGATTATCACCGGCAGTACGGCGAAGCCTTGGAACAAGAGAAACGCTATGGCGAGGCTCAGGAAGCATTTCGGAAAATGCTGGATGTGGCGAAAGAAGACAGCACTCGCCTGAGTGCGGTGGCGAATCTCGCGCGCATTCACTTGCAGCAAGATCGTCTCAGCGAGCTAACGTCTGAATTCCAGCGCCGCATTCGTAATACACCCAAAAAGCTGGCTGCTTATGAGGAGTTGGCCGCTATCCATAAAGAGTCCGGGCAGATCTTCAAAGGTGTGGAGGTGTTGGAAGGGGGCCTGCAGAACGTGGACGACAAGGGGGCCGCGCTGAAAGCCTTGATCCGTCTGGCGCATGAAGCCCAGGATTTTCCTAAAGTGAAGAGTTATTTCGAGCAATTGGTGGCGATGTCCGGGAAACCAAGCGCGAACGAGTTTGAACGCCTAGGGCAGATCTATGCCCAGCTAGGCGATGTCGAGAAGGCCAAAGCCACCTGGAACAATATTCTGATGGCCGCGCCCAAGGACCCAAAAGCCCACGATCGCTTGGCCAAGCTGTTGCAGGATCAAGGTTTCACGGACGAGGCACTGGTCGTGCGGGCCAAAGCCATCGAGTTGGATCCGAACGATTACAAGCGCCGGTTTGAATATGCGCAGTTGCTCTCTCAGAACCAACAACAGGTCCAGGCGATGGAACAATTGCGCTTAATCCTCGAAATCGGGGACCGCGAAGAAAAGAAGGCGGAAAAGGAAACAGAGAAGAAGGTTCAGACAGTGCGTAAAGGACAGCAGAACGCCGTCAGCCCCTACCAATTCATGTATTCGAGCCGTTCTTTTGGACGGTATTGGGGAGGTGGATGGCAAGGGACTTTCAAGGAATTTCGGCCAAGCGTTCTTCAGTTCATGGCGTCGGTTGGGCAGCAAAGCATCGGCGAAGAGGCGTTCCTGGAACAATTGCAGGAAAGAGCCAAGAAACCTGGGGCTACAGCAGAGCAGAAACGCGACCTCTTGACCGTTCTCCAGATGTTCAACCGCATGGACGAGGGCATCGCGCTCGGGGCGCAATTGCTGGCAGACGCTCCGAAAGATCCGGATTTGCTGCAGTTGATGGCGTTGTTCTATTCGGATCGCCAGAAGCTCGACGAAGCCATCCCCTTGTTGGAACGTCTGGGCGCTGCCCAGCCCAAACAGCGCACGACGGCGGCCGCCGGGTTGGTGCCGCTCTACTTTAAGAATAAGCAACCGGAAAAAGCTCTGGCGTTGGTCGACGAAGTCCTCAAAGAGAATCCGACCGACGTGCAAACGTACTACGTTATGAGCAGCCTCCTCCAGAATAACGCCAAGTTCGAGGAGGCAAAGCGCGTTCTCACGAAGCTCGGCGAGGTGGACCCGCAGCAAGCGGACAATGCTCGCAATCAAATCGCGAGCCTCTCCAAGTTGGCGGGGAAAATGGACGAAGCGCTCGGGTTGTTTCGAGGGATCCTTTTCTCCGAAATGCAACGGCCCGCCTATTACGCTCGGAGCAAGCGTGTCGATATTTATATGCCTCAAGTGCAGCCGAACCCCAATCGATACTACGGCAATCCGATGCAGAACTTGCCGCCAGCCGCTTTTGGGCAGGTTCCATACGACAAAGTCAATGCGCTCAATGAACTCAAGATCGCGGCCAAATCTGGGCAAGCGGCTGCCACAAACGTGATCGACGAGATGGAACGCGTTGCTCGAGCTTGGTCACCCGCTGCCACACCCAATCAACGCGAGCAAGCCTGGGACATCGCTCGGCTGTTAGTCGCTCATTACACGATGGAAAAAGAATTCGACAAGGCCGAGAGCGCTCTGCAAGCCGTGCGCAAAGCTGGTTTTGACGAAGCGGCCTGGTTCAATCTCGCGATCTACGTGGCCGAGCAGAAAGAGGACTTTGCGGCCATGACGAAGTATTATTCGGAACTGCAGCAGCGTTACCCGGCCAAAGCGCGAGACATTGCGATCGGACGCGCCAATACTCACCTGCTGGCCAAGAAGTTCGACGACGCGGCCAAAGCCATTGCCGATCTTAACGAACAGCGGGTCCCTCCCGTGCAGATCATGGGACTCATCGGGGAATTGCAGCGGTTGGGCGAGAAGAAACTAGCCCGTCAATTGCTCGAGGAACATCTCAGTGGCGTGAGCCGGAATCCGCAAGCGTTGTCGATGCTAGCGTCCATCTATGGAGAGGATGGCGATTTTGCGAAGGCGATCGCGCTCGGGAACGAGGCTTGGGAACGCAAAGCGCACGGAGCGCCAGGAGGTTCGCAGTACTTTGGAGCGTACTATTACGGGTATATGCCGCAGTTCGGCCAAGTCGATAACCTGCTCAACGAACTCCATCGCTACTACGTGGGAGCTGGGAAGAGTGAGGAGCTCATCGAACGATTCAAACAGGTGTTGGAAAAGCAGCCAGGCTCGGTGCAAGCGCATGAAAACCTGGCCTCGCTTTACCGGTTTGGCGACCAGCGAGACAAAGCTCTGGAGATTTATCAGCAGCTGACCGAGCGTCGGCCTCACTTGCTGACCGCCAAGCGGGCCATCGCTTCCGTTTACCAGGAGATGGGGCAGTTCGACAAGGCGACGAAACTCTATGAGGATCTGATCAAAGCCAATCCGAACCTGTATCAGTCTTTTCAGTGGGAACTGCGATCGGCCTATCAACGCCAAGGCAAAGGGCAGGAGCTGCAAAAGATGGAAGACAACCTGGCTGCCAAGGCGCGCGACCCGAATCAGCTCATGCAATTGGCGATGCGGATGAAGGAAGACGGCGAGCTGGACAAGGCCATAGAGCTGCTCCGGAAGGCGGTCAAGATGTCGCCAGGCCAGCCATTTTTCTACAGTCAACTGGCTTCGGCGCTCGCAGACAAAGGTCAGTTGGATGAAGCGTTGAAAGCGTACGAAGAGTTTATCAACTCGCCCCAGCTGCGTGGCCAGGGATATATGGATCACGGAACGATCCGCCAATTTGTGGGGCTCTACAAAGGCACCGGCAAGTTGGATGAACTGAAGAAGCGTTGCGAAGCGGATTTAAAGAAGAACTCTGCCGATCGAATGGCTCGGACGATCCAGGCGCATATGGCATTTGCGGAAAAGCGCTTTGATGACGCGTTGGATGGTTTCAAGGCCATACTGGAACTGGGACCGGATCCCAATATCGTGAGTCAGTTGATCGAGATTGCCGGTTTCAGCGGCAAGTTCAAAGCTGTCCTGGCATTGGCCGAAAGGGCAGATACGAGTGGGAATTCCTGGGACGCGCAGCAGCTGTCCAGCTTGTATCTCGCGCTTGGCGATAAGAAGAAGGCTGCATCCCAGCAAATGAAGTGGGCGGAGGAAATGATCCGGCAAGGCAATGGCAGTTGGGCACTCCGGCAGACAATGGAGCAGCTCGGGCGGATGGAACTGTGGGAGGAGGCTGAGGCATTCGCCACCAAACATCGCACGGACAATATGGACCAATGGGAAGCGGAAGAGTTTGACCGCATGATTGCGTCCAGTTACGTGACGAATAAACGGTTTGAACCCCTGGTCAAAGCGATGCTGGCGAAGGACTCGCTCAAAGGACGAGATTTATCTTTGGTGCAAAAGATTTCCGAACAACTTGCAGGCCGTCCGGGCGATCGGCGCGAGTTCTTGCAAAAACTGGTGGTGGCGGACCCAAAGAACCGCGAACTCG
>JBGAIN010000021.1:54666-70818 GCA_044225505.1 Limisphaerales bacterium
CCAAAGAACCGCGAACTCGCCTTCACCTTGGCGCAGCTTTACACGGTCGCGGCTGATCTGCCGAAAAAGCTGACTTTACTGCAGCCGTTGGTGGACGCGGACCCGGCTCGGAGTGATTACCGCCAGGCTTGGGCAGAGACCATGATTGAACTGGGCCGCGCACCCGAGGCGCTGGAGGTGATCGCCCGGTGGGTTGCCGAGAAACCTGGTGAACAACGCTGGACGCTTCTGTCACAGTTGCAGGCTCGTGCTGGTCGGATACGCGATGCGCGCGCATCGCTCGTGCAAGCAGTGGAATCGGCGGACAAAGTGCGCAAAACGGATCTGAAGATTCAGTTGGCTCATTTTGATACGGAACAGGGTGATGTGTCGGAAGAGAGGGAAGCGTTAAAGGCGAACTTCCTGGGGAAGAAAGATGCACGAACATTTCAGGGGTATTGGCGGTTTCTCGACGAGAGAGGCTGGCCCGCGGAAGCTCACACCCTGTTCGTCACGAATCGGGAGAGCGGCTTTTTCCAGCAGTACCAGCAGAATGACTTCGTTGCACAATGCTTGAACCAGTCGGACTACAGCTCTGCAGCAGATCTGAACTGGCGCTTTACTCGCTATGGCGAACGGTGGGAACGCGACTGGTATTTTGATCGCGTGGCTAAAGTCTACCGTGAACGAGGAAAAATGCGGTGGTTCGTGAATGACTTTGCCCAGCGGATCGAAAAGGACGGCGCGTCCAATGAGAGTTTGGCGCAACGCGTTGCCCGGTCTTGGGAGCAGTCTGGGTTTCCAGACAAAGCATTCGCCATTTATGATCGGCAACTGGAGAAAAACCCGTTCAACCGCACGGCCAGCGAAAGCAAGGCCGGACTGCTCGTGAAGCTCGGTCGGACCGACGAAGCCATCGCGATCCTTCGCAGCAGCAAAGGAATCACGACGTTGGAGGTGGAGTCCAATGCCAGCGTCGCTCTCATCTCAACCCTCCTGAACTTGGGACGGCAAACGGAGGCGACGCAAGAAATCCAAAGCCTGCTTGCCTGGGACAAACGACCGAACACCTTGATGCGCGTGGGAAATCTTCTGATGGATAATGGCCAAGCCAACCAAGCCTTGACCATTCTGGAACAGGCCACGGGCAGCCTCCGCGACTGGAATTACGATGAGGTTCTAATGAGTTTAGCCAAATGCCGCGCCAAAGTGGGCCAAGCGGACGATTTGATGAAACTGACCCAAGAACTCATGACCTCAAGCAATGCGGAGTGGCGCTTGCAGAGTCTGCAAGCCTGGCTGGCTTCCGAAGGGTTTTACAAGCTGGCCGCGCAGCTGGTTGAGTATCGGTTGGCCAAAACCCCCACGGTCTTGGACTTGTATACAACCCTGGCAGGCTTGTATCAATCGGCAGGGGATAGCGATCGGGCCTTTGCCACCTACGAGAAAGCATCGACTGCGGTTGCGAAGGAATTGCAGGGCAACCTGCGGGCGGCCTTGGGCAATTTCCTCTACGATTTTAATCTCATCACGCAAGCGGTGGCTCGCCTGGAGACTCCGCAAGGCGCGCTTCTGGCGGACGCGTTGGTGGATGTCCTGGGTCGCACCGAGGCGAAGTCAGAGCGGACGCGCATCTTGGAAAGCAATCTTGATAAGTTAAAGCCCAACGAGGCAGAGCTGCAATTTAGGCTGGCTCAGGCCCTGGTCAAGCTCCATCGCGATGAGGACGCTGTGGTCTGGTTCAAACGAGCTCTTGAATCCACGAATGATTTCGAACGCACGACGGCGGCAGTCGGGTTGGCCCGCTTAACGGGAGATAAAGCAGCAGCGGCCGTCCTGTCCGAAGCGCTCGACCGCTATCCCCATTGGTTCACGGGACGGGAATGGTCCGGAGGATCATTCGCTCCCATGCCTGTTGTCTCTTTCGGTCCATACTATGGTGCGGCGGTTCCTTATAGTGGCCAGCCTAGCTCCCGAATTGACAAAAGCTGGGTGCCCAGCGCTATCGCGCGATCTGCCGACATGGCCTTGATGGAGAAGTACAAGACCGTTATGGCATCGGCAGCCTTGTGGGATTCCGATATCCAGCTGCCCGCAGTCCTGCTGGAATATCATCGTGGCAAGACGAACGAAGTCCGACGCCAACTCACCGCGCTGGCAGCCGCGCCGAAGATCAACGGCGCCAGTTTGCAGACGCTGATCGGCCTGCTGGAGGAGTCCGGTCTTCGGGACGAGCAGATCCAAGCATTGTCTCGTTTAGCCCAAGGAGGCTATGGCGCACAAACACGATCGCAAGCCATGGCGGACTTGGTGAAGGTCAACGCCAAAGCGCGTGACTATGAACACGCTGTCGGACTTCTGGCCGAGCTTCTAGGCACTTGGGGAACGTCCGCTTGCGAGCAGGCCCGCGCGGCGCTTGTGGACGCAGTGGACTCCGAGCATTACGGGGCTTTTCGGTCGGCAGTGTTGAAGGCGGTGCGGACCAAGCCGGAAGCCGACGTGGACTCAAGTCTCCTTGGGTGGTGCGCGCAGATTGGCCAACGCATTGGCTTGGATGAAACGGCCGAGAAACTGGCTGCGGAGGCCAAGGTCAACGAGATGGAGCGGGAAGAGGCGGCGGCCTGGGACACCTTGGTGGAACAATGGGAAATTGCCGGTCCGTTCCGGACGCAAGGATCGGACAACACCCCGTCGATCGACTATGGTTCAATGATGGGCACTATCGGAATGTCATTAAAGGCCAAAGGATTGGCCGTTCCGAAGGAGGCAGTCTGGGTCAAGACGGATCCACGTAAGGAACTTGGTGTGATCCAAATTGGACCTCTGCTGGGTCTCCAGGCGGGCGAAACGGGTGGGCAGTCTGCCTGGGCACGAACGACGCTCGTTTCGCCGGAAGATCAGCGAGTGACTTTCGCGGTCGGGTCCGATGACACGGTGCGCGTATGGGTGAATGGCGAGTTGGTGCACAGCTACTTGGAATCCCGCACATGTGCGCTGGACCAAGACCGCTTTACCGCGACGCTAAAGAAAGGGAATAATCAAATCGTTCTCCAGATCGGTAACATTAGTGAGTCGTGGAACTTCTGCTTCCGGATCGTCGAAGGAGCCCGTGGGACGACCCTGGCTGCAGTCCAGTAACCAATCGAGTCACAATCCTAAGGACCTCGCTTTCGGGAACGTCAACTCGGTTTGGTCCCGGCGTGCGGGAAGTCTGCTTGGTTCATGCTAGTTCAACCTCGCGAGTGAAGGACCAGGGCCGCCGTTTGTCGTAACGACCGATGTTCGACGTGCGGGAAATACATTGGCCCATTCACCTAAGTACCCACGAAGCACGCCGTGGGAACAAATGCGATTCTCGCGCGAAGCGGCAACTCCTCCGCGACGCGATCAGGCTTCGGTTTCCCAGGATTCGCCAGGCGTCTAGTGGCTGGAGGTGGCCGTTGGTGGTTGACCCGATGGGGTTCGGTTAGAAGGTGTCTGCTTTAGAGTGTTCTCTAAAATCAGTGCGGCGACACGGCCAGACTTCCAGCCGGCTCTGACTGAGGCTGGAATGGGAATCGAGGCAGGTCCATTGATAAATGATCCAAGGACAATGTCCAAGTCTCCGTCGTCATCGACATCGCCGACATCCATTGTTAGCCAGCGGCCACGCATCGCCTCAGGCATGCTGTGCGCCACGAACTGGAGGTTTCCTCTATTTTCGAGGTAAACGAAACTCTCTTGCGGTGAGTTGAGATAATCGGGGAAGAACGAGATCGCGGCGATGTCCAGGTCACCGTCACCATCGAAGTCGGCTGCCATGCTTTGGAAAGCACCGTGGAGCGGGTAGAACCAAGCTTCCTTAAATAAATTCGGCGGATGATTTAAATAGAGCCTGATCCCGTGGAAACTTTTGTTCGGTGAAATGTAGTCGCCGCTATCGCCGTTGGTCACTAGCAGGTCGGGAAACCCATCGTTGTTAAAATCGACCATTTGCATTCCAGAACATCCCCAAACAGGCGGAAATTCGGCGACGGGCGAAATATCAAACTGCCCTTGTCTGTCCGTTTTGAAAGCATAGATGCCTTCTCGGGCTTGCGCCATAAGCACGAAAAAGTCGGGCAAACCATCCTTGCGGGTGCTTGGAATGCAGGCGCGAATTGCTCCCGGTCGATCGAGCAAGAGGTGTTGTTCAAGCCGATCATGTCCGAGATTTTCGAACCAGGACAACGCGCCTAAAACCGAACCAAATTCCGAGACGATCAGATCTTCGCGGCCGTCGCGGTTGAGGTCCGCGAAGGCGACGTCCGTAGGTCGACGCAGTTTATCGAGAATGGTTCGAACGCCGTAGGCACCGTTTGTTCGGCTTAGAAAGACGATCTGCCCGGCCAACTGGTCGGAAGGGAAGATGTTGCCGATCAGCACGAGATAAGCGCCATTATCCTTAAACACCATGCTCACCGGGCCACTGTTGAGCGGCACGCCCGTCTGCCGAACGCCCTTGGAATCGAGCACTTCGAGGGATTTGGTGCGGGCGTCGCCGAGATAGAGCGTCTGAGTATGTGAGTCGATCTTGACGAGTGTTGTCCATGGCTCACCACCGCTCGTCAGAATATCCTTGGCGCGGAACTGAGTGAGATCGCTGCGAATGCTTGGATGTGGCGGCTGAGGCAAGGGATCGGTTGGAGCTAGTTCGCTAAAATAGCTGCAGATCGACCACCAATCTTGTTCGGAGAGGAGCGGTTGGTCTGGAAAAACGCCTGCCTCTTTCAGAATTTTTCCGTCTGGATGCTTGTCGTAATTCAGTTTCGCCGCTCCGACGCGCAACGCCATCAAGCGCAACGCACCATTTGTCCACGCAGCTTTCGTCAAGTAACGCGGCTCGGGAAACAAGTGGCACGCTTGGCAATAGATGTGAGCGAGTTCGAACCCGTGGCGCAGATGTCGTGGCAAGTCTGGAGGAGGTTGGTTGGTTAGCGGTGAGGTAATCGATTCGGTCGAGACTGGGAAGTTCTCGGCCACGGTTTGGAATACGGTTCCGAGCGCAATGAAACCCACGAACACGAGACGCAAGAGATGGGGCGCAAAGTCTAACGGCGGTAGCGGCAACCTCGCCTGGGCTGGATTACCCTCGAACACTTCATGGAAGCCCGACTCCACAAACAACGTCATTTTCTGACCGTTTCCCCGTTCTCCTGGTTCAACGTAAGTTCTTTCGTCCCCGAAGCGATCGGTGCCGTCACAATCTTTCCTCCAGGCCAGCGAACCCAAATCTCCGTCGGGGGCTTCGGCATACCGAGGACTTGAACATAACTGTCTTGGGACCAATACCCGCTCCCTGAATGGATCTCACGCATCGGACCCCACTCTTGCGAGAACCTCAAACGAAGACATGCGCCGATGCCATCCTGATTCTGGGGCAGCCCCTTTAGACGGACGCGCAACCCAGGTTGAGCATTCATGTTGTGGTAAAGCTTGGTGGCACCGGCGTTTTGCGTCACTAGCAAATCCGCGCGTCCATCGTGATCAAAGTCGCCAACGGCACTTCCGCGTTGCTCGCCGTAGATTTTGATCCCACTTTTCTGCCCGGAAATGGCTGTCAGATTCCCATTGCCGTCTCCTCTCAGAAGTAGACCCCGTCCTGCGTCATACTCGGAGATCTCTGGGCAAGTGCCAAAGAAATTCTGGCTGAGAAAGACGTCTTCCTTCCCGTCGCCGTCAAAATCGGCCACGTTGATTCCGAACACGGGGCTGAATTGGGCTTCGACGGGGAGCGGTCGCGCGACGAACTTTTGGCCACGGTTCAAGAACAGCGTGGATTCGAGCCAGGTTACCTCGTGAAGTTCCAGCTTGGTGAGAGCAGGTCCGAAGATCTCTTCAACCCCAAGCTGTGCAAACGCTCGATGGGAAGTGAAACGTTCTCCGATCGATGGGATGGCCCTGGCCATGACGGCAAGGGATCGCCACGGAACATATTTGTTCATCGTCGGGTCGAAGAACGCTTCAATGACTTCTTGAGTCCCGTTGTCATCGAGATCGCCTGTCCAAAGCCGCAACGGTCGTGCGCGATGGCTTTGATAGCGAGTATTGTTACCCCAATTCGATGCGATGAGATCAAGTTTTCCATCGCCGTCGAGATCTCCAGTGCTAACACCGTTCCACCAACCTGAATAAACATCCAATCCCCACTGGTGAGTAGCCTCCCGCAATGTCCCGCGAACGTTGGAAAAAACCCGGAGAAAGCCCCAATCGCAGGCAAGGACGAGTTCAGGGTAGCCGTCGCCATCTAAATCGCTCCAAATCGCACTACTCACCATACCGAGCTTTTCGAGAGTCTTCGTGTTGGCGGCGTCGAGTTCCCAATGACCGGCCGTTTCTCGAAACAAGAGGGAGGACGCAGCATTACCATACCGGCCGCCGACAACGCGGCCGCCAACAAATAGGGCTAACGGACCTTCGCCATTCAGGGCTCCAAGGGCAACTGGACCGACACTAGACAAGTCGCTCGGGAGGGTCGCATCTACTTTTAACGTAGCGAAGTCGTATTGCTGCACGCCGCTGCCCGACGCGGTATTCTCCTCGTAGGTCGCCGATCCGGCAATCACGACGGCCCCACCGTCCCGGCGTCGCCATCCGAGGATGCCACTCTGGTCTCTTGGCAAAGTGACGGCGTTGGGCCACTCGTTTCGGGGCAGAAATCCACCTTGGCGATTGTTGAGACGTACTGACAACGACCCACCTTTACCACTACCAATGAGGGCATCTTCCCAGCCGTCCCCATTGACGTCGAACCAAGCGACTCCTGGGCCTAATTGACTCAGTTTCACGGGCAACAATGGCTGTCGAGCAAAGTCGTCGAAATCCTCGGCGTGATGTTGATGATTCAAACGACTGGTCGCGTCTTCAAATAACACGCTGTCCACACTTTCGGATTTAGGGGAGCGATTCGGATCGCTTTCCGGGCGGCGGACCGATGACGATTCATCGATTTCGTAAACGCGGTTCGGCTTGGCATGCTCTACCACACTCGATTTACCGGTGCGCCAACGCACTTCAATTCTTAGGTCATTGGTTAGCGAGCCAGCAGCGAATGTGCGCATCGCGTCGTCGCTCGATAAGTAACGGCCTCCGCAAATCATTTCCTGAGACTGCGAGACAGGACCGCCCAGGACTGTCATGCGGGCTCCAATTCCATGAGTGTTTGGCGCAAGTCCTTTCAAGCGAAGACTGATTCGCGGTGCGGCACTCTCATTGCGGTACAGCCTGGCAGGCCCGTTCAGGCTATTCACCACCACGTCAAGGTCGCCATCATTATCAAGATCGGCCAATGCCATGCCCTGAGCGACGCCGACGTCATTAAATCCCCAGGCCTGCCCCGTCTCTTCAAACGTTAGGTCGCGGCGGTTATGAAATGCGATCTTTGGTCCGGGAATCGGAGGGGTTGCCTTGCGCAAATTTAGCTCCTCCATGGGCGACAGGCGTTTGGATTTGCGAAAGGATTCGATACGCAAGCCAGTGTCGAGATCCATGTCATCTCGACTGTGTCCAGTGCAAATGAGGAGATCCTCGTATCCGTCCAGGTCGACATCTAAAAAGATAGGAGTCCACGACCATGACGAGGCTTCGACCCCGGCGAGAAAGGCGATTTCCGCATAGGTAGCGTCGCCTCGATTCAGGTGAAGAGTATTGCGCGTGACTTGCGGGCGATGATCGAGCATTCCGAAGGGACGGTTATCCATGACGCGGTCCATCCGGGTGAGCAGGGTCACATGATCCCGGCTCAGCATGTCCAAGGTAAAAAGGTCGTCATGGCCGTCTCGATTGATATCCGCGACGTCGATGCCCATCGAGAACTTCGAAGTGTTGCGAAGGGCGAGTTTGGAGAGCGCTCGAAAGTGCCCGCGCCCATCGTTGATCCAGATGCGGTCTGGAGAATGGAAGTCATTACACAGGTAAAGATCGGGCCAGTGATCGCCGTTCAAGTCCCGGGCCATCACTGAGAGCGTCCAATCATATGGCAGTGAAATGGGTTGGCCCGTCTCGTCGAGAAACGCCCCTTCCGTGAACGAAATCAACTGAAAGTGGCCGTGGCCGTCATTGTGATAAAGAGCGCCGGGTTCCCCATTTTCCAGGATCCCGCCTTTCCCGGTCAATGTGAACCGGCCTTCCAGTCCAGGCGTCGACGTGGGGATACCATTGACCGACGTAACGACATGCTGGCCATTGATGACATTGACGTGAAATCGCGTTCTCGGCTGATCTCGCAGCGTCGTGACGCGATAATTGCCAATGTAGACGTCCAGCGCTCCGTCACCGTCGAAGTCGGCCAGTCCCATTGAAGTGCCGCATCGTTGCGGATTGAGAAGCGCCGCCCGCGTAAAGTGCCCTTTGCCATCGTTCAGAAAGACGTGCGTGCCTCCACCCACGGAATTGACAACCAAATCCAGATCGTTGTCTCCGTCGAGATCCGCGAAAGCAGCTCCGGTCGCATCGAGGTTGGGACAGGCGGTTCCTGAATCAGCGGTCACATCCTCGAATCGCCAGTTTCCCGAGTTACGGTAAAGCCTATTGGGACTGTCTAACCCGCAAAAATAAATGTCGCACCAACCATCGTTGTCGACATCACCACAGGCCACGCCCGATCCGTTCAAATAAATCTGGTTGGTCGTGTATCGTTCGATCGACAGCGAATTGGTAAACGTGATGCCTGTCACGGTCCCCTGAAGAAGAGTGAAACCTGAATGCCCGTCGCTCGGGACCGTTAAGGCCGCACTGCGAAATGAAACTCCTTGATCCCAACGGAGGGCGGCGTTGGCCCGAGGGCAGGGGAGATCGCAGTCATTCACGACCAAACAGATCGTCACGAAGCCCAGCATTGTGAACGCTCGGCAGTAAACTAAGCTCCGGGGATTCGTGAGCAATACTCTTACGTTTTTGTGGAGAGACATTCTGAGCTGAAACAGAGTTCGAAGCAGTAGATCTGCCTTGATCCTGCTGGAGAGCGAACGAGCGAACCTTACACGGGGCTCAAACTGCCGCAACTTTAGTTCCCGCTGTTTGAAGGCTGCCAACGCGTGTGTCAGGAGCAAAAGAGGGTCGGGATTTAGTCCCGACCCTCCGTGCAAATGCCGATTCTGCTATTTCCGCGCCCCTATTTCAGGCGGTAGAACTTACGGCCTTCAGATGGTTGGACTGTCGCCGGACTTGAACTCCCGGCCACGTCTGTCCATGGGCCTGTCACGTCCGCGGCCGACTGCAAGACGGCTGTGCCAGACCAGACAATGGTAATATTATTACCGTTCCTGGTAATGCTGGTGAATGTGCTGCCAGTATCGCCTCCGCCCGGAGTCGATGGCGCATAATCTCCGAAGTTGCGGTATTTGATCTGATAGGACTTATAGAGCGATGGATCGTTCCATGCATTCGCATTTTCTGGGCTATATCCCGGACCGACTAACAGGACAGGCGGACAATTTGTCCAATCGTTGTCAGCAATGATCAACCAGTTGACCCCGTCGACGCTGCGCGCACCGCGGAAGTGATTCCCAATACGGGCCAGGCGCAGCCAAACATCCGGATAGGTCGGGGCTGCGACATTGCTGCCTGTGCCCCAACCGCTAGTGTTGTTGTCAGCTCCATCATTGTATTTGAGGCCGACGCGCATGTTAGCCTCAAACGAGTTGTTCGAGGTAAGGTTTTGGTTCGCGTCCGTGCTGTTCGGGTTGGCGTGGATTTCGCGATACGCGCTGAAGTTGTAACCGCCCGTGACGTCATCGTTTGACTTGCCCTCATCCGTCACTTCGCGGGCTTGGAGACCGCCGCGAGCCCATTGGCTGGACGGATCCTGCTCAATGATCTGCGTGACGACATCGAAGTCGTTGGTCTTGGGCACATAGACAAAGGTGACCTCGTCGTAGGCAGCCCAGAATCCGCTGCCTCCGCTGATCACGTCGTAGCCATTGTCACCAACTGGCACAACCGCCGCCGGAATCGTGGGCTTGCCGATCGAAGCCCACTGGGTCGTTGGCACCTTGAACGTCACGTTCGTCGATGTCAGGGTATTGGCGGGGGTGTGAGTGTCGGAGATATTCTTCACCGTTAAGGTGTAAGTGTTGCCTTGGGTGAGCCCAGTGGTTTTCAACATGGCGCCGGTGTCGTTGGTAATGACCGTGATCCCGGTGATCGTGCCGCCTTGCAGCGTATAGTTCGCTTGATTGCCAACGCTGGCCAGACTTACTGGCTTGTCGAAGCTAACCCCGACCTGGATTTCACCGCCATGATTAATCGCTCCAACCGCCGCGACAGGCGGGAATGTATCTGGAACGACGGTGATCACTGCGTCCGCTGTGTTGGTGGCGCCGGCCACAGCAATGATCTTCGCGGCATACTTCACGCCGCTATCTGCTACCGTTAATTTGGGTGTCTTGTAAACAGTCGCGTTGGCTCCCGGAATATCTGCGCCATTCTTGGTCCATTGGACCGCGAACTGGTTGGCCACGGGCAAGGTCGCCACATTCATCTTCAGGACAACGGTCTTGCCGTCCACAATGGTGGCACTCTGAGGTTGCTGCGTAATGTTCGCGCGCGCGCCGGCGTGCACGGCCATCGTCCAGAGGTTCGCTCCGGGGATCGCAGTGAGCGAAGCCGCCGCCGTCGTGTCCGTCGAAATGCGCCACGCCACACGCACGTAGTCACCACCTCCGCCTTCTTTGTTCAGAACGACAATCCCGTAGAGCTTGCCCGCTTCCAGATGGATGGGAGTGGACGTGGCCCGAGTTGTGCCGGCGTCCGGTTCCGGAAACGCGTTGCAACAGCCATCTTCCTGGACAATAGGTGCCTCGACGTTGACATCAGGAAGAGCGTTCGTGCCTGAAGCCGCGGCCGTGGCGTTAAGGAATAACTGGGACGAGTCATCGCTAGCGATGAAGAAATGGTAGTCCCCTGTGACGGAGGGTTTGATCCATCCGCTCAATCTTTGCCCAAAGTTGCTGAGATCCGGGCTCGTTTGTTCCGCTGCGGCCGAAGACACATAGAACGTCGAGTTGGCTGGGCCTCCTGCAATTGCCGTTTTGAGTGTGTCGATTCCACCCGTCCCCGTATCGGAACCGATATCCGTCCAACGTTCGCCCAGAAGGAAGCCTTGAGTCAGCGCTGGGGGCGTCTTGGCGTCGACGGTGACTGTGGCCACTTTCGTGGTGGTAGGCCCGACATTGTTGCTCAGGACAGCGTCAAACTTTGCACCGTTGTCTGCCAGAGTCAGATTTGGCGTCGTGTAGGTGGAGATTGTGCCGTTACGATTCGTCGCCCCTTCAATCGGTTGACCGTTCTTGCGCCACTGCACGGACCACGGTCCGCTCATATTGACCGTGAAGGTGGCAGTTCCACCTTCGACAGCCACGGTATCATCCGGGCCACTCGTCGCGGCCGGAGGGGATGTATTTGCCGTGAACTTACCCGACTTCTTAACGATTTGGACCGCCGTTACGCCCAAGCCGTCATTCGTCCGGTCATTCTTGAAACCCACGATCAAGATCTCACCCTTAGCGTCCGCGGGTACGTCTTTCCAAACCACGTAGTTGGCGTTCTCATCTCGTGCATCCGGATTGGTGGATGTGGCGGCGACAAAGGTGCCGTCAAACGAGGAGATCTCCGTGACGTAAAAAGTCTTTGAGCCAACCGTGAAATTGCCCTCAGCGCCCGCTCCATTCTCGGCGATATACAGGTAAACGTCGTAATTTCCGGGCTCCAAGTTCTGCCAAGTCAAATGCATCGTGCCCGCCAGAATGCTAAACGCTGGATCGTCATACCCCGGCGCACTGGTCTTTAAAGTTCCACGCATCAATCGGTCATTGGGCGTGTCGGTCGGTCCATCGCTATGCCAAGCGTCATTTCCTTGGTACCACAAGGTAACTGGCGTGACCTGGCCAGCATCATCGGTCAGGGCCGATGCAAAACCCGAATTAGGCACACTCGGGCTCATGTTCCAGTTCTTTTGCGGGACAACGCCCGCTTCTTCGTTTGGTGCCAAAGTACTATTACCTTCGGATTCGGAGTCGCCGTGGAAATGGACTCCGATTGATGCGGCGTTCGCGATGTTTATCGCGCAGGCCAGAGCGGCCAGGGCGGAGAGCAGTCGAATACGTCGATACGTCTTCATAAGGCTTGTTGTGATTTAATCAGGCGGGCTCGCAAATTACGTCTGTACGGAGGCCTACCTGACTGGGCAATGGATTTCGTGCGGATTGTTTCCCTTCTGCTCGTGAAAAGTCAACACTATTGTGGCCAAATGCGCTCGCCCGCGTGTGGTAGAGACTGAGTGGGATTAAGGAGGGTGGCTATGCTGCCAACCCAGCCGCTGTCAGACGGCCTTTTCAATGAGTTTTGGAGAAATGGAAGATGTCTCAGAGCGTCGTTCGTGGGGCTCAACCCGTCGAGCGCGCCAGAACCGCACTGGGCGAAAGATAATGTGGCTGAACTCAGCCACTGCCATCTGCCGCATCCGCTGGTATTTGGCTTGCCCCATCGACCCCTTCGGGCCCGGGACTAGGCTTGCGTTCATCGACATCAGGATGCCATCGCGAGGGGGCTCCATTGAAGTCCGAAGAACGTCATGGCCACCAACTCGTTTGTTGTTAGGCTTTTGCAGTTCGTTACGAGTTGGCGAGCCATCCGGTTCCGGGACCTGTCGATGATCCCCTCGGTCTCTATCAGCGTGCCGGCGACGTTTGGGTCGGAAGCGTCGACAAAACCGGCGGTGCTTGAGGAGTCAAAGCGCGCTTGCGAAGCTTCGCGAAGACCGCCAGGTTAAAGAAGTGCATTCCGCCCAGCACCAGCAAGACAACGCCGATCTTGCTGCTCAGGAGTTCGAGGACACCTTGCAGATTGTCTGGCGTTTGCCCTTCCTTCAAAGCGAGTGTGACGTAGCCAATGTTGATAAGATAAAATCCGACCAGAAGGAGATGATTGACCGAATCGGCGAGTGGCTCGTTTCCGCGAAAAGCGTCCACGAGAAAAATGCGGCCGTTTTTGTGCAAGGTCTTGGCGACCCAGACGGTCAATAGAACGCTGGCGGCGAGATAGGTGAGATAGGTCCAAACGATCGGTGTCATAGGGTCCTTTCAGAGAGTTGGGGTTCTAGGTTTATGGCAGGTCGAGAAAGGGGATGGTGCGTCGGTTGGGGCGGTGTTGGTCGGGGCGGGGCGGAAAGCGTTGGTGGAAGAAGATGGCACAGAGCCATTGGAGCGGGTGGAACCGGCGGAGAGCGAGAGGGAGGTGCGGCCGGTGCGCTACATTCGGATCAGTCCTTTCTGTATTCACAGAAATCCTTTGCTAAAAAAAGGGAGCCTAACTCCCAATGCCCAGGGTCTTGAGGACTCGGTCTCCCGTGCGCATGAACTTGACGAGCACGGAGGTGGGCCAGTTTCTTACTTGTGTGTACCAAGCGGTGGTTGTCTCGAAGAAATCGTTGAGCTTGCGTAGTTGGTTCTCGGTGTATTCGTCGGTCCCTCGGGAGCGCTCGGCTTCCTCAATGCATTCGCGAAGGACGCGGATGGTGGGATCGAGTTCACGCTTCTTGCGTTCGTTCAGGACGACGCGGAACATCTCCCAAACATCCGTCATGGACTCGAAATGGTCGCGCTTGTCTCCCATCACATGAACGAGTTTCACGATCCCCCAGCTTTGGAGTTCTTTGAGACTGTTGGAGACGTTCGAGCGTGCGACGGATAGGGTCTCAGCCAGTTCCTCGGCTGTGAGCGGGTGGGGAGAAATATAGAGAAGCGCGTGGATCTGGGCGACGGTTCGATTGATGCCCCAGCGTGTGCCCATTTCGCCCCAGTGAAGGACGAACTTTTGCTGGACTGGGGAGAGCGGGTTCATATCTGTCGTTTCTGTCTAGACAGAAAATAGTGAATTCTTGCGCCTTTGCAAGTGCTTTTTTCAATTTCCGTTATCTCTGTGCTCTTTTCAAAGTCCTTGTTCTGTGTCAAACCAACTCCCATGCATTCCTCCCGGGCCTCTCTCTCACGCCGGAACTTCCTCATTCGCAGCTCACTCCTAACCGGAACGCTGGCCGCATTTCCAGACCGCCGGGCGGCCGCAGAGAAGGTCGACGGCGGTTCGCGGCTACCCGTCATTGCCTTTTCCAAGCCTTTTCAGACGCTTACGGCGGTCCAGACCGCAGAGTTGGTGGCCACGGTTGGCTGGGATGGCATTGAGATTCCGGTTCGAGCGAAAGGCCAAATTGAGCCGGAACGTGCGCCGGAGGAACTGCCTCTCTTTTCCGAAGCAATGAAGCGTGAGCAGAAGGAGATTCTGCTGGTGGCGACCGATATCACGTCACTCAAGACGCCTCACGCCGAGAAGGTCATGCGAACCATGGCCAAGCTTGGAATTCGCCGGCTGCGACTCGGGTTCTTTCCGTATCCGAAGGATCGGTCTCCGACGGAACGCCTTGGTGAGATTGAGCCGGCGCTGCGAGATATTGCGGCGGCCTGCCAAGAGCTCGGGTTGCAGGCGGGCTTTCAGAACCATTCGGGGATGTTCGTCGGAGCGCCTGTTTGGGATGTTTTTTCGATGATTCGATCACTAAATCCAAAGCACATTGGTTTTTGCTTCGATATTGGACACGCGACCGTGGAGGGCGGCCTGTCCTGGCCGATTGAAGCGAGGCTCGTGGAGTCGTTCTATACCGCGGTCCTGGTCAAGGACTTCTTCTGGAAAAAAGAATCGGACGGTTGGAAAGATTCGTGGTGTCCCCTTGGAGAAGGAATGGTCAACCGCTCATTTTTCGATCGCCTAAAGCGGACCTCTTTCGATGGGCCGATTTGCCAGCATCACGAATATCCCCTTGGAGATCGCCTTGAGATGATCAGGCACTTTCAACAGGATCTTAAAGTATTGCGCGAATGGCTGGGCTAAGTTCGCCTCAGGAACGCTTGGCCCTAGCGCTGGGCGGCAGCTGTGGAGGGTTATTCCCGCTTACTTGGCAGATCGCAGTTCCAAGGCGCGCAGCACGCGCAAGGGATGGTCTGTCTGAATCAAATCAATGCCCCAATCCAATGCTTTGAGGTAGTCGTCCACTGTCTCGTGATCTCCCAAGGCATCAGAAAAGACCTGGATTCCCAGGGCATGACAGCGAGCAATCAAGTCTCGCGAAAGCAGGCTCCAATCCGCGTCCACGGCGAACGGAGCGACGTGGTCAGCAATCTCCGCGAGTTGATCGGGAGATCGCAAAGGGGGCAGCGCACGGATCTTGGGAGCGAGTTTCTTAAGCCGGACTAAATAGGGGACCGATTGGTAAACGACGCTGTCTTCCAGTAGGGGAAATCGGTGGAGAACAGCCGCGAGCGCTTCCGGCGTAATGGCCTTGGCGTCAATGTAAAGCTTCATCCGCCCGGCTGCCGCCATAAAGAATTCTTCCAGAGTCGGTAAGTGCACGGCCGCAAACTGAGAGCTGAATTTTACGCCTGCGCTGAGCGCTTGGATCGCCTGCGCCGGGAGCGATGCGATCTCACCTTTTCCCTCGGTCGTATCATCCAAGGTCGCGTCGTGCAGGAGAAAGAACTGGCCGTCGTTCGTGGTGCGAACGTCCAGTTCCACAAAATCTGCTTCCAGCCGGATGGCTTTGTCCAAGGCTGGCAATGTATTTTCCGGAGCATACCGATTGGCGCCGCGGTGGAGTGAAACGCGTACGGGACGTCGAGAAACGCGCCGCCACACGCCGTGGGCTACCACTTCCTCGGGGAGATCAGTCTGGATCCAGTCCGCGCCAGCCTGGAATGCTCTCTCCCAGCTGGCAGGGTTGTCATTCCGCCCGAGGACATTCACCAGAACTTTTGTTCCCAACTCATGACAGGCATGGGCAGCGTCAAGGCTAAATTCGGCGGCATCGATTTCGACGGCTGTCAGGGCATTCGAAGCTATCCACGGTCTCATGGGAAGAGTCGGAAGCCACTTGGCCATCAGAGCGATGCGGCCATGGGAGAGTTGTTGAATCGCCGTCAGTTCACTTGTCGGCGGAGAGACAACGACCTGACGTTCCATCTGGGCCTCAAGGATTTCGGAAACGAGTGTTGCGACATCGATCGCATGACAATTCAACGACAAATTCAGCTTACCCTTGCACAAGACGAGCGCCTCGCGCAGCGACAGCAGATGTTCTCCGGTAAAACGACTGGCAAAAGCCGCACCGCA